>JBBITB010000088.1:0-26214 GCA_037440985.1 Microcoleaceae cyanobacterium bin_387
GTAACACTGGTGATGATACTTTGTCGGGAGGAAAAGGAGATGATGTCCTCTTTGGCGGAACCGGTAACGATCTCGTCCAAGGCGATAAGGGGAACGATACTCTCACGGGTGTTGACACGAGTTCGACTAACCCAGGACGGGATGAGATTGATACGCTCATTGGCGGAAGTGGTAACAATATCTTCATCTTGGGGGATTCGACTCAGACCTATTACAATAGCGGTAATAATGTCACCCTGGGTGCGAATGACTATGCTCTGATCGTTGGCTTCAATCCCAATTTGGATCGGATTCAACTTCAGGGCGCTCCGAGTACCTATGTACTGGGTGATGTTCCTGCGGGATTCCCCACGGGAACCGCGATTATTAAGATCGCGAATGGCCATAACGAATTAATCGCCATTGTTCAAACGAATTCTTCTCTAAGCCTTAACAGCCAAGCGTTCCGCTTTGTCTAAGCTTTGACAGGAATTACGCACTTCCACCAAAGAAACCGGGTTTTTTAACCGAGATTGAGGGTTTCAACTAAGTATTTGGGTAAAAAAAACCGGTTTCTGCGTAATATCATGTCCGAGTAAAGGTCTATCATTCAAACAGGTGAAAACCTCTCGAAATGATAGACTTTTTTTAACTTCTTTTAATCTTTGTCTGAGTTAAGGAGCGGTAAAAAAAACGATTCCCCGACAATCCCGAACCGTTTCGGTTTTTTTTTGTAAAGCACGATCGCGCTTCATCCATCAGCATCCATCAGCGTTAAGGAGCGTTAAGGAGCGGTTAAAAAAAACTCGATCGCGCCCGGATGTGAAAGGAAAGCGCGATCGTGCTTGTTCCATCCCTCTCTATTTGTGGTTAAAAAAGCGCGATCGCTCTGTGGTTCCCTTACACCCAGATGGGGCGGGCACGGGGGCACCGCCCCTACAAATCCGGTTAGGGGTGGTATTTTTTTGGGAGCGGGCACGGGGGCACCGCCCCTACAAATCTGGTTGGGGATGGTATTTTTTTGGGGGCGGGCACGGGGGCGCAGCCCCTACAAATTCGGTTGGGGGTGGTATTTTTTTTGGGGCGGGCACGGGGGCACCGCCCCTACAAATCCGGTTAGGGGTGGTATTTTTTTGGGAGCGGGCACGGGGGCACCGCCCCTACAAATCTGGTTGGGGATGGTATTTTTTTAGGTGCAAAGGTTCTTCTTCCCACGCGATGGGATTGTTGAGGATATATTGACGAATTTTTTCCCAAGATTCCTCATCCCGAATAATGTGTTCGTGATAATTTCGCTGCCAAAATTTTTGGGGAAAAGGTGTCCAACCTAAGTTGGCAACACCATGTCGGTATTTAGCAGTTGTCAGTGATTTGAAGCGGTGAACCACATCAGCTAGTGTCATGGCTTGATCAGGGCGATCTCCTGAAATATTGTCTGGTGTCAAAATAATAATTCCGTGAAAGTGATCTGGCATTAATACGAAAGCATCCACTTCTACACCTGAATAATGCAATGGCAATTCATTCCACACAGTTTGCACCATCAATCCTGGTTCGCTCAGATATATTTGGCTGTTGCGGATTTCTCCTAATGTATGTAAACCACCATTAATGCAGATAGTGACAAAATAAGCTCCGGCTTGAGAATAATCATATCCCTTGAGGCGAATAGAACGCCGATGATGTTTAGCAGGGTCGTATTTCATGATAATTCAGTTGTGATGTCAATTCGATTTTACTGTAGGGGCGGTGCCCCCGTGCCCGCCCTCGTCTCGTCGAGGGGCAAGCACGGGGGTATTGCCCCTACAGCTATATTTGACGTGATCGCGCTTCATCCATTGTGATGTCAATTCGATTTTACTGTAGGGGCGGTGCCCCCGTGCCCGCCCTCGTCTCGTCGAGGGGCAAGCACGGGGGGATTGCCCCTACAGCTATATTTGACACGATCGCGCTTCATCCATCGGCATCCATCGGCGTTTAGGAGCGGTTAAAAAAACACGATCGCGCCCGGATGTGAAAGGAAAGCACGATCGCGCCTTTCCTATCCTAAATCTCAAAACGCGATCACGTTTGCCATCTCAGGAGCGCGATCACGCCTCATCCATCGGCATCATCAACGTTTATCTGCGTTTAGGAGCGGTAAAAAAACGATCCTTCTTCCTAATGATAATTTTTTATCAAGAGGACGCGATCGCGCCTCTGTGTGAATATCTACGTTAAAGTGTGGTAAAAAAAAGCGCGATTTACTTACTCTCAGGAGAAAAAGCGCGATCGCGCCTTTCCTATCCTAAATCTCAAAACGCGGTCGCACTTCTCCCCAAGATACGCGATCACCCTTCATCCATCGGCATCCATCAGCGTTTATCTGCGTTAAGGAGCGTTAAGGAGCGGTTAAAAAACAGTCCTTCTTCCTAATGATAATTTTTTATCAAGAGGACGCGATCGCGCCTCTCTGTAAATATCTACGTTAAAGTGTGATAAAAAAAGGCGCGATTAGCCGCAGGCGCGGCGACGGCAGGAGTCCTTCGGGCTTGGGGAAGGAAAGCGCGATACGGTTGCTCTAAATAATGTTAATATCGAAGCATGGATAGTGTGTACAGACTGCAAGGTGTTGAGTTTGAATGGGACGCAAACAAATTCCAGATCAACCTAGAAAAGCATGGCGTTAGCTTTGAAGAAGCGGCAGAAGTTTTCTTCGATCCATTCTATCAGGAGGGAGATGCAACTGCCAATGACGAACCGCGTAACTTTATCCTGGGTTACTCCCGCACTCAACGCTTATTACTGGTTGTTTATGTAGAACGTCGCTTGCGAATACGCATCATTTCTTCCCGTCCTGCTACCCGCATTGAAAGGAAATTATATGAACAATTTTGAAGAAGAAATAAAATTAAAATTGCGACCTCGTACAGCGGAAATAGTATCCCTAAACATCCCAATAGATACTTTAGCATCACTTCAGAAAATCGCGGAAAATCGAGATATGTCTGTAGAAGCATTGCTTAAGTTTTATATAGGGCAAGGTTTACGGGAAGACTTAGCTAAAGTCTTTTCCGAACGCTTACTGGACAAAACGGCTCAAGTTCTGGCGAGACACCTTGATTCCGCGGAAGAAATCTCAACTATTATTCGAGAAATTCAAGCTGAAACTGTACGTTAAATGATGGGGCGATTTTAGTCCAAAAATAAAAAGATATCGCCCTTTTATTCTCAAGGCGCGATCGCGCTTCATCCATCGGCATCTATCAGCGTTCATCTGCGTTTAGGAGCGGTTAAAAAAACACGATCGCGCCCGGATGTGAAAGGAAAGCGCGATCGATCAATAGTAGAATTTACTCGCTCGTTGCCCTAGTGCTATAATAGGCTAATAATATTTATAATTAACAATTACTCAGATGGCACAAGCTCAAGAAATCTCAATTTTCTTACCTACATCGCTAGTCCAATTTATGGAGAGCTATAAAACTGCCAAAGGATGTCAATCGCCCTCCCAAGTAGTTGAATTAGCTTTAGAATTATTGCGGAATCAAGAACTAGAATCCGCTTACCGACAAGCCTCTAGTGAAATTGACTCCGCTTGGGATATAACAGTTGCCGATGGATTAACAGATGAAACGTGGTGAAATTTACTATGGGAATCTTAGCCCCACGGTTGGCTCTGAAATGGATAAACGCCGTCCCGTGCTAGTCGTAAGCAACGATGCAAATAACCACGCCGCCAATACAGTTACAATTCTACCAATCACTTCTAATGTGACTCGCGTTTACCCTTTCGAGGTTTTAATCAATCCAGAGGATAGTGGTTTACCCAAACCTTCCAAAGTGCAAGCGCAGCAAATACGGACAATTTCTAAACAGCGCCTCGGTGGGGATGCCGTGGGAAATTTGAGCCCCGAAGTGATGCAATTGGTAGATGTCGCTCTCAAACTCCACTTAAAGTTAGATTGATTTCCTCACGATACGGCTTCATCCATCGGCATCCATCTGCGTTTGTCTGCGTTTAGGAGCGGTTGAAAAAAACTCGATCGCGCCCGGATGTGAAAGGAAAGCGCGATCGATCTTCATTCATCGTAGAAAAAACTTAGAACCTTTCTTTACTCCTGCAATAAACGGTTTATTTCTTCATCAGTAAAACCAAATTGTCTAAAAATACGCAAGACGTAAGCTGGAGACATTTCTCCCGCTCCCATGTCAATTGGCACAACACGGCGATGATTTTCCACTTCCCGACTATACAAACAATGATCTCCTTTACCTTCGCGGTAAAAAGCACAGCCGCCTCGCTCTAAAATCCTAATTAACTCTCTTGGTTTCAAAGAGGGAATATTTTTAGGCATAAACGGCTCTCAATTCAAAAACTTCAGAAATCGGCTCGGCACTGGCTACCATCAAAAATTCATGTAAATCTTTAACAGAAATTGGTGCTTGATAAATACCTTCTACAGAGTTTTCTACCATTTCCAAACTCTCAATCGCATCCTGGAGATGAGCGATCGCGTTTTCTTGTGTATTTCCTTGACCCACCAGGCCATTTTCTAAACACAAAGCAACCCAGTAACCTGCGCTTTTTCTCAAAACCACTGTGTGGAAATCCATAAGCATTCAACTCTTCATGTCAAAGAAATGGTAACTATCCCAATTGTACAGCAAAAAGATATAATAGTGGCGTCGCGTCGAGGTAAATAAAAAAGTAACATGGATCAAACTTCTACAGTTACAATCACCAATTCATCTTATCAAGCCCTCGCTGAACTCTCTGCCATCTCAGGAAAAACAATCCCAACTGTCCTCGAACAAGCAATCGAACAATACAGAAGGCAACAGTTTTTAACCTCCGCCAACCAAGCTTATCTTGCCTTACGCGATCGCTCAGAAGCTTGGCAAGAAGAACTGGAAGAACGCGAAGTTTGGGATATCACTTTAACGGATGATTTAGAATGACATTAGCCAAACCATCACGCGGTGATATATGGCTTATTGACTTGAACCCAACACGAGGGCGAGAGCAGTCGGGAACGCGTCCCTGTCTGGTTGTATCCGTAGATTTATTCAATCAGGGTGCGTCGGGATTAGTCGTTGTGCTGCCAGTGACATCCAAAGATAAAGCAATTCCCTGGCACCTTGAAGTTAATCCCCCAGAAGGAGGACTTAGACAGCGAAGTTTCATTAAATGTGAAGATGTGCGATCAATCAGTAGAGAAAGATTTTTGGAACTGTGGGGTACAGTTTCTCCAACAACATTGATGATGGTAGAAGAAAGACTACGCATTCTCCTGAATTTATAGCAAAAAAATAACTTTTTCTCTCCTGGTATCGATCGCGCTTCATCTATCAGCATTTAGGAGCGGTTAAAAAAAAAGATCGCGCCCGGATGTGAAAGGAAAGCGCGATCGATCAATAGTAGAATTTACTCGCTCGTTGCCCTAGTGCTATAATAGGCTAATAATATTTATAATTAACAATTACTCAGATGGCACAAGCTCAAGAAATCTCAATTTTCTTACCTACATCGCTAGTCCAATTTATGGAGAGCTATAAAACTGCCAAAGGATGTCAATCGCCCTCCCAAGTAGTTGAATTAGCTTTAGAATTATTGCGGAATCAAGAACTAGAATCCGCTTACCGACAAGCCTCTAGTGAAATTGACTCCGCTTGGGATATAACAGTTGCCGATGGATTAACAGATGAAACGTGGTGAAATTTACTATGGGAATCTTAGCCCCACGGTTGGCTCTGAAATGGATAAACGCCGTCCCGTGCTAGTCGTAAGCAACGATGCAAATAACCACGCCGCCAATACAGTTACAATTCTACCAATCACTTCTAATGTGACTCGCGTTTACCCTTTCGAGGTTTTAATCAATCCAGAGGATAGTGGTTTACCCAAACCTTCCAAAGTGCAAGCGCAGCAAATACGGACAATTTCTAAACAGCGCCTCGGTGGGGATGCCGTGGGAAATTTGAGCCCCGAAGTGATGCAATTGGTAGATGTCGCTCTCAAACTCCACTTAAAGTTAGATTGATTTCCTCACGATCGCTCTTCATCTATCAGCATCCATCTGCGTTTAGGAGCGGTTAAAAAACACGATCGCGCCCGGAGGTGAAAGGAAAGCGCGATCAGCATTTCCCATCCCGATCAATATCGGACTCAATTATTGACAGCTACAAGACTATCAAGACTCTTTCTATCTGTAACATTCAATTGATGATCTGAGATTTCGCCATTACTGGTTTCATCGTCTTTTGGCAATTTTTCACAATTCAAAAACTCTTCAAATAAATGAAAAAAACGCTTTAGAGCATCGGCTTCATCCTCAGAATAAAAAAGAATAATCCGACTCCAAGATTGAGTCGATTCTTGGTGAAATCGAGTCTCTATCCATTCTTGAAACTCCTCAAACTTTTTTTCTTGTTCTGTTAGAGGGATGCCCAGTTGACGACGGGCAAAAGTATAGCCATCTAAGAAAACATGGAGATGGCTCAGGGATCGCGTCCCTAAGTATAAAGAGGATCTTTGCTGAATTTTCCCTAGCAAATCATACAAATCTAACATCCTTTTACTTCCTTTTAGCTAAAATTTAATTTCGACAATCTCAAATTGACCACCCAGATCAAGAGCTAAACAATAAAATTTTTCCAGCCACTTTTGTTTAGGAATTCCTTCATTATGGATATTATCAAAAATTAATTCCTCCCCATCTATTGTCACTGCAATCCCTTCATATCGTCCATTCGTAGCAATATTTTGTCCGAGGTCATCATGGTAAATATTACCATATTTTCCCTTGGCACTGCCCGTGTAAATTTTTACGTTTTTTCCAGAAATACCCCTTTGAATTAAAAACTCTTGGAGCCTGACAGCACAAGCCTTACATTCAAACAGCTTAAAGTGACTAGCTATTTCTGAAATTTGTTGTCGCAATTCATCATTGCTCATATTTAATTAAACTAATTTGCTCACTCACCTCTAATTGTCCTCAACGCTCTGCAATGGGTGGCTTACCACTAAGTACCCGGGCGTAATTTTAATATCTTCTGTGATGACTGAAGACATTTTAGTTACAGGCTCTTAATCTATAATGTTTAAGCCCCTTCATATTAGCACAAAGAGATTCCGCACGATCGCCATTATCAATTAACCCAAACCCACGATCGCGCTTCATCTATCAGCATCCCTCTGCGTTTAGGAGCGGTTAAAAAAACGCGATCGCGCCCAACCCCTAATTTATTTCTTTGTCTGATATAAGGGTTGACAAATGTAATATTTTCTGATAAAATAACTGATTTTTTATGTCTAGGGGGAGATGGGGAGAGAATTTAAGAAAACGCGATCGGATAAAATTCCAGAGTGTCAACTTTAGTCGGGAAAAGCAAATCCTGTCCGTGGATCGCGGATATACAAACCGAGCACTAAGGAATCCATAACCGTATCCCATACAGGAATCATGCGATCAGCATCATCAGCCCAGTATTCAAAAGTAATCAGACATTGAACTCCAGAGCCTAACCCAATACAAATTCGGGAATAAGCTTCGCGGTTTTCTTGAGGATCAATAAATTTGATTTGAGTCCAAACAACGCGAGCCGTTTGGCGCTTAAATTGGATAATTTCCCCTGTCTCAATGGGGTTGCGCTCATCATCTTTAACCACTTGCCTTAATAGGGGAACTAGGGGAAAATCCGGCCAGTTGCCGGGGGGCAGTAAATTAAAAGAAGCTTCTAAGCGAGCATCATCCTTTGGTGGCTTGTTATCGAGAAAGCGAAATGACTTCTCATCGGGTTCAAAATGCCAATTTTCGGGGACATCAAAGCGCAACGCGCCTCGCCCAGCCACGAAGATCCGATTTCCGGGGTTTGATTTCCAGTTATGATCTTCTTTGAGCTCTAGGGTTTCTTTGATCCATTTCAGATTATGTTTTTTGGGTTTAGACATAGCCGCGATCGTGTTGACTTCTCTTTATTTTGCCTTAAATCTGATGGAAGTGACAAAAATCCCCGACAAATTTTCCCTATAGACATCTCCATAAACTGTCGGGTAGCCTAACCCTGCCGCTGATGTGATATTGAAAGCGTTGAGTTGAATTGTTGGTACTGATGTTGATGAGCCGATCCCACGATTAATCAACTCGTACCCATTGACATCGGATGATGGCAAAATATGGGTTTGATTTGTATTAGTTTTATTACGTTGGTTAGTTTCTAGGGGATAATTGCCCAATCCCACCCGCTCTAAACGGGTATCATTAAGTTCGATATAATACTGTTTATCTCGATTATAGAGAAGGAAATTTAAAACTATTGAACTTACTAATATTGTCAATATTAAGGCAAATTTAATCATTGAGCTATTATTTGATAATGCACAGGTAGTAAAGCCACATATCAAAATTAGAATTAATCTCTTTTTCACTGGTTAGTTCTCTGCCAGTTTTCCATGAATATATCTTAATATCACTAAAATGAGATTCTAATTGTTTGATCTGTTCTTGAGGTCGGACATAATAGGTATTTAAGCGAAAATTGTGTGATTCGTCTTTAATAATTACATATTCAGAAGCTTGTAACTGTTTAAGGTTAATCGGAAAATTGAAGCCGTGCATGAAAGCTAACATTACTAAATTAACATAGGTTGTCAGAGGGTTAAAACTTATTTGTTCCCTCCAATTAAAGGCTCCTTCTAAACCGATCAGATTATGAGTTGAGAAGAAAAAATATCCTCCAGACTTGCCTACCCTGTGAATTTCTTGAAAAACCTTTAATCGCTCTGTGTGAGAAATATAATCAATACCATTAAAGCTGAATAAAATAAAATCGAAGGAATTGTCGCTAAATCTACTCATATCCCTGGCATCACAAACTTCAAAAACGGGAGGATGAGATGAGCCGGAAAATCTTTTTTGGCACGCGGCAATCATATTAGTAGAGTAGTCGATTCCTATATATTCTGCTACTACTTGAGAAAAATGTTTGGTTGTGCGTCCGCCTCCTACGCCAATGTCAAGCATTTTCATGGTTACTAATTGATTTTTCAGAAGTTCAATAATTGTTGCTTCTGCTGGCTGTAGTGTTCTCAATTGTGCATAATGTTGGACAACACCACGGGCTGTATAGGTTTTCTGATTATTGTCGTTAACCATTGGTAATACTGCCTGAATTAGGCAGGGGAATCAGGGCATCTTTTATCATAATCTGAAAAGGATTGGGGGCTAAGTATTAATTATACTGTTCTATGAGAGATTTGATAGAAACGATCGCGTCCTTGAATAAACCCTGAATAAAAAGCCCTATCGCGCTTTTTGGGGATGTAGCGCACTGGGGTTGCGTTGTTTGCCAAACTCAATATCCTGCATGACTTGAACAATGCCAAACCTATCCCCAGGTGATTTTGCTTGGCAGGGGATTAGATAATGTGCGCCCTTTTTACTGATCCCAAGATAAATCTCGTCGATTTCTATTTGTCCAACATTTTCTATTTCTAAGCCAAATGTTTGCGCTTCGGGATATCCTTTGCTATTCCCCAATATGCCCAGGCTTGCGACATTTTGTAACTAAGAATTTCATCTTTAACTTGATTCATGACACGCGTAGTTAGCTCTTGAGAATTAATGCCTAATGCCCGCATGATTGAATCTCCAAGCTCCTTAGATAAAGCAGGTATGACAGCATTTCCAATTTCTCTAAATCCATGCCAAATAGTTCTATGAAATTGGAACCAGTCGGGAAAGGTATGTAGCCTCGCGGCTTCTCTTATTGTTATGCAGCGAGGTTTTGAGTAGTGAATTGGTCTAGGGGCAGTGAAAGCACCTTTATCACTATTAGTTCCGGCGCGCAAAGTGTTACAGAGACCCAACTTTGATAACCTAAAAAATCGACTTTTTGGCTCAACTGTTCCGGGTTCAGTATCAGAAAAACGATCTATCGACTGTTGTGTATGCACGGAACCAAGATGACCAAAAACTAGATCGCCTACTGTTCTAGTGTGACATTTTGAAAAAATCCCACTCGGTTTCAATGCGTATTGAAGTCGATAGCCTTTGTAGTTAAGCCTATTCTTGTTTATTCCTGGGTCATAGTCCGTGTACGCGTCGATTGTTGATAGATCCTTGATCGCGTCATGTACAGTTCTGAATGGAGATATCTTGTCGGAAAATAAATCCTCCGACTGAGAAAGATTTGGCCCATATCTGGGCAAAGGATATTTAGCAAGAGTTACATCGTTTCTACTACCGATAAGAATCAAACGCTTTCTTTTCTGCGGCGCTCCAAACTCACTGGCATCAAGTATTTTTATAGGTTGGTCTATTCGATAGCCGATGATTTCAAATTGACTAATCAATTCCGCCAAAAATTGTCGGTGCTGTCCAGTTGTAATGCCCGGAACATTCTCAAAAATAAAATACTTTGGTTTCAGTTCAGATATGATTCTCTGATACTCAAATACCAATGAATTTCTCGGATCATCAAGCTGGCGCTTTCCCATGTGCGAGAATCCTTGGCAAGGAGGTCCGCCAGCAATTAAGTCAATCTCTTTTCCGTAACCGTTTTCAACTAGAGCTTGTAGTATCTCTGAGCTTGAAACCTTGGAAACATCTTTGCAAATTGTTTTACAGTAAGGGAAATTGTAATGATGAACTAATGAATGAATCGCGTCGAACTCAACGGCTACAGCCACATCAAAGCCAGCCGCCTCTAATCCAAGGGACATTCCACCGCAACCGGCAAACAAATCTATAGCTATGGGTCTTTTTGTCACGTTTATAATGCTACCTTGTTTGTGAATCTAACGGCTTAGTTCAGCCGTGTAACGTTCAATTGTAAGTGTAAATTACTCCAAAAAGCCTTAATATGTCAAGCCCCTACTCACGATCGCGCTCCCTAAATCAATCCTACATTCCTATCAATAAGGTTAAACTAGATAACTGGTAAATACTCTATACATAAAGACTCTCTTTCTGCTTTTTATGGCTCTGTGGTAAAGGCGACTGATCGGGTACTGGGGGTGAGAAAGAGAAGAAGCGCGATCGGCAATAACTAAGACGGTTTGAGTAGAAGCAATGGTTGGGCTTCCTAATTCAACCAAACTGACAAGAGACGCGATCGTACTTTTTTCTGATTTTTACTAGGATAATCTCCTGTGGTGCTCAACGAATTTTTAGGTATCCCCGTTGCCGCGATCGCTCCCTCAATCAATTCAGTACATCGCCCTACATTCCGAGCCAAAACCGCGTTAAAATAGATAACAGTAGATTTCCTATACTTATGACACTCTTTACACTCCGCTCAATTAAAAAAGACTTCGGCATCAAAGAAATCCTAAAAGATGCCAGCTTTAGCCTCGATGAAGGCGATAAAGTCGGCCTCATTGGAACCAATGGCTCCGGTAAATCCACATTACTCAAAATGATAGCCGGATTAGAACCCATTGATGGTGGCGAAATCTGGGTTAATTCAGGAGCAAAAATTGCCTACTTGCCTCAACAACCAGATTTAGATGAAAACCATACCGTATTAGAACAAATCTTTGCTGATCGCGGTGAACAAATGGCTATTGTCCGCGAATATGAAGAAATTTCTGATAAATTAACTCATGGAAATGGCGATACAGAAAAACTTATGGCTCGTCTTTCTATCGTCTTTCAACGCATGGAAGAAATAGGTGCTCTTGAACTAGAAACTAATGCCAAAGTCATTCTCAGTAAATTAGGAATTAAAGACTTTGATGCCAAAATTAGTGACCTTTCTGGTGGCTATCGTAAACGCATTGCCCTTGCCAGTGCCCTCTTATCAGAACCCGATGTCTTACTGATGGATGAACCCACAAACCACCTCGATGCACTCTCCGTTGAGTGGTTACAAAACTATTTGAATCGTTACCGAGGTGCATTATTATTAATCACCCACGATCGCTACTTTTTAGATCGCGTTACTAATCGTATTCTGGAAATTGATCGCGCCGATCTCTACGCCTACTCAGGTAACTACGCGTACTACTTAGAAAAAAAGGCAGAAGCCGAGGAATCCGCCAGTAGTACCCAACGCAAATATAAAGGGGTATTACGGCGAGAATTAGAATGGTTAAAAAAAGGGCCAAAAGCTCGTAGCACCAAGCAAAAAGCCCGGATTGATCGCATTCACGAAATGCAAGAAAAGGAATTTAAAAAAGCACAGGGAAAAGTCGAGATTTCTACCGCGGGCCGTCGTATAGGGAAGAAAGTTATTGACTTAACAAATATCTGTAAAGCCTACAACGATCGCGTCCTGATTAAAGATTTTACCTACAATTTTAGTCCTGAAGATCGCATTGGCATTATTGGTAGTAACGGAGCCGGAAAATCAACACTAATGGATATCATTACCGGACGAGTGCAGCCAGATTCCGGTACAGTAGAAATGGGCTCAACCATCCATATAGGCTATTTCGATCAACACTCAGACGATCTACAGATGAACGAAAATCAACGAGTGATCGAATATCTGAAAAGTGTAGCAGAATTGGTGACAACGGCCGATGGAAGTATTATTACTGCCTCCCAAATGTTGGAACGATTCCTCTTTGAACCCAATCAACAATACGCACCCATTCATAAACTTTCTGGAGGTGAAAGACGGCGATTATTTCTCTTAAGAGTATTAATGAGTGCGCCCAATTTACTAATTTTAGATGAACCCACAAACGATTTAGATGTGCAAACCTTAGCCGTATTAGAAGACTATCTCGAAGATTTTAATGGCTGTGTAATTGTAGTATCCCACGATCGTTATTTTCTTGATCGCACAATTGACATGGTTTTTGCCTTTGAATCCGGTGGTAATTTACGCCTCTATCCGGGTAACTATTCCGTATATTTAGATTATAAAAAAGAAGAAGAAAACGCCGAAAATAAACCCGTAGTATCTCCCGCCAAAAATTCAAAAGAGAAATCCCCCATCTCTGATTCCACCTCATCCACTACTAGCACTAAAACAGGGAAACTTTCCTTTAAAGAAAAAAGGGAATATGAAGCACTAGAAATTAAAATTCCCCAGATGGAAGCAGAAAAAGAAGAAATAGAAAAAGTGCTCTATCATAATCCTCCCAGTGGCTTTACTGAGGTGCAGAAACTATCAGAGCGTTTAGCAGAATTGAGTCACCATATTGATAGTGCAACTGAACGTTGGTTAGAATTAGCGGAAAGAGCCAACTAGCGACAGTATTCTCCGTAAAATATTGCTATAACTTACCCATTTATTGATAGAAAACAAACTCTTCCTTAATCTTTGGTAATTGATAAATTTCTTAGTGCCTTAGTGCCTTAGTCGTGAATTTTACCAGCCAGATTGAGGAAGGTTTGGGGAAAAAATTGACACTGATTATTTTAGAGCCTTAACGCCTTGATCAAGGTGAAGAGGTACTCCTACCCCTAGAGGCTTTACAGGAGATTAATCAAGGTACGAAAATTTACGATCTTTGAGCAATTCAAGAAGTAGACAAACCCTTGATCGTTCTCAAGGGTTGTCATTTTTGCTTGCCCTTGCTGGCTTGGCTGATTTTGACGACGCGATCGTGAAATTAATCGAGCCAGACTTCAGTTGTCAATTATAATTGTGGATTATAATAGTCTTCAGAGCAATCCCATTGCCTAATTTTAAGGAAAAGCCATTTTCAATAATCTTCAGCATAGACTTATGATATTACCTAATTATCAAATAACTGATCTGATCTATAGTAGCGATCACACCTTAGTTTATCGTGGCATTTCTACCATTGCTCAACATCCCGTCATCATCAAAACGCTACGGAATGAATATCCAACTTTTAGTGAAATTGTTCATTTTCACAACCAATATACCCTTACCAAAAATGTTGATCATCCTAATATTATTAAACCCTTAGAATTAGTAAAATATAAAAATGCTTATGCTTTGATTACAGAAGACGTAGGAGGTGTCTCTCTCACAGAAACAATCAAGCACTGGCAAGATCAGCAAATACATCACCAACCCAGAATTAGAGAATTTCTCAAGATAGCCATTCAAATTACTAACGCGTTAGATTTTCTCTACCATCAGCGCATCATTCACAAAGATATTAAACCCGCGAATATCATTATTAATCCTGATAATCAACAGGTAAAATTAATTGATTTTAGCATATCTTCCCTACTACCGAGAGAAACGCAAGAAATAGAAAATCCTAACGTCTTAGAAGGAACTCTCGCCTATTTATCACCGGAACAAACTGGACGCATGAATCGGGCGATCGACTATCGGAGTGATTTTTATTCCCTCGGGATCACTTTTTATGAAATGCTCACAGGCGAATTACCCTTTTTCAGCAATGATCCTATGGAATTAGTGCATTGTCATCTGGCCAAACCCCCGATACCAATAGAGGAAATACAGCCAGAAATTCCCCTAGTTTTATCGCAAATAGTCAGCAAGTTGATGGCGAAAAACGCGGAAAATCGCTATCAAAGTGCATGGGGACTAAAGTATGATTTAGAAAAATGTCTGACTCAATTAGAAACCACCGGAAAGATCGAACTATTTTCACTAGGAGAAAGAGACATACGCGATCGCTTTACCATCCCCGAAAAACTTTACGGCCGAGAAAACGAAGTAAATCAACTATTAAATGCCTTCGATCGCGTCGCCAATGGCACGATCGAAATGATGTTAGTGGGGGGATTTTCAGGGATTGGGAAAACCGCAGTTGTCAACGAAGTACATAAACCCATTGTGCGGCAACGGGGTTATTTTATCAAAGGGAAATATGACCAATTTCAACGCAATATTCCCTTTAGTGCCTTTGTGCAAGCCTTCCGAGACTTAATCGGGCAATTGTTATCTGAATCAGATGCCCAATTACAAACCTGGAAAACCAAAATATTAACCGAAGTCGGAGACAACGGACAAGTATTAATTGACGTAATTCCCGAATTAGAAAAGATCATCGGTAAACAGCCACCCGTCGCAGAATTATCAGGAACCGCGTCCCAAAATCGCTTTCATTTACTCTTTCAAAAATTTGTCAAAGTTTTCACCAGTAAAGAGCATCCCTTAGTCATATTTTTAGATGACTTGCAGTGGGCAGATTCCGCGTCCCTAAATTTACTAAAATTATTGATGGAAGAGTCAGGATATCTACTAATATTAGGGGCTTATCGCGATAATGAAGTATCACCCGTACATCCCTTTATCTTAACAGTAGATGAACTGGTCAAAACGGGGGCAACTGTCAATACAATTACTTTGCCAGCCTTAAGAGAAGCTGATATTAATCGGTTAGTGGCAGATACACTGAATTGTGAATTATCCCAGGCCTTGACTTTAACAAAATTAGTCTATCAAAAAACTCAAGGTAATCCTTTTTTTGCCACTCAGTTTCTCAAAGCATTATATGATGACAAGTTAATTAAATTTATCCCCACTCTGAGTAAAGAGGGAATTCAAGGGGGTTGGGAATGTAATATGGCACAAGTTCAAGCTTTAGCACTCACCGATGATGTGGTAGAGTTCATGGCATTGCAGTTGAAAAAGTTGGCAAATGAGACTCAGGAAATGCTCAAACTAGCCGCGTGTATTGGGGCACAGTTTGATTTGCATACCTTAGCCATTGTCAGTGAGAAATCCCCGGTAAGTACCGCGACGGCTTTAGATCAAGCTTTACAAGAAGGTTTGGTGATTCCCACCACTAAAATCTATAAATTATTTACCCAATCTGATAGTAATGAAGACTTCAACATTTCAGCTAACCCAACCTATCGTTTTCTGCACGATCGCGTCCAACAAGCCGCCTATTCATTAATTCCTGAAGCGGAAAAAAAGCAGACACACTACGATATTGGAAAACTGCTGCAACAAAACTTATCAGAAAGAGAAAAAGGGGAAAAACTGTTTGATATTGTCGGGCAGTTAAATTTAGGTCAAGATTTAATTATGCAACCAGAGGAAAGGGAAGCCTTAGCCAGACTTAACTTAGCCGCAGCACAGAAAGCTAGAAATTCGATCGCGTATGCCGCAGCCCAAAATTTTGTACAAACAGGGATTGCTCTCCTCACCAAAAACTGTTGGGAAAGTCAGTATGAACTAACCCTCAATCTTTATATCGTAGCTACCGAATCAGCCTATTTGAATGGTGAATTTGAGAATATGGAACAAAAGGCAGAACAGGTTTTACAATCCGCCCAAACTATACTCGATAAAGTGAAAATTTATGAAATTAAAATTAGCGCACTGACAGCCCAGAGTCAGATGTTAGACGCGATTTCTGTAGGCAGAAATGCCCTAGCACAATTAGGGGTGGAATTCCCCTCTGAACCTGACAAAACCTTGATTACTAAAGCACAGGAAAGCATTTCTGAGGGACTTCAGGGCAGAGAGATTGAGGATCTGGTTAATCTCCCAGTAATGAGTGATCCTCAGATCCTCGCCGCGATGCAACTCTTAGGAATCTTGTCTGCACCCATTTTTCTAGGAAATCCGGCTCTACTGCCTCTACTGGGCTTCACAATGGTGAGTCTCTCTCTCCAATTTGGCAATGCACCAGTATCAACCATCGGTTATGCAATTTATGGCATGGTAATGTCTGCTTTTTTGGGAGAGGTGGAAAGGGGCTATAGCTTTGGGCGAGTAGCCATGAGCCTACTTCATCAGTTCAATATGCGAGAATTTAAGTTCCTCACTTTACTTCTCTTTGGTACTTTTCTCCAGCATCGTCGAGAACCCTTGAAGGCAGGAATTCCCACTCTGAAAGAAGGCTATCTCGCGGGAATGGAAACCGGAGATTTCCTCTATGCTGGCTACAACATATTTAATTATTTTTATGAGAATTTTTTCGCCGGAGTCCCTCTCGACGATTGGGAAGCAGAAATCTCAAATTACTGTGTTGTTTTAGAACAGGTTAAACAAGATTCTCCTCTCACTTATCTAAAGATAAAAAAACAGCTAGTGCATAACTTTAGAGAAGTTGTCAACCAACCGGATTTATTAAAGGGAACTGACTACGATGAAACCCTGATGATTCCGAAGCACCATCAAGATAATGAACTCACAGCCCTCGCGGTTATCTATATCTACAAAATACTCCTTGCCTATCTCTTTGGTAACTATTCTCATGCTCTAGTATACATTCCCCAAGCTCACCGCGATTTGATGGCAGTGGGAGGCACAATTTATATTCCAGTGTTCCATTTTTATGCTGGGTTAACCTACTTAGCACTAGGCTCTAAACAGTCAGAAATTGAACAAGCGAATACTCTTGCTTTGGTGGAAACCCATCAAAAAAATCTGGCTCAATGGGCGCACCATGCACCGATGAATCATCAACATAAAGTGAATTTAATCGAGGCAGAAAAATACCGGATTCTAGGCAAAAATTATGAAGCAGGCGATTATTACGATCGCGCCATATCCCTCGCGAAAGAAAACCAATATATTCAAGAGGAAGCCTTAGCTAACGAACTAGCTGCTAAATTTTATTTGGACTGGGGGAAAGAAAAAGTCGCGGCTGGTTATATGCAGGAAGCCTACTATTGTTATGCCCGGTGGGGAGCCAAGGCTAAAATTGAGCACTTGGAAAAATGCTATCCCCTCCTTCTGCAACCGATCATTCAACAGCCCAAACTCAACATTAATCCCCTGACAACCCTCGTCACCGTAAATAATGAAATATTCTCTGCGAAAACTCGCTCTTCTCCGAGTCATACTACCCGTATTTCCGATACTTTAGATTTTACGTCTATTTTGAAAGCCGCTCAAATTATTTCTAGTACGATCCAACTGGATAAGTTACTCACAAAAATCACACAAATAATTTTGCAAAATTCCGGTGCTAGTCAATGTATTTTGCTATTTCCTGATGATAATATCTGGCAAGTTAGAGCGATCACAACACCCCAACAGACAGAATTACTATCAGAATTAATGGATAATAATCCCCAACTTCCCTTGGCACTGATTCACTATGTCAAAAACACGCAAAAAATTGTGATTTTTGATAATTTAAAAACGAATTTACCTGTAATTGATAATTATCTGCGGGAACGTCAGCCTCAAAGTGTGTTGTGTTTACCTATTATCAATCAAGGAGATATGGTAGGGATTTTATATTTGGAGAATGAAGCGACAGAGGGAGTATTTACAGACGATCGTATCCTCATCCTTAACTTCCTCTGCACCCAAGCCGCGATTTCTTTACAAAATGCCCGCCTCTATCAACAAGCTCAAACCTATTCTGAACAATTAGAGCGATCACTTCAAGAGCTACAGAATAGTCAGATCAAACTCATGGAAAGTTCAGCCTTCTTAGAAGCTCAACGCGAATCATCACTAGACGGAATCCTCCTCATTGATAACAATCGAAATGTCAATGCTTTTAACCAAAGATTTACCGAATTGTGGGGGATTCCTGAAAATATTATTGAGACTAAAGACGATTACCAGCTTTTAGGATTTGTCTTAGAGCAGTTAGAGAAACCGCAGGAATTTCTGGACAAGGTAGAGTATCTCTATCAACATCCTGAAGTGGCTAGTTTAGATGAGGTCAAACTCAAGGATGATCGCGTTTTAGAACGAGCTTCTACGGCTGTTAAATTGTCTTCGGGAGAACACTGCGGTCGAATTTGGTATTTCCGCGATATTAGTGATCGTAAAGCCGCGGAAAATGCTATTCAACAGAAGTCCCAACAGCTCGAACAAGCTTTGCAAGAATTACAACAAGCTCAATTACAAATTGTGCAAAATGAAAAAATGTCAGCTTTGGGTAATTTAGTGGCTGGGGTTGCTCACGAAATTAATAACCCTGTTGGCTTTTTAAATGGGAATATTCCCCTAGCATTGGATTACATCAATGATTTGTTAGGATTACTAGATTTGTATCAAGAAAAATATCCCCAACCCGATGAGGATATTCAAGAGGAAATAGAAACCATTGAACTTGATTATCTTCGGGAAGATTTACCCAAATTAGTGGGTTCGATGCGGGAAGGGGTGAAGCGGATTCAAGACATTAGTAATAGTCTGAGAACCTTTTCGCGTGCGGATAAAGATTATCCCGTTGCCTGCAATATTCACGACGGTATTGATAGCACCATTATGATCCTCAAACATCGCCTCAAAGCTAAGGATAATCGCCCCGAAATCCAAGTGATTAAGGACTATGGTAATTTACCCAAAATCGAATGTTATGCCGGACAGCTAAATCAGGTATTTATGAATCTCTTAAGTAACGTGATCGATGCAGTGGAGGAATCAAATAAAGGACGTTGTGTTGGGGAAATTACTAATAAAATTGTTGTTAAAACAGAGTTATCAAGCAACCAAAAACAGGTAATTATTCGGATCAAAGATAATGGAATAGGAATGAGTGAGGAGGTGCAGAAAAAGATATTTGAACATTTATTTACCACTAAAGCTGTCGGCAAAGGTACAGGATTGGGATTGGCGATCGCCCGTCAAATTATTGAGGAAAAACATCAGGGGAGTATCACTGTTGACTCAGCATTAGGAGTGGGAACAGAGTTGACAATTACTTTGTCAATTAAGCTAAACGCACCGGTAACAAAGCCTTGATATAAATAAAAGGGTTATTTCATTCTCCCAAAAACTGCTAGTATAAAATCATCCATCCGGCACAACAAATCTTCTCCTATAGAGTAGTCCGTCAGGGACTTAAGTCCCTGCCTCAAAGCTAAAGTCCTCTAAAGAGGACTAATACACCTCTTACTCCGCAAAAAATCATTAAAAAAAATAGAAAATTTAGAGTTTTTTCTGTTAAAATTTACCGGTTACATTACTTTCGCAAGCTGTCTAATAAATTTAGAGAAAAAGTCATTTAACCCTCATTCTAATCCACTAAATTGTACAATCTTCGCTAATTTTATCCTCTAGTATGTCAGTTTTTCAGTCCTCTTCAGAGGACTTTAGCTATTAGACAGGGGTTTTAACCCCTGGCTGGCTGGCGGATTTAGCCGGAAATTGACACCCATGGTAACAGCCGTTTTTCTACTAAATTGTACGATTTTCGCTAATTTTATCCTCTAGTATGTCAGTTTTTCAGTCCTCTTCAGAGGACTTTAGCTATTAGACAGGGGTTTTAACCCCTGGCTGGCTGGCGGATTTAGCCGGAAATTGACACCCATGATAACAGCCGTTTTTCTACTGATTTTTCCGAAATGGTATGAGGTGAAAAAAATGTGTTTAAGATAGAGGAAAAATGACTTTATTTGCCTTTTTTGTGAGGCAGAGAAAATGGAAATTTCTCACTCTTTTCTTTCCTCTGTGCCTTTGTGCCTTTGTGGTTAATTTTATCAAAAAAAACTAATTACAAGATCGCGCTTTGGGCATCCCAACCTGTAATTTATTGATGATGCTTAATCAGGAATAAGTACAACTACCCGCAGTCTTTGGATTTAATTCTGTATCATTGTGGCATAGACCAGTATCTATCGCTATGTCAACCACTTCTCGCCCTCAACTGAAGCTGTTTAACTTTCATCAGGTTGCCTTTTGGAAACAGACAGTAGTCGCGATCGCGTACTACATCACAGCCCAACTATCCTACAGCTTTGCCACGCTACCTGAATCGGGCTCTACCCCCATCTGGATTCCATCGGGCATTGCCGTGGCATTCATCATCATTTGGGGTTATCAGCTTTGGTTAGGGTTAAGCCTCGGAGTCTTAATGACGGAAATTGTCATCTTTAAAGCCTGGGGAACGATTCCTAACTTGATTGTCGCCCTTGGTGTCACCAGCATTTCCATCTTAGGAAAACTCTTTGCCGCCTATTGCACTGAAAAGCTTACCGGAAATCGTGACTTCTTAGCGCGTCCCCAAGATACCATTCAATTTATCATCTTTGGCTGTTTCCTCAGTCATTTACCCGTAGGCATTCTTTGTCCTTTATTGATATGCTCATTAGGTAAAGCACCCTGGGTACTTTATCCCCAAATCGCCTTGACTTGGTGGTTAAGTGATGTCTTTGGAATACTTTTGTTTGCCCCCATCATTGTCGCGTGGAAAAAGAATGCAGCATCATTTTACCGACAACTTCAAAAGTATTACCTAGACGCGATAATCATTCTTTTTCTCGTAGTAATTGTGAGCCAAATTGTTTTTGGTAAAAATTACCCATTGGAATATTGTTTAATTCCTTTAATGGTGTGGGCTACCTTTCGTTTTCAAGATATCGGGGCAACCCTCCTTATGGTGATTGTCACCGTGATCGCGATCGTTGGTACTACACAAGGACATGGTTCCCTAAGACGAGATTCCTTAAATGAATCCTTACTGCTTTTGCAATCCTTTGTCGGAGTGATTGGCATAACTATTCTTATTTTAAATGCTGTCCTCAGTGAAAATAATACCATCAAAGCAAATTTACATCAAGCCAATACCAACCTGGAACGAAAAAATTATCAATTACAGCAACTAAATCGACTCAAAGATGAATTTTTAGCTAATACTTCCCACGAACTCCGAACACCACTAAACGGCATCATAGGGATCGCGGAATCTCTCATTGATGGAGCCACAGGAATACTACCGGAAACAACACAAGCAAACCTCAATTTAATAGTTTATAGTGGTCGTCGTTTATCCAACCTCATTAACGATATTCTCGACTTCTCCAAACTTAGACACAAAAACTTAGAACTACAACTAAAACCCATTGACTTAAGAGCAATTACCAATGTAGTTATCACCCTTAGCCAACCTCTGGCAAAAAGCAAAAAGTTAGAAATCATTAACACGATTCCTTCTGATTTACCCCCAGTACAAGCCGACGAAAATCGTCTGCAACAAATACTCCATAACCTCCTCGGTAATGCCATTAAATTTACCTCCATCGGAGCGATAACTATATCCGCAGAAGTAATAAATCTTCAGTCATCAAGGGCAAAAAATCAAGAAAAACCGACTACTAATAATGAACAAATAGCAATAACTATTTCCGACACCGGGATTGGTATTCCCGAAGATAAATTTGAGAGTATTTTTGAATCCTTTGAACAAGGAGACGGCTCTACTGCCAGAGTTTATGGGGGTACGGGACTTGGATTAGCTGTGACTAAACAATTAGTGGAATTACACCAAGGGGAAATCAATGTTAAGTCTCAAGTGGGAGTAGGTTCCCAATTTACTTTTACCTTACCCATTGCCCAAGGTGTGCCACAAACTGGAGCGATCATCCCGATGAAAGACAACAGTATTCCCTCATTTTCCCAACCATTAATTACTCCTAAATCTCACGAAAAAATAACTAATAAAACTGAAGCTTTTAAAGTCTTGCTCGTTGATGATGAACCAATAAATCTTCAGGTACTTATTAACACTCTTTCCTTAGAAAACTGTGTCATTACCCAAGCTAGTAATGGGGAAGAAGCTCTCGCGATTATTGAGGGAGGTTGGAAACCGGATATTATTTTACTAGACGTGATGATGCCGAAAATGACGGGTTATGAGGTGACTCAAAAATTACGCGAACGTTATCTTTCCACGGAACTTCCCATTATTTTATTAACCGGGAAAACCCAAGTTGAAGATATTGTTACTGGCTTCAATTCAGGGGCAAATGATTATCTGAGTAAACCCGTTGCCAAAGATGAATTACTCGCGCGCATTCACACCCAGATTAAGATGAGTCGCTTAATGACGGAAAATCTCCGCATGAATGCCGAGTTAAATTTGACGAGAAAACTACAACAAATGATCTTACCGAAACAATCTGAATTAGAGGGAATAGACGGTTTAGACATCGCGGCATTTATCGAAGTTGCGGAAGAAGTGGGTGGGGATTACTATGACGTTTTACAACATAATGGTAATGTCAAAATTGGTATTGGGGATGTGACGGGACATGGGTTAGAAAGTGGGATGGTAATGTTGATGGCGCAAACGACTATTAGAGCTTTACTGGAAAGCGAAGAAAGTGATCCGGTGAAATTTTTGGATATTCTGAACCGGACTTTATATGGTAATATTGAGCGGATGCAATCGTCGAAAAATATGACATTGGCTTTACTTGATTATGCCGATGGAGTGTTAAGATTGAGCGGTCAACATGAGGAAATTATTGTGGTGCGCTCTGGGGGTGAAGTGGAAGTTATTGATACGATCGATCTGGGTTTTCCTATTGGGTTGGCTAAGGAAATTTATGACTTTATTGCTTCTGTGGAATTCCCGTTAAATACGGGGGATGTGGTTGTTTTATATACTGATGGGATTACGGAAGCCGAAAATATTAATCGAGATTTCTACGGATTAGAGCGTTTAATATCTGTTGTCAGAAGTAATTATCAGAAGGGAGCGATGGAAATTAGAAACGCGGTGATTGAGGATCTTTGGCTGCATATTGGGACTCAGAAAGTTTTTGATGATATTACATTGGTGGTTTTGAAACAGAAATAGTTGGCGGTTCATCTAGTTTGGTTTTAAGGATCATCAATTTTATTTTGATTCATTATAACTGGAGCGCGATCGTGTCTTTAAGTATTCAAACTATTAATTTATTTATACCAGAACCACAAAGACATAGAGGATCAAGGATCAAGGCAGATCCTATCAAATGAGGAGTTTGAGCCAGTGTCTATCCGTTTTCCTATAGTGTTATATAACCACAAAGGCACAAAGAACACAAAGGAAAGAAAAGAAAAGAGAGAGCCAAGCTGGTTGGTAACTAATTTTTTCGCTTCCGGGCTCCCAGAGCCGGGCCCAAATCCTAAATCCCCTAAAGATTGCAGGAATTACCAAATCACGACAAGATATAGAGAAGTATCAAGCTTTGCAAAACTTTACGAAGGCAATATCAGAATGTCGTTAGAGTTTCTCTCCTTGGAGACAATCGAAAGTTATGCCCATGAGTACGGATATTGGGCAGTCTTTGTGGGAATTTTGTTAGAAAATCTGGGTATTCCCCTTCCGGGTGAAACCATTACTCTCGCGGGGGGTTTTCTAGCCGGGAGTGGGGAATTAAATTACTGGTGGGTTCTCGGATGCGCGATCGCGGGTGCGAGTCTCGGAGGTAATTTTGGTTATTGGATTGGACGATATGGCGGTTGGCCCCTATTGCTCACCGTGGGCAAAGTTTTACGAGTCCGAGAAGAGAAACTCTTGGAAATGAAGGACAAATTTAACCAAAATTCGGGAAAGGCGGTGTTTGGGGGTCGTTTTCTGGCACTATTACGGATTTTCGCGAGTCCTTTAGCGGGAGTTGCCGAAATGCCTTATCCCAAGTTTATGATTTATAACTTGGCGGGCGCGGGGACTTGGGCTACTGTGATGGTGACGCTTTCTTTTTTTGCTGG
Organism: Microcoleaceae cyanobacterium bin_387; assembly: GCA_037440985.1. Classification (GTDB taxonomy): domain Bacteria; phylum Cyanobacteriota; class Cyanobacteriia; order Cyanobacteriales; family Microcoleaceae; genus JBEDKD01. The sequence continues at coordinate 24,265 of JBBITB010000088.1, forward strand.
GCGTATGGTTCCCTTAGAGCAGTTAGTGTCTTGGGTTGCCCAGTTTGCTGTCTTAGCTTTAATCATTGTAGTGGCTTGGCTTGTCATTCCCATTTGGTTAGAATCTCGCGAAAGCGAACCAATGGGGTGAAGAGATTGGGGACAGGGGACTGGTGATTAGGGACTGGGGGGGTTGTAGGTTGTAGCTCCGAGATGGTAAGTGATAGCTTTTAGATCTGAAAACCTAATTGCCCATTCCCTATTACCCATTCCCCATTCCCTATGACGACGACTCGGAAAAAATTAAGCTTGAAACAACGATCGCGGGAAATTCTCTATCGTCTGAAACAGCTCTATCCCGACGCGACTTGTTCCCTCAATTATGAAATCCCAGTGCAGTTACTTGTCGCGACAATACTTTCAGCACAATGTACCGATGAAAGAGTCAATAAAGTCACACCGGCTTTATTTGCCCGTTTTCCCGATGCAGTTTCCCTCGCAAAAGCTGATATTACCGAATTAGAAAATTTGGTGCGCTCAACGGGGTTTTATCACAATAAAGCCAAAAATATTAAGGGAGCCTGTGCCACAATAGTCGAAAAATTCAATGGTGAAGTGCCGCGAGTGATGGAACAATTGTTAGAATTACCCGGAGTGGCGCGCAAGACGGCTAATGTGGTATTAGCTCATGCCTTTGGCCTTAACGTCGGAGTCACTGTCGATACCCATGTCAAACGCCTTACTCAACGATTAGGCTTAACGGAACAATCTGATCCCCTTCGCATTGAACGAGATTTAATGACTTTGTTACCTCAACCGGATTGGGAAAATTGGTCTATTCGCCTCATTTATCATGGTAGAGCCGTCTGTAACGCGAGAAATCCTCATTGTGAAGTCTGCTCCCTCGCCGACTTATGTCCCTCCGTTAAAGGTTAATTAGTTAGACGGTTAAGACATTAATGATTGCACAAACCCTTAATAGTTAAGCATCCCACACTGATCCTGACTCCTGACTCCTTCTCTAACAGGGTAAGTATAAAATTATACATTAAGTCCGAAATTTCTCAGTAAATTCCGCAAAAACCTCGGCAAAACACTTTTGCATCAAGTAAAATTTTATACTTATCATTTTTGCGTATATGGAATCTCAAGAGAAATACAGCGAAAACCGCTGTTATGAGGTACACCAACTTATCGTTCAATCCTCCTAGGGACACGGCAATGCCGTGTCCCTACCGTGTTTCATCACAGCGGGAACTGCTGTAAATACATGGTTCAATCCTCCTAGGGACACGGCAATGCCGTGTCCCTACCGTGTTTCATCACAGCGGGAACTGCTGTAAATACATGGTTTTGGGTATGTGCAATTTCAGGTATCGCACGAGCCAAGAGGGTTAGGACAATTACCGAGGAGATGGTAGGGGCAATTCCTGAATTGACCCTACTCTGATCCGTCCTCACATTCTTGTCCATTGCGATAGGAGTGGGAAAATTCGGGTGATAATGAGTTAATCGAGATAAAGTGTCATATAATAAAGGATTGTGAGTAAATTTGAGGATAAGTGTAATCACTCATGGCTAAAAAGAGCATGATCGAGCGGGAGAAAAAACGCCAGGAAACGGTGGAAAAGTATGCCGCGAAACGCGAAGAGTTGAAGGATCAATTTGAGCAAGCGACTGATCCGGTGCAAAAACTGACACTTCACCGTAAACTGCAACAACTTCCCCGTAATAGTTCACGGACTCGTCTGCGGAACCGTTGCTGGGCCACAGGACGCTCCAGAGGGTATTACCGGGACTTTGGTTTATCTCGCCATCAGATTCGGGAAATGGCTCACGAAGGTCTTTTACCCGGTGTGGTTAAGTCCAGTTGGTAATCTGAAGGAAAAGGAGAGAAGGCCTAAGTTTCCTGGTTTTTCCCTCTTCCTTCTTCCTTCTTCCTTCTTCCTTCTTCCTTCTTCCTTCTTCCTT
>JBBITB010000089.1:0-25754 GCA_037440985.1 Microcoleaceae cyanobacterium bin_387
CCTACCCAGATATCGATCGCGATTTTGACTTTGTTGAGTATCGGCACGAAACCCAACCCAGATATCGATCGCGATTTTGCCTTTTTTGGGTATCGACACAAAACCCAAAAAAAATGTCGATCGCGATTTTTGGCTTTGTTGGGTATTGACACGAAACCCAACAAAGATGTTGAGAGACACGAAACCCAACAAAAATATTGATCGCGATTTTGCCTTTGTCGGGTATCGACACAAAACCCAACCCAGATGTGAGGTTTTGCGCCACGCGTATCTGCCTCAACCCAACCGACGAATCAAGGCATTTTTCCTACCAGGCGAAGGTATTGCACATTAAACACCTCCCAAAAATCTCATCAAAGGCAGGCTAATGCCTGCGCTACAATAATTTTTCGAGATGTCTATTGATAACTGCGTTGGGTTAAAGAAACATTCTCAAAATTGAGTGTTTCTTTATGAAAAATCTCCTCTTTTCCTTCGCCTTGATATTGCCAAGCTGCGACATGACGATAATTTTCGTCATCCCGTTTCGCTTCACCGTCAGGAGTCTGATATTCTTCGCGAAAATGTCCACCACAAGATTCGTTTCTTTCTAACGCGTCTCTTGTCATTAACTGCCCTAATTCGAGAAAATCCGCGACTCTTCCAGCTAATTCTAATTGTTTATTTAAAGTTTTAGCTTCACCGGAAACTCGGAGATTTTTCCAGAAGTCTTCCCGTAATTGGCTAATGCGAGATAGAGCTTCTTTTAACCCGCTTTCAGTGCGTGACATCCCCACATAATCCCACATAATTAACCCTAATTCTCGATGAAAACTTGTGGCTGTTTTTTCACCCTTTATGGCTAATAATCTCTTGACAAAATCCTCCGATTGTTGTATGTTTTCTTTAAATTCTGGCGCATCTGTGGTGATTTTTCCTAGGTTGGCTTTTGCTAAATAATCGCCAATGGTATAAGGAATAATAAAATATCCATCCCCTAAACCTTGCATTAATGCACTCGCGCCTAAACGATTCGCTCCATGATCGGAAAAATTGGCTTCTCCTAGTACAAACAACCCAGGAATTGTACTCATTAAACTGTAATCTACCCATAAACCACCCATGATATAATGCACCGCGGGATAAATTTGCATGGGGGTTTGATAGGCATCTTCTCCTGTTATTTTTCCGTACATTTCAAAGAGGTTGCCATATTTATCTTCTATGACATCTTTGCCTAATTTTTCAATTTCATCGCGAAAGTCAAGATATACCGCACGCCCCGACTCGCTCACTCCAAAACCGCGATCACAGACTTCTTTAGCATTTCTCGAAGCCACATCACGGGGGACTAAATTGCCATAGGTAGGATATTTTCGCTCTAAAAAATAATCCCTTTCTTCTTCAGGAATAGACGCGGGAGGGCGACGATCGCGTGGATTTTTGGGAACCCAAACTCGTCCATCATTGCGTAAACTTTCACTCATTAAAGTGAGTTTCGATTGATAATCACCGGAGACGGGAATACAAGTCGGATGAATTTGGACAAAACAGGGATTAGCAAAAAAAGCACCCCGTTTATGACAACGCCAAGCCGCAGAAGCATTAGAGTTTTTAGCATTAGTCGAGAGATAATAAATATTACCATATCCCCCACTGGCTAAAATCACCGCGTCTCCCGCGTAAGATTCAATTTCTCCAGAAACTAAATTACGGACAATAATTCCCCTAGCTTTACCATCAACTATTACTAAATCAAGCATTTCTCGCTGGGGAAAAAGTTGCACTTTTCCTAAATTGACTTGACGCATTAAAGCGCCATAGGCTCCTAATAATAATTGTTGTCCCGTTTGTCCCCTCGCGTAAAAAGTCCGAGAAACAAGAGTCCCGCCAAAGGTTCGATTTGCTAAACTTCCCCCATATTCTCTGGCAAAAGGAACCCCTTGAGCCACACATTGATCAATAATATTGGCACTAACTTCAGCCAGACGATAAACATTCGCTTCCCTGGCACGAAAATCGCCGCCTTTAATCGTATCGTAAAATAATCGCCAAACACTATCACCATCATTTTGATAGTTTTTCGCAGCATTAATACCGCCTTGAGCCGCGATACTATGAGCACGTCTGGGAGAATCTTGGATACAAAAACTCTTGACATTATATCCTAATTCTGCTAATGAAGCTGCGGCTGATGCTCCAGCTAAACCCGTACCTACTATCAGAATAGTCGATTTTTTCTTATTAGCTGGACTGACTATTTTACAGTTATTTTTGAATGTCTCCCATTTTTTATCTAGGGGAGCATCAGGAATTTTACTATCTAAAATCATTAGTTGACTCCTGTGATATATATCCACGCGGGAACTGAGATAAAACCTAGAGTTAAAACCAGGGCTAATACTAAACCCGTTTTATCAAGAAAAGGGGTTAAGTTAGGGTGATTGACTCCCAAAGATTGAAAAGCACTTTTGAAGCCATGTCTCAGATGAAACCCCAAGGGAATCATCGCGACAATATACGCGATCGCGTATTCAGGTTTATGAAACGTCTCGATAATTAAGCGATGAAAATCGCGCATCATTATGCCATTAACATCCGCGATATAACCCTCAGCCATACCCGGTCCAAACCGGAAGGTTTTTAAATGAACCAGGATAAAGAGAAGTAACAGCGGCCCAGTGTAAATCATCGAGGGAGAAAACATACTTTGTTGACTAGGTTTGCCCGCGGTTTTTAGTTGATAATAGCCCTGAGGCCTAGCTTGGATATTTTCTTTAGCAATAACTACCGAATAAACCAAATGACAGAGAAAAATAATTAATAAGATAACTTCGATAATTCTCAGAAATAAGCCTAGTCCTTCTAACTTATGTGCATAGAGATTAATCGCGTTGGGATTATTACTAAAAATGAATAAATTACCCAATAAGTGAACAATGACAAAGGTAAAAAGGAGTAAACCTGACAGAGCGAGAATAATCTTTTTAAGAACACTCGAACCCCTGACAAGTATCAGAGTTTTGATCATAATATTTTGGGCAGGTCAATTTGTCTAGGGAGAGAACAAACCCAAGAAATTGGGTTTCGGAGTAAGTCCTATTTCAGGGTGTCAAGTTAATGCTCCCGTTTAATATCCTACCAAAAAAATCACACGGTAAAAAGTCTCTTTATTATTATTAAAGGAAGTATTTGTCATCTTTAGGTGACAATTCCCTAGGGAATGCAAGAAACTCAGAAACCGGGTTTATGGTTTGAGACTAACGTGAAAGCCCCAAATTTTGATCAGAAACCCGGTTTCTGCTTTGAGACTGATGGTGAAAGCCCCAAATTTTCATGACAAACCCGGTTTCTCATTCCTCAGTACGGTTAACCGTTCCAAAAAGCCTATAATGGAATTGAGAGGAAACGGTACAGTAGGAAGAGTGGATATAGAGACAATATTATGCAGCCCAAACTTATTTCTCGGCTCAAAACCCTTTTAAAACCGTTATTGGCGATCGCGCTCATCGTGACAGTAGCCTTCAGTCATGCCGATGGAGCCCTCGCGGCACGGAGTGGGGGACGCATAGGGGGCGGTTCCTTCAGAGCCCCAACACGGAGTTATAGCGCGCCTTCGCGGAGTTATCAACCCAGTGGTGGATACTATGGCGGAGGTGGGTTTGGATTTCCCTTCCTTCTTCCCTTCTTTGGCTTCGGAGGGGGCTTTGGAGGCCTCTTTACGATTCTCATCGTCATCGCGATCAGCAATTTCCTCGTCCAAAGTTTCCGTCAAGCCGGTGGTAACGAAGAAGAATTAGAATATGGCAGTAACCCCACTGTATCCGTCGCCCGTATCCAAGTCGGACTCTTAGCAGAAGCCCGTGGTTTACAAGCCGAATTAGATCAATTAGCCTTCAAAGCCGACACAGGAAGCGCAACGGGACGCGCACAAGTCTTACAAGAAGCAACCCTCAGCTTATTACGTCATCCCGAATATTGGAAATACGCGGGTACACAATCCCAACAAGCCGCCCTCAACAGTGCCGAAGCCAAATTTAATCAATTAGCCCTGGGGGAACGCGCTAAATTTACCGAAGAAACCCTTTCAAACTTCAATAGTGAAGTCAAAAAAGCCTCTTCTAACGCGTTAACTCTCCAAGAAAAAGGGGGAGATTTATTAACCCAAGATCCCGGTGAATATATCGTTGTCACCATAGTCGTAGGAACATTAAGTAAATTACAATTACCCATAGTCAGAACAACAGAAGATTTACGTCAAGCCCTACGTCAAATAGGCGGCATCGGCAGCGAGCAATTATTAGCAGTAGAAGTCCTCTGGACACCTCAAGCATCAGGAGATACCTTAACCTCAGACGATATGGTTGCGGGATATCCCGATCTCAAATTAATCTAATATCAACAACCCCGCCTCCCTCAAAGACGGGGTTTATCATTTCTAGTCTCCTCCTTGTGGAATTGCCACTAGATAAGCTGTTACACCTTGACAATTCCTATTGAGCAACACAGGCATCCTACCCGTGCGACACAGGATGCTTGTCCTACTTTTAATGTGGTTAAAATCTCTCGATCGCGTATGAGACTGGGAGCATCTCCTAATTGTAAATTGGTAGTGGGAGCGGAGAGCTCCCTATTAGATCCTACGTTTTTTTTTTGCAAATTTGAGATGCAAACACAGCCAAAAACATCAAAAAGGAAGGCCTGAGAATGGTAAAATTTCAGACGGATAGAATGCCCTCCCTAGTTGCCCATTGTAGGGGCAATCCCCCCGTGGTTGCCCATTGTAGGGGCAATCCCCCGTGGTTGCCCATTGTAGGGACAATTCCCCCGTGGTTGCCCATTGTAGGGGCAATCCCCCCGTGGTTGCCCCCTCTATAAAAACAACAAAACCTATTCACCGAGGCAGTCATTAACTAACCGTGTTTGCACTCAGCGGCTACGAATATTTCTTAGGCTTCTTACTCATTTCCAGCCTAATCCCCATCCTTGCCCTCACCGCGTCCAAAGTCCTGCGGCCGAAAAGTCGCCCCTACGAACGACGCACCACCTATGAGTCAGGGGTGGAACCCATTGGCGGCGCATGGATACAGTTCAATATCCGATACTATATGTTCGCGCTTGTCTTCGTCATCTTCGACGTAGAAACAGTATTTCTGTATCCCTGGGCCGTCGCGTTTCATCAACTGGGACTACTGGCCTTCATCGAAGCCTTAATTTTTATCGCAATTCTGGTTATTGCTCTTGTCTATGCTTGGCGCAAAGGAGCCTTAGAATGGTCTTAAGTTCTGAGAAAATACAAAACGCGCAAATTATTAACCCCGTAGAGCGTCCCCAAGTCACCTCGGAACTCTCAGAAAACATCATTTTGACCTCCGTCGATGACCTCTATAACTGGGCAAGACTTTCCAGTTTATGGCCTCTACTATACGGCACAGCTTGTTGTTTCATTGAATTTGCCGCGCTCATCGGTTCCCGATTTGACTTTGACCGTTTTGGCCTCGTGCCCCGTTCCAGTCCACGGCAAGCGGACTTGATCATCACCGCGGGCACTATTACCATGAAGTACGCGCCCACCTTAGTACGTCTTTATGAACAAATGCCCGAACCCAAATACGTCATCGCGATGGGAGCCTGTACCATCACAGGTGGAATGTTTAGCATGGACTCCCCCACCGCGGTGCGAGGCGTAGATAAACTCATTCCCGTCGATGTTTATATACCGGGCTGTCCTCCCCGGCCAGAAGCCATTATCGACGCGATCATCAAATTGCGGAAAAAAATAGCCAACGATTCCCTACAAGAACGAGGGAATTTACAACAAACCCATCGCTACTATACCCGTTCCCACAAAATGAAACCCGTAGATCCCATCTTAACGGGTAAATATTTACAAGCAGGCACATGGGACACCCCTCCCAAGGAACTCACAGAAGCCATTGGAATGCCAGTTCCCCCTGCCCTACAAGCATCACAAAAACAGGAGGCACGTCGTGGCTGATACCGAAGCCCCCATTGTTCAAGCCGGAAAAGTGTCTCAATGGCTCACCCAAAATGGGTTTGAGCATCAGGCATTAGAAGCCGATCATCTAGGTGTAGAAATTCTTAAAGTTGACCGCGAATTTTTACTACCCATTGCCACTGCTTTATATGCCTATGGGTTTAATTATTTACAATGTCAATGTGCCTATGATCAAGGCCCAGGAGAAGATTTGGTGAGCGTCTATCATCTGATTAAGGTGAGCGACAATGCCGATCGTCCTGAAGAAGTACGCGTTAAAGTCTTTGTGCCCAGAGAAGACCCCAGAGTTCCTTCCCTATATTGGATCTGGAAAGCCGTCGATTTCCAAGAGCGGGAATCCTATGATATGTATGGGATTATTTATGAAGGACATCCCAATCTGAAGCGGATATTAATGCCCGAAGATTGGGTAGGTTGGCCCCTGCGGAAAGATTATATTTCCCCTGATTTCTACGAATTGCAAGACGCGTACTAATATCAAGATTCACCCAAGTTGCTAGTTATAAGCATAGTGGATTTTCGATCCCCCTAAATCCCCCTTAAAAAGGGGGACTTTGAAGGAAAACGGTTCCCCCCTTGTGAAGGGGGGCTAGGGGGGATCAAAGCGACAATATTTGTCACTAGCAACTTGCCTGAAGAGGTGTTTGAACCGGAAAATTATTTCCTAAACAAGACAACAGACTCACGCGCCCTACTTTTGCCAAAAAGGAGCTTATTTGAGCTCCAGATTAGACCATAAATTGTAAAATCATCCCGCTCAAAGGAGAAAAGTGTTGTAGCATAATATCGTAATTTAAGTTTCCCGCTCCCAGAAAAGTCGATTTTCTAGTTAGAGCTAAGATAATGTGCTATAAACTCCCACAACAGGGCTTTGACTAGAGTTGGGATGAGGGCAAAAGTATTTATACTCTCATAATCCTCCTAAAAAAGCCATCCCTACTGTACACTGAACATAATCTTTTGCGACTTCGTGACCAACTAGGTAATTTCAGCCTTTGGGGGGAGTGTTGCTGACAGTCAGAGTAGAAGTGGGAAGGACACCGGATGAGGTTGTCTTCTGATATCCGAATGTTGTCCCAGTTTTACAACAAACGAGGCGGGAACTCATAAAATAGTCAAAATGTCTATTTCCGAGGTAGGTGTCCACTGACCCCCTTTGCTTTTCAGCTTATGGAGTGTGAGTATATCTACCCCAAAAACATCATTTATGTTTTTCATAGTACCGCACGACAGACGGAAACTTGCTCTGAGAAAAGAGTAAACGCTTGGGGAGAGACGACTCACAGCTTAGAATGTCCAAAAGCATCTATGCTAAGTTACTCAAGGAACCAAGAATCCCAAGGGCTTTAGCCCAGGGAGTGTCAGATTGATTTAGGTGTGAAGGAGAAATTCATGGCAGATAATAGTCTTGATCTTACGAATCTTCCTCTTACGGAAGAACAGAGAACGGCAAATCAATTCGTCATTTTTGGGAATAAGGCCCCAACCATTGTCGGTACAAAATTCAACGATTCCAACAACAATGGTATCCGCGACACCAATGAAAATGGGATTGGTGGTGTAACGGTTTTCGTTGATTTGAATAATAATGGTATTCTTGAGCCGGCATTGGGCGAACCCTCTGCTGTGACGGCCGCAGATGGGTCTTATACCATCCCTAACGCGATCAACAATGCCACAAACGTGGCTCAATTAACACCCCTAACACCTTATACGGTTCGGGAAGTTGTACCGGCAAATTCTAGACCGACAACGCCCAACCCTGTTGTGGCAGTGATTCCCACCAATGCTAATGCCAGAGTTGACTTTGGGAATATCAGTGGTGGTAATACCATCATGGGATGTAAGTTCCTTGATCTCAACGGCGATGGTAAGCGCACTGGAAATGAACCGGGGATCGCGGGTGTCAAGATTTTTCTCGATACCAACAATAATGGTAAATGGGACGCAGGTGAAGCCTATTCTGTAACAAATCAATTTGGTGAGTTTACTTTTACTAATTTACCCGCGGGTACTTACAGAGTTCGTGAAGAGGGTATTGCTGGGTATCCCCAAAGCACACCCCCTGGAAATATTCCTAATTTAGATGTTGTCCTCACGGGTACAGGAAGTACCGCCAATCCTTTCCAAGTCTGGGGTTGCGCGTTGGTTGGTGATACCCCAACCTATACAATTAATATCAAAAAATTCCGAGACGATAACGCGAACGGGATTCAAGATGCGAACGAACCTCCGATCGCGAATACTCCATTCTATATCGATTTGAATCGGAATGCTAAGTTAGATGCCGGTGAACCGACAGCCCTTAGTGATGCGAATGGGATTGCGGCTTTCCGAGGTTTAGCACCAGGATCTTACTCGGTACGGGAGAATATTAGTGCTGCTCCCTTCCAAGTACCTACTTCTCCGAATAATAGTGTTGTGGAAGTGACTGCACCCGGTCCTTTGGCGGTGCAATCACCTCTGCCGACAACACCGACAGATCCAGTTCCTCCGACTCTGCCTTGGGATGCTACAGTGCCTCGCACTTACCAAGTTCAAAAGAGTCTTCCGTTCCCGGCAAACCCCGCGAATCTCATTACCTATTCTCAACCTCCTGCCAATGCTAGTGCAACTGGTCCAGTTGGTAATGCTCGTCCGAACTTGAATGTCTTTAAGTTTGTGGATCTGAATGCGAATGGGATCTATGAACCGAATAAGGATATCAATCCGTTCCTTCCTGGGCAACAATTGGAAACACCTCAAGCCGGTGTCAAGTTCTTCCTTGACTTAAATGGAGACGGTATTGCAAATGCGAATGAACCAACCGCGACTACAGATGCTAATGGGAATGCTAGTTTCCAAGCCTTGACACCCGGAAGTTACCAAGTCAGAGAAGTTGTGCCTGGTGGTTTCACCCCTTCCACTCCGAATCCGGTAACGGTTCCTATTGCTAATCAGGATGCTCGGGTCATCTTTGGTGATACTCCTAATAGCAACATCAAGGGTTGCAAGTTCCTTGATTTGAATAATAATGGCTATCGCGATGGAAATGAACCGGGCCTGGCGGGTATTACCATTTTCTTAGACCAAAATAATAATGGTTTGCCTGATGATGGGGCGCAATTCGTCACGACGACGGATAAGGATGGTAATTGGCAGTTTAATAATTTAACCCCTGGAGCTTATCGTGTTCGGGAAGTGGCTCCTACTCAGGGTTCCCAAACGACTCCCGCTATGGATATTCTCTTAGGTCCTAATGAGACTTTCTCTTGTGCTCCTGTTGGCAACAGTCAGTTTTATGACTTGTATGTGAAGAAGTTCCAAGATAATAACCGCGACGGTATTCAAAATAATGGTGAACCGCCTCTGCAAAATGTGCCCTTCATCTTAGATTTGAATGGGAACCAGAAGCAAGATCCCGGTGAGCCATCGGCGGCAACGGATGCTAATGGGATCGCGGTTTTCCGTAATATCCCTGCGGGTACTTACTCAGTCTTTGAATTGCAACCTTTCGGCTTGCAAATTGGTACGACTCCTAATCCCTATCAGGATACTGCTCCGGGGCCTCGTGCCGTAATCGCGGGTGGAACTCCTCCTATTCTTTAATCGTTCCCAGATCCTTTCGGATCTGTAAACCCGGTTTCTGAGACAATACCCGAGCCTGAGTAGGTTGGGTTGAGTGAAGCGAAACCCAACGCATTTTTTGGGTTTTGCGCTGCGCGCACGCGACGCAAGCCTCAACCCAACCTACATGGAAATCCATTTTTCGGTTGGGCGAAGGTATTGTTAGAGAAACTGGGTTTCTTTTTTGTGCTTCTATTTTGGGCGTTGCTGAATGAAAGTATGATTTACCTGTAGGGGCGGTGTCCCCGTGCCCGCCCCCCTTGCTTGCCCGCGTGCCCGTCGGTGGTAGGAGCAACCACGGGATCACTGGTGTCAACTTAACCTCAAACGTAGTCACAGACTACTGTTTGGCGATTAGGCTCCGATCCCCCCTAACCCCCCTTTTTAAGGGGGGGACAAGAATCTTCTCAAAGTCCCCCGAATTGCTCTTGATTTAGGGGGATCGAGACTCAGCTAAAAGCGAGATTTCTCAATAGTTTTAGGCTTAAGTTGACACCAATGCCACGGGGGGATGGCCCCGATTATTTCATATCCCAATTCAGCAACGCCCTATTTTGTATCGGGGGACTCGGATTGCAGAATCATAAATTTCTAGTATGATGAAGCTGAAGTTAATGGGAGTTGAAAATTCAAAAGTTTGTCTCCACTACTTACTGATTTAGATTTCCCTGCTAATATCCTAAAATTAGACAATGGGTTAACGTTGATTCACCAATACATTCCGGCTACGCCTGTGACGGTGGTCGATGTGTGGGTGAGGGCAGGTGCGATGCGAGAGCCGGATCAGTGGTCTGGAATGGCTCATTTTTTGGAACACATGATTTTTAAGGGGACTGATCGCGTCGCCCCTGGAGAGTTTGATTATCTCATTGAAAATTGTGGGGGGATTACCAACGCGGCGACGAGTCATGACTATGCCCATTTCTTTTTGACTACCGCGACTCAATATTTGGACGAGACTGGGCCTTTGTTGGGGGAATTACTCTTACAAGCGGCTATCCCTGATGATGAGTTTGAGCGGGAACGGGATGTGGTATTAGAGGAAATTCGTCAATCGGAGGATAATCCTGATTGGGTGGGTTTCCAAGCTCTGATGGAAACTATGTATGAGTATCATCCTTATCGTCGTCCGGTTTTGGGCACTGAGGATATTTTAATGGCGCTAACACCTTCGGAAATGCGTGATTTCCATCGTCGTTATTATCAACCCGATAATACGACTGTGGTGGTTGTGGGTGGAGTTCCAGAGGCTCAGGCTATTAATATTGTGGAAAAATCCTTTAATAATTTCTGTGATCGCTCCGATATTCCTCTGTTTGATCCCGAAGCTGAACCCCCTTTAACGGAAATTCGCCGTCAAGTTTTATATCAACCCCGTTTGGAACAAGCTCGCCTGATGATGGGTTGGATTGGACCGGGAATTGATAATTTAGATGATGCTTATGGTTTAGATTTATTATCGGTTTTGTTGGCCGATGGTCGTTCTTCTCGTTTAGTCCGTCTTTTACGCGAGGAGTTACAATGGGTTCATGGTATTAGTAGTAGTTTTTCTCTGCAAAAGGATTCCAGTTTGTTTACTATTAGTGCTATTCTTGAACCTCAATTTGTGCAGGATGTAGAACAGGTGATTCGCGATCGTCTTTGGCAATTACAACAGGAGTTGGTGTCGGAGGCGGAGTTAATTCGTGCTAAACGGATCTTATCTAATGATTATGCTTTTTCCACAGAGGTCCCCGGACAATTGGCGGGTCTTTATGGCTATTATCAAACGATCGCGTGTGCGAAAACGGCGGTTTCTTATCCCTCAAAAATAATGGCGTTTCAACCCGATGACCTCCAAATTTTAACCCAAAAATATCTTTCTCCTATCCGTTATGGAAGTGTCGTTTTAAGACCTCTTTAGAATGGGGATTGGGGACAAGGGATTGGGGATTGGGGATTGGAGATTGGGGACTCTTGATTGGGTAATTGGTAATTGGTAATTTTAAGGTTATTTGAGCAAATTGTGAGAAAATATGTTATAATAAATTTCCAATTATAATGGAAAAAATGAGGTGAATTTGGGATACAATAAGAGTCGAATTGCTCTGATAAATAATTACAAATTAGTCATTAAGAATTAGTCACTAAGAATTAGTCATTAACTATGAATAATCACGTCGAACGCACGGTTTTAAATAATGGTTTAGTGGTTCTAGCTGTGGAAAATCCCGCGGCAGACATTATCGCGGCTCGGATTTTTTTACGCGCTGGAAGTATTGGGTTATCCCCAGAAAAAGCGGGTTTGTCTCATCTTTTAGCCGCGGTATTAACCAAGGGAACCCAGAAACTTTCTTCTTGGGAAATTGCCGAACAGGTAGAGTCCGTTGGTGCTCGTTTAAGTACGGATTCTGCTACAGATTATTTCTTATTAAGTTTGAAAACTGTTTCTTCTGATTTTGCTGATATTTTACATCTAGCTGGAGAGTTATTACGCGCCCCTTCTTTTCCTGAATCTGAAGTGGAATTAGAACGCAAAATTGCTATTCAGGGGATTAGATCGCAACAGGAACAACCCTTCGCGATCGCGTTTGAGCAGTTACGTTTAACGATGTATAAAAATCATCCTTACGCGTTTTCCGCGTTGGGCACAGAAGTTACGATGTCTCAGTTAACCAGTGAGGATTTACACCAGTTTCATCAAACTTATTTTCGCCCGGATAATATGGTAATTTCCGTGGTGGGAAGGATCACACCCGATGACGCGATCGCGCTGGTTAATAAAGTTTTTGGGGATTGGGAAAAGCCGAAAACTCCTTTACCTACCATAGATTTACCTGCCATTTATCCCCATCCGAAACCCGCGGTCACATCTCAAGACACACAACAATCTGTTGTTATGTTAGGTTATTTAACTCCTAATGTTAAAAATGCTGATTATGCCGCGATGAAATTATTAAATACATATCTAGGTAATGGTTTATCAAGTCGTTTATTTGTGGAATTACGGGAAAAACGGGGATTAGCTTATGATGTTTCTGCCCTTTATCCCACTCGTTTAGATGCTTCTCAATTTGTGGTTTATATGGGCACGGCTCCAGAAAATACCGAAGTCGCGTTGGAAGGGTTACGCACGGAAGTTGATCGCTTGGTGAATATCCGATTAAGCGAGGAAGAATTACAGTCTTCTAAGAATAAATTATTGGGGCAGTACGCGTTAGGTAAACAAACTAATTCCCAAATTTCTCAAGTGTTGGGTTGGTATGAAATTTTGGGATTAGGTATTGGTTTTGATCAATCTTTTCAAGACGCGATCGCGTCGGTGACAGCGGCAGAAGCCCAAGCCGCAGCTCAAGAATATTTTATCGAACCTTATCTCTCTTTAGTCGGTCCAGAAGATGCTGTCGCGGCTTTAGGATTTTAAGTAAGGTAGGCAAGACAGGTGCAATGGTATTTATCATGGCGGATGAAAGCCGATAGAGAAACTGCATCAATGACACCAAAAAAAAAACCGGGAAGAGCATTCTTGACATTTGATCACCTTGGTTTTCACATCAAAAATCCCCGATGGTTGACTCAGGTTTTGATCATTGCCGTTACATATCCGACAATTAGTTGGTTGCTACTGAAGAAAATACCTATGTCACAGTACGGTTCGCCCTTATGGCCTCCCGTGGGCTTGGCTATGGGATGCTTATTGGTTTGGGGGCGATCGCGGTGGTTAGGGCTATTTGTGGGAGTATTTTGTGCCAATTGTCTGAACTTCGTACCAGTCTTACTTGCTGTTTTCGGGGCTGGTAGCATAACCCTAGGATCAGTGATCACAGTGACACTGATCCTGCGCTTCACAGGCACAAGTTATCCCCTCAATCAAGTGAATCATGTGGTAGTTTTTGGCCTGTGCAGCCTATTTACAGGGACAATCTTGCAATCAGTGATGGGCGTAGTCAAAGTTTCCCTGGGTGGGCTCACCGCGTGGAGTGATTTTCTCAAAGTTTTCTGTAATTGGTGGATTGGCGATTCCGTGGGGATTTTGGTTTTTGCCCCCCTCGTTTTAGCTTGGGCGCGATCGCACAGAGATTCTCAGATCAAATCTTGGCTACACTGGGAGGTATTCGTTGCCCTAGGAAGCTTAATCATTGTTGGCTATTTAGCCTTTGCCAAAAACCAACCCGTTGAATATCTCCTCTTGCCACCGTTGCTCTGGGCTGCCTTTCGTTTTGGTGCAAAGCTCGCGACTCTCCTCGTCACCGCGATCGCGATGACTGCCGACGTTACGACTGCTTACAAATGGGGGGTTTTTTACCAAGCCGCGATGCGATCTCATTCTTTATTGTTACTACAATTATTTATTGGCGTGATCACGATGACAACAATGGCTGTGTTGGCAATTGTCGCGGAAAACCGTCAGGCAGAAATCCGCTTACAAAGAGCCAATGCTGAACTCGAAAAACGAGTTTTTGATCGCACTCAGGATTTACGAGAGAGCGAAGCCAAAGCAAAGGAACTAGCTACCAAAGCCGAAGCCGCCAGCCAAGCCAAAAGTATCTTTATTGCTAACATGAGCCATGAGTTACGATCGCCCCTCAATGCCATTCTCGGCTTTTCTCAATTGATGTTACGAAACGATAATCTCACCCCCGAACAGTATGAGAATACACAAATTATCTACCGCAGTGGTGATTACCTATTGACACTAATTAATAATATCCTCGATTTATCTAAAATTGAAGCGGGCAAAACTTCCCTCAATCCTAGTAATTTTGACTTATATCAGTTGCTTGAGGATTTAGAAAATATGCTGCATCTGCGGGCTATTGAAGTGGGCGCAAAATTGATATTTAAAATCGGTGAAAGTGTCCCCCATTATATTTATACCGATGAAGTGAAACTACGTCAAGTGTTAATTAATTTACTCAGTAATGGCATTAAATTTACCCCCGATGGAGTGATTACCTTGACTGTGGAGCATAATCATTTTGATGAAGAATCAACGGATTTTATCACCCTCGATTTCTCAGTTAGTGATACGGGTGTAGGGATTGCACCGGCGGAGTTATCGCAAATTTTTGATGCTTTTTCCCAAGCACAAGCTGGAAAAGATATGCAGGAGGGAACTGGATTAGGTTTAGCAATTAGTCGTAAATTTGTGCAATTAATGGGAGGAGATATTCAGGTAGAAAGTCAACTGGGTAAAGGTACGACTTTCCGATTTCAGCTTGAGGTAAAAATGGGTGAAACGATCATTGGTTATCATGCCAAAGTCAGGGAAAAAGTGTTAGCTTTGGCTCCTGATCAACCTACCTATAAAATTCTTGTGGTAGATGATAAGGCGATTAATCGACAATTATTAATTAAGCTTCTTAGTCCCTTGGGTTTTGAGGTAAAAGAGGCTAGTAATGGAAAAGACGCGATCGCGCTCTGGGAAGAATGGGAACCGGATCTGATCTGGATGGATATGAGAATGCCTATCATGGATGGTTACGAAGCAACAAAACAGATCAAATCTACCACAAAGGGCAATGCTACAGCGATAATTGCCCTCACTGCTAGTGTGATCGAAGAAGAAAGAGTCGTAATTCTCAGTGCCGGTTGTGACGATTTTGTCCGTAAACCTTTTACTGAAGAGATAATTTTTCACACATTGGCGAAACATTTGGGAGTCAGATATATCTATGCAGAAACCGAATCGCCCAATGAGTTGTCGAAGACATCCCTTCCTTTAGATAATCTCAGCGAAAGCATCTTGACATCACAAGATTTTTCCGGCACATCTCAAGGCTGGAGAAAAAAACTATACAAGGCTTCTGTTGAGGGAGACTTATACATCATTGAGCAACTGATAGAAGAAATTTCTGCCACGGAAACATTGTTAGCTCAATCTTTAGGGAAACTTACCGAGCAATTTCAATTTGATGTTATTATAGCATTAATCGAACCTTTGCTCACGGATGAGGGAGCCATTCATTCCTGATTCTTATGACGCGATCGCGCTCTGGGAAAAATCGGAACCTCACCTAATTTTTATGGATATGAGAATGCCCGTCATGGGATGCTTTTAGTCAAACTTAAGCCGGAAAAGATGATTAATACGTCACGAGATTGGCTTTAACAATTAGTCGGAAATTTGTGCAACTCATGGGGGGTGATATCAGGATAGAAAGTGAATTAGGTAAAGGGACAACTTTCCCATTTCAGATTGAGGCTAAACTGGGTGAATGCTGAATAGTGTCTCTTTTTTATTTGAAATGACTAGAGACACCACCAATTAGAAATACTGGTAAACCCGCCCTTACTTACTGATGAAAGGGGGAAGCATTTGGAAACCAAATCTGGGTACTTATTCATAGATAATCGCCCCAATGCTTCGCCCCTACACAGGGATGAAAAATTCTGACGGTGTAAGGGTTTCTTCAGACACTTGCATTTCGTCTAATTTACGCCAAATTTCCTGCATTAATTCATCTAAACCGACACGGGAAACCGCAGAAATTAAAAATACTTTAGTCTCAGTTACTTGATTTAACTGATTAACTAATTCTTGGATATCTTCACTCTCAAGATCGATCGCGTCCACCTTATTTAATGCCACGACTTGGGGATGATCTACCAAACCTCTTCCATAGGCACTTAACTCCTCTTGAATGGTATGATAATTGCTAATAGGATCTTCATCGGTACTATCAATTAAATGTAATAATAACTTGGTGCGCTCAATATGTCTTAAGAAATCATGGCCTAAACCCGCACCGGTATGAGCCCCTTCAATTAACCCCGGAATATCAGCAAAAACTGTTCCATCTCCTGTGGGTTTTCGCACCACTCCTAAATTAGGAATTAACGTCGTAAATGGATAATCTGCGATTTTCGGACGAGCGGCAGATAAGGAAGAAATTAATGTTGATTTACCCGCGTTAGGTAAACCAATAATTCCCACTTCTGCTAATAACTTTAATTCTAATCTTAAGGTACGTTTTTCGCCTTCTAATCCGGGTAACGCGTAATCGGGGGCACGATTTGAGTTACTTAAAAAATGCTTATTTCCTAAGCCATATTTACCGCCTTTGGCCACACAAAGCTGTTGTCCGGGTGTGACTAAATCACCGATAATTTCATCGGTTTCGGCATCATAAACCATTGTACCACAAGGCACTTCTATAACGCGATCGCTTCCATTAGCCCCCGTCATATTTTTCGGGCCACCTCGTTTACCATCTTCTCCTTTAAAAAGATGATTATATCGAAAATCTAAGAGTGTTTGCAGACGCTCAACAGCCACTAAAAAAACCGAGCCGCCATTACCACCATTACCGCCCGCCGGTCCCCCCGCGGGCACATATTTTTCACGGCGAAACGCGATCATTCCATCACCGCCTTTGCCGCCTTCTACTTGAATTTCCGCTTGATCTATAAATTGCATAATTGGTGATTTGGGATTGGGGGATTGGTGATTTGGGATTGGGGACTGGGGATTGGGGGATTGGTGATTTGGAATTGGGGACTGGGGATTTGGGATTGGGAGACTGGGAAATCGAGGGATTGGGAAATGGGGAGAAAAACCAATAACTTATCCGTTACATCCGTTCAAAATCAATTACTAATTTGTCCCCAGTCCCCAGTCCCCAGTCCCCAGTCCCCATTCCCCAGTCCCTACTAACAATATTCCGAGATATCCTCATGGCATTCGTCGGCCAAATAGGAAAGAGCACGGAAACGTAAACCCATTAATTGTTCGTAAAGAGGATTAATTTTACACATGGGCGGAATATGGGCAATTTTCCGACCAAATATTGTAATGTCTCGCTCAAAAGGACACTGGGAAGGTATCATTTTACAAACAACATGAGCTACCTTGGGATCGTGAATATCCCAGGCATCTAACCAAGTTTTTACGGGTTTTAACACATCAATATGATGATGTTCGTGATGGTGTTCGTGAATCTCTCCAGAGGCGGCTTTTTCTGCCGCGGCTTTGGCTATTTCTAAATTATGTAAGAGTGACTCTAATTCTTTAATTTTCAAGCCTAAAGCACGGCAATATTGATGTAATAATTCGTCCTCACAGACTGAATAAATTCCATCGGCAAGGGCTACCATTAAACCTGTTCTTAAGAAATTCTCGCCCAGGTGGGGATCATGTCCTAATACTGTGGCTAATTCTGAGGGAGTAATGGGAGTAAATTCTCCTTCTAAGGAAAGAGATGCTAATTCTGTATGAGTCAGAGTAGAAATCATTTCTTTCTCTTCTTCCTCTAATACTCCATCAGCCCACGCGATCGATAGTAATCCTCGCACCCACGCGGTGATGTGTTCATTCGTAACAGCAGATTGAACCATATTTGTCATTAATAGGTGTGGCTGTATTTCCCAAGTGAAAAGGATATTGGCATGGAGAGAAGTGCCATCTTCCATCTCGTTGTGATTACCGTGGTGAAACCGGTGTTTATGGGAGTCTTGACGAGGCCAAAGGTTCGTCAATGTTTCTAACTTAGTTCGCCATGATCTCATAAATTAGTCGCGAATGCGACGGAACTCTATAATTTGAGCAATGATGAGCTGAAAAACATGGACTTTGCATTTTCTCGTGAGCTCAGACGCGTACTCTATCAGGATTATGCAATATTCTATGTCTCAGAGCCAATCCTCTCGATTCTATAGTTTAACTCTGTTTCGTTAATTTGCTTAGAGACGACGACACAATATCCAACGTAATTCCATTGGGGGATATCCTTGCTCTAGGGGTACTACGTCTCTCCCTGTTGCCCAGGTTTCAAACCAGGGTGTCGGCGGCCAAGCATGGGAAGGTAGATGCTGATGTTCATAATCTATCACGGATTCATTGGATATCTCAATTAAGGGTAATCCTTCGATCGCGTCTCTCAATTCCTGGGGTGTAATGACACTGGACCAACTTAATTGCGCGACTTCTCGTAAAAGTGGCTCTGGTTGATAATCTTCTTTGCTAAGGAAAGTATTAAAAAGTAATATGCCCCCCGAATAGAGAAAATCGCACATTTTAGCCAGCAAAAGTCGTACTTGATCTAAATCTCGAAAATGGGTGACGACTTCAGACGCGATCGCGTAGTGATAAGAGGCCGGCCGCATCCGTACTAAGGGATCAAGAATATCCCCTTGTATCACTCTTACGGGCAATTTTTCCTCTGTTACCACGTTTTGTATTTGTTCGACAAAGGGAGACATTAACTCAATCGCATCGACAGAATAACCTAATCTGGCTAAGGGGAGAGTATTACGCCCCGTCCCCGCGCCAATATCTAACACCCGCACTTGATGAGGTAGTCCTAATTGTGACGCGATCGCGAGCACTTTAGCATCGGGATGAGAGCCAAAAAGATTGGTTTTTCGTACCTCTATCCATGTTTTATATTTTTCATCAAGACTGGGAGTGGAAAGTTGTAATTGACAGGCTAAACCCGGTTCGGCTCCTAATGTGGGTTCATAAGAAAAAATCAAAAATGCCGCGGAGGAACACGCGAATCCTTCTTGCAATTTCTTAGCCAGAAGTTGACGTAATTCCGTTTGTCTAACGGGGGGTAAAGGCCGATCTAGTGCGTAAAATAATCGCGATATCCACTGAAAATAATAATCCAACATCCCCGGAATACAGGGAAAAACGACTTCTCCACGGGGGGCGATACAACGATTTAACTTTGAGAAAATCGTTTGTTTTATAACATCGGAGTCTGTGATCAGTGGTGGCTTTTTACTATCGGACAAGGCTGGCTAAATCTGAGGTTATGGTAAACAAATAACGTGTTTTCTGAGGCTTCTTGATCCTTCACAGGCTCCATCAAAAAGTGGGTTAAAAAAACCGGAGAGCCTGTGATAATCAAGCTTTAGTTGCTTCCAGTAAAGGTAACGTCGGCAAATTTTGTCTGAGCTTCAGCCATAGGACGACGACGGCCTTCTTCTTGCCAATAATTAATAACTTCTGTGGCTTTGTTGAGAATTTCGACGCGATCGGGTTCAGAAATCCAATGTTTGGCTTCTAATTCGTTTTTCAGTTCTTCCCAGGCATCTTTGCGCGGCCAGAAAAAGTAAGATGTTAAGGGGCTTGTTCCTTTCCCCACTACTTGATCAACCGCGAGCGCGACGTTTTCTTCGAGCCAGAGAACTTTTAAGATAAATTTAGACAAGCAGACCTCCGGGGTGTACTTTAAGGTTGTTACAAAAGTGTACAATTTTTCAGTTTAGCATATTGTGGCGATTTTATGATTAAAGCAATTGTGGTCTTTGATATTGACGGGGTGGTGCGGGATGTAGGGGGATCTTACCGTCGCGCGATCTCCGATACGGTGGAACATTTTACCCAGGGGGGGTTTCGTCCGACTTCGACGGATATTGATGTTTTGAAGTCTGAAGGGATCTGGAATAATGATTGGGACGCGTCCCAAGAGTTAATTTATCGTTATTTTGACGGACAAGGGCGATCGCGGACTGATTTAAATTTAGAGTATAAAGACTTAGTGGCATTTTTCCAAGTTTGTTATCGGGGCCTTGAGTCGCAGCCCTCGGAGTGGACTGGTTATATTTGTAATGAACCTTTGTTAGTAAATCGGGCTTATTTTGAAAGTTTAACCCAGTCTGATATCGGGTGGGGTTTTTTTAGTGGCGCGATGCGTGATGAAGCGAAGTATGTGTTAGAGGGAAAATTGGGGTTAGTGTCTCCGGTGTTAGTCGCGATGGAGGATGCCCCCGGTAAACCTGATCCCACGGGACTGTTTTCCGTTGTGCAAGAATTAGAAAAGCGCGATCGGGATATTCCTGTGATTTATGTAGGGGATACAGTCGCGGATATTTATACCGTAGAAAAAGCTAAGACTTTGCAACCGTCTCGTCAGTGGATCGGAGTGGGAATTTTACCGCCCCATGTTCAAGATCATCAAAGTCAGCGCGATCGTTATCGAAAAAATCTGGAGCAGGCAGGGGCTCAAATTGTTTTAAATAACATGGAAGAGTTAACTCCTACATTAATTAGTAGTTTGCTTTAAGTGGAATTGAGAAACCAGATTCGCGATCTCGTTTTCTTGCCTAATTAGTAAAAAAACACCATAAACCCGGTTTCTCCACTTAAGTAGCTACTGGGTTAGGTATTATTCGCCTCAATTAACTCGACAAATTTACTTACAGAAACAATCTGACTATTAATCAATTTTTGTGCTTCGGAAAAATCTTTATCTCCTGTGATTAAATAATCGGCTTGAGATGCGACTGCACAAGCGAGAAATTTAGCATCTTTTCGATCTCTGGGAAAATCTAGGGAAACATCAACCTCTATCAAAATCGTTAAATTTTTAACCAGAGAAAGAAACCGCTCACGTCGTTCTACATTAATATTTAACCGTCGGCGATTTAAAACTTCTTCATACTCAGAAAAAATCTCGGTTGATACTATCCATTGATAGTCCTGGTTACAGGCAACCTCTAAAACTACGTCTTCAGGCTGTCTATCTTTTAAAGCAGCAGATACCAGAATATTCGTATCAATGATAACTTTCATTTATGCTATTCTCCCCGTCGATAAGCATCTATTTCGGCTGCGATTTCTTCCTCTGTAATTTCCTGAGATGAGGGTAAAGCTTGAAGTTCTTTGAATAAATCTCGCATTTCTTTTGCTAAAGCTAACCGTCTTTCATCTACGACTTTAATTTTTATCTCTATTTTTTGCCCTGATTGAAAGGGTAAATCAGATAAAATCACCCGTTGAGGGTCTTCAATTGTGATATAGGTTTTATAATTATTCATAAATTTTGACGGAACTCTTGACATCATTGTAGCCTAAATTATCATATTTGTCAACAGTTTTTTTGTTGTTATCCCTAAGTGCGATCGCACCCTTCGTGCCGTCCTTCAAGACCTGAAGCGACGGCTGGTGGCATCGGCTCCTTAGTCGAGCGGGATCAGCGCCTCTGCCCACCACTCAGGAGGTGGAACCTGGAACGGCGTGAAGGTGGTGCGTTGTTCCCCTGCGATCGGAGGCAATTGGCTCTCCACCTTCGCCTGACGGGAAACGATCGCATTCTTGGTAATGTTGATGACGGTCAGATCCTGAGTCTGGAGCACTGGCCCCTGGTACACTTCGCCCAGTTCTGCAAAGAGCATCGCGACCACCTCCCGTGATAGCAAGGTGTGCCAGACACAGGCTAGACGCGGTTGCGCTAGGCTGAATACCTTGCCAGCGGCTTTGGGCGAGGTGTGCGCGGCTTCAAGGGCGATCGTCGCCCGCTCAATGGAAAGCCCCGATGCCTCTGCCAACGCCGCTGCGGGTGGGAAGCATTCGTGAATCAGCACATCCACCCCCTTGCAGGCGTTTACCAGGGGCCAGCCCGGTAGGGAGTCTCCGGAGAAGGCGAAGGACAGGCCAGCGAAATCGAGCCGATAGCCGACTGCACCGCTGATGCAATGGATGGCGGGGAACGATGTTACCGTGACACCGTTGTGCTCGTAGATCACCTGGGTCTGGCTGAAGTCAAACTCAGTGGCCACAATCTTCATGCTTTCTGGGTTGATGGGGCCTTGTCCGGCTTCGGTGTCCCAGGACAGTGCCGACTCGATCGCCTCACAGAAATGCTTTGTACCCAGGTGGGGTGCCGTGCCGCTGGGCCCCCAGACATAGATTGGCCCATCGGCTCGCCCCACTTTCGAGAAGCTGCCGCTCAGGGTGAGGATGTCGCCCATGTGGTCGGCGTGCAGATGGGTGATGAACAGCTTGTCGAGCAGGTTTACGGGCAGTTTCAGGCTGGCATAGTTGATCAGGGAACCGGTTCCCACGTCGAACAGCAGCAGGTCGCGCTGGGGATTACCAACCTCTACCAGGATACTCGGTGAGGCCTGGGCACGGGTCGGCCAGGGATTGCCACTGCCCAGTACCGTCACCCTCAGTTCGCCATCCTCAAGGGCCTCCTCTCCCGGAATAAACACCTCGGCGTATTGTCGCTTGGGGGTGCCGATGATGGGGGTCAGGGTCATTGCCTGGGTGCCGCCCAGATAAGACAGTTCTGGTAGGGTGTGGGCTTCGCCAGTGGTCTGGGTATCGATATTTGTTGTGTCAGTGGTTGTCATGGTAGTTCTCGTAGTTAGATGCAGTGGACTAAAACCCTAGGTCAGTCATGGTCACTCCGAAGGGACTAAGCCGAAGGTGCGCGATCGCCAAATACAGCCGCAGCGGTCTTGACCGCTTCCAATGCTGCAGGAAAGCCAGCATACACGGCCATTTGCAAGATGATTTCCAGGATTTCGTCTTCGGTGCAGCCCACGTTCAGGGCTCCTCGGATGTGGTCTTTCAACTCGGCTTGTGCATAGCCGATCACCGTGAGAGCGGCGACCGTGAGCATTTCCCTCGTCTTTAGATCTAGGCCTGGGCGGGGGTAGATATCGGCGAACGGAAACTCGGCCAGATAGCGCGCTAAATCCGGGCTAGTCGCGGCCAAACTCTGCAAGGAGGCATCTATGCCTGGGCCAAATATTGTCCGCATGGTGGTTAAACCACGGTCAAATCGAGTGTCTTCAGGCGGCATCGTGAATCTCTCTGGAGGTAGTAATTTAGTTAGCAAGCGTTAGCAGCCATCAGTGGTACTTCTGCAAGGGTTCGCGGACGGGCCAACGGCTGGGCAGCAGTTTGCCCATGGGTTCCGCAAACCGACAGCGGAGGGTGCCGAGCCGATCAAAGGTAATTTCGATTTCTGCACCTGGGTCGAGGAAGTCATCGTGGTCACAGCCGGTGCAGTCTGGAATCGTCCCGAACCCCATCACGGCTCCCGACTTAATGGGGGCGATGAATTGTAACCAGGCAAAAACAGCATCGGCATGGTGGCTAATTTCAGAGGTTGACCCCTGGAATTTGACCTGACCATTGACCACCACCGTCACGGCCAAGTTGTAGGGGTCGCCCACCTCATCCACCGTGACCAGGTACGGCCCCAGTTGATTACCCTTGGCCATGTCCTTAGTCAAGCAGAACCCCCCGACAAACTCCAGGGCCTGAACGTCGCGGGCAGAGATATCATTAAAGATGCAGAAACCTGCCACGGGTTGCTTTTCATTGCCATAAACCACAGCCAGTTCTGGCTCAACGTCTAGCCGTGAGGTGTAGGCGGGCCAGGGAATGGTGACATCGTTGCCAACGATGGTGTTCATGTTGCCCTTGTAGTAAGACAGGGCTTCGGGTTGTCCGGGAGGGGGTGGGGCTTTGGGAGCCATGACCGCCTTGGCAAAGGCTTTCAGCAGGGCCGAGGTCTGGGGGTTATCCTGCTCATACTTGCCGATAACTTCACCGGAATTTTTCATGTGCCGGGGGGTTAAGCCGAAATCGAACAGGGCCGCGACCTCGACGGGTTCCAGCAGTTGCACTGCATCCAGGGTAAACGCTTCCCCCTGGCCGAGATCCCCCAGGTGCTGTTCGCCCCAGGCCAGTAATTCCTTGGCTACCTGTTCGCTTTCGGGCAGACCGGCTAGGTAGGCGCGGCTGTTGGTTAAGTGGGGGGAAGTCTTCCCCTGGTGGCGTTGCAGCGTCGCAAAGGACACCGCCTGATTGTGGATGACCAGGCCAAACTGCGGCATTGATGACGCATCAGTCTTAAAACGAATGAGTTTCATAGTGTTAATCCGATATATGTACTACTTCGGTATAGATTTGAAGCTGATTAATATTCGACTTCGATGCCTTTGGCTTTGGCAACTTTGTAGATGGCATCGAAGGTGGCTGCCGTATCCCAGGGTTCATCGGCGGGTTCGTTGCGGAACTCGCGGTAAGCGCGCTCCACGTTCATGTAGAGGCGGGCGGGGGCGCGCCACTCGCCGTAGGGACCAAACTCAATGCGCTTGGCGGCTTCCAGGGCAGGCATACCGTCCTCAAAGCACTTTCTCGATTCGTCCCGCACGTATTCGAGGTACTGCTTCATTTCAATAGCCCCTTCTACACCACAGAGGGGACCATGACCGGGGACAATCACCTTCGGGTCGAGTTCAATCATTAGATCGAGGCACTGGAACCACTTGTCGAAGGAGCCAGTCCAACCCATTGGGGTACATTGCCGGAACAGCACATCTCCCGCAAAGATCACCCCTTCCTTGGGCACATGGATGATGGTGTCGCCAACCTGGTGACAAGGCCCAACGTAGATTAGATGCACCTCAGTGCCGTCTAGATCCAGTTCGTAGCGGGTATCAAACAGGGTAGTGGGCAGCACGAGTTCGATGCCATCAAAGTTGTAGTCTTCAGCCAATTGCTGCCCCGCCGCCAACAGACCAGGGTGGAAGGTTTTGAGTACCAGTCGCTTGAGCAAATTACCCACGCCGTGCAGCAATTCTTGGGTTTCCTCTGGTTCGGCGACCTGCTTCATGCGCTCGGGTACTGAACGGTGGGCGATGATCTCTGCTCCCTCAAAGAGTTGATTGCCCCAAACGTGATCAGCATCTTCATGGGTGTTGATGACACGCTCTGGCATGGCAGGCCACACTTGGCTAAACAAATCGATCATCCGCTGGGCATGGGGCAGGTCTGACTGGGTGTCGATCACCACGCCCCCGCCACGATTGATTAGACCAGAGTTGGCATCACACACCCGATTTTTTTCGTTGAGAACGGCGTAACAGCTATTGCTAATCTGTTGCATTTCCATAAGATTAATTCCTTGTGAGTGTTTACTTAGACTGGATACAGAACTCTGGTGACTGGGATGAGATCCTCTGCCTACCAGTCAGGAGGTGTTTGCTGAACCGGCGTGTAGCTTGTAGTCGGTATACCTGAAATAGGAGGCGGGTAGTGTTACATACTAATGTAGTTAAGTTTTACCAACCGTTTGTAGGGAGGCGTTATAATGACGGATAAAATACCATATCGCCCCCGGATGATTTGACAACTTTTTAGAAAGAGAACTTTTCCTCCTAGTCTTGATATTCTTTGTCTGATCATATTATTAAACCTTTCTATATCATAACTTTTGCCTGTCTCTTTGCCTACTGCTCGGTGTCTTTTCTTGGCAAAAATACCTCTGTAAGCACTCCAAAAATCTGTACAGCAGACAGTATATTTATGGTAAACTGCGGGTAAAGACTTCCGTAATTCCCTACCTTCTTTTGACTTTCTTGAGCCAATATAGCAATCCTAAATGAATTTCTAGGTATAAGTATACTGATGAATTTTAGGAAA
>JBBITB010000090.1:0-25222 GCA_037440985.1 Microcoleaceae cyanobacterium bin_387
ATCCCTAATCCCCAATCCCCAATCCCCAATCCCCAATCCCCAATCCCCAATCCCCCCTTTTGATTAACTGCCCCACATTTTTTGGAGAACTTCTTGGGGAGAAATATCCGCCATTTTACCCGTGGGTGATTTAATTCCGAGAAAGCGATCGCGCTTAGGCAATAACTTTGCCGGATCAGTCGGGCCAAATAAAGCAATGGTATAAGTTTGAACAGCAACAGCTAAGTGCATAGGAGCACTATCAGTACATAACATTAAATTAGCCGCCGCGATCATCGCCGATAATTTACCAATATCATCGGGAGATGTCACTTTGACATTAGGACAAGCTTTTACTAAACTTTCTACCAAAGCTTTATCTTCAGGGCCTTTGATAATAACCACGGGTAAATTAGGTTGACGTTGTTGCACATCTTGAATAATTTGTTTCCAACTATCAACGGGATAAATTTTGTCAATTCCCTTCTTTTGAGCTAATTGACTCGATCCGCCGTGAATGAGAATATAACCACTCTCTTTCACCCCTAAACGTTGTTGTTCCCCTTCTGCCCATTGGATATCAGATTTAGGAACATTAATTTTTACAGGGGGACAGGGGGTATTAATACCAAACCCCTGTAGTAAATCATGGTACATCTGTGCGGCATATTGTTCCGTTTTGAGGGAGATAGAGTCTGTTAAAAACAAAGACTCGCCACCGCCACCATAACCAACCCGTTTGGGGACTCCAGTCAGCCATAATAATACCCCAACGGACCAACGCTGGCCCAAAGAGAGAACCGCGTCATATTCGTGATCGCGGATAATACCCAATAAATTACCCCAATCCGCAAGGGCATTACGGTCCTTAAAATCAAAACCAAAGACATCTTGGACAGACTTACAGACACGGTACGCGTCCTTTGCGCGTGGTTCCACAACAACATCTACCTCGGCCTCAGGGTAAGATTGTTTGAGGTCATCCAAGGTAGGGAAAAATAAAATTTGATCGCCGATCCCGCCTGGGACAAGTGCTATTATTCGCATCTTGGTCACTTGAGCTTGCCAACCCATCATTCTAATGGATGTATCGACTAGGCTGTTTCATTAAGGGCAAAAATTAGGAAAAATCAAGATTTGGTGGGGGCGGGGGAGCCGAAATCTGTGACACCCACCCCAAAACGAGATAAACCCGCCCCATACCCACCCGATCGCGCTCTAGTTAGGTTGAGCAGCGCGTTACCCAACGACAAGTTGTTTCATTCTCCACAAACCCGCCAGGGGTTTAAACCCCTGTCTCATAGCTGAAGTCGTCTGAAGACGACTGCAAGAGTCATTGATATAGCAGAAGGAATAAGGAAGAATGCCCTTCGACTACCCTCAGGGTAAAAAGAAGGAAGAAGGAAGATGCAATAAAATGAATGGGTTTGTGCAATTAAGAACGTCAATACCTGCAAAGCCTAGCATGATAGTCCTCTTCAGAGGACTTAAGCTTTGAGACTCTTACTTAAGTCCCTGGCGGACTTGATCAAGAGGATTACGGGCATCAAAAGCCCCTAAAGTGATAAATAGCAACCCAAATGAAGGAGTAAGGATGTATTTATTAATTCCAGCCGCGGGAATGGGGCGACGCATGGGGAGTAATCGTAATAAACTCCTCTTAAGTGTATTGGGGAAACCCCTTCTGGCGTGGACTTTGATCAGCGCGGAGGCCTCAAAACATATCTCTGGGATCGGTATTATGGGACAACCAGAGGATTTTCCTGACTTTGAGGCGATTTTGGCAGATGTCGGACTCACAAAACCAGTCCAATTGATTCAAGGAGGCGCGACTCGTCAGGAGTCTGTTTATAATGGCCTACAGGCTTTACCCCCAGAACGCGATCGTGTCTTAATTCACGATGGGGCAAGATGTTTGGCAACCCCAGAGTTATTCGATCGTTGTGCAGAAGAATTATTACATTGTCCGGGCTTAATCGCCGCGATCGCGGTAAAAGACACCATAAAAATAGTAGATAAATCAGGATTAATAGTAGATACCCCCGATCGCGCACAATTATGGGCAGCCCAAACCCCCCAAGGATTTGAAGTAAAATTATTAAAAGAATGTCACGAAAAAGGGCGTAATTTAGGATGGGAAGTAACCGATGATGCCGCGTTATTTGAAAAGTGTAATTTACCCGTGAAAATAGTAGAAGGAGAAGAAACCAATTTAAAAGTAACAACCCCAGTCGATTTAAGTGTCGCGGAGTTTATTTTACGTCAACGGTTTTCCGGTTAGGGACACGGCAGTGCCGTTTCCCTACTGGGTGGGTGAGACAGGGCGAAAATTTATCCTTGTATCAAGAAGATTGATCTCAGTCTAACCCACCCGAAAATAATTACCGAGATAACATTATTGCCCAACCGCGATATAATCAAAAAA
Source organism: Microcoleaceae cyanobacterium bin_387 (assembly GCA_037440985.1). GTDB lineage: Bacteria > Cyanobacteriota > Cyanobacteriia > Cyanobacteriales > Microcoleaceae > JBEDKD01. The sequence continues at coordinate 2,405 of JBBITB010000090.1, forward strand.
TAGGCACTCTGAACTCGGAGGAATGAATGGAAAAAATTTATAAAATTCCTTTGGTTTTATCACCACAACCGGAGGGAGGATACACAATTACCTGTCCGCGTCTTCCTAATTTTGTTACAGAAGCAGACATTCTTGAGGAAGTTATGCCTAATGTGGCTGATTCTTTAGCAGCATTAATTGAAACTTATCAAGATTTAGGAAAACCTCTACCACCCATTTTACAGCCTATCGCAACAACCATCTTAAATTAGAAACATTTTTTATTGCGCTTTTGCGTATAAGTCCTCTGTTATCCTGTAAAATAGACAAACTGCTCATATTAAAACTTTTTCACCCCTCGCGTCTTTAACCAAAATGACTAACCTTCCCTCTCAGTATGAAAATCTACCCGAACAAGTAGAATCTATTTTGCGATTATTAAATAAAGAATCTGCTTTAAAAAATCAATACGATATCACCAAAATTAACACTTCTCTCAAAAAAGCGATTGATCCTCGTTTTGAGATTGTCTTTGCTGGCACGTTTAGCGCGGGCAAATCTATGTTAATTAATGCCCTATTAGGGCAAGAATTATTATTTAGTGATATTGGTCACGCGACGGGTACTGAATGTTATATTGAATATGCAGAATCGCCCGAATTAGAACGAGTTGTCTTAACTTTTTTGAGTTTTTCAGAAATCCAAAAAGATGTCAGTGATTTATGTCAAGAGTTAAGAGTTAGACCTATTGATATTAATCAAAATACAGCCTTAGAGTTACTTTGGCAATCCTGCGAAAGAATTATTAAAGAAGAAGGGGGCCCCAAAAGTACGGAAAGGGCAAAAACCGCCTATGGTTTAAGACAATTATTAAAAGGAATGGACGATAATCGTAAATTTATTCATCCTAATGATAATGCTATTTATCGCATGGAACAATTAGGACTTTCTTTTAAAGACGCGACTAATTATGCCCGTCGAGGGACAAATAGTTCTGTCTTAAAACGGATTAATTATTATTGTCATCATCCCCTTTTACAAGATGGTAATGTTTTAGTTGATTTACCCGGCATTGATGCACCTGTGAAGCGTGATGCTGAGTTAACTTATCGTAAGGTGGAAGATCCCGAAGCTTCCGCGGTTGTCTGCGTGCGAAAAGCTGATTTAGAGGGTGAAACTCGTCAGGAAGAAGATAAGTTAACTCAAACTATGCGCGATAATTTTGGTATCCGCGATCGCGTGTTTTATGTATTTAATCGCATGGATAAGGTATGGAGAGATGTTAAACTCAAACAAAAGTTAGAAGATTTAATCGAAAGTGATTTTAGTGAGATACCCAGAGGCGTTTATCTTACCAGTGGCTTATTAGGATTTTTTGCTAGTCAAATTAAAGATACCACGGAGCGCGATCGCTGGGGACTCGATACAATTTTAGCACCGAGTATCAAAAACGTGGCAATGCCAGAGGAAACCCCCCCCTTCGTTTTAGCCTTTAATGATTACTGTTTTTCCGGTAAACTATCCCCAAGTAAATTTCGGATTTATCGAGATAACGCGGAAAGCGAAAATGACACCTATTTGCGAATCCTCAATCTCTATAAAACCGATATTATTGATCAGTTAATCGTAGATAGTGGTGTTGAAGAATTTCGAGAAGCTATTAGTCGCTATCTTAAAGAAAGTAAACGGAAGGAATTATTTACTAATTTAGCCGATGACTTGCAATCCGTTTGCGTGGCACTCCATGATTATTATCAGGAAACTTATCATTATTTAGATAGTCAACCGGGTAACGTGGAAGCAATGCAGGAGAGAGAATTAGAACAATTAAATCAGAAACTCCAAGATATCGCACTCAGTTTTAAGCAACACATTGAAACCGAAATTAATGAAGTCGTTATCGACAATTGTCCAGAGTTTAAGACAGACTTTGATAAACTGCGCGAGAAGATGGAAAGTGGTTTAAAAGAATTTTTAGACAAATTTTCCATGTTAGAAGCCTATCGCCAAACAACTCGCCATCATCAACGCAATAGTATCGCGCCCTTGGTGTCTATCTTAGGAGAATCTTTCTATTATTTAGCCAATGAATTAGAAGATGTCTTAGTTAAAGAGTCACGTCAATTAATTAATAGTTTCTTTCAGCGTTTACCCGAAAAGATCCGTAAATCTGAATACTACCATCAATTAAGTGAATTATTACCCGATGATGCGGGAATTATTCCCGGCATTAAGGAAGTCGAAAAACGAGTCAGGGATGGAATCGAAGATTTAGCCCGGGCAGAATGTGGCCATTATGTATTAGAAAGTCCAGCCTTATATAGTGAGAGAGATGTGTGGTTATCCCAATTTCGGGAAACCTTACAAAAAGCCGCGTTAAGTTTAGATGTAACACGGATGAAAGAGGCAGAGCCCGCGATCCGTAAGTTATTAGAAATAGATTTTAAACCCAAGGTGGGAAAAACTACTCAACAAAGTTTTCGCCCGAAAATTGTCAAAACTTTACAGTCACATTTGTTATTAATGGGGGAACAAAAATTTGCCCTTATTCCCACCTTAGCCGATCGCGCTCGCGATCACTTCAAAAATACATTAGGGAAAAAAGCGGAAGAAAAACTAGAGAAAAACCGTCAAGCCAAAGGGAAAATAGAGGAAAAAATGAGATTATACAATCAAGCCGTCATGGGCATTAATCAATGTTTAGAAAAGATGGGAGTGATCGAGAAACTTCCCCTGATAGATTTACCCAATATTCTGATAGTAACGGAAACAACAGAGGCAAAAATAGAAGAGACAATCAACCCGATAACGGAGGAGTCATTACCCGAAACTACCGCGAAAAAAAAGTCATCTCGCACCGCGGATTTTCGTCATTTAAACCCCAAGAAATAGGAATTAACCGATGAAAAAAATTGCCCTGAGTTTATTTCTCTTAATTCTCGGTTTTCCTGTCACCGTGTTAGCCCAAAATAATGCCAATTCGGAGAAAATTTGTCCCTCTCAATTGGCAGCAAAAATTGACACGATCGCGTCTCGGAGAGAATTTACCCGATCGCGTTGGGGCATTTTAATCGAAACCCGCGATCGAGGCAATAAACTCTATGAAAAAGATGCCGATAAATACTTTATTCCCGCATCCAATGTCAAACTAATGACAACCGCGGCAGCCTTGCAAACATTAGGAATACAAGAGCGCATTCGTACCCCAATTTATAATGATAATCAAGGCAATATCGTCATTGTCGGTAAAGGCGATCCTACCATTACAGAAACTCAATTACAAGACTTCGCGAAACAGTTAAAAAATAAAGGCATTACTCAAATTAATCAATTAATCGCGGATGATAGTTACTTTCAAGGCGATACCGTAAACCCCCATTGGGAATGGGAAGATGTGCAGTCGGGGGATGGTGCGCCGATTAATAGTTTAATTTTTAATCAAAATTCTCTGGAATTAATCTTATCACCTCAAAGATTACGGCAACCTTTACAAGTCAAATTTGCTGATCAAAATAACGCGAGTCAATGGCAGATTGAAAATCAGTCTGTTACCGTAGGCAAAAATGAAGAAGAGTTTGTCGAAGTCGGCAAAGATTTGACAAAACCCGTGATTAAAATTAGGGGGAAATTACAAGTCGGCTCTGATGATGAATCGGTTTATGTCTCAATTAGTAATCCCGCGGATTATTTTTTACAACAATTTCAACAAGTATTAATGAATGCCGGAATTAGGGTTAAACAACTTTCGGTTACGGCAAAACCTCAAACTTTAATCCAAGAATTAGGCATCATCGCGTCTCCGAATATTGGCGAATTAGTCAAAGAAACAAATCACCTTAGTAATAATCTTTACGCGGGTGTGTTATTACGTTTATTGGGAAAAAAAGGGAGTGTTAATCCTAAGTTAAATAGCGAAGAAAAAGGGTTAGAGATGTTAAAAGTAACCTTAAGTCAATTAGGGGTAAATGCCGATAGTTATTATTTAAAAGATGGCTCCGGGTTATCTCGTCAAAATTTAGTCACACCCCAAGCATTAGTGCAAACTTTAAGAGGAATGTCGAAATCTCCCAACGCATCAATTTATAAAGATTCTTTACCCATTGCGGGTGTGAGTGGTACATTAAAAAATCGTTTGAAAAATACCTCTGCGGAGGGAATTGTCTATGCTAAAACGGGTACTTTAACAGGTGTTTCGGCATTATCAGGATATATAGATACTCCTAATTATGAACCCTTAATTTTTAGTATTATTGTCAATCAATCAGAATTATCCTCCGAGAAATTAAGAAACGCGATCGATGATATCGTTTTAGTATTAAGTCGCGTGCAAAATTGTCAGTAAAGTCAAAAGCCCCCAGGGACTTAAGTCCCTGTCTCATAGCTAAATTCCTCTGAAGAGGACTGAAGAACTTATTTTGACAATTTTTTGTTCTTAATATGACTCAACTATTGTGGAGGTGAAACCGATATTAGACAATGCTTTTAGCCCTTATTTCCCATTATTAGACAATGCTTTTAGCCCTTATTTCCCATAGTTTTTAGTCCGCGCTCCCCTTAGTCCTCTTCAGAGGACTTTAGCTTTCAGGCAGGGGTTTTAACCCCTGACTGACGCACTGACGCACTAAGTACCTACACAAAATTAATTGTATATTTTATTATTAGATTGATTGGGCGAATGCCATTCGCCCCTACACAAACAAAGTTCGCCTTCGGAGACTGAAGAAATTAAACCCGCGCAGGCGGGTTTCGCGCTACGCGCACGCTACGCGAACGTCTGTGTAGACGCGGTTTTAACCGCCCGGTCAAATTAATTCGGCTGACTCTTCCCTGTTCCCTAAATACGATTAGGAGAGCGATAAAAAGGACGTTTCACAACAGTAGCCGGATAGGTTTTCCCGCGAATTTCTACATCTAATTGTGTACCAAGTTTCCCTAAATGAGAAGGAAGGTAAACCAGCGCGATCGCCTTATTTAAAGTAGGGGATAAAGTGCCACTTGTCACCTCTCCCACTAATTCATTATTAGAGAAAACTTTATAACCATGACGCGCAATATGACGGCCGGGTAATTCTAACCCTACTAAGCGTTGAGAAACACCATTGGCTTTTTGTTTTTCCAACACATTACGGCCAATAAAATCACCCTTTTTATCAAGATGAACTAACCAACCTAACCCCGCCTCTAAGGGTGTCGTTGTTTCCGTAATATCTTGACTATATAAGGCCATTGCAGCTTCTAATCTTAAGGTATCTCTTGCCCCTAAACCACAGGGAGTAACACCTGCATTAAGCAAATTTTGCCATAATTGTTTACCCTCTTCAATATCAATCATTACTTCAAAACCGTCTTCCCCAGTGTAACCAGTCCGCGCGATAAACGTTGGCTTTCCTAATACATTCGTCTCCAAATGACCAAAATTTTTCAAGGAATTTAGATCCGCCTCTACAAAGGGTTGAAGAAAAGTTAAAGCTTGGGGACCTTGTACCGCGAGTAATACTTTTTCCTGAGAAATATCCGCAAATTGAACATCGGAATCTTCTAAATAAGAACTAATCAACGCGTAATCAGAAGCGCGCGTCGCGGCATTAACAATCATGACACCGTGATGTTCATCGGTAGTGGCATCAAGACCTTGATAATAAAAGATAATATCATCTAAAATGCCCGCGTTAGCATTTAATAAGACAGTATATTGAGCTTCACCTGGGTGTAAACGCGCCAAGTCAGAAGGAACTAAAAATTGTAATTTCTCAATTAATTGTTTCCCCTGAAATTTAAACATTCCCATGTGAGAAATATCAAACATTCCCACCCGCGATCGTACCGCGTGATGCTCCTGGGTAATCCCACTATACTGCACAGGCATTTCCCAACCTGAAAAGGGAACTATACGCGCCTTTAATTCGACACAGAGATCAAATAAAGGGGTGCGCTTTAACGGATACGCGATCGTAGTCTGGGAATTTTCTGTATTGTGGGGTGAAGTTGAATTTGTCACAGTATGCTCTACCATCAGATATACACTTTACAAATTCTAGGAGAAATTGATGATAAATGCTCTTACAATTTACAACACTAGAGTCTCGCGACTCTTTCTCCTCTCATGATGGCAATTTTATCTTTCAGGGTTTTTAACTCTCTCTGTTTTAAGTCTCTTATCCTCTCAAAGTCCTTTCCTAGTAGCAAAAAGGGGGCTACGGAAGAAGTCGAGTGAATACATGAACGAAAAAGTATCACAATTAATCGTGATTGTCAAGGGATGGAGTGCCAGAAAAATCTCCAAAAGACAAGTCCGATTAGGGAATCCCCTAACATCCATTTTGGTAAAGGCGCGAGCTCTGCCCCTTATCGTCGGCTTAAGTCTCTCAAGTGTCGTGGTGTCTCTCTGGTGGAAGTTAAACCACCAAAAAGGGCAAATTGAAAACAAAACCCGATTACCCATCAATCAGATTGAAACGGGATTCAGGGAACATTGGGAGCAACAATTTTTCCACCTGTCAGCCTTTGTCTTAGGGGGGGGATTTCTTATTGCTTTTTTTGTCACGTTAGCTATCTATTTTGCCCAAAAATTTTATCGACGAGTTCGACAACTTGAATTAGCTAATCAAGAATTACAACAAGAAATACGCGATCGACAAACAGTCGAATTTACTTTACGGGAACGGGAACAACAATTAAGAGAAAGTGAAGCGCGTTGGCAATTAGCTCTACAGGGAAATAAGGATGGTATTTGGGATTGGAATATCATCACCAATGAAGTGTTCTTTTCGACTCAATGGAAAGCAATGTTAGGTTATCGAGATGAGGAAATATCAGAGCATTTCTCGGAATGGTTCGAGCGAGTTCATCCAGAAGATCGTGAGTTGATTATGACGGCAATTCAAGAGCATTTGCATAAGAAAAAAACTTATAGTATCGAACATCGAATTTTATGTAAAAATGGAAATTACAAATGGATTCTCGCGAGGGGTCAAGCTCTCTGGAATGAAGCTGGTAATCCTATCAGAATGGTAGGTTCCCATACAGATATTACAGAAAAAAAGCAAGATGAAGAAGAATTGCGATGGAAAGAAACCCTTTTACGTTCTATGGCAAATACCTCCCCCTTAGCTTTTTATGTTGTCGATAACCGCACCGATGATATTCTCTACTTTAATCACCATTTTTGTACCCTTTGGCAATTAGAACATCTGGAAGACTCCATGCAAAAAGGGGAATTACAACACAATGATATTATCAGAGAATGTTTAGAATTAGTCAGTAATCAAGTCGATTTTTTAGAATCTTTTGGTAATCTTACTCATCAAAAAAATGACGGTATAATTATTCAAGAAGTATTTTTCAAAGCCGGAAAAGTCCTGCGATTGTTTTCGGCAATGATTCAAAATGATGACAGATATAATCCCCAGAAATTTTTCGTTAACCGTCTCTATTTATTTGAAGATATTACCCATAAAAAGCAAGTAGAACGAGACCTAAAATTAACAGATTTTGCCTTAGCAAAATTGGCAATTCCCACAATTTTAATCGGGAAAAATGGTAAATTGTTAAAAACAAATGAAGCCTGTTGCAAACAGTTAGGTTATAGTGATAAAGAACTGGAAAAAATGTATGTTTATGATCTTGACAAAAGCTTGACTTTAGAGGGGTGGCGAGATCATTTAGCCATACTAAAACGTCAACGTAGTTTCCAATGTGATTCCCAAATTCTTACCAAACAAGGAATATTATTACCCGTAGAAATTACCAGTAATTATCTGGAATTTCAGGCGCAAGAATATGTTTTTTCTTGCGCCCGTGATCTCACGGCAGACTTACAAGCAAAACAAAAATTGAACGAATCAAAAGAATATATGGAACTGGTACTACAAGCTTCTTATGATGGTTTCTGGGATTGGAATGTACAGACAGGGCAATTTTATCTTTCCTCCCGTTGGAAAGAAATGATTGGCTATGGAGAAAATGAACTTTCTAATGAATTATCTTCTTGGGAAAAGGTTATTTTTCAAGAAGATCAAGACGCTTTGATTCAATTACTTAACAAGCGTGATAATTCTCACAAATCAAGATTTATCAAAACTCACAGATTGTATCATAAGAATGGTTCTGTGATTAATGTTTTAGCGCGAGCTATTAAAATTAACGATCAAAATGGAGAATGTATTAGAATGATTGGGACTCATACTGATATTACACAATTAATTCAAACTCAAGAAGAACTCCGCAAAAGCGAAGAAAGAATCAGTGCGCTTTTAAATGTGATGCCCGATACAATGATTCGTTTCCGAATTGATGGTACTCTCTTAGATTATCATGGTCAACAAGAGCATTTAATTCCCTTTAATAATAATCATGTCTCCGGTTTTTTTATTCCTGAATACATCAAAGAAAATTTATTACTTAAATTAGAATTAGCCATAACCACGGGTCAATTACAAACTTACGAATATCAATTAAGTTATGCTGATGGAATGCACTATTATGAAGCGAGACTTGTGAAAAGTAATGCTGATGAAGCTGTTTGTATTATCCGTGAGATGACTCAAGGGATAAAAACTGAAGAAGCTTTACGCAATAGTCGAAAAATTATTGATAAAATTGCTGATTCTACTCCCAATATTCTTTATGTTTATCATTTGATTGAGCGTAGAATTGTTTATCTTAATCGTGCTACAATTGATGTTTTAGGTTATACAAAAGAAGAGATTATCGCGGGGGGTATTGAATTATTACAAAGACTGATTCATCCTGAAGATATCACGAAAATCTCTGAATATTTAGAGCAAATTATGATCGGTTTAGATGGTAATGTCTTTGAGTTTGAATATCGAATGCAAAATGCTAATGGCATCTGGCGAAATCTGATCAGTCGAGATACTATTTTTACACGCACATCGGAGGGTGTCCCTGAACAAATTTTGGGAACCGCGATCGATATGACGGAAAGTAAAATGATAAATGAGGAACTGACAAGCAGACTTAATGAAGTGAAGGAGCGTAATGAAGAAATTACTTTATTAAGTCACATGACTCATTTATTACAAGCTGCTATCAGCGTTGATGAAGCTTGGTTAGTCATTTCTCAGTTAATGCCGATGTTATTTCCTCATAATTCCGGGGGAGTTTTTCGACTCAATCCAGTATTTAATTCTCTGGAAGGTGTAATTATTTGGGGAACTCCCAGTACCACCCATGAGTTATTTTTATTAGATGAATGTTTAGCTCTTCAAAAGGGCCAACCTCATTTACAAGAACATAAGTCTAATGTTTTATGTTGTCAGCATTTAATGTCTTGTTCCCCCGCGATGTCTTTTTGTATCCCTATTGCTAATCAAGGGGAGACAATTGGTTTATTTTATCTGGGTGCGGGTTTAAAAATTTCTAATCTTTCTCAAGGGGATATTCTTTTGTCTCAAGAGCCAACTATTCCTAAAGATAAACAACAGTTAGCTGTCACAGTGGCGCGACAAATTTCGATGGGGTTAGCTAATTTAACTCTGCGGGAAACTTTGCGACATCAGAGTATTCGTGACACTTTAACGGGTTTATATAATCGCCGTTATTTGGAGGAATCTTTAGAAAGAGAAATTCATCTGGCTAGACGGAATAAGACAACTTTAGGTGTGATTATGTTAGATGTAGATCACTTTAAGCGATTTAATGATACTTTTGGCCATGACGCGGGTGATGTTGTATTACGAGAATTAGGATTGTTTGTACAAAGTAATATTCGTCGCTCTGATATTGCTTGTCGTTATGGTGGTGAGGAATTAACTGTAATTTTACCTGGTGCTTCTTTACAGCAAATAACTCTACGGGCAGAGCAGTTACGCCGGGAAGTTAAGTCTTTAAAACTTGTTTATCAAGGTCAGTCTCTTGGTAATATTTCTTTATCTTTGGGAGTGGCTTGTTTTCCTCAACATGGTGACTCTGGTAAAGAGGTAATTCTTGTGGCTGATAGCGCGTTATATCAGGCTAAACGACTGGGGCGCGATCGCGTGGTGGCTGCTGGGAATTAACTCTTGAAAATTAGTCTGTTATCCTCGAAAATTGTCAAGTCTATTTTGGTGCTAATGAAAGCTTTTATTTGTGGTGACAAAATTAAGGAAATAATGAGGAAGAAAAAATGATTATTCTTATCCGAGAAAGTTTGATAATCCGGTGTTAACGGGAAGTATCCAAACTAAACATAATGAAATATCTAGGCAACGATTTCAGGAGACAAAATGGGGAGAATCTCAGAAAATTAGCCGTTTTTTTAAACTCGATCCTAATGGACTTGGTAACACCTTAAGAGCGGGTACTGCTAGTAATAAAGGCCTGTTTACTTCTCCTCGTTTCATACATCCCTATCAACCTTCGTGAGCCCTCAGAAGCGAGAAACCCGGTTTCTTTTTGCCAACTATTTAATCTAAGGGGAGTGATTTTCCCCTCCCATCCCCTTTTTCTCAGTTTAGTGCTGTCTTTTCTGAGAATAATGTAAAGTTTTGTAAAGTTTTGCGATTTTCATTAAGAAAAGTTGACGGGACTTGTAAAGATAGTTAACGTAAGTACATAGATAGTTACAGGTCAAAGCACATAAGGAGGCTAACATCATGCCAGACCTGCAAGTAGTAGTAGTAGTGGTATCGTGCCCAGGGTTGTCCCTTTAAATCTGTCCCAGGAGCAGAAGCTCCGTCAGTAATTGCCATGAAGTGATGTCAAAAAAAGCGCGTGAGTTTAAACGCGTTAACACTATTCCTACTTCATTTATGTTCCCATTCATTTTCCGAGTCATCTCAAATTACCCATTGCCAAGCTGATCTCTCCAACTCATTGACAGGGCTGCAAAAAATTCTCAAATTTGCTTTATTCCTCATAACTTTACTGAATTTACTTTAATCTTCTTTGGGTTAAAGGCAATTAGTTATCTCGTCAATTTTACCCTCCGAGTCAGCTTGATGTTGTTCAATTTTTTATTCATTTATTGTCAGTGATGCCGTATTTTTCTTGATTCTCTCCGTTTTTGGCATGGCTGTACAATTCTTCTCTCTAGGGAGGTTTTGCTATGAAATTACAAGGAAAAACCGCGTTAGTCACCGGAGCTTCACGGGGTATTGGACGCGCGATCGCGCTGGAATTAGCGCGACAAGGAATCTCTCGTTTAATATTAGTTGCCAGAGATGCCGAGCGTCTGGCAGAAGTCGCGACAGAAGTGCAAAATTTCGGCACAAACGCGATCGTTTTACCCTTAGATTTAACCCAACCCATCGAAGTAAATGTAAAAGTAGCACAAGTCTGGCGTGAATACGGTCCCATTCAGTTATTAGTTAACTGTGCGGGAGTGGCTTATCAAACACCATTTTTGCACTCACGTTTATCGCAAGTGCAACAAGAAATTGCCCTTAATTTAGTGGGGTTATATACCATCACTCGTTTAATCGGGCGTAGAATGGCCTCTCAACGAGAAGGTTGGATTGTCAATGTTTCTAGTTTAATGGGGAAAGTTGCCGCGCCTACAATGGCCACTTATTCTGCGACAAAATTCGCGATTATTGGTTTTACTCAAGCCTTAAGAAGCGAATTAGCTCCTTATAATGTGAAGGTGAGTGTATTGTTACCTTCTCTTACGGAAACAGACATGGTACGCGATTTAAAACGTTTTCGTTGGGTAGCAACAATGACACCGGAACAGGTGGCGAAATCTTTAGTTATTGGTTTGAAATGGGAACAGGCAGAAATTCTGGTAGGTTGGCAAAGTAGGCTGGCAGTTTGGTGTAGTTATTTTGCTCCGGGTTTATTAGAGAAATTGGTGCAATTTACCGCGCCTAACGCGACAAGTCCTCCCCAATTATCTCCTGATAATTAGTTGTCTTAGTTCTAATCTTTATGGCTTTTAAGTTTCTGGCGGGTATCTCGAACCGCCAGTTTTTTTATTAGGCAAAAGAGCAAAATTTTGTTATCAAAAAAACAGGAAAATATGCTAAAATAAATAGACACGATCGCGGAGTTTTTCAAATTGGTATTAGCCAAAATTTAGGCGAAGGAGGTCCGTGGAGAAACAGGAATAAATGTCGCGGGGAAATTAAGCATAACCCGGAGGGAGGCTATTGTGCGAATTGAAAAAGGGAGAATCCCAATTAAAAGTAGCCTTGATCTAAGGAAAGAGGCAATTAACATTTGAGGTTGGACGTGATCGCTTGTACCGAGAGCATCCGTCAGCGCGGCAGCCAGGGATGACTGTTGAATATTTTCCACAGGCTCATCTGGTAATATAAAGTCTTCTGGCAGTTTTTCCCAGGTAACAACAGGTTCTTTTTTTGTGGGAATAAGTTGGAGAACCATAGGTCAATTCCTAGCTGTTGTAATTTATCTATGTTATCATAACTTAGCTGTAAATATCGAGTCTTTTCTTTTAATCAATGAACCACAAAGGCCGATTAGGACACAGAGAAAGAGAGAAAAGTTATTGACAACAGTTTCAAGGAAATGTTAGATTAAGAGCAGTCTGGTTAAATATTGAGGGGAAAATTATGACACAAGAACTCATGGATTTAAAAACCAGTATCCTAGAAGGGCGTTATGCTGATGCTTTGTGTATAATAGATGAGTTAGAAGGAATGAGTAAACAGGCTATTCTGCGAAATATAGAATCCCTTTTAAAAATTCTCTTGATTCATTTAATCAAAAATCAAGTGGAACAGCGTTTAACTTCTTCTTGGGTGGCTTCAATTCGTAATTCTCTGCGCGAAATTCAAAAACTTAATCTCAAAGATAATAAGACTTCTTATTATATCAAATCGGAGCAATGGGAATCTTTCCTTGAGAATGAATGGGAAGCCGCGATCGCGGATGCTTCAGAAGAAGTAATGAATGGGTTATATAATGAATTTGAACTGGCAGAAATTGTAGATAGAAATCAACTGATACAAGTCACGATGACATTCTTAAATCTAACTTATCTCCACTCAGTTAAAGATTTACCTGTAATTTTAGGTGAGTATTTACTTCAGTTACCCGGTGGGGAAGCGTGGAGAAATAAACGTAAGTAATTAGCGTGATCGCGTGTTCTTTTAATAAGTGAACCACAAAGGCACAAAGAAAGAAAAATATTGACAAGAACCTTAAGTTAAGGTTAGATTAAGAGCAGTCTGGTTAAATATTGAGGGGGGAATTATGACACAAGAACTCATAGATTTAAAAACCAGTATCCTAGAAGGACGTTATAGTGATGCTTTGTTTATAGTAGATGAGTTAGAAGGAATGAGTAAACAGGCAATTCTGCGAAATATCAAAGCTTTTCTGAAAATTCTCTTGATTCATTTAATTAAAAATCAGGTAGAACAACGTTTAACGGGTTCTTGGGCGAGTTCTATTCGTAATGCTGTTCTCGAAATTAAAGACCTGAATTTAAAAGGGAATAAAACCTCGTATTATATCAATGATGATCAATGGGATGATTTTATTGAAAGTGTGCTAATGGCCGCGATCGCGGATGCTTCGGAAGAAGTATTGAATGGTAAATTAAATCGTGTTCAACTCGCGACAAGAATAGAGCAATCACAAATTATATTAACGGCTCATCGACTTCTCAATTTGACTTATAATTATTCCGAGCAAGAGTTACCTGTTATTATGGATGATTATTTAAGTCAGTTACCGGGCGGTGAAGATTGGAGTAATCGCAGAAATTAACTGGAAAAGACGCGATCGCGTCTTCTTGTAATAAGTGAACCACAAAGGCACGGCACAAAGAAAGAGAGAAAAAAATCTTGACAAGAACCTTAAGTTAATGTTAGATTAAGAGCAGTCTGGTTAAATATTGAGGGGAAAATTATGACACAAGAACTCATAGATTTAAAAACCAGTATCCTAGAAGGACGTTATAGTGATGCTTTGTTTATAGTAGATGAGTTAGAAGGAATGAGTAAACAGGCAATTCTGCGAAATATCAAAGCTTTTCTGAAAATTCTCTTGATTCATTTAATTAAAAATCAGGTAGAACAACGTTTAACGGGTTCTTGGGCGAGTTCTATTCGTAATGCTGTTCTGGAAATTCAAGACCTGAATTTAAAAGGGAATAAAACCTCGTATTATATCAATCATGATGAATGGGAAAGTTTTATTGAAAGTGTCCTAATGGTCGCGATCGCAGATGTTTCTGAAGAAGTGTTGAATGGTATATATAATGAATTTGAACTGGCAGAAATTGTAGATAGAGATCAACTGATACAAGTCACGATGACATTCTTAAATCTAACTTATCTCCACTCAGTTAAAGATTTACCTGTGATTTTAGGGGAGTATTTACTTAAGTTACCCGGTGGGGAAGCGTGGAGAAATAAACGTAAGTAATTAGCGCGGCGCGATCGCGTCCCCTTGTAATAAATGAACCACAAAGGCACAGAGGACACAAAGAAAGAGAGAAAAAATTATTGACAATAGGCTTAATTAAAGGTTAAATTAAAAGCAGTCTGGTTAAATATTGAGGGGGAAATTATGACACAAGAACTCATAGATTTAAAAACCAGTATCCTAGAAGGACGTTATAGTGATGCTTTGTGTATAGTAGATGAGTTAGAAGGAATGAGTAAACAGGCAATTTTGGCGAAAATTGAATCTTATTTGATAATTCTCCTAATTCATTTAATTAAAAATCAGGTGGAACAGAGATTAACCAGTTCTTGGGCTAATTCAATTCGGACTTCTCTCCGTGAAATAAAAAAATGGAACTTAAAGGATAATAAAACTTCCTACTATATCAATTCTGATGAATGGGAATATTTGATAGATGAAGTCATAGAGGACGCGATCGCGTCCGCTTCCGAAGAAGTAATGAATGGTGCTTATAATCAATTTCAACTAGGGGAAATGATTGATAAAACTCTAATTCTACAAAGGAGTCTCAATTTGATCAATCTCACTTATCAATATTCCAAGAAGGAATTACCCACGATTCTGGCTGAGAATTTAATGCAGTTACCCGGTGGGGAAAAATGGAGTAATCGCAGAAATTAAGGGGAAAATACTTTTATAAGTGAACCACAAAGGCATCGGAAGTAGTGAAATTTTTCCCATTAGTATTTTAGGTAACTATCAGATGGTTGATAGGGCGATATTTCTTTGGTAAGGACACCTATTTTCATGTACAGACGCAAGAAACTCGGTTTCTGGGTGGGATGTTGAGAAAATGAACCCGATGAAGGCGATTAGCATACAAAGCAAGAGAAGAGAGACAACGCGATCGTGTATTTCCCCCATAGACTATAATCAATAAAGAAACAATCATAAAATGGAGAGAAATACCAATGGCTGCCAATCAGCAAGATATTGATATTGCCCCCTTTATCGATCATTCCTTGCTCAATCCTAGTGCGACTCCTGAGCAAGTTGAACAATATTGTATCCAGGCTGATCGCTTTCAATTCGCGGCCGTTTGCGTCTATCCTTGTCATGTGCGTCAAGCCGTTAATTTATTACATAACAAAAAAACGAACGTTTGCACTGTCATCGGCTTTCCGACAGGAGCATCGACTCCTCTGGTTAAACTTTATGAGGCTCAAGAGGCGGTAGAAAATGGTGCAGATGAGTTAGATTTTGTCATTAATTTAGGATATGTGAAAGCGGGAAAAACGAATGAACTTCACGAAGAAATCGCCCAAATTCGTGAAGAAACTGGAAAACCTATAAAAGCAATTTTAGAAATGGGATTATTAACAGAAACAGAACAACGTCTCGCGGCAGAAATTTGTATGGAAGCGGGTGTCGCGTATCTCAAAACTCATACCGGGTTTTATGGGGGAGTTACAGTTGAAGATGTGCGTTTATTACATGAAATTACTAAAGGAAGAATCGGAATTAAAGCTTCTGGTGGAATACGCACCTATCAACAAGCTTTAGATTTAATTGTCGCGGGTGCAACTCGTTTAGGAACTTCTCGCGGCGTTGAATTGATGCGTCAACGCGATAATTTGGAAAAGGTGACTGGTGATAAGTGATTGGGAATAGGTGATAAGTAATGGGGGAAGAAATTAGCAACGGATGATAAACGGATATAACGGATCAGTTATGTGTTTGTGTTCCTATTTTCTATTCACCAGTTACCAGTCATTCCCCACTCACTATTCCCCAATCTCCTCAATCCCCCCAATCACCACTCACCATTCCCCATTCCCCAATTCCCAATTTATGAGTCAAACCTATAAAGCAGTTGGAATTACCCTCAAAAGTGTGCCGATGGGAGAAAACGATCGCCTCCTCACTATCTTGACACCCGAATTTGGTTTAAAACGATTAATCGCGCCCGATGCTCGGAAATATCGATCAAAATTGGGAGGGCGTAGTGGTGTCTTTCTTCTTAATGAATTATTAATTACCAAAGGGCGATCGATGGACAAAATTAATCAAGCAGAAACCCTAGAATCCTATCAAGGACTTAGTAAAAATTTAGGGAAACTCGCCTCAGCCCAATACCTCGCAGAAATCGCCCTCCATCAAGGTATTAATGAACATCCTCAAGAACATCTTTTTGCCTTATTAACGGAACATTTAAGACGCTTAGACACATTACCTAATCATCAATTAACCCAAATTATTGCCTATCTAACACATGGAATATTTCACCTCTTAGCCCTAGATGGAATCGCGCCTCAAGTTCATCATTGTTGTCTTACCCAAGAGTCCGTAATTCCTGACTTAATCAATCCCAATTGGCACGCGGGTTTTAGTATCACAGGAGGAGGTGTTTTTAACTTATCTGAGTTACAACGTCTGGAGGCAATTTTACCCGGAGTAGTCTTACAAAACCCACCCAAATTAATAAAAAATTCCCCCAACCGTTATCACAATACTCACAAAAACATATCTCCCAATTATACTAAAATTAACGGGCAACAATTAGAAATCCTTCAGTTATTAAGTCAACCTAATCTTCCTATTGATCAGGATAACACGATAGAAGATGAAGAGAATAATTTAACTCATGTTTCTGACTGGGTATTTATTGAACGTCTCTTGCGACAATATGCCCAATATCATCTTGATTTTACCATTCGCTCCGCCCCTCTTATTGATAGTTTGACAGTCTAGTAGATTGGGTTGAGCCGTTTCTGTGAAAGTTTTGTCTTAACCCTATCAACCCAACCTAAAAGAAACTATTTAACAACCAAAAACCTGTATAAGTCATCCCAGAATCATCAGGTTGTACTAATAAAAAGTGCAATCCCTGACTTAATTGTTTTCGCTCTTCATACAATTTTGCCGCGGCTGTTACCTCCTTATCTTCAAAAGTTGCTACTACCCAACGCTCCACTAATCCCGCGTCTAAAATTAACCCATCCGGTGTGCCTTGCAGATAATTTAAAGCAACAGGTTTCACATTTTCTAGCCATCGTGCTAATTTCATAGATTGACGGCCTCCATCAATAATTACTCCGGGTATTCTCACCGTCGAAGCTAATCCTAAATTTAAGGGTAATAAAAAATCAGGCATTTCTAAAATAGGCATCGGACGCTCTTTAAAACAGTCTTCTAAGTCCCCTGCGGCTAAAGACGCAAAACGCCAGCGATCGCCCCATAAATTATCAGGTAAAGGAATAGGAGGAGGCGATTCTAATAGCACAGGATTGTGACTTTCTCCTGTATAATTATCCCATTTAAGATAGGCTTTAGCACGCTCTTGTAAAATAGATTTTAAAGCCGGAGTACGTCGCGTTGCTTCTACAGAAATCCCCAAGGTTTTACTGGCCATTTCAATTAAACTCAAAGCTTGAGGGCGAAAAACTTGAATAATCTCTGGCTGAGGATTATTCTTTAAAACTTGGTTCAATTGTTCACTTAACCAATGAGAATTAACCTGAGACTGAGGACAAAAAAAACTAACACAAAAGTTGATAGGGAAATCACAAATTAATAATTCCCACAAAGTCTCACCCGTTTCCGACTTGAGAGGACGGCGATAAAAATCTACTTGCCAGATAATTTTAGTCATAGATAATAGGGAATGGACATTTTATCATTTAACCTTCCTGTAGTAAAAGACAATACCAATCTACAGTGATTCATCTTGAGGAAGTTCACCAAAATGAGAAATATAACGCTCTAAAAGATACTCCAATTGCGAAGCTTTTTCCCTTTCCTGTTGCGCCATTTGATAATGTTGTTCTGCTCGTTCTTCTGCCATACTTTTTAATAAAATATCATGTTGATTATCTTGATTTTTTTGCTCAATTACTTCCCAAAGCTCATCAGGAGTTAATAATTTTTCACTGGTATCAAGACGATAAAAATTGATAAAATTTCCTCCTACTTCTAAACGGAGTTGTAAGGGTTCACTACTAAAATCTGTAATCGTTTCATAAGTTTCTCCGCGAAGACGATAACCCTGTAATTTATCTTTGATCCATTCGCCTTTGGGATCAAATAACCAATATTCTAAAACTCCCAACTGTTCATAAAGAGTCTTCTTGAAACTTTTATCTAAGTCTTCTGTTTGCTTAGAAGTCACTTCAAAAATAACTGAGGGAACTTGTCCCTCTTCCCAGATTTTATAATTATCTCTTCCCCCCGGTGGCACATCAAAAATTACCATAATATCGGGTGCTGTTCTCGCTTTAGGAAAACCCTGGGAGTAATAGAGAAATTGATTCGCTAATACCGTCGCCTGCATTCCTTTTAAGTATTGTTTTAATACTTCAAGAATTGTCACGATCGCGTAAAAATTATCGTAAGTATCTGCGACAGGAGAGCCATCGGAACTTTCATACACAACTTGGGAACGTGGGGATGGGGAGAAAGAAGAAGTCATAGGATTTTAAGGGAAATGGTAGATGTGAGATTTGACACAGACAGCCAAATGAGACGCAACCCTAAGCAATGTAATGATACCATAATTGTCAAGAGGGAATGGGTGATAGATAATAGGTTTTTCCCAATTCACCATTAGCTATTACCCATTACCCCTGAAGATTTTTTAGACAGTAGCACTGGCGATAATAGACGCGGGATTAATCACAGTTCCGGGTGCATAGACTTGAGAAAGATAATCAGCCACCATACGATCTGTATTAAATAGAGGTGCATTAGTTTTTATAGATTCTTTCATCATTTTCACCCAACCATGAGGAATCCCTTTCTCATCTTGGTTATAATAAAGAGGAACAATTTCCTCCTCTAATAACCGATAAAGAGATTGGGAATCAATGCGATCTTGTAATTCTTGATCATTGGTATGAGCATCTTCACCAATCGCCCATCCATTTAATCCTTTTCCATTAGCATTAGCTCGATATCCCTCACACCACCAACCATCTAAAACACTAAGATTAATTCCTCCATTAAAGCAGACTTTTTGACCGCTAGTACCGGAAGCTTCTAAGGGACGACGGGGATTATTTAACCAAACATCTACTCCTTGAACTAATTTTTGTCCCGTATAAATGTCATAATCTTCAATGAACGCGACTCGGTTTTGCACCGCGGGATTTTTGCACCATTCCATTACTTTTTGAATAATGCGTTTCCCTTCTTCATCCGCGGGGTGAGATTTTCCGGCAAAAATAATTTGCACCGGGCGGTTAGGATTCCCAAAAATCTTTAAGGCGCGATCGGGATCTTGTAAGAATAAATAACCCCGTTTGTAAGGGCTAAAACGTCGGGCAAACCCGATAGTTAAGACATTGGGATCTAATAAATGTTCCACGGCATAAATGCGAGATTCATCTTCATGACGTTGTTGACGAGACTTCTTCACTTTAGCTCGTGTAAAAGAAATTAAACGAGATTTTAACACCTGATGTCGCCACCAAAGTTCCTCATCTGGAATCTGATCAACTTTAGCCCACATTTGGGGATCGACAACATGATTTGACCAATCTTTTCCGAGATATTGGGAATATAAATCAGTCAGTAAAGGTGCAGTCCAAGTGCGAGAATGAACGCCATTAGTAATAGAACCAATGGGTACTTTATCTTCGGCAACTTTCGGATATAAAATCTGCCACATTTCCCGTGATACTTTACCATGTAATGCGCTTACTCCATTAGAAGTACGACACATTCTTAAGGCTAAAACTGTCATGCCAAAGGGTTCCCAAGGATCGCCTAAACGTCGTGCTCCTATGGCTAAAAATTGCTCGCGATTCAGTTTCAATTGCGGCCAATAATGGGCAAAATAGGAATCCATTAAATCTGTCGAAAAGACATCATGGCCGGCGGGGACTGGAGTATGAGTGGTAAAGACACATTGCTCTCGTACATCGGCTTCTATGTCATAGAAAGATTTGCTAGTTTTTTGCATTTCTATCCGAGCGACTTCCAAGGTACAAAAAGCCGCGTGCCCTTCATTGAGATGATAAATTGAAGGAGTAATTCCTAAAGTGTGTAATGCCCGTACTCCCCCAATTCCTAAGACAATTTCTTGGGCAATCCGCGTTTCTTGATTGCCTCCATAAAGGTGTCCCGTTAACCACCGATCTATGGGATCATTATCGACGCGATCGGTATCCAATAAATACAAATCAACACGACCTATTTTAGCGCGCCAAATTTGTACTCTTACCATGCGTTGACGAATTTCCACCTCAATTGTAATAGGATGTCCTTGACGATCGCGCATTAATTCTAAGGGCATTTTTTCAAAGATATTATCAACATAAAAATCTTCTTGCCACCCTTGTTGATTTAAGCGTTGACGGAAATATCCTTGACGATACATTAAACCCACGCCTACCAAAGGAACCCCTAAATCTGAAGCGGATTTCAGATGATCCCCCGCTAAAATTCCTAAACCGCCGGAGTAAACGGGTAAAGATTCATGAATACCAAATTCAGCACAGAAATAAGCCACAGGATTTCTCTGGGAAATTTGAGGCGCAACTTGAGAAGCCCAAGTATTTTTTTCCCCCATATATTGATCAAATTGTTCGGCAACAATTTTGACTCGCTCCAGATAGAGCGGATCATCAACTAAATTATTAACTCGTGCGGTTGACTCCAATAAAGCCACCGGATTATGACCACAATTATTCCATTCTTGGGGATCAATATTACGAAAAAGAGAAATACGATCACGTGTCCAACTCCACCAGTAATTATAGGCAATATCGGCCAAAGGTTTGAGAGGAAGGGGGAGTTTTTCTTTGAGTTTGTCCGAGGGATTCATAAAATGGTGATCTAGCATACTGAACCAAGAGTATCAGAGAGAAGATGATATTATTTATAACTCAGAATAGAATAAATAAGATTTTTACCGAGAAATAGGATTTTTCAGGGGTGGGTATTGATAAATACCAAATTAAGTTAGGATCAATTAAAGGTATTCTCCTGTTGTTTAGAGATTGTATTGATTATGAAACCTAATTTGACTCAATTTGGCCTGCAAATGTCGAACCTAACAGGGGTGCGGGCAATTATGAAGGATATTATCGAGACTCTACGCGCTGGTAATGGCCATGAATTTATTAATTTAAGTGCAGGGAACCCCGTTATTCTACCAGAAGTCGAACAATTATGGCGAGATTGTACCGCGGATCTTTTGGCAAGTAAAGAATATGGGGAGGTGGTATGTCGTTATGGATCGAGTCAAGGTTATCAACCTTTGATTGACGCGGTAGTGAAGGATTTTAATACCCGTTATAATCTGAATTTGACCGATCGTAATATTTTGATTACACCCGGAAGTCAATCTATTTATTTCTATGCTGCCAATGCTTTTGGTGGTTATACGAAGGAGGGAAAACTGAAGGAGATTGTTTTACCTTTAAGTCCTGATTATACGGGTTATGGGGGTGTGAGTTTAATTCCTGAAGCGGTGAAGTCTTATCAACCAAGTTTGGATATTAATGAAACAACACATCGCTTTAAGTATCGTCCTAATTTTGGGAATTTATCCATTAATGAAAATACGGGTTGTGTCATTTTTTCTCGCCCTTGTAACCCGACGGGAAATGTTTTAACTGATGAGGAATTGACCAAAATTGCGACTTTAGCTGATGCTTATAATGTACCCGTTTTTGTCGATTCTGCCTACGCGCCTCCCTTTCCCGCGTTGAATTTTACCGAGATGACTCCTATTTTTGGGAAGAATATTATTCATTGTCTTAGTCTTTCTAAGGCTGGTTTACCTGGTGAAAGAATTGGGATCGCGATCGGGGATGAAGATATTATTCAAGTATTAGAATCTTTCCAGACTAATATGTGTATTCATTCCCCTCGTTATGGACAGGCGATCGCGTCGCGAGCCATAGCATCTGGAGCCTTAGCGAATATTGCCGAGACAGTAATTCGTCCCTATTATCAAAATAAATTTACCGTGCTGGAATCGACTTTAGATGACGCGATGCCAGAAAATTTACCTTGGTTTTTACATCGAGGGGAAGGAGCAATTTTTGCCTGGTTATGGTTAAAAGATTTACCAATGACGGATTGGGATTTTTATCAAGAATTAAAGAAAGTGGGAGTTATAGTCGTACCCGGAAGTTCATTTTTCCCCGGTTTACGCGAAGACTGGAAACATAAAAATGAGTGTTTGCGAATTAGTTTAACCGCGAGTGATGAGGATATTCAAACCGTGATGAAACGAATAGCACAAGTCGCCGAAAAAGTCTATGGGTAGGGGCGGGTTCGCCTCAATCTTTCCTAATGAATGAAAAATTAATAAAGTAGTGCAGGCATCTTGCCTGCTTTTCGGCATAAGGGCGAAAATACCAAGCAAATAGTCAAGTTATTTAATTTCCATTCCTAAGTACAAACAAATCATCAAAACCCGCCCTGATGAAACGATTAGCAAAAGTCGCCGAAAAAGTCTATGGGTAGATACTGTCTTGACTTGTCAAGAGGTCGCGATGGAATAATTGGGGTCAA
>JBBITB010000091.1:0-25142 GCA_037440985.1 Microcoleaceae cyanobacterium bin_387
CCATTCACCATTCCCCATTCCCCAATCCCCAATCCCCAATCCCCAATCTCCAGTCCCCAATCCCCAATCCCCAATTCCCAGTTCCCGTTACCCATTGATCTTTGGTAAAACAACAGTAAAAATACTCCCTTCTCCCACTTGACTTGTCACTTTTATCTCACCACCAAGGGGCTTTAAAATTTCTACACAAGTATAAAGACCTAAACCTGTTCCGGTTGGTTCTTTGGAACTTTTTTCCTCTCCAATAATGGCTTTTGTTGTGTAAAATGGTTCAAAAATATTAGATAAATTCTCTGGTTCTATCCCACAACCATTATCTTGAAAATCTACATAAATATAATCCTTATCCTGTCGCGTGACTATGGTTAATATCGGTTCATCCTTTTTCCACATAGCATCTATTGCGTTATCAATTAAATTATCAAAAACTTGAGAAATGTCCGTAGAATTCATCTTTAACATTGGCATATTTTCATCGAATGTAATTTTTTTATCAAGTTTGTTTTTGAAAACAAGATTTTCTTGAAATAATTCAATAGATTGGCTTAATAAATTGTTTATATTTACTCCTAAATCTAGGCTTCTTATCATACTTTTTCGCATCAATTTATCAACAATATTATTAATTTTATTAGTAGCAATATCTACTTTTTTTACTGTCTCTAACATGGCAATATTAGATGATTTAGATGCCATACTTTCCAGTAAATCAAGACATAAAACAATGACTTGCAAAGGGTTTCTAATATTATGAATTACCCCTTGAGTTAGACGACCAATAATGACACTTTTTTCTTGTGCGATTAACTGTTTAGTTTTGGCTTCTACTAATTCTTGCAGATGTTGATTAATTTGATAAAGTTCTTCATTTTTTTCAGTTAATTCTTTTTGTAAAGAGCGCAAAGTTAAATGAGTTTTCACTCTACCTAATACTTCTTCATGTTGTAAAGGTTTGGTAATGTAATCCACAGCTCCCAGATTAAACCCCCTTACTTTATCCACTGTATCAGAAAGTGCGGTCATAAAAATCACAGGAATATCTTCTGTTTCCTGATTTGCTTTTAATTGTTGACAGACTTCAAAGCCATCTATAGATGGCATCATTACATCTAAGAGAATAATATCTGGCTTGGTATAAGCCGCCTGTTCGAGGGCACTTTCACCATCGATCGCGACCAAAACTTTAAACCCATAACTATTTAAATACTCAAAAAGCACCCCTAAATTATGAGGGGTATCATCAACAATTAAAATCGTGCTTTTCGGCTGGGCTTCTAAATTCATAGTCTTGATTATGTAAGGATGGAGATCTGGTTATGGAAAAACCAAAAAAGGAGACTCTCTTTAATACTAACTTAGGAATGGAAATTAAATAACTTGACTATTGGGTTGGTAGTTTCGCCTATATGTTGTATCAGAAAGCAGGTAAAATGTCCTGCACGAATTTATTAATCTTTCTCTTCCGCGAAGTCACTCTAGGCTGCTAACAGTTAAGAATTTTTTCTTAACTCATACATTGTTTAACAAATTCTCGTAATTGTTTCAACCGAAAGCTTTTCGCGAGTTGCCGAATATGAGTGGCAAAGGGAACCCATTGTGGATCTAAATTTTCCAAGTCTTCCGTGTACTCAATAATACCAATGATATCACCAGTCTTTACCAATTCCCAAAGAGCCACGAGGGTGTCCGATTGAAGAGGTAGGGCTGGTGGAGCCAAGTAAGTAGAAATTTGGGGTGTTGATTTGGGTTCTTCATAAATCCATTCTAAGCCTAAGTATTCCTGAAGCTTATCGAATACTTGCTGAGTTGGCAATGGTTTTGGTATAAAATCTTGACATCCTGCCATCCAACTTTGTTGTTTTGTATTCTCAAACACACTCGCCGAGACAGCAATAATAATCCCCTCTTTCATTTCGGGCATCAATCGCAATTTACGAGTAGCCTCAAAGCCATCCATGATCGGCATTACCAAATCCATAAAAACAATATCGGGTTGAAAAGTTTGAGCTTTTTCTAAACAATCTTCGCCATTGATCGCTTCGCTAATTTTAAAGCCCAATGGAGCTAATAACTGTCGAAAAATCGTGCGATTCATCTCTTTGTCATCTACAACTAAAATTTTGTTTTTTTCCCCCTTAAACCCGATGATATTTCCGGAAATCTTGGGTTTATTATTAACCCATCCTGATACCACAGGTAATTCTAAATCAAAGGAGAATATACTGCCTTTACCCAAGGTACTTTTGACATAAATTTTACTCCCCATTAGTTGTACTAATTTCTGACTAATGGCTAATCCTAAACCTGTACCACCGACACTATAATTGTGATCGCTCACTTGACGAAATGGTAAAAAGATCACGTCTAATTGACTAGAATCAATACCAATTCCAGTATCTTCAACTTGAAAACGAATTTTTGTACTCTCCAATGTAGTAGAAGTTGGGGATAATAATTGGGAAGAACTTTCTGGCCGAATCACCTCAACCCTGAATGTTACTCCACCGATCTCTGTAAATTTTAGAGCATTTCCCAGTAAATTTAATAAAACTTGCCGCAATCTTCTTTCATCAGCTATCACCGCGTTCGGTAAAGAAGAAACTTCTTGATAATGAAACAAAATTTCTTTTTGATCAGCCCTAATTCTAAAGAGATCGGCAAGACTGTGAAGAAAATTAGATAAATGAAATTTTTTCGGCACAAGTTCCATTTTTTGTGCTTCAATTTTTGAGAGGTCTAAAATATCATTAATTAAGGTTAATAAATGTTCTCCACACTGGTGCATTACCGCGATACTATCTTGATGTTGTTGACTCAAAGAAGAATCTTTTTTCAGAATTTGAGCATAACCTAATATTCCATTTAAAGGTGTGCGTAATTCGTGACTCATATTCGCCAGAAATTCGCTTTTGGCTCGGTTGGCGACTTCCGCTGCAATTTTCGCTTTTTGCAGGGTAGCTTCGGCATTTTTTCGCTCGGTAATATCAATTAAAGAACCCACAATTTCAAAAGGTTGATCCCTCATATCTCTAACTAATAAAGCTTGATCGTAAAACCAGCGAAAACTCCCATCTTTACACATTAAACGGTATTCATAACTCACTTGTCCTTGCTCAAATAACAGTCGGATTTGTCCTAAGAAATTTTCTCGATCCTCTGGATGAATATAATTCTGCCAAAAATTGGGCTGTTTCTGAAATTCCTCTACCTCATATCCTAAAATTAATTTGACATTTTCACTAATAAAAGTAGCCGTCAAATACTCGTCGGTTTCACAACTATAAATAATCGCGGGACTGGAAGTAATCAAATATTTCAGACGCGTATTTGCAATTGTTAATAACTCTTCAGTTTTTTTCCGTTCTGTAATATCTTGAAGTGTCCCCAAAATTTGCACAGGTACTCCTTCGCTATTTCTGGCAAAAACAACTTCTCTGGCATTTAACCAACGCCATTCACCATTCTTATTTTGTAGTCTATATTCTGATTCAATCACTTCTCGATCAGAAAGATTATGCACACGGCTTTCGATATTTTCTATAAGGTATTTTTCTTCGGGATGGATATGAGAAAATAGCCACTTTTCTCCGTGTTGAAAAATTTCTCCCATGGTGTAACCTAATATTTCTGTAATTTGCCGATTAATATATATCATGTGTCCATCTTCTATATCAAAAATGTATAACACATAGGGAGTTGTATCGGCAATTTTTTGAATGAAATGCTCACTATTTTGCAGAGCTATTAGTGTCTGTTTTCTTTCCGTGATATCCATATACGCGATCGCGACACCATAGCCTTCTAAAGGAATGGGAGCCGCGGTAACACTTAACCATAGCATTTGATTATCAGGTTTAACAATTCCTGTTTCCAAATTTTCCACAACTCGATTTTCTTGTAACGCGATATAACTAGGAAATTCCGAAAGAGGCATGGGACTCCCATCGGGGCGAAAAGCTGGTAATTCATGGCTATTTAGTGGTTTTTTCATCTCGTCAGAAATGGAGAATCCTAACATTTTCTGACTCGCGGGATTGGCTTCTATTAATTGTCCTACTTCATCGGTAATGGTAATCGCGATCGGCAAAATTTGAAACAATGTTTGATATTTTTGTTGACTTTCTATTAAAGCTTCTTCCATTGTTCGTCTTTCCGTAATATTACGAGTAATACCTCGATAACCACAGAAATTTCCTTGAGAATCAAGAATCGGGGTTGCACTCGTTTCTACAAACACTAAATGACCTCTTTTATCAATATATGGATTTTGTAAACAAGTGAAGGATTGTTGATTCGCAATCATTTGACTTAAGAAAGTGCCAATCCTTTGTCCTTCTCGTGGGGGCATGAAGTCAAAGAAGTTTTTTCCCACAATTTCTGGGACTGTATATCCGAGAAGATCAAACACCCTGGGACTGACATAAGTATAAAAAGCTTCTTCATCAATTTCCCAGACAATATCACTGGTGGTTTCTACTAAAGTGCGGAATCTTTCTTCACTTTGATGCCATGCTTGTTCTGCCTGTTGTCGTAGGGACGCGAGACGATAAGCATCACTAATATCAATATCTACGCCATCCACAATAATATCACCATTTTCCGCTTCAGAAAACCGCGATTGATCGCGAATCCATTTGATTTCACCCACAGGGGAAATAATCCGAAATTCTATATAACGAGATTCCAGACTTTTAATCCCTTTACGCACTGATTGTTTGAAGGTTTCACGATCATCGGGGTGAATTACTTCAAATAGTTTCAGGGGATTTTCTTTTAATTCTTCAGGCGCAATTCCCAAAATTTCCTGATAGCCGGCACTCATATAAGCTAGAGAAAAATGCCCATTTTTATGATAGATAACACGATAAACACCACCCGGAAGATTTGCGGCAATGGTGGCTAATTGTTGTTGACTTTCACGGAGAGCCGCTTCTGTTCTTTTACGAGCTGTAATATCTTCAACAACAATGATAAAATACTCATGTTCTCCTGTGTTTTTTTTGACAAGGGATATGGTTAAATTTCCCCAGACTATTCCACCATCTTTACGGATGTACCGTTTTTCTAAGGTACAAGTTGAACATTCATTATTAAGGAGCGATCTCACTTTTACTAAAATATCTGGAAGATCATCAGGATGAGTAAGGTCTCTCCAATTGTGTTGTAAGAGTTCCTCATGTGTATAATTAAGAATTTCACAAAATTTTTGATTAACACGGAAGAAGCGACCTTCTAAAGTACAAGTACACATTCCTACCGCGACTTGCTCAAAAATTGCCCGAAATCGTTCTTCATTTTGGCGCAATGAGTTCTCAAATTCTTTACGCTCACTAATATCTCGATAAACACTCAAAAACATATCTCGATGATGATATCGTAAGAGTGCTGAAGAAACTAAAATAGTTTTCTTGATTTTTGATTTGGTTTGAATAACCGTTTCTAAATTGCGAATACCTCCTCTATTTTTTACTTCTTCTAAATGTAACATCGCGTCCTGATACAGTTGCCATTCGGGATAGAGCAAATTGAGAAAATCACCGCAGTCATTCGCTTCTTCTCTGCTATATCCGGTAATTTCTTGCATGCGGTAATTGAAGATTTCAAAGCGTCCCGTGGCATCGCTGAGAGTAATTCCTTCTCCTACACTTTCAATCACCGCTTGTAATTGTAAATTACTCTCATGTAAATTGTGTTCTATTTGTTTTCGCTCTGTAATATCTTGGGTAGTCCCAAAGAGGCCGATGATTTTTCCTTCTTCATTTAAAATGACTTTAGCCATCTCAAAAATATCTTGTATTGTGCCTCCATCCATTCGATGTAAAATCCGAAATTCCAGTTGATAAGATTTCCCTTCCTCTATTGCCTGTTGAAATGTTTTGTGAAATTTTTCTCGATCTAAGGGATGACATTGTTCTAATAACTGGGCATAGGTTGGCTCATTGTCTTGGGGAGCTCTACCAAAAATCCGAAACATCTCCGCGGACCAAGTAAATTTTTGGGTTTTGATATTAAATTCCCAACTCCCCAAATTTGCTAGGTTTTGAGCCTCGGCCAAATAGCTTTGACGTTTTCTTAAGGAAGCTATTAGTTTATCGCGTTCTAATTCTGCGTAAATATTTGCGATCGCGTGGGTGTCAAATTGATGGGTTTCTGGTTGATAAATCTTTAAGACACTATCGACTATATTTGGCAGAATTGTCTCGATAAGTTCCTGACTTTTTTCATACTTTTTTTGGTAGGAGACACGATCACGTTTTTCTTGTTCTAATTGTTGACGACATTCTTGTAATTCTTTGGACAAAGTACGCCTATCTAAAAGTAACTCTAGCCGTTTTTCCAATTCCAAGGGATCAAAAGGAGTAACAATCACTTCATCAACATTATGTCTCCCAGGAATATCTTTATGTTCGAGCCAATTGGGAGACATCACTAACAGAAACGGTAAAAAAATCGGTTTCTGGCGATTTTTGTATTCGTGGATACGCGAACCCATCGGAGCTAAGGTACCTTCATCAAGAATACAAAGATCAAAGGGTGTCTCAAAGTCATCATGGGAACTCACCAACACTTCATAATGGGGTTCTAGATGTTTGACTAACCAGTGACGGTGTTGGAGATGATCGACCAAAATCAGAAGTTTTTCCATATCTTAATCTTTTTTATAAAAGGGAAATTTTATCAATAATTTTTTATTCTAACAGATTTTTACAAGCTGCGTGGTTTACTCTATTACTAAATTATGCAGAAAAAATATAGAGAACCGAGAAAAACCGCGATCGTACTCACAACTGCGATCATTTTTGCTGCCAGTGCGGGAGAATTTACAAGAAGAAAGAAGAATTAATAAAACACAAAGGCAACAAGGAAGAAAAAGCAATAAAATTAATGATTAGGGGTGAAAGTCTCTCGATTTTTCTATATAAAAAAACCTAGTTTCCGCAAGAAACTAGGTTTTTCTGTCTTCCTTCAAAATCGCGAAGATAAAATTAAACTTAATTCGGAAAGTGTCGGGATTCCTAATTAGATTTTAGGCAAAATTTTAGCCCGTATTTCGCATTCCCGCGGCAATCCCATTAATCGTTAACAATGCGCCACGGAGTAATTCACCCTTACTATAACGGGAATGAATGACTCCGGGTACTGAAGAGCTACCATGTTGACGTAACCGTTTTAACAATGAGACTTGTAACAAACCGAGAGGAATAATGGTACTATTCCGCAATAATACGGAACGCTGTAACTCTGGATCTCCATCCAATAAACGTTGATGTTGACTAATCTTTAAGATCAAATTCCGCGTGAGATGAAACTCGTGAGAAATTTGATCAAATAATAGTTCAAATCGTTCTATATCTTGAGGATTTGATAATTCATGAACATAGTGATTAGCTATTTGCAAATCGACCTTCGATAAAGTCATTTCTACCTTAGAAATAACCATGCGGAAAAAGGGCCATTTCTGATAGAAATATTGTAAAAGTTTGAGATGTTCTTCCGGCTCTTCCTCTACAAATTGTTGTAATGCTGTGCCAACACCATACCAGGAAGGTAAGAGAAAACGACTCTGAGTCCAACTAAATACCCAAGGAATTGCCCGCAAGGTACTAATATCTTTTTTACCGCCACTACGACGGGCGGGGCGCGAACTAATTTGCAATTGACTAATTTCTTGAATTGGTGTTACTTGATGGAAGAAATCAACCAGATCCTCTTGTTCATAAATGAGATGACGATAATGTTCACGGGATTTGACGGATAACTCTTCCATGATGTCATTCCAAGGATCAATTCCATCAAAACCAGTGTGTAATAAACTGGCTTGAATTACCGCGGCTGTTACTGTTTCTAAATTATACAATGCCAATTCAGGTAAAGAATATTTTGAGGCTAAAACTTCCCCCTGTTCGGTAATTTTAATCCGTCCATTAATACTCTTTCCGGGTTGAGCTAAAATGGCTTTATAAGCTGGACCTCCGCCACGGCCAACGGAACCCCCTCGACCGTGAAAAATGCGTAAATCAATTTGGTATTGTTCCGCGATTTTCTGTAAGGCTTTTTGTGCTTTATGAATTTCCCAGTTACTACTGAGGAATCCTGAGTCTTTATTACTGTCAGAATAGCCTAACATTACCTCTTGCAAATTCAGCGTTAATAAGGAGGTTTCGGGATGATTTCCTCCGGCTAACATTTTGCGATAAAAGGGTAATTCAAAGAGATTTATCAGAACATCAGGGGCGTGTTTTAAGTCTTCTACAGTTTCAAAAAGAGGGACTACTTGAATGGTACTAATGCCTGTTGATGGATCGTAGAGTCCTGCTTCTTTGGCTAGTAATAAAACTTCTAACAAATCACTGACATCGTGACTCATACTAATGATATAAGTTTGGCATATTTGTGGACCAAACTCCTGTTGCATTTGACGGACAATACGGAAGGTATTAATTGCCTCGCAGACTTTTTCGGAAAAGGGTAATTCTGCGGGAATTAAGGGACGACGGGTTTGTAATTCTTTGCTTAACCATTCTGTGCGTTCTGATTCTGATAATTCATGGTAAGGTCGATCAAGAAGTTGTAGATATTGGGAAATTTCATTAATCGCGTCTGAGTGAACTGTTGACTCTTGACGAATATCTAAATGGGCTAAGTTAAAGCCAAATATTTCTATTTGACAGATGAGATTTTCTAAATCTCGACAACTTAAACCGGTTTCGACTAAGTTGTGTTGAATTAACTTTAATTCAGCTAAAAATTCACTCCCGGAGTGATACATTCCGACATACCCAGTATTTCGGGAAAGGGCTTCTCTTTCCCGTTGTAGTTCATCTCCTTTGTAAAGTCGCCAGTTGCGATCGCGTGTATTTTCGAGTCGTTTGAGGACATAACAGAGTTTGAGACGATAAGGCTCTTGGCGATAGCGAATCGCGTATTGATCGTAAACTTTGGGTAATTCTAACTTATCGCGATCAAGGGAATCCAATAATTCTGGTAAAACATCACACCAATGTAGAGACAAGCTTAATAACTCGCTTAATCGCTTCACCGCGGTGATGTATTTTTCCAAGACTAAATGACGTTGATAACACGCGGTTTGCCAAGTGACTTCGGGAGTACAAGAGGGATTGCCATCGCGATCGGAGCCTACCCAGGAACCAAATTTACAAAATTTATAACTGGGGGGATTCAGATAAGGAAAAGACGCGTGTAACGCTTGCTTTAGCCGTTGATAAAGTTGAGGCATGACATCAAAAATCACCTCTTGGAAATAATGAAGAGCATATTCCACTTCATCTAAAACACTGGGTTTAAATTGATGCAATTCATCAGTGCGCCACCAGAGACGGATTTCATCCATCAATTGTTCTTTCAGCGCTTGAGCTTCCCAAGACGCGGTTAAAACGGGTGTTTCATTCTCATTTCCAGGTAAAAAGAACTCCGAGCGCGCATCAACTAGATCCAGTTGTTGCAAAATCTTTGCCATACGACGTTGCTTGGTGCGAATGGTATGGCGGACAATTTCCGTGGGGTGGGCGGTAAATACCATCTGAATATCGAGATTATCGATCAACCGTTGAATTTGTGGGATCGGCACATTGAGATGGCGTAACTTAGGAAAGAGATTGTGAAAAGTACCAACATCTCGCCCTTGCTGGAGACTTCCTTCTTCTAAAGTGGTGAGGGTAGAAACAGTTAATTTGGGGTTGTTCGGTTGTGGAGAAATCCCTGACTTGGAGGGAGCAACAACTGATTCGAGGGCCATACCATTCGCGTAAGCAATTTGTTGATTGCGTTGCTCATAGTGCTGTTCGACAATATTAATCAATTGGAAATAAAGAGCAAAAGCCTTCGCAGCACGAATCGCCGCGTTAAGATCAAGCTTCTCAATAATTGGCAAAACATCGGACTCCAGAAAATGGGGAACCTGTCCCTCCGGGGAATTATGCGATCGCATTTGTTGAAGAAGATCGACCAATTCTTGGCCACCTTCCTGTTTGAGGACAGACTCCCACAAGTCTTCCATAATTTGGAGGCGATTACGTAGGAAGAGATCGGAAGTAATAAAGGGTGAATTGGGTGAAAGATCCGAATTAAGAGCCATCTCTGAGGATTGGAGGACTGAAATCATCTCGTTTTTCCGTGCAAGAATTTGATTGACATTGGTTTTTAGACACAGGGATTCTTAAGGATCAAATTGGGGCGATAAATCCCTCCCCATCTTGATTTTAAAGGGTTTATCACCAACCCCCTAGGGACAGAGCCGTGCCGTGTTGATGTTTGCAGCACTATGTCTGCATCGATCGACAAGATTCTTGAAACTGATTGTATGGTGTAAACTACCCACAGGAAAGTCTTTGGGACGATCGCGGGACTCTCAAATCCTAATTTCCCTAAAAATAGCCACTCGGCCTGTCAAATAGAAGACATTTTAGGATATTAATGATGGGAGATGGAAGACTCATGATGGGGAAAAGGGAGAATAGGGAGGCGCTCGCCCCTAAAAATTTCTTCACTATCATTACCTACCGATTGTAGAAACTCACCACCCGCTTTAATCGCCAACAAGCCAGATAAGAAGGGAATCGTGGCAATCGCCAAGATCGCGTCTAAAGGTGGTTTGAAACTGGGATGATTACTCAATACCTCTGTTTTAGGTGCATCATGTTGGAGAGATTCCATATCGCATAGGCTCCTTTGTGGTGGGTTGCCTTCAGTTTATCCTAACGGTATTGAGATACCCAAAGTCAATCGAGATGCTATAAATTATTAAGACAATTGAGACGAGAAAAAAGCCCCCATGTTGAAGCTACGGGAGAAAACAAACCAGGCCAATCAAATAACCCAATGGGTAGAGGACGCGTTAACGCTTCCTGGGGTGCAACTACAGGTGCGGTTGCGGGGTAATCACCTACATATTCTCTGCGAGGGGGAAAAATGTCCCCCCCAAGAGAGTGTGATGGGACAACTTTCGGGGGCATTAAGTGAGAAAAATTTAGATTCTTTACTCCCCCCCGAACACCCTCGCGTCTATCAGGTGTTTGTCAGTGGTCGAATTTTGGGGTTCAAGCGTAATAATTGGACAGTGCGACTGGACCCCAATAGCCCTTCCCACCATACCACGTTTCCCGTGGATGCTTCTTTTACGGAAATGACGGACAATAGTGGGGACACGGTACTGTCGTCTCCCTACCCGCGGGAAAATGAATTTCTCGTCTCAGATATCCCTACACCAAAACCTCTTTCTTCTTTTCAGGTGAGTGAGACTGTTACTCAGACAGATAATCACCCACCTTTGCCCCATCCTCCATCCCCCAAACCCCCTTTGAAGGGGAATACAGAGGCCGTTAATTTAACCCTT
Organism: Microcoleaceae cyanobacterium bin_387; assembly: GCA_037440985.1. GTDB lineage: Bacteria > Cyanobacteriota > Cyanobacteriia > Cyanobacteriales > Microcoleaceae > JBEDKD01. Next base: position 11,354 of record JBBITB010000091.1, read on the forward strand.
TCCCATCAACATCGTGCCCAAAAAGGTGATCTAGACGCGATCGCGAGTTATCTGAGTGATATTTTGGGCGTTTTGGGTGTCGCAGTCAAAGTCAGAAGCGGGCATAAACACGCGACGACTCCTTTTGCTCCCTCGAAAAACGTTGATCATGGTGAAGCGACAACGGATGAAAAACGCCTATGGGTATTGTGTGAATCACCCTATAGTCCCGATCCTTCTTTACTCGCGGAGCCTATTGCCCAACGTCTTCGCGATTTACAATTAAACGACTTCCGTGATGCCATTATTATCAGTCAGGTACGGGGTGAAAGAAAACCGGATTGGCTCTTACGAGTTGATTTGACTTCCCCAGAGCGCATATTAAAGGAGTGGGGACGTTGGGGAGATAAGGACGCGATTCAATGTCTCTTACAACGGGTTTTACCTGATGATGTGGAAGTGCGGGCGACTCTTAATGACACGACTCTTCATCTCTTTTGTCATCAGCGGGGTGCTTTTTTACCTGAGAAGGAAACTACGATTAACGCGATACAGCCTATTCTCATTTCCCTCGCACCTCAAGGGATTTTAGGCGCGACTGTCTATGGAATCGGAACACCCCAAAATGGCCAAGAATCTCCCCATTGGATTGATTGGATTCAATTACCCGCGTCTCAACATCCTGATTTACAACCAAAAACCAAGACTTTAGCCGCCCAAGGCGATCGCGACGCGTTAAGTTTTTTACTTAATCGTTTAGTTAATCCTGACCTGGATTATAAGTTAAAAACTGGGGGGATTCGCCTTAAATTTTTATACAAAGATGATCTACTACATATAATGAGCGAAGCCCTTACTTGTCCTTCTCAAGTAAAGGTGGGGCCAATTCTGGGGAAGTTTTTACAAGAGTTAAAACTTCCTAATATCGTGGGGATTCGTATTTATGGCCGTCGAGGGGGGCAAAAAGTTCCCCTTTGGCGTTATGGCATTGATTTTATTCCTCGTAAACGTCAGAAAGCCGAAGAGAAGAGTCCCGATTTTGAACCCTCCGTCACGGATATGACTTTTTCTGAGGCGACTCTTAATTTAATCTGGCATCCGAATATTGATATTTCTCCTGTTTCTGAACCCCCAAAGGATTTTTCTCATCCCCCCAAAACGCGATCATTTGCTATTCCCCAACAGCAGGTAATTACTATTCCTCAAGAGGGGGAAACGACTATCCCCCAACAGCGGGAAAATACTATTCCCCAACAACCGGAAACGACGATCCTCCAAACGCCAGAAATTACGATTCCTCAACTGTGGGAAAGGACTCAAAAGGATCAGTTAAGGGTAAAAGTTAAGAAAAAGAAATTTCATTACAAACCGCATAAATTTGTCTATCGTCCATCGGGGGAAAATATCTCAGAGAGTTTGGTAAAAACTCTGCAAATAACCCTTATAGGATCACGGTTATTTACCCCACAAACCCCCAATGCCGATTCCGAAAATGGTTCCATCTATCAACGGGTGGCTATAGCCTTGGTTGGGGTGACAGTGGGTTGTGTTTTAACTTGGTTTCTTGATGCACAGGCATCTCGCGTGATTTTGTCTACCTCTGTCTCCAAACAGGAAATCGCGTCTCTCCCTACCATAGTGACAGGGGAATCACAGGAGAAAAATTCTGGGATTGCTTTACAACCGATTGCTGGAGATATGATGGAAGGGAGTCTCTCTCAAATGAAGTTAAAAAACGATACCCAAAAAGATTCTGATGTCGTATTTAATGATGCACAGTTTACTAAATCCGCGGATGCTAAGATGCCTGGGGGAAATTGTCAGGGAATAAATACCTGGTTTAAGAGCGAAAATTGTCCCATAATTTCCGTGGTTTCTTATCCATCTTTTCGTAGTCAACAATTAGATGAACAATTCGCCCGTTATCAACGTTATTTACAAAGGATTAAACGTCCTCCCCATATTCTGATTGTGGGGAGTTCGAGAGCACTACGTGGTATTGATCCAATGGCTCTGGAGCAAGCTTTAGCCCGTCAGGGTTATCCGGGGTTAAAAATTTATAATTTTGGTATTAATGGTGCGACGGCTCAAACGGTTGATCTCTTAATTCGTCGTATTTTACCCCCTGAGCAATTGCCAGAGTTAATTCTTTGGGCGGATGGAGTAAGGGCCCTTAATAGTGGTCGAGTTGATGTTACTTTTAACGCGATCGCGTCTTCGGAGGGGTATCAAAAATTAGGACAAACTTCCTTTAAAATGGGGAGTAAATCCTTCGATAATTCCCAGAAAAAGAAAGAATCTCTTAATCCTTTGACTTCTGTTAGTCTATTATTTCAACAAGTCAAACAAACTGAACCACATCTGAGAAAATCCTTAGAAAAACAGTTAGAAACTGTTTCGGTGACACATCAAGAACGCGATCGTGTAAAGGGATGGTTATTATCCTTTGTCAATTCACCTAATACATTGATTGCACCCACCCAAGGACAACTAATTCCCAAATCCAACCCAGAAAAAATAGACGAGGAGGAAAAATCAGCATTTACAACTAATGGATATTTGCCATTAAATATTCGCTTTAACCTAGAAAGTTATTATCAGGAACATCCGAGAGTCCCCGGTGATTATGATAGTGATTATCAAAATTTTAAACTTTCAGGAGTACAAAATTTGTCATCAATAAAAATGGTGAATTATGCCAAAGAGAATAAAATTAAAGTGGTTTTTGTCAATATGCCTTTAACGGATGATTATTTAGATATTCCACGGCGCAATTATGAGAAACAATTCCGGCAAAGTATGCTCGAATTGGGTAAACAAACAGGATTAATATTCCGCGATCTCTCTCAATTATGGCCCGACAAGTTGGAATATTTCTCAGATCCTAGTCATCTCAATCGTTATGGGGGGAGCGCGATCGTGGAGAGTTTAGCTCAAGACTCCTCAATTCCTTGGCCAAAATCCCGTTAAATCTCTTTCCTTATAAGTAGGCCCAATTAAACCCCGTTATGTAAATTTTTGTAAATGCCAAATTGGCAACATAGTCTGGTGGCAAAGGTTTTTAATCATTTTAGATAGCCAAATTTATTTACATCGCGTTAAAATTATGACTAAAATTGTGTCAAGATTCCTCACAAAATATTTCACAAAAACCAGCCTTTCTGATTTTTGGCACAGATATTTACGAAAAATCCCCTACCTGTATTTCCTCTTAATTTTAGCAGTGATAGGGGTAATTTGTTTCACATCAAAGGGAGTCGCCCAAGAACATAATTTGCATTTAAAATTCAGTGGGAGTATCGTGATCAAACCAAGTCAAACACCTCCCCAACCCTTTGATAAAGTTATTGAGAAAACACAAAAAAATGAGGGATTATTTACCTTATATCGTCTCAAAGAAACGAGCAAAATTTATTTAGAAATAAAACCGGAACAACTTAATAAAAAATTTCTTTGTTTTCTCAACTTGTCATCGGGAATAGGAGATATTTTATTTTATCGTGGAATGCCCTTAGGAGATATATTATTTGAATTTCGTCGTCAAGAAAACAAAGTAGAATTTGTCATCCCTAATATTCACTTTCGTACCGAAACGGGCGATCCTCAAGGGACATCAGTGCAAAAATCTTTTAGTAACTCTATTTTGTATTCTGTACCGATTCTCAGTATTCACCCTCAAACAAAGGCTTTGTTAGTTGATTTGAGTGATATTTTTATTAACGATCGTACGGATATCGCGGGTGTGACACCATTTTTAAATTTACTATTAGGAGCAAATTATACATTAGATGGAGATAAATCCTATTTTCAAGAAGTGAAAAATTTTCCCAAAAACTTAGAAATAGAAACAAATTATGGATTTTCAGGAGATGCCCAAAGTACCTTTGTTGATTTACCTAGCGTTCCCGATAGCCGTTCATTTAATCTAGTAATTCATTACAGTATTTTCCCCTTACCCGTTAATAACGGTTATCGTCCACGTCTAGCCGATCAACGGGTAGGTTATTTCTTAACCGCGTATAAAAATATTTCTGAACAAAATAAGTCCGATCCTTTTGTACGTTATATTAATCGCTGGCATTTAGAAAAACAAATTCCTTCTGCCCCCCTTTCTCCTCCGGTAAATCCCATCGTCTTTTGGATAGAAAATACAGTCCCTTTGGAATATCGAGACGCGATGAAAGAGGGTGTTTTATTATGGAATAAAGCCTTTGAAAAAGCAGGTTTTTTAGACGCAATTCAAGTCAAACAAATGCCAGATAAGGCAGATTTTGACCCAGAAGATATGCGCTATAATGTGATTCACTGGTCTAATCTTTATCGAGCGTTCTTTGCTGCTATTGGACCATCTCATGTCGATCCCATGACGGGAGAAATTTTAGATGCTGATATTATTATTAATGCTAATATCATCCGAGATGCCAAGAGAGCGTATCAAAATTGGAGGCCAAAGGATTCGGCTTTTACGAATTTTATGCCCCTGAGTGATGCCCTCAAAACTAACCCTTGTTCTCCTTTTAAATTAGAGAAAAATTCCTTAGTAAATCAGGCACAGGGTACTGAGTCAAAAAACACCCCAAAATTGCCGAGGAGCTCAGAACAATATCAACGCGTTGATCGCTCATCTTTGCGAGAAGTTATTAATCATTCTGATTTTTGTTTTGGGTTAGAAACAGAACAACAATTTGCCATTGGAGCAATGGCTTTATCTTCCCTCGCGGTGAACTCTGAAACAGGGGGAGATATCAAGGAATTTATACATCAATATGTTCGCTATCTCACCGCCCATGAAATCGGTCATAATTTAGGATTAAGACATAATTTTCATGGTAGTACCTTTCTGAAACCGGAGGAGTTAAATAATACTGATATTACCCATAGTAAGGGTTTAGTAGCTTCGGTGATGGATTATGTACCGCTTAATTTAGCTCCTTTGGGGACTAAACAGGGAGACTATTATCCTGTTATTTTAGGTCCCTATGATGAATGGGCGATCGCGTATGGTTATCAACCTTTTGAGAGTTCAACGATATCAGAAAAAACGATGTTAGACGCGATTCTGTCTCTAGCATCACAACCGGAATTATCCTTTGCCACGGATGAAGATGCCTACGCGGGACTCGATCCAGCAATTAATACCTTTGATCTGAGTAATAATATGTTACAATTTTCCCAAGTCCAATTAGATAACATCCGAATTTTATGGAAAAAACTGGAAAAAATTTCCCCTTCTTCTAAGATTACCTCTCCCAATATACGAGAGATGTTTGATAGTCTTTATTTTTACTATTTGCGTCAGTTAAATCCTATCCTTTTATATATAGGTGGTGAGTCCTTTAATCGTCCTAATGAGGGATTGAATGGAGAACCTTTACCTTTTGAAGTGATTTCTCTTAATCAACAGCGAAACGCGTTAGCCTTATTACAGAAGTATGTTTTTGCCCAAGACGCGTTTCAATTTTCCCCAGAATTATTGAATAAATTAGCACCTTCTCGCTGGGGACATTGGGGGATTCGTGTGTTAATTTTTCCTTTAGATTATCCCATCGGTGATCGCGTGACTTTGCTTCAGCGTATGGTTTTATTAGAATTGTTATCTCCAGAGCGTCTTACCCGTTTACGGGATAGTTCGTTAAAAACAAATCCTGAGAATGTGTTAAGTCTACCGGAATTATTTGATACTTTACAAAATGGGATTTGGAGTGAGATTTTACCCTCGAAAGAAAAGGTGATTAAAATATCTAATTTTAGACGCTCTTTACAGAAAGAATATCTCTCTTATTTAATCAAAATGGTATTAAGAGAAACCAATTCTCCAGAGGATGCCAACGCGATCGCGTGGTCCAAAATTAAAGAATTACGGGAGGCTATTAGTCAAACCCTTCGCGAAAGGGATAAAAAATTAGACACCTATACTCGTACTCATTTAGAGGAAACTCGCGATCGTATCACCAAAGCCTTAAACTCTCAATTGCAATCTAATTAGGAAGACAGTTGACAGTTGACAGTTGACAGTTGACAGTTTTGTCATATAGCACTTCTTAAACCAGTGAGGCTTCCTGAAAACCTGGAAAAACTTATTTACCAATCAAAGACTTACCATACAAGCGTTTGTCAACTGTCAACCCTATTAGCCATTACCTATTACCAAATCCCCAATGACTTTTCTCTCTCTAACTTACGGCTTATTTTTGATAGTATGTCTCAGTATTTACTGGATAATACCTAATACAAATTGGCGCTTATTTATTATAGTAATTGCCAGTTTAATTTTCTACGCGTCCTGGCAAATTCAATATATCCCCCTGCTCTTAATAGCCATTTTATTTAATTACTGTCTCGCCAATGGCATTGGGGAACCCCTAGACTGGCGCATCGCAAATGATGTGTGGAATACCCGCCGTCTGATCTTACTTTGGTTTGGTATTATCGTTAATATTTTATTACTGTTTAGTTTCAAATATATACCATTTTTATTGAATACCCTGGGCAGTTTATACAATTTACCGATACTTTTAGAAAGTGCCAGTTGGGTGCAAAGTTATGTCATTTCTCCTTTAGGATTAAGTTTCTTTTGCTTTGAGTGTATCGCGTATTTAATAGATATTTATCGAGGGGCTCCTGCCTGCGCGTCCCCGCTTCATTTTACGGCTTATAAATTCTTTTTTCCTAAACTGATTTCCGGTCCGATTACTCGCTATCATAATTTTATAAATCAATTTAAAAATATCCAATTTCCTCATCCTGAAAAACTGACAGAGGGATTGTGGTTAATTGCAATGGGAGCGGTAAAAAAAGCATTATTTGCTGATAATTTAGGCAGATTTGTTGATTTGAGTTTTAGTAATTTACAACGGGCAGGTAGTGAGGATTTATGGTTGGCTACTTTAGCATATAGCTTACAACTTTATTTGGATTTTAGTGGCTATGTGGATATCGCGATCGGTAGTGCAGTTTTAATGGGATTCACTTTACCCCAAAACTTTGATTATCCCTATTTTAGTACAAGTATCGCGGATTTTTGGCGACGTTGGCATATTACATTGGGGGACTGGTTACGCAATTATGTATATTTTCCCTTGGGAGGATCAAGGGTGGGTTTGATTCGGACTTGTTTGAATTTATTTATTATTATGTCGATCGCGGGAATTTGGCATGGTGCAGCCTGGGGTTTTATTGTTTGGGGAATGTTACATGGTTTAGGGTTAATGATTCATCGAATTACGGAAGCAATTTCTCAGAAGTTATCCTTAGAAAGTCTCTGGAAAACCATACCGGCTATCTTTTTTAGTTGGTTTTTGACGCAAGCAATGGTATTTGGCTCTTGGATTTTTTTCCGTCTTCCTAATTTTAAGGATTCGGGTTGGTTGATTTCACATTTATGGAATTATCCCTCCGATGCCCAATTTGTCCAAAAGGTTTATCTGGAATCTTTGGGAGTGACACGAGGGCAAATTACTAACTGTCTGATCGCGATCGCGATCTTGATGACTTTGAGTTATGGGCTGAATCGAGGGTTAAAATTAGACTTAAATTGGGGGATTAAATTAGTATTAATACCCCTTTGTTTCTATGCAGTGTGGTTATTTGCACCCCAAGGAGGATTACCTTATATTTACTTTGATTTTTAATCGGAATTTTCCCTTAATTCTGAGTATCTAGGGAGAAATTTATCGTGATTATCGGGTAAAAAAATAAAAAGAAATAGGGTATATCTTCTCCCGAACAACTTCCCTGATAATGATAGGTAATTTCTGATTAAAAATATGCGCCATTGAAAAGAAAAAAATAGGTGTTGGCTGATGATACTTTCCACCAAAGCTATTTTAGTAGAACTTAAGCCCCTTAACCAATGGCAACCTGCGACTTGGGATGATTACTTCAAATACCGGGCGGTTGAAACCGCGATCTGCACAGAGGTTTGCGCTGCGCGCAAGCTGCGCTAACGCGTCGCGTGCGCGTAGCGCGAAATCCGCCTGCACGGGTTGAATTTCTACAGTCTCCGAAGGGAGACTTTGTTTGTGTAGTCGCCATTTCAATCGCCCAATCAATCTAATAATAAAATATACAATTGATTTGGTGTAGGCACTTATACTATATAGTATAGTTGTCAAAATTCAAACCCGGAGGACTAAGCACTCATGGAAGAATTTATAACCCTGAAGGAATTGCTCTACAAAGGCAACATTCCAGAGGCTTTATTGCTAGTTGAAGAATTAGAAGAGATGAGTAAAACCGATAAACTGAATAAAATCTTTAGTTTTGCCATTATTCTGTTATTACACTTAATTAAGAAACAAGCTGAAAAACGGACGACAAAATCTTGGGAAACATCGATTTTTAATTCGATTAAGCAAATTCAACGCACCAATAAACGACATAAATCACAAGGGAACTATCTCACCGATGAAGAGTTAGAGGAAACCTTACAAGATGCTTATAATTCGGCCTTGAAAAATGCTGCTTTAGAAGCTTTTGGCGGACTTTATGAGGCTGAAGAATTAGGTAAAATGGTACAATATGAGGAAATTATGACAATGGCTATGGATTTGATTTTAGCGCGATCAACAAGCAATTCCAATGGAGACTCTAGTACAAATTTATGATTACCCAAACTCGCGCCCTCTCCCACCTTCCTGTCGTACTACAGCGTAAGCAAGCGCTACAAAAAAACGGATAAAAAAAGAACTGAGGGGCTGAGGGGGAAGGATTTCCCAAATCTTAAGAAAATGTAACAAGTTGTAAAGTATAATCATCCATTGACAAACCAAAGGCAGAACCAGAAAAGATGCGAGTCGCGATCGCCGGAGCAGGTTTAGCAGGACTATCCTGCGCGAAATATCTCACAGACATGGGACATACCCCCATCGTCCTCGAACGTCGAGACGTGCTCGGCGGAAAAGTTGCCGCGTGGAAAGACTCCGACGGTGACTGGTATGAAACCGGGTTGCACATCTTCTTCGGTGCTTACCCCAATATGTTGCAGTTATTCAAAGAATTAAACATCGAAGATCGACTGCAATGGAAAGACCATACTATGATCTTTAATCAGCCGGAAACCCCCGGCACTTATTCGAGGTTTGACTTTCCAGACCTTCCGGCTCCCATTAATGGTATTATCGCGATTCTCCGTAATAACGATATGCTCACCTGGGGCGAAAAAATTAGCTTTGGCCTGGGACTTATCCCCGCGATCGTTCAAGGCCAAAAATACGTGGAAGAGATGGACAAATACTCCTTCTCGGAATGGCTCAAATTACAAAACGTCCCCCCCAGAGTCGAGAAAGAAGTCTTTATCGCGATGTCCAAGGCCTTGAATTTCATTGATCCTAATGAAATCTCCGCGACTGTGATCCTCACGGCCTTAAACCGTTTTCTCCAAGAAAAAAATGGCTCCAAAATGGCTTTCTTAGACGGTTCCCCTACCGAACGTCTTTGTCAACCTATTGTTGATCATATTACGGAACGCGGTGGTGAAGTCCGACTTAACGCGCCGATTAAAGAATTTGTCCTTAATGAGGATGGCACTGTTAAACATTTCCTGATTCGTGGCTTAGAGGGGGCCCCCGATGAAGTCTTTACCGCGGATCTTTATGTCTCCGCGATGCCCGTTGATCCCCTTAAAGTCATGCTTCCCCAACCTTGGCGGAAAATGGACTATTTTAAACAGTTAGAGGGGTTAGAGGGTGTCCCGGTGATCAATGTCCATTTATGGTTTGACCGTAAATTAACTAATATTGATCATTTACTCTTTTCGCGATCGCCTCTTTTAAGCGTTTACGCGGATATGAGTAATACCTGTAAGGAATACTCCAACCCCGATCGCTCCATGTTGGAATTAGTCTTAGCACCCGCGAAGGACTGGATCAGTGAGTCGGATGAGGAAATAATTGCCGCGACAATGGCAGAATTAGAAAAACTCTTCCCAGAGGAAATACCCCAAGGGGCTAAACTTCTCAAATATCATGTTGTCAAGACACCGCGATCGGTTTATAAAGCCACCCCCGGCCGTCAACAACATCGCCCCATCCAGACAACACCCATTAAGAATTTTTACTTAACGGGAGACTTCACCATGCAGCGATATCTCGCGAGTATGGAAGGAGCTGTCCTTTCTGGTAAGCTGACTGCACAAGCCATCGCGCAGAAAACCCAAAACTAAAAACAGCTTTCCCAGAAAATTATGATTTCTGGTAACAGTTACGCGGTAAGCTGAAAACTGTTGACCTGTTTTTCTGAGAGGGGTCAACTTACCCCCCCCGAAACCCCATCAACCGGGTTTCTCCTTTAGGGAAAATCGGTGAAACTATCTAAACTGATTAGACATCTCGCAAAAATCATCAAAGGCAGGCAGGATGCCTACCCTACCATAATTTTAGGAGATGTCTATTTGAGAAACCTGTTTTCTATCTCAGTCTTGATATAACTCACTGATAAACTAAAAGTCCTGTCCTTAAAAACAGCTTTTGGCTTTTCCCGTCTCTGTATCCCCGTTCCCCTTTCATTCCTTCTCGTCGGATGCTGCAACTGTCAAAAAACCAGTCCCAGAGAACCCTGACTTCTGTTAATGAGTCTTACGAACTTTGTCGTCAAATTACAGAGGGATACGCCAAAACGTTCTATTTAGGCACTCAATTAATGCCAGAAACCAAGCGTCGGGCTATCTGGGCGATCTACGTCTGGTGTCGCCGCACCGATGAATTGGTGGACGGGCCCAACGCGAGTGCGACTACTCCTGAAACTTTAAAGGAGTGGGAAGAACATTTAGAGTCGATTTTTGCGGGTTATGCTTTAGATGATTACGATGTCGCCTTAGTTGATACTATTGAGCGTTTTCCGATGGATATTCAACCTTTCCGTGATATGATCGCGGGCCAACGGATGGATCTCTATCGTTCTCGTTATGAAACTTTTGAAGAGCTTAATCTTTACTGTTATCGAGTCGCGGGTACAGTGGGGTTAATGTCGAACGCGGTGATGGGGGTTGATACTTCTAAAGCTGCTTTACGTTGGAATTGGCATCGAGATTTGAGAAGTCCTAATGAGGAAGCGATCGCGCTTGGTGTTGCCAATCAATTAACGAATATTTTGCGTGATGTGGGGGAAGATGCGCGACGCGGCCGTATTTATTTACCTTTGGAAGATTTAGCGCGATTTAATTATACTGAGGAAGAGTTATTTCAGGGTATTGTTAATGATCGTTGGCGGGCGTTAATGAGGTTTGAAATTACGCGAGCGCGTGATTTTTATACTCTCGCCGAAGAAGGGATTCGGATATTGAGTCCTGATATTCGTTGGCCTATTTGGGCGGCTTTGATGCTTTATCGTGGTATTTTAGACGCGATCGAGAAGAATGATTATGATGTTTTCCGTAAACGTGCTTATGTGCCGAAATTGCGGAAATTTGTCTCTTTACCGATCGCGTTTCTGCGTTCAAAAGTGCCCTAATCGCGATCGTATTGGGTGATGAATAATTTAATTGATAGTTTTATGAGGCTGCTAGGGGCGGGTTCGCCAATATCCTAAGGAAAAGCAACAGAGATTGTCAACCTGCCCCGCCTCAATATTATCATTAAATCAACCCAACTTGATATTATTGATAAATGGATATCCATCACCCAAGCTATCAATTTTATCATCTGCGTTTATCTGGGTTTAGGAGCGGTTTCAAATAAAAAATCTTTTGGGGTATTTTCTTTCCGAAAAGGCACAAAAACGCGATCATGCTTTTTTGGCAATTTTGCCAAGGGTTAATTAATTTTTTGACTCTTGGAGCCACTCTCTAATTTCTGTCACTATCCATTTCCGTTCCCTCTCTCCTACACCATCAGCAAACATATATTTTTCCCCGCCTGCTAAGATGGAAATAGCCGAATCACTTAACTGGCAATCATTAATTTCGGGGGTTTCTCCTTGTGCGCGATCGAGACACTTACCATCTCGTTTGTGTTCAATCACAAATTTCTTTGTATTAAAGTAAACGTAACACTCATCAGGAGAATATTGAGTAGATGAGATTCTTTTTAAATTCAATACTACTTTGCCGACTTCCCATAATCCACAAAGCACTGAGCCAAATATAACCATTGATTTGAAAAAATCTACCACAAATGTTACGGTTCGTCGATCAGGGATGTAACACCATAATAATATCCATAATAAAAAAAGACTGATGGCAGTGACAAATATAAACCTAAACATTAACATTTTCCACGCTATCCCCCATCGGAGCCACAATCCATAGCCTAATATAGCACTTGATAATATTGAGACCTCTAATGGTATTCCTAGCAAAAGCCACTCACATATAATAATAAAAAATAATTGCCATTGCCTGCATAATTGGCATAATTGTATGAGCAATACAACACAAAAATGCAGATCATTATCATCAGTTATTACAATTTTGAACTGTAACTCTTGATGAGATTTACCCATTTTAACTTTTTCCCCAAATGGTGAAGTGATTATTCGGAAATTATCCTTCAGAAAACGCCCCGCTTTCAAATCCTCTAGTGCTGACAAAGCCGTTTGATATCGTTGATGGGGATCGGGTTCCGTCATTCCTTCTACCCATTTTACAAAAGCACGATTTACACTCACTCTATCGGCAAATTTAATCCGCAATTTTTCCTGGGGTAAATCCGCCGGTGAAATCCCTGTTAATAGGTGAATAATTGTCGCTCCCAAGGCATATAAATCTGAGGAGGGAACGGCTTTTCCCCAAAATTGTTCTAAAGGAGCATAACCTGTGGTTCCTACCACCGTAAATGTGACTCCTTCCACAGCCCCTTGATTTTGTACCGCGCCAAAATCGAGTAAATAAATTTGGTTGTCTTCTCCTAAAAGTAAATTACTGGGTTTGATATCTCGATGCCAGATTGGTGGGGTTAATTTATGGAGGTAAATCAGAATTTCTAGCACTTGTGTCGCGATATCTTTAATCTGGCTTTCGGTAAATTTCTTCCCTTGTGTAATCAGTTGTTGCAGAGAAAAACCCGGAATAAAATCTTGTACTAAGCCGAACCAGCACAAACCATCCCCCTCTTCTTTTTCCAGGGAAAAATAATCTCGATACTTAGGGATTTTGGGATGATTGAGCCGCTGTAATACTGCGGCTTCTCGCTCAAATAGCTTGAGTTGATCCCACTCCATTTGTGGGCTAAACGCGAGGAGTTTTACTACTACTTGATTCCCCTGAGATAAATCTGATGCCAACCAAGTTTGTCGGCCTTGATTTTCTCCTAATTGCTGGATTAGCTGATAGCGATTTTGGTAGATTATTTGAGATGGTAACATGGTTTTAACTCAGACTATAAATTAAAATAGATCCATTTTTGGGAACACTTTAAGGCTTAAGGATATAAAGACGATTGCCGCCACCACACTCGTCAAGAAAATCACTAATATATAGCATCCTTGAGTCAGGATAAAAACCAATACGACAATCATCAGCATAAATCACCCCTTGATATTTGCGACCAAAAAGTTTATCTGCCTCTTTTTCTGAAAATTTAATCTTTATTTCAGTAACAATACCAACGTTTATATAGCGTACTACTTCAACCTCATCTATATTTATTTCTTCTTTCACGTAAATGTAGTGAGATAATGATCTTATTTGGTACGATTTTATTTCCTTCTGTATTCGATACGATGTCATTATACTGCCAACCATCATGAGTATTAAAGATAACAATGCAAATAGTCCTTTTCCACGGGCAGATGTTTTGATTGCGGGGCGCGATCGAGGAGCATTTGTATCAAAATCTTTCGGAATAATATCAAGTGCTTTTAGGGCTTCACGAGC
>JBBITB010000092.1:0-11768 GCA_037440985.1 Microcoleaceae cyanobacterium bin_387
CAACTGTCAACTGTCAACTGTCAACTCTTAATTGTCAACTGTCAACTGTCAACTGTCAACTGTCAACTGTCAATTACCTATTAAACTAATAAAGGATCTAATTTCCCTTGGATATCTAAGTCGTGAATATCATCACAACCTCCAATATGTTTATCGTTGATGAAAATTTGGGGAACGGATCTACGCCCGTTAGCTCTTTGAGCCATTTTTCTCCGTGCGCCCTCATCTCCATCAATACTATATTCGATAAAATCTACACCCTTTTTTGTTAATAGGGACTTTGCCCGGATACAAAAAGGACAAGTTCTCCAAGTGTATATCTCAACCTTCGCAGTCATGATCGTTTTTGGGTTCTGGTAACATTTCTTAATATAGCAGAAGGAAGAAGGAAGAAGGAAGAAGAAAAAATGCCTTTCAACGTGGCTCAGTGTAGGTTGGGTTGAGGCACGAAACCCAACCACCATAAAAATTGTTTTTTCGTAGGGCGAAGATATTGTTTCTCACAAAGGAGGCACGCACTTCTTAAGTTTCCTTAAAGCGCGATCGCGTAGTCAATAAGTTCCCCAAGTCGGGCGCGTAGAGTCTCTAAACCAATACCGCAAGACGCGGCAATAAAAACCGCGTGGGGATACTCCTCTTGAGCTAATCTTAAAGTATCTCCATCCACTTGATCAATCTTATTAAATGCGAGTAATGCTGGCCCCGGAGTGATCGGCATTTCGCTTAAAATCTTCATGACAGAATGTATTTGACTTTGCCATGCTTCATGAGATAAGTCAACAACGTGCAATAACGCGTCGGCATCCGTCACTTCTTCTAATGTCGCGCGAAAAGCATCCACTAATGCTGGGGGTAATTCATGGATAAAACCCACTGTATCTGTCATCACAATGGTTTGAGGTTGTTTAGTTTGAGGATTGGGTATTACTAAACGTCTCGTTGTCGGATCAAGGGTGGCAAAAAGTTGATTCGCGGTGTAAACTTCCGCGTTTGTCAAAGTATTTAATAATGTTGATTTTCCCGCGTTGGTATAACCCACGATCGCGATCGATGGCACTTCTTGATGTTGTCGCCCTTGACGTAGGCGAGCGCGGTGAGCTTGCAGTTGATTAACTTCCTGTTGTAATCGACTAATCCGACGGGCGATCGCACGTCTTTCGGTTTCTAATTTCGTTTCTCCGGGGCCCCTCGTACCAATACCTCCCCCCAAACGAGACATGGCTTGACCTCGCCCTGTTAAACGTGGTAAATTATACTCTAATTGGGCGAGTTCGACTTGTAATTTACCTGCCCGCGATCGCGCTCTTTGGGCAAAAATATCTAAGATTACTTCCGTGCGATCGACTACTCTAACCCCAATCTGCGTTTCTAAATTACGCACCTGGGAAGGCGATAAATCGCGATCGAATACTATTAAATTTACCCCTAAAGTTTGAGCACTTAAAGCAATTTCTTGTACTTTACCTTCTCCTACTACTGTTTGAGGATGGGGGCGAGATCTTTTTTGACGTAAAGTTTCTAAAACTTGACCCCCCGCGGTGTCAACTAACATCCCTAATTCGGCTAAACCATCCTCAAAATTTTGGGGTGTTTTATTATCAGTCATTACACCCACTAAAAGGACTTTATCATGATCGACATCAACCTGTTTCGCAACAAATTCTTGGGCAAATTCCGCCTCTAATTCTTCTACTAATTCCAGAAAATCTTGCTCAGTTAAAGTATCAAGATTTAAGGGCGGCGAAACTGTCCATAAAAATGATGATTTTCTTTCCCCCCCCTCTTTGGGCTGGGTGTTTTCCCCCCCCTCTTTCCCCTCTTTAGGGGGGATGAAAGAAGTATTTTTACTCCCCTCTCCTTCGAGGAGAGAAGTAGGGGGTGAGGTAATTTCCCGTTGTGAGATAAGATGGGCAAGATAAGTCTCTTTGATATAACCAGTCCCCCCCCCACCACGTCGTTGAAAACCTTGCCCGGTTAAGGTGATCCAGACTAGGGCATCTAAACGTTGTAACGCCATCGCGGTTAACGCGGCTTCGTTAGGGGGTTCGGATTTTAGATGAGTAGCGATGCAGCGAATACCGCTCAAACGCCCACCCCCATAACGGGGTAATTCTAAAGGGGGAATTTGGGTTTGGCGAGGCGTGCCTACCCCCACACGGATTACTTGTCCCCGACGATTGATATACACACAGACGGGCTCATCTATTTCTGTACTAATCGCCCCGACGCGCTGGGCAAATTCTGGCGTAGTTACCGAATCGCCGGGTAATTTTTGATGATACAGGCGCTCGAGTTGTTTCAGTTGACTGGTTTTTAACCCTTGCAGGTTGCCGTAGATGGTTTCGATAACTACCTCTCCTTTGTTGAAATTTTCTTTCTCTATTTTAGAGCATCCCTTTGTTGAGATTTCTTGGAAAAACTCTTGGTTTCTTGGTGAAACCATGATACCATTGATTTTTGAAAACTAATTTAATGACATAAAGGGAGACTTTAATGTATGGATATGGAAGCAATCAGAGAAAGAGCGAATTTAAGTCGGGCGGAAGTCGCGGAAAAATTGTCAATTAGCGAAACAAGTGTCCGCAACTGGGAAACGGGGCGCACAGAGCCGACGATGACACCACAAAAGTTTCTTGAGGCGTTACGTTTATTCCAGTGTACACCTGAAGAGTTAGCCTTGGCGAGTGATAAATCTCTTAATCAACGCCACAAACGCAAACCCGGGCGGCCAAAACGCATCGTCGAACCCGCGATTGTGCCTTCGACGGAGCCGAAAGTTAACGAGTAAAAAGTGATTAATCCCCTTAATTTTTGAGGGGGTTTCTTATTCTGATCAGATGTAAGTTGGGTTGAGCGCCGCGAAACCCAACAGCAAAAAAAAGGGGGGAAATTTGAGTTAACTACCGGGTGATTAAGAGAGGGGATGATGTCGTTGCTGACGATATCGGAAAATTATTAATAAACCGATTCCCAGAATTAAACCGAGCCAGGTTTGGGGTTCGGGTATTCCTTCTTGATTCATGGGATTTGCCGGTTTGGTTAATGTTTCTTTTCCTGATTCTACTTGACGATCGAAGCGATCGCGTTGTGCTTCGGCTTCTTTGAGTAATTCCCGTTGTCTGTCATTGACTAAGACAATCATGGATGAGTAAGGAGTGACGATTTTAAATTGTTTCGCGATCGCGTGAATGCCATCTAATTGAGAAACTTGCTTCAGACTGGTTTCTTTGCTGAGAGCTAATACCAATTGACGGGCAGCAATGGGTGAAAATTCATTGTTTTCTGGCTTCTTCAAGGGGGACAGCTTTTTCAAATTCTTATTGGATAATTTCACATTCATCCAAGTATAACCATCAACCACATTAACCGTTGACTTGCCTAATTTTGCTTTCGTCGCGAGACGTTGCATTACTTCTTTAATATCACTGCCTACGCCTCCTCCACTATCTTGAATCGCCTTTAAGGTATTATCCTCATAGGCGGGCGGCATTCCTCCTAAATGGATCATCCACAAGGGCGCACCTAAGGAGGGGATTTTTTCCTGATCTTTCGATAACTCGTAATTCCCGCGATCGCTAATTAGGAAAATGCCATTATAGGTTTCATCACGCCGTAAACTGGCAAACTGTTGTAACATTTCGTTAAATGACAAACTGCCATAAAAACTTAATTGACTCAGTTGAAATTGCTCAGGCTCATTGACGCGTTGTGGTTGCATTCCTGGGGAACTAGAAATATAAAGATCAATGTCATTGTCACCGAATTTTTTACCGGTTAAGCCTTCTAAGGTTTCTTGTACTTTTTGACGTTGAGATGTCATACTATAGGAAGTATCAAGAATCACGGCAAATTTTTGATTATTCGGTAAGACATAATCGGAGTTAGTTAAGGGTTTCGCGATAATTTTCTGTCCCCCAGAGAAAATTACCTCTTGTAAGGTAGGTGCAATTTTGTTACTAAGGGGAAAATACTCAGGCAACCAATTATTTTTATCTATTTTCTCGGCATATTTTACCCCATTGATGGTATAATTTCGTTCGGTGTCTATTGTCCAAAAAATATTACGTTTTTCGGCTAAAGTTGGTAAACTCCATCCTTTTTCCTCTGCCATTACTTTATAGGTTAACCACAGGTGCATTACCTTAGCGCGATCGGCAGTTGAAATCCCTTTAGCCGGAATAGGAAAAGCTCTTAAACGATAATTTCTCGGCCCAACTTGCTCCAATAAAGCCGGATCTTGCCTTTCGACTCTCACTTGACTATTATAAACTTTTTGCGCAGCCCCACGCGGAGATACCGTAAAAGGAAATGCTTTGCTAATATCGGTAGTATCTCCTAACCATAATCCCGTAACGGTAGCACTTTCTGGCAGAGAGAAATAGTAAAATATCTCTTGTAATTGATTGGTTTGATTTCGATAGACTTCATGGAGTGCTACTTCAGCAAAAGTACCCTTTTCTTTCACCGCGATATCTTGGGACTTTAACCAAACCTTTTTCTCATTAATATTTAATAAACCCGCTTGTACTTGATCGCGATCATAAGTGGATTGAAGTCCGTGTTGAATGGCATTACTTTCCCCTTTTTGAATGGGTTTATCAAAAAAAGCTTCATAAAGTTTTTCCGCTTTTTCCACATCACTTTGGGAACCTTGATACAAAAAAGGCGACATCAGATAATTATACCAATTTTGTAAGGTTTGCCCCGCGTCTTGGGATAATCCTAGCCATTGATACATCACACGAATATGATTATTTTCTTTGACGGTACTGAGATAACGATAGGGTGATAAATAAGCATTGACTAATCCCTCTTTAATTTTATCGGATTGGGCGATAAGGCTAGGACGAATATCATTATTAGCTGGAGTTTCTAAAAGTTGTAGTGCTTTAATTTGAGGTTGATTTTGCAGGGACAAAAATATCACTAACCAAGTGGTGATAATAGATACAGACGCGATCCTCATTTTTGGCTTACCATACTGAGAGGCAAAATCTCGTAATATTTTTTGCCCTGATTCCAGATAAAGAAATCCGAATAAGGAAGGCATCGCGACAAATAATCCCCCTGAGAAAATAAATAACCACCACCCCAAATAGATAAAAAGTAAAAAGGGTAAAGAAGAAAGGAGCGTATAAATTATATTTTCCCATGAATAATTGGCATGGGAAATGGCATAAAAAATCCCTCCGACAAATTGAAGGGCAAGGTTAACCGTAGAAACAGCAACGGGAAGGGCATAAAAGAAAAGGATAGTCGCGGCATAGAGTCCAATTATCAGCATTAAACTATGACAGCCCATCTGTAACCAGGCCATTTTTTCTTGTCCGATTAACCGTACCCAAAAGTTATTATTTTTAATTGTCGGCTCGGTTAAATTTTCTCTAAATCCCACATAGCCATAGAGTAATTCACCACAAAATGCCGCAATACATAAACCAATTGTGGCTAAAAACATCCCACTCACGGGAGTTAATTCACGGATGAGGAATAGACGAATTAAACATAAGACAAAAAGAGGTGCTTCCACACCGTAAAAAAAACGCATAAGTTGACGGGGCTGTTTGTCAAAATATTTTTTCACGAAAATGATCGAAAGGATAGGCATGATCATTAATGCCAAGATTGTCAAGGAAAAATCCAGGGGGATTTCTCCGAAGATGGTGGCGAGGATTAAAGGAATACTGAAGAAGTAGAAAATAAAGGTGTCCATCAAAAGAAAGATGATATTCCAGCCCCAGAAAATACTGTTAAAGATTTTTTCTATTCTTTGACGAAAGGTGAGTTTTTTAGGCATATATTTCCCTCTCTTAATGGGCGCGACGAGGATATCAGACAACCAAGCCAGACAACCTCATTATAGCTAAGGCTCTCCACGATCGCGTAGGATAAAAAGATTAAATTTTTCCAAGTTTAGTGAATAAACAACCCAGCAATGAGAAAAAGTGCTATAATGTCATGTTGCAATGATAAAGAGTAAAAGAAAGATAAAAGATGGCAGACAACAGCACTGGATACAAAATAGTAAGCGATAATCGTCAAGCACGGTTTCTCTACGATATCCTAGAGACATACCAAGCGGGGATAGAGCTCAAGGGTACGGAAGTGAAATCAATTCGCGAAGGAAAAGTCAATCTACGGGATGGCTATGGTTTAATTCGCAATGGAGAATTATGGTTAATTAATGTTCATATTTCTCCTTGGGGAAGCGCGAGTAATTATTTTAACCATGATCCCCTTCGTACCCGTAAATTGTTATTACATAAAGAGGAAATTCGCAAATTAGTGGGGAAAGTGGAGCAAAAAGGCTTAACTTTAGTTCCCTTAAAAATGTACCTAAAAAATGGTTGGGTTAAAGTTGATATTGGTTTGGGTAAGGGTAAAAAGTTACACGATAAACGGGAGGATATGAAGCGTCGCGATGATAAGCGCGAAATCGAACGGGCGATTAAGCAATTTTAAATGAAGGATACTGAAAACCGTGACAAAATCTTCACCTAAAAATTCTGTCAGTCCCCAGACTGGAAAATCCCAGTCTTCGGGGATAAGTCTGTTTATTCTCTCATTTATTTTTCGTTTTCTTTTATTGATTGTCGGGGGGGGTTTGGGTTGGGTTTTGGGAATCACGATCGCGTCTAAATTCCCCTCTTCTTCCAACAAAACGCCCCTTTTGGAACAATTCTTAACGCGATCGCGCTCTTTCACAAAAGGGATAGGAAGTGTGACATCCTCTCCGAGTGTTATGCCGGTGTCTCCTACGCCTATCCCTAATATTAAAGTAGAATTAACACCGGAAAAACGGGCAAAAATTCAAGGGGAATTAAAGCAATTACAAGGCGAATTAAACAATTTAATTGGCCGCACCACTAATTTAGAATCGCAATTAGGAAGCCGTCGCCCCACAGAATCATTAGAAAAGCGACTTGAAATTATTTCTCAACAATTAGCAACAGAAACGAAATCCTCTAATTCTTCAAAAAATGCCAGTTTGCCTCCCATAAGTATGACGGGAGAAAAACAGCAAACTTTGGCGGGTAATGCTTTAATGGTAACATTTCCCAGTGATGTTTTATTTGAGCAAGATAGTACCACCATCAAAGAGGGAAGTAATGTAATTTTAGATAATTTAATTGCCGAGTTACGCAATTATCCAGGGGCGACAGTGCGTATCGGAGTGCATACAGATAATACAGCAGATTTTCAACAAAGTCGAGCCTTATCTTTTGCCCGGGCGCAACTGGTTTCACAATATTTATCTCAAGTATTAGGGAATGAATATAATTGGATTATAATTGGTTATGGTAGCAGTCGCCCTACTGTGGAAAATACTTCTGATAGTAACCGTCAACGCAACCGTCGTGTGGAAATTTCTATTACTCCTAAATGAGGTGTTAAGGTGTTACGCATTGAAAATTCCTATTAATAGCACAGGCGAGAAGCCTGTGACAAGCCTATTAGTAGCACAGGCGAGAAGCCTGTGACAAGCCTATTAATAGCACAGGCTTATCGAAAGCAGGCTGGAAGCCTGCACTACTTTATTAAATTTTCATTCCTTAGCTTAGGTTTGAGATATATTCAAACCCATTCCCCAATTCCCAATCCCTAATCCCCATTACCCAATTCCTAATCCCCAATTCCTAATCCCTAATCCCTAATCCCCATTACCCATTACCTATTACCCATGAAAGTAGTCTTTTTTGGAACTCCTCAATTTGCGGTTCCCACTTTAGAAAATTTACTCAATCATTCCGAATTTCAAGTAGTTGGAGTTGTTACTCAACCTGATAAACGGCGGGGGAGAGGAAATCAATTAAATCCTTCTCCTGTGAAAATTGCGGCTATGGCTTATAATCTTCCCATCTGGCAACCGAAACGTATTAAAAAAGATGCTGAGGTTATTTCTCTGTTAAAACAAACAGAAGCGGATGTTTTTGTGGTTGTGGCTTATGGACAAATTTTATCTCAAGAAATTTTGGATATTCCACCATTAGGCTGTATTAATGTACACGGTTCTATTTTACCTAAATATCGTGGTGCTGCACCGATTCAATGGTGTCTTTATCATGGGGAAAAAGAAACAGGTATCACGACGATGTTAATGGACGCGGGGATGGATACAGGCGCGATGTTATTGAAGGCTTACGCGGGGATTACTTTATTAGATAATGCTACTACTCTTGCCGATCGCGTTTCGGAATTAGGGGCGGATTTATTATTAGAAACTCTGTTAAAGTTAGCCCAGGGTGACATTACTCCTATTCCCCAAAATAATGAGGAAGCTACTTACGCGTCTTTGATTAAAGATTCCGATTTTATTCTCGATTGGAGCCGAAGCGCGATCGGGCTCCATCATCAAATCCAAGGATTTCATCCCCATTGTGTAGCCAAGTTTCGGGAAAATACGGTAAAAATTAGTGCCACAGCACCATTAGGGGAACTCTATTGGCGATTTTTACCCTTAGAATTACGGAATTTAGAGAAAGAATGGGAGACATTATCCCAATTATCAGGAAAACCCGGAGAAGTGGTAAAAACCGCCAAAGGATTAGGGCCAATTGTGCAAACTGGAGACGGATTATTATTATTACGAGAATTGCAAATCGCGGGTAAAAAAGTGCAATCAGGGGGTGATTTTCTCAATGGAAATCGCATCACCGTCGGTGAAATTTTCACCTAATTTAGGTTAAAATGATTGATGTAGGTTGGGTTGAGCACCGCGAAACCCAACAGCCCAAAAAGCTGAAAGAATACCAGGGACTTAAGTAAGAGTCTAATAGCTGAAGTCCTCTAAAGAGGACTCAAGAATTAATGAGTTAAAATGATTGATGTAGGTTGGGTTGAGCACTGCGAAACCCAACAAATATGTTGAGTAGCTGAGTAGGTTGGGTTGAGCCTCGCGCCATTTTTGTAGGTTGGGTTGAGCCTCGCGAAACCCAACAAATATGCTGAGTTTAGTATATAGCAATTTTCACTTGAATGAGGTGTAGCCGCTCGATTCCCCCTAACCTCCCGAAATTCGGGCAGGGGGAAGGGGGATTTAGGGGATTGCACGATCGCGATCGCAACATTTACCTTTTTTTCAGGTAAGTGAAGTAGAAAAAAGCGATTTAATCGGGGCTGTGCTCCCCTATCCGCCATGATTTGGGGTTTATAGGCTGTACTTTATAAAACCGCAATCTGCTGTATGTACCTCATAAGTGCGAGAATCGCGATAGGTTGGGTTTCGCTACGCTCAACCCAACCTACGAATTAAGCTTTTTTACTTGGGGCTTCGATATTATTTAATAATACCTTTCCCTTACCCATTACCATTAGCAAGACTATGAAAAGAGTATTGATTTTAGTCGGTTTACCTGCTTCAGGAAAATCTAAATTTGCCAATGAATTACTATTATCTGAACCCGGAAGATGGGTAAGGACAAATAAAGATCTTTTGCGAGAAATGTGTCACGCGTCTTATTGGAGTCAAGGCAATGAAAAATTTATTATAAAACTACGGGATACGATTATTTTAATGGCCTTAGAAGAGGGTAAAAATGTCATAGTTGATGATACTAACTTTGGTCATCATATTGAACATATTAAGGAATTAGTCAAAGGTAAAGCCCTAGTTGAAGTTAATGATTCTTTCTTACAAGTTCCTGTTAAAGAGTGCATTCAACGGGATTTAAAACGGTTTAATTCTGTGGGTAAAGATGTCATTATGAAGATGTATAATAAATATGTGCGGGTTACTGTTCCCCCGCCCCTTTATAATCCTGAATTACCGGATGCTATTATTGTCGATATGGATGGGACTTTAGCCTTATTAAATGGTAGAAATCCCTATGACTCGTCCAGATGTGATCAAGATTTACCCAATTTTCCCGTATTAGAAACCGTCCATAAATGGCAAGAAACTAGCAAAATTATTATTGTTTCGGGACGGATGGAGGATTCCCAAGAAAAGACGATGGAATGGTTAAGACGAAATCAGGTTAATTTTACCTGTCTTTATATGCGTCAAACCGGCGATATGCGAAAAGACGCGATCATAAAAGAGGAGATTTATCATCAATATATCGAGGGTAAATTTAATATTCGCTTTGTCTTGGACGATCGCGATCAAGTCGTAGATATGTGGCGATCGCGGGGTTTAACCGTCTTTCAAGTAGCCGAAGGCGATTTTTAATTAAACAAACCCAGCTTCTCACCAAAGAAACCGGGTTTTTGTGTCACAATAAAAGAACTTACCCACAGTTACCAAAGAAACCCGGTTTCTGTCAATATGAATACAAAAAATCAATTACCAATTCCCAGCCACTTTGACGAGAAAAAAGTAGGAGAAATCTGGCGAGTATCTTATCAAGAAATTGCCAATATTGCCAAAAATTGGGCGATACAATATGATATTCCCCCAGTTTCTCCATCTCAAAAACGCATTGGCTTATTATTAATTGATGTCCAAAATACTTTTTGTCTTCCGGGTTTTGAATTATTCGTCGGCGGGCAATCAGGGATAGGTGCTATTGATGATAATGTGCGATTATGTCAATTTATCTATCGCAATTTAGCCCAGATTACCGACATCATAGTAACAATGGATACCCATAACGCGATGCAAATATTTCATCCGATTTTTTGGGTTAATCAAGGAGGAGAAAATCCCACACCCGCCGCGACTATTATTACCTTAGAAGATGTGCAAAATGGTATTTGGCGAGTTAATCCCGCGGTGGCGGCTAGTCTCTCCAAAGGTGACTATGAAAACTTACAAAAACACGCGTTACATTATATCAAAACCCTCAGTGATGATGGTAAATATCCCTTAACAATATGGCCCTATCATTCCATGTTAGGAGGAATTGGTCATGCTTTAGTCTCCGCGATCGAAGAGGCAGTTTTTTTTCATAATATTTGTCGTCAAAATCAGACAATATTTGAAATTAAAGGCAGTCATCCTCTCACCGAAAATTATTCAGTTTTGCGTCCAGAAGTTTTATTTAATAGCGATGGTAGTCCCCTGGTGGATAAAAATTATTCCTTGATTGAGAAATTACTGGGGTTTGATAGAATCATTATTGCCGGACAAGCAAAAAGTCATTGTGTCGCCTGGACAATAGATGATTTATTGACAGAAATTAAAACAATAGATGCCAATTTAGCCAAAAAAGTCTATTTATTAGACGATTGTACTTCTGCCGTTGTAGTTCCCGGTGTCATTGATTTTACGGAACAAGCTAATGCCACTTATGCACGATTTGCTGACGCGGGAATGCACCTGGTTAATTCCTCTCAAACTCTGGAAACTTGGCCTGATTTTTTCTGTTCTCAATAAGGGGGTAAATAAATCATTATCTGGTTTTAGATTCCGGTTACAGGAAATACCCCTATGGGAAAATTAGGCATTCCAGTATTGGGGTTAATTGCAGGTTGTGTAGAAACAGGAAGTCCTGTATTCGGATCTATTGCCGTTGGTGTAGAAATCGGAAGTCCTGTATTCGGATCTATTGCAGGTTGTGTAGAAATCGGAAGTCCTGTATTGGGATCGATGCCGTAGGGATAATTAGTAGGAAGTCCGGTATTGGGATTAATTCCAGTTTGTGTAGAAATCGGAAGTCCTGTATTAGGATCTATTCCGGTTTGTGTAGAAATAGGAAGTCCCGTATTAGGATCTATTCCGTAGGGATAATTATTAGGAAGTCCTGTATTAGGATTGATTCCAGTTTGTGAGATAGGAAGTCCCGTATTAGGATCGATACCGTAGGGATAATTAGTAGGAAGTCCGG
>JBBITB010000092.1:11868-24968 GCA_037440985.1 Microcoleaceae cyanobacterium bin_387
AGGGATAATTAGTAGGAAGTCCGGTATTGGGATTAATTCCAGTTTGTGTAGAAATAGGAAGTCCCGTATTAGGATCGATACCGTAGGGATAATTAGTAGGAAGTCCGGTATTGGGATTAATTCCGGCTTGTGTAGAAATAGGAAGTCCTGTATTAGGATCGATACCGTAGGGATAATTATTAGGAAGTCCGGTATTGGGATTAATTCCGGCTTGTGTAGAAATAGGAAGTCCTGTATTAGGATCGATACCGTAGGGATAATTATTAGGAAGTCCGGTATTGGGATTAATTCCGGTTTGTGTAGAAATAGGAAGTCCCGTATTAGGATCGATGGCGTAGGGATAATTATGAGGAAGTCCTGTATTCGGATCGATGCCGTAGGAACAATTCGGAACACCTGAAATAGGTGTCATGCCGTTTGTCACGATCGCGACATCTGTATTAGGGTATATTCCATAAGGATAATTTGGAACTCCAGTGACGGGTGTCATGGGGTTAGAGTTTCCAAGTGATAATGACTCGATACTCATATTTGCAAAGAGATTATAGTACATTCCTCTCTACAAGTTCATTTCAGAATTACCGGAGATCATTATCACTATTAAAAAGATCGGTTCTGATAATCTGTAATATCCAGAAAACCCCCGATAGGATTTCCTTGTTCATCAAAAATATACCGTTCTTCTAGTTGCATCATAAACTGAGTTGGTTAATATTGTTTCCTATTCAGTTTAGGGCAATCCCATCGACAATAGATAACCCCCTTCGTAAAGACTGAGGGGATTAATTTTTAATACCCGTCGTGGCAATACCCCGAATAAATTGTCGTTGTCCGAGGAAAAATAACAGGATGACAGGGATCGTCGCGATCACCACCCCCGCCATTAATAACTGCCAACCACTGCTAAATTGTTCCTGAAATTCAGCTAAAACTAATTGCACCGTCTTTAACTCTGGTTTAGTCGTAAATACTAAAGGTTTAAATAAATCATTCCACTCCCCAATAAAGGTAAATAAAAATAACGTCACTAACGCGCTCCGGGCTAAGGGTAACATCACTTGCCATAGGACTTGCCAACGGTTCGCGCCATCTAACATCGCGGCTTCTTCCAATTCCACCGGAATAGTCATAAAATACTGACGCAAGAGGAAAATACCAAAACCACCCGCGGCCGTGGGTAAAATCATCGCCCAATAGGTATTTAATAAATGACCCCATTTCAGGATTAAGAAAATGGGAATGACTAATAATTGAAAAGGAATGACCAAGGTTGCCAGTACAATTAATAACAAAGCTTGTCGTCCCCGAAACTTTAACCGTGCTAGGGCATAACCCGCCAAAGCAGAGGTAATCACCTGAAACGCGGTAACGGCTAGGGCGACTAAGGTAGAGTTAGCAAAGGCTAAGAGAAAATTACCCCTCGCCCAAGCTTCGCCGTAATTTTGGAATGTTAACCCCGTTGCCTCAACATTGGGAGAAGAGAGGGACATCCACAGGACTACCCCCAAGGGTAATAACACTACCCCAGCCCCGATGATGAGAAAGAGGGTGATGATACCGTCCATGAGTTTAGGAGAGATAAGAGATTTTTCCATAATGGGTAGTTTGAGAGAAAAGAGATTAAAAACGCAGATGGGGTAAAGGTTTCAAGATTGAGCCCTTTTCTGAATACGATAAAGCGGTACAATTCTGTAAACTAGAACCTTAACTTATCTGCCGGTAAGTCCCCTCCCAAATCATCGGAGAGTACCACGACGGTTTGGGAGTGTGCTCAAAGGCGAGTTAATCAGTGCCCCTCTATGGGAAATTGATTGATCATGAGGCACAAGAGGTTGTCGAGTCCTAAACTCCCCTCGGAATGCCAAAGTCAATATTTCGGTCTGCGGAAGGTGGACTGCTGCCTGGGTTCAGCCAAGAAGCTGATAAAAGTCGTAAGACTAGAGACGTGGTGTGAGACTGGGATTGTCTTGAGTGACAAACTCTTAGTGATAGGAGTATCTAACAGAGGCACCACGAATGAGACAGGAAACCCCCACTCTAATTGCCTTTGCGGATCGTTCCGAAATAAAGCAATTACCGATGGGTACTTCACGATTCACTCATTTTAGGTCAATTACCCACGTTAAATCTGAGTACCGAGGATAACGGGGGCTTAGTAATTGCCCTAAAAGAATAGATATTTTGCCTAAACCCCGCCCTCCTTTTCCTCTCACCGTTAAGCTAACTACAGCTAAGGTTGAGAGTTTTTAAGGGGGGAAGAAAGATGAGGAGAGAACAGAGATATGTCGCTGCTTGAAGCCCCGCCAACGATTGACTTTAATTGCGAAACTTACAAGGATGCCTATAGCCGGATCAACGCGATCGTGATCGAAGGTGAACAAGAGGCTCACGACAATTATGTACAACTGATTGAAATGCTACCTGAGCATAAAGAGCAGTTAGTTAGCTTATCCAAAATGGAGAGTCGCCATCAAAAGGGATTTCAAGCCTGTGCGAAAAATCTCAGTGTTACTGCGGATATGCCATTTGCTCGTGACTTCTTTGCTCCATTACATAGCAATTTCCAAAAGGCCTCGGCTCAAGGGAAGATTGTCACTTGTTTGTTGATCCAAGCCTTGATTATTGAATGTTTCGCGATCGCCGCTTATAACATATATATTCCCGTGGCTGATCCTTTTGCGCGTAAAATCACGGAAGGAGTGGTCAAAGATGAGTATCTGCACCTCAACTTTGGGGAAGAATGGCTCAAAGCCAACTTTGAGGCATCGAAAGCTGAACTCGAAGAAGCTAATTTGGAAAATCTCCCCTTAATCTGGAAGATGTTGAACCAAGTTGAAAACGACGCGCGGATCTTAGGGATGGACAAAGATGCTCTGGTGGAAGACTTTATGATTGCTTATGGCGAAGCCCTCAGCAATATTGGTTTTACTACCCGCGAGATTATGCGTCTGTCCGCCTCTGGCCTCAAATCAGCTTAATCCATCAAGGTCGAAGGTGAAAGAAAATAGGAGGGATGAGTGATTTGGAAGCAGTGATGGAATATCCCATTCCCTCTTATTATAAAGTCATCATTCCTTCTTCTTTCTTCCTTCTTCCGCCTTGTAATGACTAACAACTCACAAAATTAGATAATTTATTAATGTTTGGTCTTATCGGTCACTTAACCAGCTTAGAACACGCCCAGTCTGTCGCGAAAGAATTGGGTTATCCTGAATACGCCGATCAGGGTTTGGATTTCTGGTGCAGCGCGCCCCCGCAAATTGTGGATAATATTACCGTAACAAGTGTGACGGGTCAAAAAATTGAAGGTCGTTATGTGGAATCTGGTTTTTTACCAGAAATGCTCGCGACTCGTCGTATTAAAGCCGCGACTCGTAAGGTGATTAATGCAATGGCTCATGCCCAAAAACATGGGATTGATATTACGGCTTTGGGGGGGTTTTCTTCGATTATTTTTGAGAATTTTAATTTACAACAAATTACGCAAGTTCGTAATATTAAGTTAGAGTTTGAACGCTTCACGACGGGTAATACTCATACGGCTTATATTATTTGTCGTCAATTGGAAGAAATGGCTCCGAAATTGGGGATTGATTTATCTAAGGCGACGGTGGCGATTTGTGGTGCTACGGGTGATATTGGTAGTGCTGTTTGTCGCTGGTTAGATGCTAAAACTGATGTGCAGGAGTTATTATTGATTGCTCGCGATCGCGATCGTTTGAAGGCTTTACAAGAGGAGTTAGGTCGCGGTAAAATTATGGATTTAGAAAGTGCTTTACCTTTGGCGGATATTGTCGTTTGGGTGGCAAGTATGCCAAAGGGTGTGGAAGTGAATCCAGAGGTTTTGAAGCATCCTTGTTTAATGATTGATGGCGGTTATCCTAAGAATTTAGACACGAAAATTAAACATCCTGAAGTGTTTGTACTTAAGGGTGGTATTGTGGAACATTCTTTAGATATTGATTGGAAAATCATGCAAATTGTTAATATGGAGGTTCCGGGCCGCCAATTGTTTGCTTGTTTTGCGGAGTCGATGTTATTAGAGTTTGAGAAATGGTACACGAATTTTTCCTGGGGACGTAATCAAATTACTGTCGCGAAAATGGAACAAATTGGTGCTGTGTCTCTCAAACATGGTTTTCGTCCTTTGTTGTTGTCGTTTTAGTGGTTTTATGTTTAACTCAACCTACTTGAATTAGGTAGGTTGGGTTGAATGGAGAAAGGTACTTTTTATCAAAATCACAATTTTTTTCCTCCCAACCTACAATAGATTTTTTTCCGAAAAAGGTTAGTTTTAATAAAACATAGAGAAGACGCGATCGCGCTCCGATAAAGGGGGTTTCTTCGATCCGGTGTTGCCCATGCGGGGGATAAGAGGGTTGTAGAGGTCGTGCCTAAGTGCTGCCCCACCTTCCGCGTGGGTTGGATGTAGGGGCAACCACGGGGGATTGCCCCTAAAAAATCATCTCTTCATTGTGTAAGGCAACCTACTAAAAAAAGGTTTTCTAATCCATTTTCTCTGAAGATGAATAACTACAACCACTTGTACTGCTACTAGAGGCGTGACTATAGCTGTAACCTTCACTACTTGATACTAAAACTGATTGCCCAATACTACTGAGATTATCATCGCCCCAGATAACACTTACGGTTTCTGTAACAGTCTTTCCATCAGGTGAAACTGATTTTGTTCTGATAATTTTAGGCTGTTTCACGATACATTACCTCCGGTATGAGCATTAGTTTTTTTTTTAACTCACTTGTTTCTGGAACACTATAAAGAAGGTAATTTACCTCCCCTTCTAGCCACTCCATAAACATTTTATTCAAAATTTCGTTATACCTTTCTGGGGTTAATTCTGCCGGAATAAATGTTTCCACTCGAAATAAATGAAACTCTTGATTTATTTCAATTGGCCTTGAAAATTCCCCTGGTTGAGAACTAAAAACCACCGAAGCAATTTCTGGTTTTAAAGCCCAACGGTATAATTTTCCTTCATAACCGCACATTTGTCGTCGTTTTTCATCTGTGTCATATAAATGGGATGCGTCATAAAAACTGATTTCCTGATCTTTTAATTGATAGTACAATTCTTGGGCTAATTTGGCATCTTTCACCACGATTTGATACAACAAAACTTGGTCATATTGAAGTCGATTTTCGACAAAATATTTTTCGACTTCTTTACCAAATAAGTGTTCCGACAGTTTACGCGAAAGTAAACGATCGCGGAGTGCGGCTTCTAAATCCTCGACAGTGATCATTTCTTCTGCCAACCACGCGATCGTATCCGAGGCTTTTTCCAGACGTTTGTCCCGACGAACGCGATCGCACTCTTCTTGAATTTCCGTCTCCGTTATAGTTAACCCCCTTTCAGTTGCAGTTTTTTGAATGACTTTTTTATATAAAATGCGTTTCCAAACTTGTTTTAATTGGAAATCTTCTTTAAGAAGATTAACAATTTCAGAGAGATCAAGACTTGTCCTGGAAAAATCCATCATAAGACACAACCTACGACATCTCCCTACCTGATCATGGAACGGGAAAGCAGGGCAGGGTATACTGCTTTCGGGAAAAAAAATAGATGTCTCCAGTTTAGCCTGTTTAACTTAAAGATGAATTAGGATGAGTTGAAAACATTTTGGTAGGAGTAAAGCATATTTCCTTCAGGAATGTTATGGGCAACGCGAAAAGTAATGCCTTCTCGATGAAGGAATTAGCTTACCTCCATTAAAAATGGTTTGAGCAAGTCAAAATCAAGAACTACCTTCCTTTGCTCTAAGTGGTTAGCCCATGATTTAGAGAATACGAAAATCAGTAGGTTTTAAAGTTGATATTCCCTCCTGATTGATATTCCCAAGCACCAGGACTAAAATATTGTTAGTCTGATGATTACTAACTTTTACTAAGGTCGAATCAGCAATCCCATCATTATTGGAGTCAAATTGCTCAAAAATAAGCTGATTTGGCACGATTCCTGGGGGAAGAAGAACGCGATCGCCCTCTGCTTCATTAAAATCGGTAATAATACTAGCATTGAGAGGACTATCTACAGGATTTGCCCCCAGGACAAAAAGATCAGCACCCTTTCCCCCGGTTAAAACATCAGTTCCATGACCACCATAGAGAGTATCATTACCCCGTCCACCATAGAGAGTATCATTACCGATTCCCCCGATAAGTACATCATTACCTCGATCGCCTTTCAGGATATTGTCCCCAGCACCGCCCAACAGAGTATCGTTTCCTTTACCACCGGATAACAGATCATTTCCATCTCCGCCCGTCAGATAATCATCATTAGGAGTGCCTATGAGGATAAGCGGAACCGCAGGAGGAGTCAAATTATCCGAGTTATTGTTAGAGGCTGATCCTGAAGTGTCTGTCGATATAGAAGAGGGAATAAAAGAGTTATTGGTGTTATTATCAGAGGGTGGTTGTTGTTGACTATTATTGTCTGATGAAGTCGAGGGTATCCACCCAGTTTGATTATTGCTACCACCTGTTACAGGAGAATCAGACTTAGGCTGAAGCTGAGTTACCGGGGAAGCATTAGCCGTCGCATTGGTGGTGGGTTGATGGTCTGAAGAGGCATTGGCTTGAGCACTAGCACTACTAGAATTAGCCCCCGTAGTAAGTTCTTTCAGACTGCTACTGGTACTCGTTGGTGAAGTCGGGCTACTACCACTTTTCGGCCCTTGAGGATTCGCAGAAGAATCAGATTCGCTCTTACTAACTGCGCTATTTTGACTGGCATTAGCAACATCTTTCTGGAGAGTGGAAGAGGTAGCAGAACTACTGCTAGAACTACTACTGGAATTCATATCTTTTTTGGGATCACCATTGGCCGAATTTGAAGGCGTAGAAGAACTACTGCTAGAACTACTACTGGGATTCACATCTTTTTTGGGATCACCATTGGCCGAATTTGAAGAGGTAGCAGAACTACTGCTAGAACTACTACTGGAATTCACATCTTTTTTGGGATCACCATTCTGGGGAGTTGAAGAGGCAGAAGAACTACTGCTAGAACTACTACTGGAATTCACATCTTTTTTGGGATCACCATTCTGGGGAGTTGAAGAGGTAGAAGAACTACTGCTAGAACTACTACCGGAAGTCTGACCCGAATTCACCTTGGGATCAGAACTGCTACTATTGTTAGAACCTGTCACAGAAGGATCTGACTTGGGGGAGGGCTCTGATTTCGGTGAAGAATCTTTACTTGAGGTATCAGCAGAGGTATTCGTTTTCGTAGAACCATCTGATGAGGCACTGGCCTGAGCACTAGCACTACTAGAAGTCGCCCCCGGAGTAACGACTTCTTTCTCACTGCTACTGCTACCCGTTGGTGAAGTCGCCTTGGCACTACTACTACTGCTTGCGCCTTGATCATCAACAGAAGACTGAGATTGACTCTGACTGCTAACTGTCTGCCCCGAACTACCAACGCTTGTAGCATTTGGGGAAGAATTACTATCATTTAATGGTAATTGCCCAGATAGCTCCGTCTGTTTCTTTAATAGATCAGGGATATTAGGGGCTATATTGTCATTCATTTTTCTCTTTTTTTCCTGCCAGGATACTTCCGATAGATCCTTGGTTTTGCTCATAAAGGGCTGTCGGTGAGTAGAGAGGCAGGGCAGGGGATGTGCCTCTCTAACATTAGGTTTTTTGGGGTTTTATCAGTTTTTGTCTCATGGCAAAAACACCAAAATCCACTTTCTTGATGTTAGTATTCCGGTGAAAATAGATCGCGATAATTGCACCTCCAAGAGAGCCATAGACATCTCGACAAATAAGACATAGACTCAAGCAGTGCCAGAGTCTCTGACTCATTTTTAGAGATGTTTAAGGATTTTCTCTCTTGTCCAAATTCTTTGTGTTCGTAAACCCAAATCTTAAACAGTAAAAGCAACATCACCCGCTCCCTAGGCATACCCAACTTAGTTGGGAGCAATTTTGGTCTTGGGCAAAATCGCGGCTGCGAGGTGAAAAGTTCATGCTCGGCTACTTTAATGAGAAGATGGGGTGTACGCGATCGCGACTCCCACAGTAACACCAGCCGCGAGAGAACCACCAAGAGGTAAAGCCGTCGCAAAAGTTCTAGTACCAGTAGTAGCAAACGCGTATTTACCTGCAGCCGAGGCGAAAGATCCTACACTAACGGATGCACCCCCGCGAAGATCGGGGATTACTTCAGACACACTTTCCAAGTAACTCAAATCAGCAATAATCATTTTATACTCCTTTTTAAACAAGACGGATTAAAGACATATCTGTACAATAACAACGTTCATTCACACTGTGTTGCCATTTTGGCAAATTTATTACAGATTATCTTCACTTCCCTAAAAAAAATTAAACATTAAACGGGCAATGGCTACGGCTGTCTAATATAACTAGATAGCCCTAATTCCAAACTTATTCCCACCCCCAAATAAGGGTATTATTGACCTTCTTTATCTTATATATTTTAATGATTAAGAGCCTTAATAAGAAGGTTTTAGCTATTTAGGCAAGAAGTCTATTGAAGGCTCTTATTACAGATTTTGCCGTATTCCTAGGCTAACCCAAATGAGTTGTGATAACTCATTTAACTTGTTGATCCCCCTAACCCCTTTTTTCAGGGGGTTAGGGGGTATCTAACGGGCAAATTTTCTCACCAGCAACTTGCGTTAGATGACTATACTGGAACTCCGACCACTGACCGCAGCAATACCGACGAATGCACTAGCGGCCGAACTAGCGTTACCAGAAGTACTTTCATATGGATAGAAGAAGAAATACCCAGACTTAGATGCTGTCGTGCTAGCATTACCAGCAGTAGCTGCACCCAAACCAACTGCTAAACCAGAATAGGAAGCAGAGGATGCAGCAAGACCACCTTCGAGATGGGTTTCTTCAGAAATCATTTCAACGTGATTGAGGTCTTGGATCAACATGATTTTTTCTCCTAAATTATTTGAGATGAGATAACTTTTGTTTTCTAGTCTAACGATAGCTGAACTAACAAAGGTTGTGTTGCCATTTTGGCAGATTCTTTTTTTTTGAGAATCCCCTAATTTCTAGGGACAACTTGTTGTTCTGTAACAACTATAGTTAAGGAAGCAGGGGTTGTGTTGCCATTTTGGCAGAATCTTTTTCTGTTTTGGCTGAACAACTTTGTTTGCTTTCATGTTTTTACTATAACTAGGCTTTTGAGACTTGTGTTGCCATTTTGGCAGAATTGTTAGCCGGAAAATTTTTCCATTGAATCCCGAAAAAAGAGGAAAAAAAAACCGCGGAAATCTTTGATTTGTGATTCCGCGGTTTTTTTTTACAGAGGCTTGTAATTAATGTTTTTTTAAGCAATCATTAATTAACAAGGAGTACACACGGGTGTAATTATACACACTTTTGGGGGTTCAGGGAGACAGGGTAATACGGGAGCACAGGGGGGTACTGGGGGTACTGGGTGCATGGGAGGGCAGGGGGGTTTGGGAAGACATATCTCGATGCAACCGGCTCCCTCTACCATGGAGGTTTCTTGATTGAGGGTTTCTACATAATTCAGATTGGCTAATTTCATTGATGAACTCCTTGACGATGGTCAAATTTTTTCTAAAAAAAAGGATTTTATTTCGTTTTTTCCGGGGATACCGTCAATTCTTAGGATAAAATACCTAGAAATCTTAGCACCGCTCCGAGATAAAATCGAGATAACGCAGCTAATTCGCTGTTTTATTTCCTATGTTTGCTACGATATCAATACTTTTGAGGCTTGTGTTGCCATTTTGGCAGAATAGTTGGAAAT
The DNA here is from genome assembly GCA_037440985.1 of Microcoleaceae cyanobacterium bin_387. Taxonomy (GTDB): domain Bacteria; phylum Cyanobacteriota; class Cyanobacteriia; order Cyanobacteriales; family Microcoleaceae; genus JBEDKD01. The sequence continues at coordinate 21,666 of JBBITB010000092.1, forward strand.
TAAAATATTAACTACAGCTACAGTAAAAAGGGAAATTTTTCAGCATATCAAAGCCCGCAGATTCAATAATAAATCCGCGGGTTTTCTTGATCCGATAAGCAAAAACATTCGATCAGCAAAAAGCAGCTAATTTACGCTTCTCTTAACGTGACTATATCAAGACTATTTGGACTTTTGTTGCCATTTTGGCAGGATTTTGTCAGAAGTATATCTGCACAAAAGAGCAAAGTAAATAAATCTAAAAAACTTGTCTCTTTCTTATATATAGAGGTAAGATCGGAAATGGGAGCGATACACAAAAAACCTTGTTCTCTGAGAGAACAAGGTTTCATTATTGAGACATAAGTCGGTTGAGAAGTGTAATTTAACTTCTGGACTGACTTATTTACTTAAACCAATGAAATACGCGTGTTTTCAAATCGGAAAAAAATCCTTGGGATGTACAGAGAACACGATCGCGGCTCTTGGCATCATCACCACAGATAAAAAGGTTATCTATATCCTCATATTCAGGTAAATAACCACCTTTAGTAGCCATAGCACGTTGATGGATGGTATCGAGATAGTCTAAATCACTAATGTTACTTAAAGCTGGTTTACGATCCGTACCACGCACCATCGGACAGACATTAGTATTGCTGGACTTACCGACTTGCATATTGTCCTTAATGAGTCGGTTATAGGTGCGATAGGGAATGTAGTCTAGGGGATTGTAACCCGCATGACGTAGCAGGAGAAAACAAGCCCAAGAATACTTACCCGCGAGGATCGCGGTGACAATTTCATCCAATTGGTTTTGATTCAGAGATGTCTGATCACGGTTAGAGGAATTACGAACAGCTTGTACCATTGCTTTTTTATCCAAATTTGAAAAAGGTTAACAAAAAGGATTATTTCTTGACAAAACCGAAGTGGCTAGTGATGAGATCGTGATGGGTTTGATCCCCCCAACCCCCCTTGAGAAGGGGGGCTTTGAACTCGCGATGGGTTTGATCCCCCCAACCCCCCTTGAGAAGGGGGCTTTGAACTCGCGATGGGTTTGATCCCCCCAAACCCCCTTCAGAAGGGGGGCTTTGAACTCGCGATGGGTTTGATCCCCCCAACCCCCCTTGAAAAGGGGGGCTTTTCAGGCTTTTCCCCCACTGGTAAGGGAGTTTTTCGGTGATTGTCCCCTTTGTCCCCCCCTCGTTAAGGCTAGGGGGGATCTGGGTGAGGGGACTTGTCACCTGACGGTTTTTGTAACGAGCCACTTCAGTTACAAAGTCACACCTCCTTTTTGCAATTGCCGAATCGGATCGAGGAGGATATCCACGATCCGCCGTTGCCGAATCACAATGTCCGCGATCGCGGTTTGGCCGGCTTTAAATTTGACCTTTTGGTGGTGGGCGGTAACAAAATCCCGATTGAGAGATACTTCTACCCGATAAACAGCCCCTAGACGTTCATCGGGTTTCGTATCCGGGGAAATTGAAATCACCTTACCAGTCACTACCCCATACTCCTGATAGGGGAAAGCCTCGAATTTGATTTGCACAGTCATACCGTTTTTGACAAAGCCTGCCTCATTGTTGGGCAAAGTCGCCTGAAGAATAAGGGGGGTATGATTCGGCGCGATTTCGGCAATAGTTTGACCAAGTTGTACGACTTCACCTGTGTTGCGGACGTTGAGGGATGAGATCACCCCATCAACGGGAGCGTACAGAAATCTTTGTTTCAGTTTGGTTTGGGCTTGCGCTAACAAGGTTTTTGTTTCGGCAATTTTCGCCTTGAGTTGTGTCAATTCCACTTCTAATTGCTGAATTTTTTGTTGTTGCTCTAACTCCGTTTGAGTGGCTTCCGCTTGTTTCTGCTTAAGTTCCGCGTGTAAACGGTTCAGTTGTGTCTCATGTTCGGAGAGAGAACCTTGAGTTTTGATCATGGTATTTTGTCGATCGCGTAAAGTTTGTTCTACTTCAAATAACCGTTCTTTAGTTTGAGTAGAGTCAGTCAATTGAGTCCGAAGGATAGTATTTTGCCGATCACGAATTGATTGAGAAACCTCAAACTGACGTTCTTTCGTTTGGATTTCTTCTCCTAATTGAGCTCTGACGATCGCCTGTTGACTCATCCGCAAATCCTTTTGGGCGGAGTCAAGCATTTCCTTAGAAATAGCACCCTCTTCTACGAGAGGTTGGAGACGATCAACCCGTTCCTGATTTGCTTCTACTTCTGTTTGTAATTGTTTCAAAAGTTCTTGAGTTTTACTCGGTAAAGTCGCGAAATTTTGCGATCGCGTTTCTTGCTCTTTCACATCTGTCTGTAATTGGGCAACTAATTGGGCAGTCTGCTGTATAAGAGGTTGCAGACGTTGACCGCGTTCTTCTTGAGCCTTGACATCTGTTTTTAATTGTTCTAATAGGGAGTTTTCTGTGTCAATATTGGCTTGAACACCCGCGATCGTCGCCTGTTGTCCTTGGATTTGGGCAGCAAAAATCGCCTTTTTGGTATTAAGTTCCAAATGAGTCCGCTCTAAAATCCCCTGAGTTTGAGTCAGTTGTAACTGATAAGAATCTAACATTTTTTCCAGTCTTTCCACTTCACTAGAAGCCAGATTAGGATCAAGTTCTGCTAACAACTGACCCCCTTTTACGGAGTCACCTTCTTTCACCGAAAGAGCTACAATTTTTCCCGTCTCCGTAGGGTGAATTTTATAAACTTCTCCCTTGGGAACCAAACGGCCTTGGGCATGGCCCACTTCATCAATTTTGCCAAAGGTTGCCCACGCACCAAAGGCCAAGGTAAACGCGATACCTCCGGCAATAAAAAATTGAGGAAGAGAAACAGGGGGTTGATCTAATACAGTTTCTAAAGAAAGAGACCAACCCGGATTTATCTCTGAAGGCTGTCGGGAAGGTAAAACAATCTGAGTAGTTTGTACAGTGTTTGTCTCAGTTGGTTGTAGTATTCTGGATGCGATATCACTATAAGTTGCTGTTGTGACTTCCTCAGAAACATTCAGTTTTTTAGAATTATTAGAAATCATGGCTTTTAAATTGGAGATTAGTGATTAGGGATTGGGGGTTAGTGATTAGTGATTTGGGATTAGGGATTGGGGATTAGTGATTAGTGATTTGGGATTAGTGATTTGGGATTAGGGATTAGGGATTAGTGATTTGGGATTAGGGATTAGGGATTAGTGATTAGGGATTAGGAAACGGTAAAGTTATGATTTATGAGTCCTAAGTGATGAGCGAGAATTAAAGAAAATATATTACCCATTACCCATTACCTATTACCTATTACCCATTACCTATTACCCATTAC
>JBBITB010000093.1:0-24947 GCA_037440985.1 Microcoleaceae cyanobacterium bin_387
GTAACACTGGTGATGATACTTTGTCGGGAGGAAAAGGAGATGATGTCCTCTTTGGTGGAACCGGTAACGATCGCGTCCAAGGCGATAAGGGGGACGATACTCTCATCGGTGTTGACACGACTTCGGCTAACCCAGGACGGGATGAGATTGATACCCTCATTGGCGGAAGTGGTAGCAATATCTTCATCTTGGGAGATGCTGCTAAATCATACTACGATGACGGTAATAATGCTACCCCTGGTGTTGCTGACTACGCTCTAATTGTTGGCTTCAATCCGAACTCCGATCTGATTCAACTTCAGGGCGCTCCGAGCACTTACCAGCTTGCGGCGGCTCCTGCGGGACTGCCCACGGGAACGGGGATCTTTAAGAAGAATGGGGGAGCTGACGAACTGATCGCCATTGTTCAAACGAATTCTTCTCTAAGCCTTAACAGCCAAGCATTTCGCTTTGTCTAATACCAATTCCGAATAGGTAGGGACACGGCAGTGCCGTGTCCCTACTTATTTACCAAAATGAGGACACGGCAGTGCCGTGTCCCTACTATTGATTGTCAACCACCTGTTTAATAACTCTTGAAATACCGCTCCCAAAGCAGAAGAATAAGCGATACTATCTAAAAACAGTGGTTTTTCTTGCATTTTTTCCCTGATTTCACGTTGCTTTTTCTTTCTTAATTCTGAATCTGTACCTAGGGCGACGCTTAACTTAATATACCCCGCTTCACTCTCAGCAATTAAATCAAATAATTGCAGTTCTCGCAACATTGCCGCCCCTTGTTTTGACCGCAAACTATTGCCGTCCATTACTACACTTGGTAATCCCATTTCTAGCGCATCTACTGTTGAGTTTGCACCCCCATAAGGATAGGAATCCAGATAGACATCAGCTAGATTTAAAACAGCTTTCACTTCTTCCCGGTTCGGCAAGGCATCTAAAATAATTAGGCGTCCGCGATTAATTCCATAATTATCAAATATAGCATACATTTGATTGATAAATGCCCTCTGATTGTAAGAACCTGACCAAGTAACTCCAAAAGGATATAAGATTAGCACAGAATCAGGGATAGTCGCGATAATCTTTGCCCAAGTTTCCCGAAGTTCAGGAATTATTTTGAACATATTTGCACCGGAAGCAAAGACTACTGATTGATCGGGAATCCCTAAGTCTTTTCGGGAAGGTTTAAGGTTTGATTCCTGTGGATCGATGGTGTAATTAAAACAAAAACCTGTCCCTTTAATTAATACTAAGTCCTCTCGATATTGTTCGTTTTTTTCCTGCCCCGGTTCGGTTAAAGTGCCGGAAATGTAGTAATCAATATTACGAATCCCTGTCGTGACAGGGGAAGCAAAATAGGTCGCTTGTACTCGCGCCAGTCGGTGCAGTGCTAGTAATATAATATGTTGGGCTGCATTGCTTAAAATAGAACCGAAAAACAAAATATCTAAGTCATCGGCGCGAATAATCTCTACTTGTTCCCTCAGTTTATTCGGTAACTTTACTACTTGATCTACGCGAGTTTGGCAATATCTATCTAAAGGTCGATCTCCTTTGTTTAAAACATACAAAATAATCTCGAATTTCTCTCGATCTAAATGCTCAAAAACGGGTATAGTTGTAAATGTCTCGGATATAGGTGCAAAGTTGGATTTAACAATGCCCAAGCGAATTTTAGTGCGATTAGCTGGCCGTGAACCAAAACGGTAATCGATTTGATCGCCTCTGGATTTGAGAATCAATTCTAAGATATCCCCTCGTTTGGCATAGATATCTTTCAAATTTTGTGTGCTAAAATATAGGGGGACAAAGTTAACTGTATCAGCAAATACTAGAGCAACGTGCTGCCAGATTTCTGACTGGGGAATGGTAAAAATACGATTGTGAATTAAATCGACTAATCGCTGCATATAGCGGTAATAGTTTTCGACTTCTCCCTTTTCTTGAAAGTAACTCGGAAAGTACAACATAAACGCGAGTAAGTCATCCAGAAACCACTGGGGAACCGCAGCGCGATCGTACTGTAATGGTAACTGATCAGCCCGCCGATACAGCATCACCGCTAATAAATACGCGATCGCGTCAGGGGCATCAAATCCCTTGGCAACATAGTCACTAAGCTGATCTACCAAATGCTTTTCAGCATAAGTCAGGGGTTCATCTTTCACGCCGCTAGTTAAGAGCATTTGATGTACTTTTCCCACATAACCTGAGTAGGAATTTTTCAGTTTATCTGCTGGCGTGGAAAGCCAAAAATTCGCGACTTTCTGGCGAGCTTGGCGTAAATCAGTCAACGCAGCTTGATAGGAAGAATTGTTATGATATTGATGGATACAATTAGATACCCAACTGAGAAACTGAGGAGAATCAGGAGTTAGCTGAACTTTGATTGTTTCTTGATGTAGCTTTAGAGATAAACGCTCTAGTTGCTCCCTATTTCGGGGTAACTGGAATCGAGAAGATTGGCTGGGCAAGTCCGCGGCTTGCTCTAGCTGATCGAGCAGATCAAAATATCCAAAAGATGAAAGGGATAAAATTCTAATCAGTGGGTGATGAATTTCTAAATTATTAAGAAGTTTAGGATCGTAAATTGACTTCAACTTGTTAACAATATCGTTTTTTGTCTGGGTATAATCTCTGAGAGAAAGGTTCAGTTTTGTCTGCAATAATTCAATAACTTTTTCGGGAGATTCTAGCAACGCGTTTAAACTGACGAGCAAGGAGCAGTGAGAGTTTTTTTTGTAGAAATCAAGAATGTGGCGGTTGTAAAATCTCCAAATTCGCAAGCAAGAATCAGGGTTTTCTGAAAAGAAGGGAATATTTAACCGCAAAATTGAATCAGTGACATCCCAAGGAGCGCGATAGACAAATAGATAGCCAGCATTGGGAATAATTTGATGCCAGAAATCTAATAGCAAACAAGTGCGCGGATCTTTCCAACCCCACAGGTGTGAATAGTGAGAGCGAGAGTTGATTAATTGTAGAGCTTGTTGTCTATAAATCGTCAATTTTTCCCGATTTAACTGTTCGCTTTCCGTCCACCCCCAATCAGGAAAACCAAACTCATTTGAGTGACAACAAACTGGCAAAAGTGAACGTTGAAATTCGACAAAATCAATATCTTCAAAATATCCTTTGCGATTCCAATAATTGCTTTTGAGGAGGTTTTGTCCTAAGTCAACGCCCGCGGCTTGTAGGAACGCGGCAGTTAGAGAAGTCCCAGAGCGGTGCATCCCTGTAATTATTAGCACTGGAGATTGAGTTGTTAAGTCTAACATTTATTTTCTCGAATTGTTATTATACTATTTCTGTAGGGACACGGCAGTGCCGTGTCCCTACTCAAATATACCGGATTGGGATGGACACGGCAGTGCCGTGTCCCTACTCAGACACGATCGCGTTTCTCCCCAAGAAACACGATCGCGCCTCTTTTATCCCCTAGCATTTTGATTAACCCATCCTGAGAGATGAGATATCTAAATCTTAAAATATATTATCTTTTTTTGACAAACCACAAAGGCACAGAGGACACAAAGAAAGAGAAAGATTTTTGAGGGGAAAAAAGGCGCGATCGGCTTTTATGGGATAATTAAACATGGCGATCGCGCTTCCCTTGAGAAACGCGATCGCGTGTTTTAATTATTAACAAAAAAGCACAGAAAATTCCTGTCAAACAATCGCGTCAACCCATCAATTAGTAGAATTTTCTTGGGCGGCTTTTCGCACATCTTCTACCTTCAAACCTAATGCCTCAGCTATCTGTTCCACAGTAGCACCCAATTTTAACATCAAAGGTACAGTTTTTAACATACCTTCACGTTCTCCTTCTAACTTACCTTCAAGTTTTCCTTCTAACTTACCTTCTAACTTGCCTTCAAGTTTTCCTTCCTCCAAAGCTTCTTGATAAACCCGTGTTTGCCGCAAATCACCTAAACCTAACATAGCTTCTATCTCCTTTCGACTTTTCTTGGTAAACTTATACACAATAATTGTCTCGATCAATTGTATCATATCTCTCTGTTGTGTGGCATCCGTCATCTCCTCCCTAACTTGCCCAATCAACGCCTTAGCCTTTGTTACAGCCGTCTCCTCTGATTCTACTACTAATTTGATCGTTTCCAGTCCCATCGACGGCACTGTGACATCAAACTCATCTAAATAAATGCGTCGCACTCGTGGCAGATTAAGTAATTCCTGATAGCGCCAAGTCTGATCAGATTCCACACTTCTAGTCGGATAAATCACCACTCCTCGCCAATCATTTTTCAGTTGAGTTTGATCGAGGTAGAGGAAAATTTCCGAGAAGAAACGAGAGTAAAAATTGGGATCTACTTGAAACTGGACTTCGACAAAATAAATGGGTTCATTGACTTCGGGTTTCGGTAAAAAAACTCCATCCAGGCGAAAAGAAAGTTGTTTGACTTCTACGGAGGAAAATTGATAAACATTGGCTAATTCCGGGGATTGGTTAATCAACTCAAAAAAGATACCCGGAAAACATAGAAATATTCGATAAAAGATGGGATCGGTTTTCACGCAATTTACGGAATGGTTAGAATTTTTCCGAAGATTTTACCACAGTTTTGAGCAAAGGGGGAGTCGATAGGGTTTCAGGGGAAATTCATGCGCGATTTGTCTTCTCCCATCCGGGTTAACGAGTGGTAAAAAGAAGCGCGATGCCGCTCCGCGGCTCGCCGAAGGCATCGGCTTTGATGGGGAATTAAGGCGCGATCGCGTTTCTCTTTTTACCTAACATTATCTATCTCTTCAAGTGATAGGTTTGGTTGTATAGCACGAGAGCATCTCAAAGAAGCAAAAAAAACTGTAGTGGGAGCGTCTCGCTCCCTATTATATCCCTAGGGAGCGAGACGCTCCCACTACTAATTTACAAAAATGAGATGCTCCCTATAGCAATCCTATTTTGATTTGCAGGCAAGATGCCTGCACTACTTTTTTGATCAATTATTGAGGACTGCTATCTATTAATTTCACCCAACATACGATGGATTAACTGAAGGGATAAGCCATTTTATAAGGATCGACTATCTGATCAAATTCTTCTGCCGAAATATATCCCAATTCTAAACAGGCTTCTTTTAAGGTTAAATCTTTTTCCGCGGCTAAATGGGCGACTTTCGATGCCTTATCATAACCAATCACAGGATTTAACGCGGTTACTAACATTAAGGATTGTGTTAGTAAATAATCAATACGTTTGCGATTGGGTTCTAATCCCTCTATGAGAAAGTCGGTGAAATTATTACAACTATCGGCCAATAAATTAATTGATTGAATGACATTAAATACCATTAAAGGTTTATAGGCTTGCATCTCAAAATGTCCTTGGGCTCCGGCAAATGATACCGCGGCATCATATCCCATTACTTGAGTCGCTACCATTGTCATCGCTTCACATTGAGTGGGGTTCACTTTCCCAGGCATAATTGATGAGCCTGGTTCATTTTCTGGTAATAATAATTCGCCAAAACCACAACGGGGCCCACATCCTAAAAAGCGGATATCATTGGCTATTTTTAAGAGGGAACAAGCTAAGGTTTTTAGGGTTCCACTTGTCATGACAATGGCATCATGGGAGGCTTGGGCGGTAAATTTATTAGGCGCAGGAATAAAGGGTAATTCCGTCATTTCATTAATGATTTCAACGGCCCTTTCGGCAAACCCTGGGGGTGTATTTAATCCGGTTCCTACCGCGGTGCCACCGATCGCGAGTTCATATAACCCCCCAAACACGGAGTCTATGCGTTTGAGGTTATCATCAAGTTGTCCGACATAGCCGGAAAATTCTTGGCCAAGGGTAAGGGGCACCGCGTCTTGGAGGTGAGTGCGACCAATTTTGACGATATTATCCCATGCTTTCGCTTTGGTGTCTAACGCGTCCCGCATTTTCTTGACATTGGGGATCAGACGATCGCGTAACGCGATCGCGATACAAATATTCATCGCGGTGGGGACGATATCATTGGAAGACTGGGACATATTGACATCATCATTGGGATGAATGGGGTTTTTACTTCCTAAAACACCCCCCGCGAGTTCGATCGCACGATTGGAGATCACTTCGTTGACATTCATATTTGATTGAGTCGCGCTTCCCGTCATCCAAACATGAAGGGGAAAATGATCGTCTAAGAAGCCCTCAATCACTTCTGTGGCGGCTTCTATGATTAAATTGGCTTTCTCTTCGCTTAGTTTTCCTCGCTCTTGATTGGCGATCGCGGCGGCTTTTTTCAGCATCGCTAACGCCCGAATTAATTCCATTGGCATGATATCCCCTCCAATGGAAAAGTATTTGAGTGAGCGTTGGGTTTGGGCTCCCCAATAGCGATCCACGGGAACAGCGATCGCACCCATACTATCGGTTTCTACACGGGTGGGACTAGCATTGGAATTCATAGTCTTTAGCTCTGAGTGAATATACCTACTCTACTTTAAAGCCCAAGTTACCCAAAATCTGCAAAAATGATGAAACCCTCAAATTTGGGACGATAACGATTTGGGATTTGGGATTTTGACAAAGTTAAGATTTTTCTTAGTCAAAAATCTATATAGTGTTTCCCTTTCAGAAGTAAAACTTGTGGCACAGGCATCTTGCCTGTGACGGGCTGTGAGCCCTGCATTTACATCTCATTTAAAAATGCTATATATCAATCCCCGTTATCGTAATGGGCGAAGCATTCGGACTGACAATTCTGGCTTTTATCAAAAGTTTATTCACCGAATGCTTCTCCCCTACAAAGCTATTTTCTACCTAACTCTTAACTTAAGGTTATTATGCTAACATCAACCTATGAATTACTCCATACCGCCCGACGCAATTCTTACGCGATCGGGGCTTTTAATGTCTATAATTTAGAAGGCGTAAAAGCGGTGATAGACGCGGCGGAAACTTGTCAAAGTCCTGCCATGTTACAACTTCATCCCAGTGCTTTAAAATATGGAAAATCCGCCCTTGTCGCGATGTGTATGGAAGCGGCAAGAAGTTCTTTTGTCCCGATTTCAGTCCATTTAGATCATAGCACATCGAAAAAGGATATTAAATCAGTTTTAAGTGTGGGAATGCAGTCTATTATGGCCGATGGTTCCCCTTTACCTTATGAGGAAAATTTGGCTTTTACCCGTGAGATGACTCAATTATCTCATAAATATGGTGCAGTTGTAGAAGCTGAAATTGGTAGAATTAGCGGCACTGAAGATGGCTTAACAATTACCGAAAAAGAAGCCAAAATGACTGATCCCTATCAAGCGGTGGAATTTGTGAAAGAAACTAAAGTTGATGCTTTAGCGGTGACGATTGGTAATGTACATGGGAAATATTTACGCGAGCCTTCTTTAGATTTTAATCGGTTAGCGAAAATTCGCTCTTTGATTGATATTCCTTTAGTATTACATGGCGCGAGTGGTTTACCAGAAAGGATGATTCATCAATCAATTCAATTAGGGGTTTGTAAATTTAATGTTAATACGGAAGTCCGAGATGCTTATATGGATGTCTTGAAAAAGACGGCTTCTTTATCTGATCCTGATTTATTGGATGTTATGCAACACGCGATTCAGGCAATGAAATCGGTTATTTCCGACAAATTAAATCTCTTTGGCTCCGTCGGAAAAGCCCATTTACATCTTTTTTAATGAAAAAAACCGGGTTTCTTTTCCCTTGAGAAACCCGGTTTTTGCGGTGACAATTGGGTAATTACTGAAAGAGCTTATTCCTGATCAGTAATACCTAATTCTCGCAATCGGGCAGCAAGTCGATCGGCTCTTAATCGTTCTTGTTCAGCCCTTAATCGTTCTTGTTCAGCCCGTTGTCGTTCTTGTTCAGCCCATTGTCGTTCTTGTTCAGCCCGTTGTCGTTCTTGTTCAGTGCGTTGTCGTTCAATTGCAACTAACTCTTCAGGCCAAGGTAATATTTGATCGTATTGATTCCACCAACGTAGCCAATAGCCAGTTAGATTCATCCGACTTCCTTGCCATACTCCTAATGCCAGGTTCATGCTACTAATAAAATAGCGTCCTTGGGCATCAGTTTTTCGTAATTGATAGCGTTTATCTTGCAATTCTCGAACTTCTAAAACCCCGGTTAAAGGATAAAAGATGACATAAATAGGGACTTGCAAAATCTGTTCATAGAAATACCACTTGCCGAAAGGATAGTAGGGTGTTAAAGAATATTCACCGCCATCGGTTTCCGAGATAAATTCCATCACGATCGCGGGTATATCGCCCTCTAAACGAGGGGTATAACTACGTCGAGTTTGATTAGTAGATATCGGAAAAACCTGGGGAATATAAAACCAATCAGGGGCTTTAACAACAGTTTTGCCATCGACATTCGCGCATAAACCCAAATTAGTGCCGATTAACATAACAGGGGTAATAAAATTCGCCAGCCCCAAACTTTCACTCAGGGCAGTTGCGAGGAGTGGTTGGTGAAGATTATCCACAGGATCATCAGGTAGGAGAAAATTATCGGGGAGTTTTTCCCAAGTGACACAGAGGAGTCTTTGGGTAGGAGTAATTGTCATATTTATTCCTTTTTGCTCTGTGAAGCGCGATAGCCTTCGGCTCAAGCGCAGCTATCGTGTTTAATTGATTATAACATTTCCTTGGGGAGAGTGACAGAAGCGCGATCGGGTCTGAGGCATTTCCCCTTGACAAAATTAATGTTATAATGTCAATATCAAGATTAAAAACTCAGGATCACGACTTGAGTGATCGAATTACTTATTACCAAAATTATGCACAATATCCCCCAAATAATTGCCGAGGAACTTTCCCTCAAACTTTCTCAAGTCAACAGTGCCCTCGAACTCTTTAAAGAAGGTGCGACAGTTCCCTTTATCGCCCGTTATCGTAAAGAAAAAACAGAATTATTAGATGAAATTCAATTACGCGATATCTCCGAACGATTTACCTATCTGACGGAATTACAAGAGCGTCAAAAAACTATTTTAGATTCTATTGCTAATCAAGGTAAACTGACTGATGAATTGAAAGATAAAATTGAAAATTGTCTGCAAAAAAATGAACTAGAAGACTTATATCTTCCCTATAAACCCAAACGTCGGACACGCGCTATTATCGCGCGAGAAAAAGGCTTAGAAGGTTTAGCTACATTTATTAAATCCCTCAATCTGCCTACAGCAAAACCCGCGTCTTTTTCCGAAGAAGCCGCGAAATATATCTCCGAAGAAAAAGGCGTAAAAACCGTAGAAGATGCCCTCAAAGGTGCGTCGGATATCTTAGCAGAAGAAGTCTCAGAAAAAGCAGAAATTCGTGCCTATTTACGAGATTATTTAATGAACTCCGGTGTATTTGTATCACGGATCAAAGAGGATTTTCCCGAAGGTTCGACTAAATTTGAAATGTACCGTAATTATCAAGTCTCCGTGAAAAGCATTCAACCCCATAATATGTTAGCCCTATTCCGGGGAGAAAATGAAGGGATTGTCAATGTTGATTTATCCTTTGATGAAGCGTTTGTTTTGAATTATCTCGAATCCCACGAAGTCAAAACCAAAATTCCCGAAGTCAAAGAATTTTATCGTGTCATGTTGAAAGACGCGTTTAACCGTTTAATGAAAACATCTCTAATTACGGAAGTACGCGCTGATCGTAAAGCTTACGCGGATCTGGAATCCATTAAAACTTTTGAAAGTAATTTACGGGAGTTATTATTATCTTCACCCGCGGGAATGAAACCCACTTTAGCCATTGATCCGGGTATTCGCACGGGGTGTAAAATATCTATTCTTGATCAAACGGGTAAATTCTTAGAAAATCATACCATTTTTATTCATCAATCCGATAGTCAACGTCAACAGGCTGTCAAAACTTTACAACATCTTATTACTAAGTATAAAATTGAGTTAATCGCGATTGGGAATGGTACTGGCTCGCGTGAAACAGATGAGTTTGTCGGTAGCACGATCGCGCCTTTAGAGAAAAAACCGATTAAGGTGATGGTGAATGAATCAGGCGCGTCTATTTATTCTGCCAGTGAAGTCGCGATACGAGAATTTCCCTCATTAGATGTTACCGTGAGAGGAGCAATTAGTATCGGACGACGTTTACAAGATCCTCTCGCGGAATTAGTAAAAATAGACCCCAAATCAATTGGTGTCGGACAATATCAACACGATGTCGATCAAAAATTACTGAAACGGAAACTTGATGAAACCGTCGAAAGTTGCGTTAACTATGTCGGAGTTGACTTAAATACCGCGTCCCAAGAATTATTAACCTTTGTATCAGGAATGAGCGCAACAGTCGCCAAAAATCTTGTTACTTATCGTAACGAAAATGGCGCATTTAAAAATCGTCGTCAACTGTTAAAAGTACCCAAATTAGGGCCAAAAGCCTTTGAACAAGCCGCGGGTTTTTTGCGGATTCGTGGGGGTGAAAACCTCTTAGATAATACCGCGGTTCACCCCGAAAGTTATGGAGTTGTAGAAGCGATCGCGAAGGACTTAAATGTATCTTTAAAAGACATAACACAATTATCGCAAAAAGTCAAGAATATTGACTTAAAAAAATATGTCACAGAAAAGATAGGGGAACCCACATTACGCGATATTATCAAAGAATTAGAAAAACCGGGACGCGATCCACGGGATGAGTTTAAATACGCGACATTTAAAGAAGGAATTAACGAGATTTCCGATTTAAAAGAAGGGATGGAATTAGAAGGAATAATCACCAATGTCGCGAATTTTGGAGCCTTTGTTGATATTGGAGTACATCAAGATGGTTTAGTGCATATTTCCCAACTCGCCGACAGATTTATTGACGATCCCAAACAGGTAGTAAAAGTCGGACAAGTCGTAAAAGTGCGGGTTTTAGAAGTCAATGAAAAATTAAAACGTATTAGTTTAAGTATGCGCTCCTCCGATGCACCAACTAATAACCCAAAACCGCGTAATCAACAATATGAAAGAGGGGCTACTTTAGCCGATTTAAAAGCAAAGTTTAACCGGAAGTAAAGAGAAAGAAAATAAAGCGCGATCGGGCTTCTTTTCATAATAATCGAAAAGAAATATGAAAAGGGCAGTTTCACCCGTAAGGGCGGGTTCACCTGTATCTTCAAAACATAACGAGAATAAAGGTTAACCCACCCCTACAAACTGTAATAATACCGTGATGATATAATGGAAACGCGATTTTCAAGGTGGCATTACTTTTCCAAAGTGGTATGAGGTTAAGACTATTAAAAAAGCTTAGAATCATACTCTTGATACCAATACAGAATGACTAACAAGGCCCCTCTAATTAACTTATCCCAGTTTTCATCATCTAGTTTAAATTCTTGATTCGCAGGTCGATAATGGACAATGGAGTTACGAATCTTATAAAAAAATTCTCCCAGACTTCCTTCTTCTTGAGAATAAATAGCTTTCTTAACTTCACGAAAAAGTTGTCTAGCATCTTCAGGAGAACCTTCAATAAGTTTGTTGAGTGTTTCATCTTCCTTTGGTTTCCATCCCAGAGAATTTTCAATCTCCGCCGACAATTGCAGTAGGGGAATTACAATATTTAACTTTTGGCGGAGTTCATCTAATCGAGATATGGAGAAGATTCTCTCTATACATCGGTAAACGTCTAAAAAAGAATATTTCCAGTAAACAGAAGTTAAACTTAAGACTAAATTTTCATAAGGCACACTTTCTGAGGCTTCTAAAAATAACTTTTCGTACACCAGAAGAGTATCTTGGGAAAACTTTAAAAATAACTTTTCACAGTTTTTACTGAGATAAAAACCAGACAGTCTCTCTATTTTTTCACCCTTTAAGGGAGAATTATCTACAATTTGATATACAAGTAGTGGCTCAAAAAAATCAGAAACAACTTCAAATTCATGTCCAGAATAGTCAGAATCAATGGAATATAAGACTTCATCGAGTATGTAATATGGATTTACTTTCGGACGAATTGCCACCTTTAATTCAAACAATAATGCTGTCACAATTCCTGCATTAAGCTCAATAGGAGTAATAACTTCCTGTTCGGCAAAAGTTACTACATCATTCTCTTCCCATCCGATAACAACAAAATATTCTTGGGAGTCAAATTCAATAGACGCGGTGATCAGATTAGGTAAAATTGGTTGTTGTTTTAAACATTTTAACTCTTTTAACCATCTTTTCTCTTCCTTATTGGTTTTAATGAATCGTTTGCCTGGAAGAATAGCCTCACTAAGATTACTTTTTTCAACAAAAGTAATCAAAGCAGAAAAGATAGATTGATTAGCTTTTATCATATTTCTTGACATAGGCTATTAATAAGCTCTCCAACAAGGAGTCATCGTTGGTAGTTCAAAATTTTCCTCAACTAATACATGAAAAGCCTTTAAAAAAAATTCTCTTTCAAAATCTCCCACTTTCCCTGATTTCTGGACAATTAACTCATTTAAAGTCTTAAAATCTAAAAAATCCTCTATTTCTTCTTTCTTCATGGCCTGAAGTCTTTTTCTGAACTTATCAAAATTCTTATTAATATTATCCCAGTTTGATCTTTCTTCTTTTAGTGTATAATGAACTCCGGGTCTGCCTAGTACCTTCAATGCTATAGCTGTCACAAAGCCAATTCTCGCGGGTTGACTATCAAATAAGTCTTTTCCCGTATTAAATCGTTTTTTTTCAGGATTATTTTGCTGATATTTATCGAATAATTTATCTAGTTCACCTAGATAGGAAAGAACATCATAAAAAATATTGGTAAAGTATTTATCAGCTACAGATTCAATAAAATCTTGCTTGGTAAACTCATCCGCGAGACGCTCTTTTGTGTCAATTTTTTCTTTGCGTGTGCCGAAGACTAAATATAACTCTATAAGCTGATCAGCTTGAAATTGTCCGGCTTTGACACGACGTTTTGATTCACCAATCTCTAAGACTTCGATCGCGGTTACTTGTTCTTTGATTTCTTGAATAATAGAACGAAAAACGGTCTCAATTTGTCTTCTCAAATTCCAAGGAACTTGCCCAGTATTAAGGACGAGCATCCGATAGATTAAACCATTAGTATTACTCGCGATCCAGTATTCAACGCGAATAGAGCTATTTACTAAGTGTTGATTATGATTTATAACTTCTAATAATGCCGTTGTTCTTTGCATTCCATCAATGATAGAAATACTTTCAGGGGTTATTTTTTTGCGTATTTCTGGCCAGGAATTTTCATCCAAATTTTCTAATGCCATAACCACACCTAAGACAAGAGGAGGCAAGACAGTACCCGCGTTTAAATCTTGAATCATTCGTTTTCTGATGCGGATCGCGATGCTGGTTTTTAAAGCCTCTCTTTGTCCCTCAATGCCACCACGACTTCTATAGGCACTGTTGATTATATCCAGGTATTCGCCTACAGTTAATTCAGTCATAACTGAATAACAGTTGACTCTTTTATCTTTGAGAATATTCATCGGATGCGCTCGCTTTTTTCCTCAGTGATATTACAGTATAACAGAAAATAAAAGATATGAGAGATTTATGGGATGATTAAGATTAAGCTAAATGGCTTGCTATCAATCAGGGCGAAGCATATCTAAATCTTGGTTTATCTGATAAATTTGTCGCCGGAATGCTATGCGCGGCGCGCAGGCTGAGTCGCTGCGCGACAGGCTGCGCCAACGCCAACGCCCCTCCCAGAGAAAACCCGATCGCGCATCCTCTTGAGTCGGGCTAAATCTGCTTAACCAAACTCCTCTCAATATCGGCTAATGTTGCACAACCACTTAACGCGATCGCGATATCTAATTCATCTTTTAATAACTCTAAAACATGACGAGCTCCTGCTTCTCCATTTACCGCTAATCCCCATAAAATTGGACGGCCAAGTAAGACGGCTTTTGCCCCTAATGCTAAGGCTTTTAAGATATCAGTACCCCGTCTTATTCCCCCATCCATTAACACTTCTACTCGGTTTTCTACGGCTTCTATTACTTCACTTAACGCGTCAATAGTCGCGATCGCACCATCTAATTGTCGCCCGCCATGATTAGAAACAATAATCGCGGATGCACCATAATCGATCGCGTGTCTTGCATCATCCCCGCGTAAAATTCCCTTAACAATAATAGGGAGAGAAGTAAGAGAGCGTAACCATTCGATATCTTTCCAAGTGAGACTAGCATCAAATTGTTGAGAAACATATTGAAATAACCCCGATTCACCATCAATCTGAGGTATTTTCAAATCAGAAATTGTCACTAAATTCGCTAATTCTAACCCATAAGGTAACACAAATTGATTCCGCCGATCGCGTTCCCTTCTTCCTAACATCGGAGCATCAACGGTTAAACATAATGCACTAAAACCCGCTAATTCTGCTCTTTCTACTAAAGTGCGGGTAAGAGCGCGATCGTGATGAATATATAACTGAAACCATTGAGGAGTATTCAAACGTTGTTGTGCGACTTCTTCCAAACTGGTAGTCGATAAAGTGCTTAATACCATAATAGTACCTAATTGAGACGCGACTCTCGCGGTAGCTAATTCTCCATCAGGAGTCGCGAGACATTGAAAAGCCATCGGCGCAATTAAAATCGGAATATCTATTTTTTCACCTAAAATAGTTGTACTTAAATCCCGTTGACTCACATCCCTTAACATTTTTGGACGCAGTTTATAACGCTCAAAAGCCCCACGATTATCCCGTAAAGTCACCTCATCACAAGCACCACT
This sequence comes from Microcoleaceae cyanobacterium bin_387, assembly GCA_037440985.1. Taxonomy (GTDB): domain Bacteria; phylum Cyanobacteriota; class Cyanobacteriia; order Cyanobacteriales; family Microcoleaceae; genus JBEDKD01. Next base: position 14,700 of record JBBITB010000093.1, read on the forward strand.
GGCAAAATAATCTAACGCCATTTTCATAATAAACTGAGGTGCTAAAGATTCATATTCAAATAAATTAATCGGTTCATTCATAAATTAATTTACCTCCTGATACAGACAGAAAAATTCGGGATAAACCCGGTTTATTAGTTTATTTTATAACAAATTTTGGCATAATTACAGGAAGTTTTTTGACAAAGAAGAGTAAAACCCCATAAAAAAGGGTACTCTCACCGATCATTTCCAAAAATTCCTCAATACCCTCACGACTCTTTTCGATAAACATTCCGATAAATTCCCCCTGTTGAAACCTGCGATCAATCCAAGAGTCTAAAATAGATTTAAAACCCTCCGCACCATATCCACCTAAGAGAAAAATACTCCATCCTAAAAAAGCCAAAAAAGTTTCACGGGGATAATATCGCCAAAGAGCCTTAAAATCTCGGAAAAATATAATAGGAGTGATTAATAAAATACTAAAATAGATAATTTTCCAAGGATTAAGAGAGCCCCCAGGGGAGTTAAAAATTTGATAAATTTTAAAAAGTTCATCCGCGCCCATATAAAATAAAACACATCCTGTTGTTAAAAGAAATACACGAGAGGGCGGATAATAGGAATGTTTATAGAAAATGAATAGGAGAAATGCTATGAGGGAAATGGTTAATAATTCTCCACCTTCTACTAGGGAGTTAATACTAAACTTCCCATCGAAATCAAAGAGTGGATACGGTGAGCCTGTGAGGTAAATACTTGTCAGATAAACTCCTAAAATCACGATCGCGAGAATGACGATCGCGATAAATAACAGATGAGTCGCTTTTTCCAGAAAGTTTGTCGATAATTTCATGGTGATAGCAATTTGAGAAAAGAAGACAACATGGCATCGGTAGGTTGGGTTGAGGTACGAAACCCAACTATTTATGAATCAATTGGGGGATGGGGCGAAGACATTGTGGATAAGTGACATTATACTTGAGCAAACAAATGTTAGTTAAGGATGAGTCGATTTTTCCAGAAAGTTTGTCGATAATTTCATGGTAATACTAATTTGAGAAAAGAAGACAACATGGCATCCGTAGTTGGGTTTCGTGCCTCAACCGAACCTACATAAATTGGGTAAGGTGTTGTCCATAAGTGACATTATACTTGATCAAAAAATGTTCGTTAAGGGTGAAAATAATCATAAATTTTTTGGGCTAAACTTCCCCCTATTCCTGGGACTTCAGCTAGTTGTTTTACCGTTGCCATTCTGATATAATCCACCGAGTGAAAATGTGCTAATAATTGTTTTTGTCTATGATGCCCTAAACCCGGTATTTCATCTAAATACGATCGCGTCATTCTGGCACTTCTTTGTTGACGATGAAAACTAACAGCAAAACGGTGTGCTTCATCTCTTAAACGTCTTAATAATTGCACTCCGGGTTGTTCAGGATTAGTCGGCAAAGGCAAAGATGCACCGGGTAAAAAAATCTCTTCCCGTTGTTTTGCTAAACTAATAACTCGCAATTTTTCTAATAAATTCATTTCTTTTAAGACTTCCACAACCGCCGAAAGTTGACCTTTTCCCCCATCAATCATAATTAAATCGGGTTGCTCTTTTAGGGTAAGCTCATCAGGTTTATAGTCTCGAAAACGTCGTTTAATGACTTCTGCTAAACTCGCAAAATCATCGGAATGTCCCGATTTCACTTCAGGATTTTTGATCTTATAATGACGATAATATTGTTGCGCGGGTAAACCATCAATAAATACCACACGAGACGCGACAGCATCCGAACCTTGAATATGGGAAATGTCATATCCTTCTAAACGATGGGGAATATCAGGTAAGTCGAGAATTTCTGTTAAATCTCCTAAGGCTTCCATATCGCGATCACTCATTTTTTGTCGTCTGGTTAATTCATAATAAGCATTACGTTCAACCATTTCAATTAATTCAGCTTTACTTTGACGTTGAGGCACTAAAATCGTGACTTTTTTACCCTTTCTTTGCCTTAACCAATCTGCTAAGATATCACTATCGGGTAATTCATATTGTACTAAAATTTCTGAGGGAATTTCCACTGATTCGACATTGTGATAATGTTCTTCTAATACTCTTTGTAAAATAACTCCTGCTTCTATTCCCCACCCTTTTATCGGAGGTAATATTTGCTCTTGTCCCCCCCCTTCAGGGGGTGATATTTGCTCTTGTCCCCCCCCTTCAGGGGGGGTTAGGGGGGGTGGAGTTAGGGGGGAGACATCCGCGACAAAACCCAATCTTCCCACCAATTTGCCTGCCCGAATTTGGAATAATTGAATACACGCGTGTTTACTATCGGCAGAAAGCGCGATCGCGTCTCTGGAGACAGTATCATCAGACAAAGAAACCTTTTGATCAGAATTTAAAGAAATTAAATCCTTAATTTGATCACGAATTTTCGCCGCGAGTTCAAAGTTTAACTCAGTTACCGCGGCATTCATTTGTACATTTAATTGTTCCACTAACTCCCCCGTGCGCCCCTGAAAAATCATCGCGACTTTCTGCACAATTTTACCATAGTCTTCGGGAGAGATTAACTGTTGACAAACACCCGGACAACGATTAATATCATAATTTAAACAAGGACGATCTTTAAAAAGAGGTTGAGGACGTTGACGCAGCGGAAAAATGCGTTTAACTAAATGTAAAATATTTCTGAGGGAACCCGTATCAACATAGGGACCATAATATCTGTCTTTAGCATTCCTTAATTGACGTTTACGAGTAATAAAAATACGGGGATATTTTTCCGACCAAGTAATACAAATATAAGGATATTTTTTATCATCTTTTAGTAAGACATTAAAATCAGGTTGATGTTGTTTAACTAGATTCGCTTCTAATGCTAATGCTTCCGCTTCTGTATCCGTAACAATAAATTCGATATCCCGTATTTGTTGCACCATTATCGCAATTCTTGGACTCAAATTTTGCGGATCTCGAAAATAAGAACGCACTCGACTTCTTAATTTCTTAGACTTACCAATATAAAGAATCCGATCGGGATCGTCACGCATCAAATAAACCCCCGGCACCGCGGGAATTTCCTGCAAACAATTTTCCAAGCGCTCTACATCTTTAATCAGAGGTAATATATTCACTGTTGACATAATCAAAATCATCCTAAATTTGAGTTAATATTATTTATATATAGTGTTGACCTTTCAGAAGTAAAACTTGTGGCACAGGCATCTTGCCTGTGACGGGCTCAGATCCCAGCATTTACATCTCAAATGGAATTGCTATATTTTAACTTATCTAAGCTGTTACGCATTTTAAATTAAGTAGCACAGGATGACCGTGTGAGGCAGGATGCTTGTCCTACTTTATGTGGTTTAAATGCGTCGATTTATTGAGTTTATAGCCACGTTTTTTAATCCTTTCTCTGATACTGTCTTGCTCCATAGATTGTGCCATTTCTACTGTTTCCCAATCTATAGAATTTTCCCATTGTGCATCATCAGGAATAATATCATCAACGTGATCAATTTCTGGGACTTGATACTCCTGTTCAGAAATAACTAAACCTGCGTGAATTTCCTTTAAGATTCGCTCTAAAATATCGCGATGACAAAGGCGATCATGGGGGGCTACATCCAACTCCAAATTGAGCTTATCTAATAAAATTTCTATCTGACTAGCAACAGCAGTTAAAGGATGCTGTAAAACCCTTTGAGTGGTTTCCATAGTTATCCCCTCAAGTAACAATCCTAGTTTATCATATTTTCTCTTCATTTGTCAAAATGATTCTAATATGAGATAATCAATCTGTCTTTAAGGAAAAAACCATGCGACTCTCTCAAATGCTTTTTGTCACCCTGCGAGAAGATCCCGCAGAAGCAGAAATTCCCAGTCATAAACTCTTACTCCGTGCGGGTTATATCCGTCGCATTGGCAGTGGAATTTACGCCTATCTTCCCTTTATGTGGCGTGTCTTAAAAAAAGTTTCTCAAATTGTTCGTGAAGAAATGGACGCGACGGGAGCTCAAGAATGTCTCCTACCTCAACTACAACCCTCTGAATTATGGAAAGAGTCTGGGCGTTGGGATACTTATACCCAAGCTGAAGGAATTATGTTTGCTCTTACTGATCGCCAAAATCGTGAATTAGGATTAGGGCCAACTCACGAAGAAGTGATTACAACAGTAGCAAAAGAGATGATTCAATCCTATCGCCAATTACCGGTTCATTTATATCAAATTCAGACAAAATTTCGAGATGAAATTCGTCCCCGTTTTGGTTTAATGCGCGGTCGAGAATTTATTATGAAAGATGGTTATTCTTTTCATACGGATGAAGAAAGTCTCAAAAAGACTTATCAAGATATGCACCAGGCTTACAGTAATATGTTACGTCGATCTGGCTTAAAATTCCGCGCAGTAGAAGCGGACTCCGGTGCCATTGGCGGCTCTGGTTCCCAAGAATTTATGGTACTTGCCGACGCGGGTGAAGATGAAGTTCTTTATACAGAAGATGGCAAATATGCCGCGAATGTTGAAAAAGCAGTTTCTCTTCCTTCTGATGCCAAAACCTCTCCCTTTAGTAGTTATGAAAAACGGGAAACACCGGGGACTGATACCATTGATAAATTGTGTCAATTTTTGAAGTGTTCTCCCACACAAATTGTCAAAAATGTTCTCTATCAAGCTGTTTATGATAATGGCATGACTGTCTTAGTTTTAGTCAGTCTTCGTGGCGATCAAGATGTTAATGAGGTGAAATTACAAAATGAATTAACCAAATTAGCTGAACAATTTGGCGGTAAAACGGTTTTATCTTTAACGGTTCCCGATGCTGAAGCGCAACAAAAATGGGCCAATAAACCTTTACCGTTGGGATATATCGCGCCTAATCTTTCGGATGATTATATCGCGGGTAATAAGCAAGTTAATGGTAAATTCTTGCGGTTAGTTGATCAAACCGCGGTTGACTTAAAAAATTTTGTCACAGGAGCCAATGAATCCGGTTATCACGTCGTAGGAGCTAATTGGGGCACTGAGTTTCAATTATCGGAAAAAGTCCTCGATATTCGCAAGGCAAAAAAAGGCGATCGCGCTTTCCATGATTCGACTCAACTCTTAAAAAGTGCCAGAGGAATTGAAGTTGGTCATATTTTCCAATTAGGGATAAAATACTCGAAAGCAATGGGGGCAACTTATACCAACGAACAAGGAGAAGATGTACCATTTATCATGGGATGTTATGGCGTTGGAGTCTCGCGATTAGCTCAATCAGCCGTCGAACAATCCTATGATAAAGATGGCATTATTTGGCCCGTCGCGATCGCGCCCTATCATGTCATTATATCCGTGCCCAATATTTCCGATAGCCAACAAATAGAAGTCGCCGAAAAACTCTATCAAGAGCTCAATAAATCCGGCATAGAAACCCTTTTAGACGATCGCGATGAACGAGCAGGAGTAAAATTCAAAGATGCTGATTTAATAGGCATTCCCTATCGCATTGTCACAGGGCGATCATTAAAAGATGGTAAAGTAGAAGTCGTGGAAAGGGCGACGAAAAAATCCCAAGATATTGCCATTGATCAGGTGACATCAACCTTAAAACAATGGATTGAAACCGCGTTACAATAATATTGAATTAAATGAGGTATAATTAAACATAGAATCATTCAGGGGAGAAAAAGTCGGTTTTGCGGTTTCCCTGCTTCCCTCTTGTATGTTTATTTATGCCTCTCTAGTAAAAACCGTTATACCTTAACAACACCCGATGTCCTAATGTAAAGTAGTACAGGCATCCTGCCTGTATCCCTGCCGATATCTCTTCTCTGATTAACCAGGATACTGAGACTAAATTTTTATAGGGGAAATTACACAAATTTAGTGTCAGTTATTCTTCGGAAATATCTCTTGTGCAACAATATCTCGTGAAAACTTACGAATTTCTCAAAGTTTCTGAGGATATTACTCCTATTAAATAGGGAGATTAATTTCAGAATAATTGATTAATCTCATCCGATTTCAAAAAACTGAGAATAATTCAATAGAATTAGAAAACATGAATTCCCAAAATTGGTTTTTGCCATTTTTTAAAACGAGATATTTTGCATATTTAAGTAAAGTAGCACTGATCGCGATCGCGTATTTTTTGAGTGGAAAAATAGCCGTTTCCATTCCCGGTGTTAAACTATTAGGTTCATCAGTATGGCCACCAGCCGGAATAGCCCAAGGTTTCTTATTATTATTTGGTCCCGAATATTGGCCAGGAGTATCTTTAGGTGCTTTTTTCTTTGATATACTCGGTTTAAAACCTTCATTAACATTTGCATTAGGGGCGGCTGTTGGTTCAGGATTACAAGCTTTTTGTGCTGTACTTTGGTTAAGACGTTTCCACTTTAATACCTATTTTAATCGCATGATTGATGTGATTAAATTTGTCTTAATAGGTGTTTTTTTTGCCACTCAAATCAGTTGTACATTAGGAGCCTTTCGTCTCGCGAGTGCGGAACTTGTTCCCTGGAGTCAATATTGGGACGTTCGCTGGAATTGGTGGCTGGGCGATTCAATGGGAATACTTATTTTCACTCCATTAGTGTTAATGTTAAGTGTGAAAAAACCAGAATCAAAAGTAGATAAAATAAACCTCAAAAAAGATATTAATAAAATAGCTATTAGTGTTTTATTATTAACATCTTTAATCCTAGTTAGTTGGGAAGTATTTGCCGGGACAACCAATAAAGCGATCGCTCGTTATCCCCTGGAATATTTACCATTTCCTTTTATTATATGGGCAGCCATTCAATTCGGACATAAAGGAGCTGTATTAACATCTTTTATCGTGTCTAGTATAGCAATTTGGGGAGCATCCCAAGGGGGAGGGCCCTTTATTACCAAAGCAGAAAATCTCAATCAAGCCATTTTATTATTACAGACATTCATGGGAGTAATGACAATTACAGCCCTTCTCTTAGCCGCGACAGTAACCGAAAGAACTTTGGCAGAAAAATCCTTACGTCAGAGTGAAATTAAGTATCGGGAATTAGTGGAAAATGCTCATAGTATTATTGTGCGATTGGATCAGGAAGGAAATATTACATTTTTCAATGAATTTGCGGAAAAGTTTTTTGAGTATTCCCAGGAAGAAATAGTCGGTAAATCTGCTATAGGAACAATTGTACCGGAAACAGATAACGCGGGACAGAATTTAGCCAAAATGATTAAATATATTTTAAAGTATCCTGATCGCTATATCAATAATGAAAATGAAAATATCAAAAAGAGTGGAGAAAGAGTATGGGTAGCTTGGTCCAATAAACCTTTATTTGACACCGAAGCAAATTTCACTGGATTATTATGTATTGGTACTGATATTACCGATCGCCGACGGGCAGAAATAGCTCTTCAACAACTTAATGAAGAATTAGAAAAGCGAGTGGAAGAAAGAACAAATGCTTTACAAGAAACCTTATCAAAACTACAAGAGCAACAGGATAAATCGGAAAAATTACTTTTGAATATTTTACCAGAAGCCATTGCCGATCGATTAAAAGAGGACGAAAGTACCATTGCTGATACCTTTACAAATGTTACTATTTTATTTGCCGATATAGTCGGTTTTACACCCTTAAGTGCGCGTCTTTCACCCTCAAGAGTCGTGTATGTATTAAATGATATTTTTTCCGCATTTGATCAACTCGCGGAAAAACATGGATTAGAAAAAATCAAAACCATTGGGGACGCGTATATGGTAGTTGGAGGACTTCCTACTCCCCGTCATGATCACGCGGAAGCCATTGCCGAAATGGCCTTAGATATGCAAGAAGAAATTAGTCGCTTAAGTGCCATTCATAATCAATCTTTTAGTATTCGAGTGGGCATTAATAGTGGACCAGTAGTTGCTGGAGTGATCGGCATTAAAAAATTTATTTATGATTTATGGGGGGATAGCGTTAATACCGCGAGTCGCATGGAGTCTCAGGGAATACCCGGATGTATTCAAGTAACAGAAGTTACTTATGAGATATTAAAGGATAAGTTTTTTTTAGAAAAACGTGGTATGATTGAAGTAAAAGGCAAAGGAAAAATGGTGACTTATTTATTGAAAGGAAGAAAAGAATCAACACAGATATTATTACCTATGAGTAGGATTTAATAGAGGCGTGAACGCGTCATCACCTCTGGTTGTGATCAGAATTCTCCCTATAGAATGAATCTGATAAAACTACTTATTTGCTATTTTCCTAAATCTCGCGTACAACTGATGTAGTAATGAAAAGAAGTGTCTTACAGCCCCAATAGAAAAAATTAAATTTAAGAGGAAAGTATGAATATGAATGAACAACCAGAAAGTCGTCGTATCCCGATTCTGACTATCGCGGGTATCTGTGGGTTAGTCTTAGTCGCGGGAGGGGGTATCACTTGGTTGACTGTCAATAATGGCAAAGGCAGTCCTCCTGTCTCTTCGAGAAGTGTCACCACTCCTCCACCCCCTCCTATACCTCCTTCCTCTGGGGTAATATCTACTCCTGGGGAGTCTCCTGGGGTGATGATTCCTGTACCCCCTCCGAGCTCAGGGACTAGAATTTCTCCCTTTCCTGAGTCTTCTTCCCAAACACAAACTTCGATTCCTCCATCTTCTGCGGGGATAACTTCTCCCTTACCAACCCCTTTATCGGAGAAGTCGGGATCTACTGTTTCTCAGTCTGTTTCTCCAGGGAGTGAAGGGAGTGTAGAAGTTTATTGGTTAAAAGAGAATCGTGACAAATTAGAGGTATTTCCGACTAAGGTGACGATCGCGACGGCTTTACCTCCAGAAGTCACTTTAAAAGAGGCCTTTAATCATTTATTGAAAGGATCACGCGATCGTAATATTGCCAATGAAATACCAAAAGGGACAAAAATTCGCACGATGACGGTAAAGGGAGATAGTGTCTATATTGATCTCTCTCAAGAATTTACCCAGGGCGGGGGAAGTAATTCCATGATCGGCCGTTTAGGACAAGTTATTTATACCGCGACGAGTTTAAAACCCGATGGGAAAGTCTGGATATCCGTGGAAGGAAAACCCTTACAAATGTTAGGCGGTGAAGGCTTAGAAGTTCCTCAACCAAGTACCCGCGCTAACTTCCAAAAGAATTTTCCTCAGTAGGGGGGATTGGGGATTGGGGATTGTCAACTGTCAACTGTCAACTGTCAACTGTTAACCTTCTTCCTTCCCTTTATTCCTTATTGGTGAAAGACAAAGTGCGAAAATGACGAGCTTGTTGTTCAATACGAGTCGCGAGACGATCGCAAACTAACTCGAATAACTCAAAAATAAACTCATCATTGACGCGATAATAGGCAGAAGTCCCCTCAGTACGACGGGAAAGGATACCAGCTTGCAACATCAGTTTCAAATGCTTAGAAACATTCGCCTGACTGGTATCCGTCGCCTCCACTAACTCTTGTACACACTTTTCGCCGCCGCGTAACAGGTTCAAAATCCGTAAACGCATCGGTTCACTTAAAACGCTGAAATATTCAGCCACTTGTTGCACAACCTCTATGGGCACAGGCTGGGATGACTTCATTCAAACTCACCGAATTTTAGATCCTTAATTAATAACTTAATACTAATCAGGACTAATTCGCATTAAGGGTTGACCATATTCCACGGGTTCTGAGTTTTGGACCAAAATTTCCACAACCCTACCTGAGACTTCCGCCTCGATCTCGTTCATTAACTTCATGGCCTCGATAATACAAACCGTTTGGCCAATACTCACGCGATCGCCCACATTAACAAAAGGAGGTTCATCGGGCGCGGGAGAACGATAGAAAGTCCCCACCATTGGCGATACGATTGCTACCCCTTTGGTATCCGCTTGAGGCGGTGGAGGAGAGGGTGTCGCGGGTGCTGGTTTACTGGGGACGGCTTCAGAGAGGGTGATAGTCGTGGGATGAGTAACCGGCGCTGGAGTCGTAACTATTGGTGTTAAGGGACCTGGGTAAGTCGTGGGATCAATACCCGTCATAGCGCGATCGGTCACAGAAACGCCCTTGCGTACCATCAATTCAAAATCCGCGCTTTTTAAAGTTAACTCGGAAATGCTGGTTTGGTCAAAGGTCGTGAGCAGTTCGCAAAGTTGATTAATGTCTAATTGCACAGTCGGTTCATTCACTAGGATTAACTAAACAAGGGAGAAGAAAGACTGGAGATGGGGGAATGGGTAATGGGGAATGGAGAATGGGGAATGGGGAATGGGGAATGGGGAATGGGGAATGGGGAAT
>JBBITB010000094.1:0-24687 GCA_037440985.1 Microcoleaceae cyanobacterium bin_387
CATCGGCATTTTCGGCATTCGCGGATGAGTCAACTGTGAGATTAACCTCTTTTTCACTTAAGCCATTTTGGGATAAGTTGATCGCGCCTTGTCGTGAATTAGCCTCAGTTTGATTTAAGGGATTTTCAACTAACGCGGGGGAGTCAACCGTCAGATTAGCCTCCGTTTCACCTTGGGAATTTTCGCTGACAACTTCAGAATCAGCTCTCAAAAGGGAATCCTTTAAAATATCTTCTTCCTGACTAATAACCTGTAAGAAAACCTCTTCCAAACTCGCGCGAGTGCGACGCATCTCATAGACACCCACTCCCTCAGAAACTAACGCGTTAATAACCTCCCTTCCCGGCTCGGTTTCCGAATCCCATAATATCCGTAAGCGCGATCGATTTTCGGGTAAATCATTATCCTTAATATTAAGGATATCGATCGCGCTTACCCCAGGCACACGATAAAGAAAATCAAAATTCTGCAATGAGGTATCAATTTCTAACTCATAACTCGCACCACTCCCTAACTGAGCCATCAAATTATCAGGAGTACCCGACACCACCACTCTGCCACGATTAATAATCGCGACTTTACTACAAGTCATACTCACCTCTTGTAAAATGTGAGTCGATAAAATAATCGTATGTTGTCCCGCTAAACTCTTAATTAAATTCCTTACCTCAATAATTTGCTTCGGATCTAACCCCACCGTCGGTTCATCCAATATAATAACTGGAGGATCATGGACGATCGCCTGTGCAATTCCCACCCGTTGACGATACCCTTTTGATAACTTCCGAATCAAAACCTTTCGCTTCTCTAATAACCCACATTGCTCCATCGCGAATTGCACACGCTCAACGCGATCGCGCCCAGGCACTTTCTTGATTCTCGCGACAAAATCCAGAAACCCACCTACCGTCATCTCAGGATAAAGAGGAGGATTCTCCGGTAAATAACCAATACGTTGACGCACTTCCATCGAATTTTCATGCACCTCATAACCCGCGACTCGTGCTATCCCACTCGATGCTGGCAAATATCCTGACAAAATTCGCATCGTTGTCGTTTTTCCCGCGCCATTTGGTCCTAAAAAACCTAATATTTCCCCCTTTTCCACCCTAAAGGAAACATCCTGTAACGCGGGAATTGATCCATAGAATTTACTTAAATTTTCTACCTCTATCATCTCTCTTCTTTTCTCCCCATTGGGACATTTTTGCGGGTTTTCCTATCAAGCCCCATCATACCCTATACTCTCCCCTTTCTTGCTCCATTCTCAATTACTTCCCACTCTTGACTTTCTTGATAACTTTCCTTAATCTCTCACCGCTCTTTTCTTTTAATATTTCTATATTAGAGACATTAACAAAACTTCATATTTTTGAACCTATTGAGAATAATTATTAATTATGAGACGACTTGACTAGGGTTTGAGCTTATGATACCATTTTTTAAAATGGTCTAATTCTGACTATTCTCAAAAAAACGCCTGAAAGCATTATTGTACCGTTTTTAATCCCACTTCCCCGCGACCCCATTCGCGCCATTTTTACAAAAATTAACGAAATCTTTCTTAATCATTCTCAGGAAATTCGGAGTTTTTTGGGACTATCTTGACAAAATCTACATTATATGTATAAGAAGATGAACCACAAAGCCACAAAGACACAAAAGCACGATTTTTCTATTTGATGAAGATACAATTTTAAGAAAGATACCTTGGTCGTTTTAAGACTAATAGGGTAATATCATCAAAGACTTTTTGCTGATCAATATGCCGTTGTACATCGGTAATAATAATATCTTTAATCTCTTGAACCGGTTTCTCCCAATTTTCACTGATAATATGACATAATTGTTCAAGGCCATATTGCTTATTTGTCATATCTTCAGCTTCGGTGATACCATCAGTATAAAGTACCACACCATCCCCAGGTTGTAATTCTACCAGAACATGACTAATAAAATCAAAAATATCATATTCAATTCCAATTGGGAAACCCAAATCAATCGTGTCAACCCGTTCAATTTCTCCCCCATTACGAACGATGATAATTTCTTCATGTTGTCCACTAATACTTAAGATACCATGAGAATAGTTAAGGATAGCTAAGGTCAAATTTCGTTGAGAGTTCATCCGCTGTATATTGTTATAAATGGTGCGATTAAGTGTATCCAAAAACTTCACAGGATCATTTTCTTGTACTTCTTTAAGAGTGCGGATCGCGGTTTGAGTCATCAACATTAAAATACCACTTTCTAAGCCATGTCCTGTGACATCTCCTATGCCAATTGTGATAACACCATTAGTATCAAGTACATCATAATAGTCGCCACCCACTTCATCAGCAGGTTCCATAAAACAGGCAATATCTAATTCTTCAATATTGTCTAATTCTTCGGGCTTAGGTAAAATCATGTGTTGTAGTTTGCGGGCGACATTTAATTCAGCACCCATCCGTAGATTTTCTTCTTTTAATTGCTCATTAAGTCCACTAATTTCTTGATTAGCTTTAGCTAATTCCGAAGTCCGTTCTTTCACTTTATATTCTAGGGTTTCAATAGAGTCCTTGAGTTGCTCTGCCATGCTGTTGAAGGAAGTTTCTAATGTTTTGATTTCATCAATTTCAATGATATCTCTCATATCCACTCGTTTATCAAGATTACCACTGGCTATTTGCTTTGAGGTTTCGGTAATTCTGATAATAGGATTAGTGATGATACTAGCTGTAACAATACCAAACGCGATCGCGACTCCAAAAGCACCAATACAAAGTATAATCGTAGTGCGAGTATTCGCGTTAATTTGTTCCATAAAGTCGGATTCAGGGACAACGACAACAATTAACCAACTAAGTCCATATTTATCTTTAAAGGGAGAGACTTGTAAAAAGTGTCGTTGTCCGTTCAAGATAAATTCGAGTTGTTCGTCTGTATCAATATTGGTGAGTTTAGCGAAGCGTGCGGTTAAAAATTTCGTGCTAGAATGGAGAAGTGGATCAATACTATCAATAGCTTGAACTCGTCGATCAGTATCTTTAGAATTTCCCCGTAATACGGGTTGATTTTTGAGAGAAGTCGCGACTAATTCTCCACTAGGTTCAATGATGAAGACTTCTCCGGTGCGACCGATTTTTAAGGTTTGAAGAAAGTCACTAATTTGATCAGGTCCCAGGGAGCAAGATAAGACTGCGAAAAGTTGATTATCGCGATCATATAATGGCTTAACTGCATAAATTTGGAGTGCATCATAGCCCACGTTTGTGTAAATTTTTGTCCAACTTGGTTTTCCCTTTTTCAAGGCGGTTTGGTAAGAGGGACGATTACGAATATCCCAATTGGTTACGGTTTTAACAAGGGTTGTGGGATTTCCATCTTCGTCGATGTTATAATAATTAAGATTACCGCCACCAGGGAACAGTTGTTGAGCGATCTGAGGTTTTTCGGTCTTCTGAGAGGGATGGGCAGTGGAGATGCGATTAAGCCAACCGACACGAGCATATTGACCTTCTCTATTAGCAAAACCAATATGACTAATGGTTTCATAAGTCTGAACTTGTCGCCAAAAATACCGTTGGGCTTCGGAAATGTTTTCAAAGTCTAACATCCCTAATTCTAGCATCTGGGCATTTAATTGATTTAACTTTTGAGGGACTTCCATATAATTTTTAATACGATCGCGGACTCGCTGTGTCACTTCATTACGCAACTGACTTGAGAGATCGTTAATCGCTTTTTGTCCATTGCGAAAGGAGAGATAACCCACAAGTCCCACCGCGGTAACAATTTGTAAAACAAAGGGAAGGACAAGAGTTGTTCGTAGGCGAAAGCGTCGGGAAAATTGAATCATTGAATCTATTAAACTGTGGGATTTTAGGTTGCTCTTTTTCGATTGAATTAAGTTCGACATAGTGTTTTTTTGTTAGTGATTAAATCATGAGCTTAAACGGGAAAGGTTTATTTAATACATTCCATCGTGTTATAATCGATCCGTGAAGGACTCACTAAATTGTCAAAAATGGATCTGAGCAATATTATATACTTACCCCTGTGGCTAATTACAACAGGGTTAGATTCGATCCCCCTACTATTGAAAAAGGGGGACACGGATTCCAAGTCCCCCTTTTTTAAGCGGATTTAGGGAGCTGAAAAACCCAGAATTTGAGCACTATGGAAAAATGATGTTTACCAGACTGATGACACAGATGGATTATGAGAGATAATTTTATTTTATGTGAAAGTCCTCATGGAAATCACCGACTGGCTTATCGAGAATGGGGCGATTGCGGGAACTCTAAGGTGTTAATTTGTTTACATGGCTTAACTCGTAATAGTCAAGATTTTGATTTATTAGCCCAGGCGTTACAAAAGGAGTATTATGTGATTTGTCCTGATATATTTGGGCATGGAAAAAGTGACTGGTTAACTAATCCTGCCTATTATGTGTTCCCTTTTTATGTGTCTAACTTGCTTTCTTTATTAAGACAATTAAACTTATCTCAAGTTGACTGGTTAGGGACTTCTTTAGGGGGAATCATCGGGAACGCGATCGCGTCTCAATTTCCCATGTTAATTAAGAGATTAATTTTAAATGATATCGGAGCCTTTATCCCCAAAAATGGCTTAAGAAACATTGCGAAATATCTACGACTTCCTGTGCCATTTTTTCAGGATTTTAGGGACGCGGAAAATTATATCCGTTATTATTATGCCTCCTTTGGAGACTTAACGGATCAACAATGGCAAATTTTTACGAAAAATACGATTAAACTGACAGATAAAGGGGGATATAGATTACATCATGATCCCCAAATTGGTTGGAAATTTCCGGGGAACGCGATCGGGGATATTCAAGATATTAATTTATGGGAATATTGGCGATTAATACATTGTCCTGTATTAATATTACATGGGGAGAAGTCTAATATATTATTACCGGAAACCATTAGAGAAATGGAGCAAATTCATCCCCAAACAAATGTAATTCATTTAGCAAATTGTGGTCATGCACCCGCATTAATGGACGAATCACAAATTAGGGTGATTAGGGAATGGTTACTCCCGAAAAATTAGTAGGTTAGGTTGGATAGTTTCAAACTTAGTCAATAGGAATAAACGATGATGCAACCCAACCTACTATTACCCATTACCGATTCCCGATTAATAATGAATAGGGCGATAGAGAGGTAATTCACAGGCGAGGGGAGGAGGAGAACTAGGAATAGTTTCATGGGAAATATAGTCTTCTTCGGCTTCATCGTAGGAAACCTGAGTTTGGGGAGGAATATAAGAGCGAGTATCAGGATCGTAAGCGAAAACTTCCCCTGTTTCCAGATAATAGATCCATCCGTAAATATGCAATTTTCCTTGACATAATTTAGATTGAATAACGGGATAAGTTTTGAGGTTTTGAATTTGGGTTAAGACATTTTCGGCTGTGGTAATTTCTAATAACTCTTTGCCCTGGTAATGACTATAATTTTCTTTCACCAAACGTCGTGTCGCTTCCGCGTGTTTCAACCAACCATACATCAGAGGCAATTCTTCTCTTAAATCATTTAATTGTAAAAGTCCTTTCATCGCGCCACAATGGGAATGTCCACAGACAATAATATGTTGAATTTCTAAGGAGTGAATCGCGTATTCAATGGTTGCGCCTTCACCACTATTAGCCGCACCAAAAGGGGGGATAATATTACCCGCGTTACGAATAATAAATAATTCGCCTATTTCCGTTTGTGTGAGAAGATTGGGATTAATACGGGAGTCAGCACAAGTAATAAATAAAACCCTGGGTTTTTGGCCATGTACCAATTTTTCAAATAATTCTATATGGTTTTGGTAATAATTAGCTTTAAATTCCTGTAATCCTCTCAATACTTTTTTCATAAGAGTGACTTCCTTTTTTTTAATGAGTTAACGTTAGGGATTTTCGATTTGACATTATATTTTTGAGAATCGCGTCATTTTGTCTTGAAAACATCAGATTTTTTCTGAATTTTTCTCTCCACTCTGAGGGATAACTCTCTCAAATCTCTAATCCTTTGACTTTGATTATCTCTCAAAAGGTGTCTTTTTCTATCCACGATCGCGAATCTGTTGAGAAACTTAACAATCCTGTGTAAACTTATGTAAAAAAAACTTAATATCATGTAATAATCAAGCCCAATCAGAAAAAAGAGAAAGCCCAAAAAACATCATTTTTCATCTGCGTTTATCTGCATTTATCTGCGGTTAAAAAAAGTCTAAAATTCAATCAAAAATGCTCAGATGTAACTCTTGGGCAATTTTTTCTAAGAGTAATAAACCGACGACGGAATTACCGTCTTCATCCAGGGGAGGACTATAACAAGCAATAACACCTTGACGAGGTACAATAGCCAAAATCGCGCCACTTACTCCTGACTTCATCGGTAGGCCAATTGTCACGGCAAAACGACTGGAGGCTTGATATAATCCACAAGTTGTCATTAAGGCTTTTACGGTACAAAAATGAGCTCGCGTTTCCACAGAAGGGGGTTTCACTAATAATAAACCTAATTGAGCTAAATCGTTAATTGTTCCCGATAAACAACAGATATGATTATAAGTATCTAAGGCTATTTGCCAATCTTTGATAATCCCCGCGGCGGCTAATTCAAACGCGATCGCGTGATTGCGATATTTGGGAGTAGAATTAACCGAATCTAACATTAATTCATCTAAAATTAAGTTACAGTTGGCTTGTTGATTTAACCATAGTCGCAAACTTTCACAACGGGAAAAACTATCTTTGCCGGGTAATAGTTCCGATAACGCGATCGCGCCACTATTAATCATAGGATTGCGGGGAAAATTAGAATCGTCTGTCAATTGTCCCAAGGAATTAAAAGGAAGAGAAGAGGAGTCTTTACCGACACGGGCAAAAACCGATTTTTCGCCGAAATGACAAAGTAAATAAAGAAGTAAAAAGGGTTTAACCACACTCATTAAAGGAAAAGAGTGAGTCAGAGTACCCGAATTTAAAGACTGTCCTTCAATCGTGTTGATTTTGATAGCAAAGAGACCTAAATTTACCTGTGCTAAACGTGGTATATAATGGGGAATAGTTCCTAATTTTCCATGAGAAAATACCCCATTAATCCAGAGTTCTAATTGTCGTTTTTCTAAAGATTTAAGACCATAATCAATATCAGATTTATCCATGATGACGCTTGCAAATATTACTTAAATTTCTGAGAAAAAAAAGATGGGTTCACAGAAATATTATAATTAAGCCCTCTTATTTAGAGTCGGTAAAACTGGTAAAAGTCCGTTGCCAACTCCGTGAAATACCATGATTATACCGAGAGGATATTTGAAAAGCGTGATCGCGCAGTAGAAACTCTCGGAGTTAAGACTCAGAAGCAAAATATGGGAAAGTCGTTATGCCTTACTCACAACTTTTTATGGTATCACGTTAAAAATTACGAGTAATTAACTGTTACCTTGTGTCCAGAAAACCTTAAACTTAAATACAGCAGTCCAGCCGCCCGTTAGATCCTTACACCATTAGAAACACTATGGCTATTGGCTATCTCGCCCTTGTCCTCCATGCCCATCTCCCCTTCGTCCGCCATCCAGAAAGCGATTACGTCCTCGAAGAAGAATGGCTATTTGAAGCCATTACCGAAACCTATGTTCCCCTACTCCAAGTCTTTGAGGGACTGAAGCGAGACGGAATAGACTTTAAAATCACCATGAGTATGACACCACCCTTGGTGTCAATGTTACGCGATCCTTTACTACAAGAGCGTTATGAAGAACATTTACAAAAATTAACAGAACTTGCGGAATTAGAAATTGAACATAATGCCCATAATGGTCATTTACGTTATCTTTCAGAACACTACACTTCCCATTTCCATGAAGTCCGCAAAATCTGGGAAGGATATAACCGGGATCTCGTGGGAGCTTTTAAACAATTTCAGGATAGCAATAACCTCGAAATTATCACTTGTGGTGCAACTCATGGGTATTTACCTTTAATGAAAATGTATCCCCAAGCGGTGTGGGCACAAATTAAAGTGGCCTGTGAACATTATGAAGAAAATTTTGGTCGTCCCCCCAAAGGAATTTGGTTGCCTGAATGTGGCTATTTTGAGGGCTTAGAACGATTATTAGCGGACGCGGGACTTCGTTATTTTCTCACCGATGGACATGGAGTGCTCTACGCCCATCCCCGTCCTCGCTTTGGGACCTATGCACCAATTTTTACCGAATCTGGGGTCGCGGCTTTTGCGCGCGATCAAGAATCATCCCAACAAGTTTGGTCTTCCGAGGTGGGATATCCGGGGGCTGTGGAATATCGGGAATTTTATAAAGATTTGGGATGGGAAGCGGAATATGAGTATATTAAACCTTATATTATGCCCAATGGTCAACGAAAGAATACAGGGATTAAGTATCACAAAATTACAGGTCGTGGTTTAGATTTAGGTCAAAAGGAACTTTATGATCCCTATTGGGCTAGACAACAGGCTCAGGAACACGCGGCGAATTTTACCTTTAACCGGGAGCGTCAAGTTGAACATCTTCATCATTTGATGTCACGGCCGCCGATTATTGTTTCTCCCTATGACGCGGAGTTATTTGGACATTGGTGGTATGAGGGACCTTGGTTTTTAGATTTTCTTTTCCGTAAGACTTGGTTTGATCAGAAGACTTACGCGATGACGCATTTGGCTGAGTATTTGCAGGAATATCCGAATCAACAGGTTTGTCGTCCTTCTCAGTCGAGTTGGGGTTTCCGGGGTTTCCATGAGTATTGGTTAAATGAGACTAATGCTTGGATTTATCCTCATTTACATAAGGGCGCGGAGCGGATGATTGAGTTATCTTTACGCGAACCCGAGGATGAGTTACAATGGCGCGCTCTTAATCAGGCGGCACGGGAGCTGCTTTTGGCGCAGTCTTCTGACTGGGCTTTTATTATGCGGACTGGCACTATGGTTCCCTACGCGGTTCGACGCACGCGATCGCACCTGATGCGTTTCCAGAAACTTTATCAGGATATTAACCTCGGTACGGTTGACTCTGGCTGGTTGGAAAAGGTTGAGGCGATCGACAATATCTTCCCTAATATCAATTATCGTGTCTATCGACCTCTTTAGGGGACTGGGGACTGGGGACTGGGGACTGGGGACTGGGAGAGATAGGAAGAATAACAGATCACTCATCTCCTGACTCCCGACTCCTGACTCTGGCTATAACAGGAGAGCGTAAGTATAAACTCATACACATAACATAGAATTTCTCCGTAAATTCCTCCAAAATCGCGGCAATATACTTTTGAGTAAAGTAAAATTTTATACTTATCATCCTTGCGTATATGGAATCTCAAAAGATTTTCGGGTCAATTCAGGAATTGACCCTACTCTGATCCCTCTTCACATTCTTGTCCATTTAGAAACGAAAAATAAAAAAGTAGGGACACGGCACTGCCGTGTCCCTACGTCTGGGAGGGATTTTGAGCGTTTCAGGTCTGGAAAATCCTTAAACAAATATTAAGATTTGTAAAAAAACCTGTTTTGTATCTTGCACTACAGAAATTTTCTGTTATAGTTATCAATGAAGGGGAAAAAAACCACCTTTAGAACAGAAACAAGCAATCAGGAGAAAAAGTATGTCAACTGAAAATCAAGCCCGGAATCTGATGATGCGTCATCACCACATTGTCAAGAATCGCCAACAATCTCTCTTAAATCGCGTAGCCGCGGAAGTAGGGATGGAAGATGTAGAATATCGGGGCCATATTCAAGGGAAACCGATGTCAAGTTCCGAAGGCAATTACGATCGTAGTAGTGCTTCAATGAGCTAACAAAGTATTTGCCTTGTTCGAGATATCATTCAACAATTCCTTTTTTTATCGGGGAAGCGTTGAAATTTTTATCGCAAAAAATTGATTTATCCCATTAGAAAAAACCGGAGAAAGAAATTATGTCTACCCAAGAAAAAGCCCGTAACCTGATGCTGCGTCAACAAGTGCAAGTGAGAAACCGCCAGCAATCCTTATTAAATCGTGCCGCGGCTGAATTAGGTGTCGATATTACCTCTACAGCCAATGATAACCGTTAATAAATCACTTAATTCCGTGATGCTCCTAATTGCATTTTTCATGATCTAAATTGGAGACAAAAATATGTCAGTTGATAAAGAATTGCGTAGTCTGATGAATCGTCAGCAACATAATGTCAAGAATCGTCAACAAACTCAACTAAGTCGCACTGCCGCGGAATGCTGCATGGATGTACTTCCTTGGATGAAGGACGATCACAAATAGATGAAATTCCTTGTGATGAGTTGGAGAGAAACCTGGTTTCTTTAGAGAAATCAGGTTTTTTCGTGATATAATCCCCTTTCAGCAATTACAGATTTTATATTTTTGATTTAAGATTTTGGCACTCAAAAATCGCGTAATCTAAAATCTGTTAAAGACTGTCGGGAGATTTTTTTATGGCAGATTGGAAAGTGATCGAGGGTGGTGTGACGGCACCTAAAGGGTATAAGGCTGCGGGTATCACCGCGGGGTTAAAACCGTCTGGTTTACCGGATCTGGCTTTGA
Organism: Microcoleaceae cyanobacterium bin_387; assembly: GCA_037440985.1. Classification (GTDB taxonomy): domain Bacteria; phylum Cyanobacteriota; class Cyanobacteriia; order Cyanobacteriales; family Microcoleaceae; genus JBEDKD01. The sequence goes on from JBBITB010000094.1 coordinate 10,574, forward strand.
TTTTGTCGGAAGTGGACGCGATCGCGGCTGGAGTCTTCACCACATCGCAAGTAAGGGCTGCGTGTGTAGACTATTGTCGGCAACGGTTAGACTCCAAAGCCAGTGCCAGGGCAATTTTGTGTAACGCGGGACAAGCTAACGCGGCAACGGGAGAAGCGGGTTGGCAAGACACAGTAGAAAGTGCCCAAGCTTTAGCCGCGGTGTTAAACATTTCCCCAGACTCAATTTTATTAGCATCCACTGGGGTGATCGGCAAACGGATTAAGATGGATGTCTTAAAAGGGGCACTTCCCCAATTAGTCGCAGCCGCGTCGGAAACGGGTTCCGATGACGCGTCTAAGGCGATTTGTACCACCGATTTAGTGCCGAAAACCATCGCGTTAGAAACCATGTTTGGCGATCGCGCAGTACGGATTGGAGGGATTTGTAAGGGATCAGGAATGATTCACCCCAATATGGCAACGATGTTAGCCTTTGTCACCTGCGACGCGGCAGTATCTCCGGCATTATGGCAAGAAATGTTAAGTCGAGCCGCGAATCGTAGTTTTAATCAAATTACCGTAGATGGGGATACAAGTACCAATGATAGTTTAATCGCTTTAGCCAATGGCCAATCTCGCAGCCCCGCGATTATGGAAAAAGGGCCCGAAGCCGATAAATTAGAGGCGATGTTAACAGAAGTTTGTATTTATTTAGCCAAAGCGATCGCGCGCGATGGAGAAGGGGCGACTTGTTTAATAGAAGTAGAAGTAACAGGAGCCCAAGATGAAACATCAGCCAGTAAAATCGCGAAGACAATAGTAGGATCATCTTTAGTAAAATCCGCGATATTTGGACGCGATCCGAATTGGGGACGAATTGCCGCAGCCGCGGGACGTGCAGGAGTGGTGTTTGATCAGAATAATGTGCGAATTCAATTAGGGGATTTCCTCATGATGGAAAACGGCCAACCTTTAGAATACGATCGCGATGCAGCTAGTAATTATATGAAAGCCGCGGCTGCGGGAGCCTATTTGAAAGAAGATACCGTTTTGATTAAAGTGAGTGTGGGAAATGGTGTCGGAAGTGCGAAAGCATGGGGATGTGATTTGAGTTATGACTATGTGAAGATTAACGCGGAATATACCACTTAATCTTGTCAGGTAAAGCCGCGAAAAAAGTGTTATCACCTGTTGGGGCAGGTTCAGCAATATCTCTAGGCACAGAGGAGAAAATTGATCAACCCGCCCTACAGATTCCTCAATAGTTAGATTATTTGCATTAAATTTTATAGTCATTTCAAATAGGGATGGGAATTTGCAAAAATGAGGTAAAATAAAAAAAATCGTCAACCCATTAGGAAAATGCCTTACAGTATAGATTTGAGAAAAAGAGTAGTCTCCTATGTAGAAAATGGCGGTCGTATCGATCAAGCGGCGGTCCTATTTAAGGTAGGAAGGGCAACGATATATCGGTGGCTGAGTCGGAAAGAACTTCAACCTACAAAGGTAAAAAGACGTAAGAGAAAACTAGACTGGACAGCCTTAGAAAATGATGTGAAAGAAAATCCAGATACTAGATTAATCGACAGAGCCAAGAAGTTTGGTGTGAGACCAAGTGCCATCTGTTATGCTCTTAAAGAAATGAAACTTACCCGAAAGAAAAAAAACTTTGTTAGCACGAGAGAAACCGAGAAGAAAGAATGAAATACTATTCTTCTAATGTCAGAGACATAGATTAAACTATTGGGAAGTAAACGTCTCATTTTTATTGATAAATCAGAATCTGAGTAGTTTCAATATTGCGCTTATGACTGGTTAAAAAAAAGAAAAAAATCTGGGGTGAAAAGTCGGGGAAACGGGGAAAAAGAGAAAATCTAGTAGCCCGAAGACGCAAAGGAGAGAAGGACTTAATTACCCCAAAGGTTTTTACGTCTGCAAAATGCAGAATGCTTTGAAGAGTAGTTATCTTTATATTTATTAACCTCTCTAACAAACCCTTCTATATTAATCATAGATAATGCACCGAATAAATTTATACCCAGTACAAAACACAGCAGCTTTCCTAGAGTCGATCGCGGTTTTTCTGCCCTATCAGATAAAATCCACCCCTCAACTCAAAAAAATGACTCCCATCAAAATATCATTTTTATCTATTAAGGTGTGGTGAAAGTCATAGGAGTAGAGACATTCAAAGTTTGCCCTAATGTTAATAAAAGCAAATAAACAGAAGTAGCCCCCGGATCTTGATGATTAATACTGCGCTCGCCTAAATAACTCGCCCTTCCCTTTTTCGCAATTAAGGGAATGGTGTTTTTCATGCCTAACTCTGCGGCATTTATCGCGATTTCTAAGGCTTTTTCGGTAGTCAAACCTTCCACGATCGCGTCCTGAAAAGCCACTGAAGCAGGAAGAAGAGCATCTAACATCGTTTTATCCCCTAACTGTGCTTTTCCCCGTGTGACAATACCATCAACAGCCGCGTGAAAAAACATCACCATATCCTGATCAGTCAATTCCCACTTACCCGCAAACGCGGCACTTAATTTGAGAAAAAGCGTACCATAAAGAGGGCCACTCGCACCGCCCACCGTCGAAATTAATGTCATACTAACCGTTTTAAAAATTGTACCAATATCCTTATCAAAAACACTGGGTAACTGAGTTAAAACCTTTTGAAAACCTCGACTCATATTAATACCATGATCCGCGTCACCAATAGCGGCATCGAGCTCCGTAAGATAGTCTTTATTTTCTTCAATAACTGCTGTTACACTCTGTAACCAGTGCCAAATTTGTTGTTGAGTTACCATTTCATTTATCCGTTAATTTGGTGAAGAAACCGGGTTTCTGAGGTGAGAGCATCACCATCACAAAATGGGGTGAAGAAACCCGGTTTCTGCTCGGAGACTTTTGTCGCCCATTGAAGAAACCTCGAAGAAACGGGGTTTCTGCCGTGAGACTATTGGGTGAAGAAACCCGGTTTCGGGGGGGAATCACTTCATCACATTCCCCAACGCAAAGCTGGTGTCCGCACAGGTGCATCCCAAAGTTTAATCATTTCATCATCCATCTTTAACAATGTAATTGAACAACCTTGCATTTCTAAAGATGTAATGAAAGAACCGACTAAATTACGGACAATCCGAAGACCTTTTGCTTCGCAAATTTGAACTAATTTGTGATAGATGACAAACAATTCCGAAACAGGTGTGCCACCCATACTATTAACAAAAGCTAAAACCGATTCTCCAGGGATCAAAGGAGGGCTAGTTAAGGGCACATCGATCCATCCGTTTGTCTTTTCATCCCACTCCCGTACAGTGCGAGAATAAGGTGCATCTTCGATAATTGATAAGGCCAATATTTCCGCGATTTCATCGGCTGATTTGATGCCAATTCGCTCACGTCCGGGTTCTCCGTGAATACCGATGCCGACTTCAATTTCCGTATCTCCTAAATCAAAGGTAGGTGTGCCTTTGGCGGGTGGTGTGCAGGAAGTTAAGGCCATTCCCATACTGCGTCCGTTGAGGTTGACTTTGTGACACAGATTTACTAATTGTGGTAAATCATAACCCGCTTCTGCCGCGGCTCCGCAAATTTTCGCGGCTAATACGGAAGTTCCTACCCCCCGACGACCTTGAGTATATAAACTATCTTGGACGGCAACATCATCATCAATGATAACATTGAGTACACGAATTCCTTCCGCCCAAGCTAATTCTGTCGCCATTTCATAGTTCATTACATCGCCACTGTAATTGTTAACAATGTTAAGAATTCCAGCACCGGAATTAACTTTTTTAATCGCGCCTAATATTTGATCGGGTGTTGGGGAAGTGAAGACTTCACCCGGACAAGCTGCATCAAGCATTCCAATGCCTACACAACCACTATGGAGAGGTTCGTGGCCACTGCCACTACCGGAAACAATGGCTACTTTACCTTTGACTGGTGCATCGACACGGTAGAGAAAGTTTGGCTCAAAGTTGACCGCGATCCAATCAGGATAAGCTTGAGCTATACCCGCAAGACTTTCTCTGACAAAATCAGAGGGTTTGTTGATTAGCTTTTTCATAAATTTTTTCTAAAATTATCGAGACTTTATCCTTACATTGTAATCGTTTTTCTCCTACCCCCCTCAAATTTTTATCTTTTTTTAACATGGAAAGTTTTCCAGTGTTTCTAGGCTAAGACATCTCCGAAAAATTAGGTAAAAAGCAGGCTAATTCCTGCCCTGGGATGGTTTTTGCTGATGTCTATATTCCAGTGATATTTTGAGCGCGATCGCGCTGCCCTATGGTTTTTACCACCGTAACGCGGGGGTTTTCACGGGGGCATCCCAAAGTGGTATCATTTCGGCATCAAGTTTTAACAGTGTAATAGAACAACCTTGCATTTCTAAGGATGTCATATAAGAACCGATTAAGTTTCGCACAATGGTTAAACCTTTTTTCTGGCAAATTTCTGCTAGTTGACGATAAACGATGTACAATTCTGATAAAGGTGTGCCACCCATGCCGTTAACAAAGGCTAAGACGCGATCGCCCCTTTGCCAAGATTCGTTAGTAAATTCTATTTCTTCCCATTCCATTTTGTCGCCATTCCACTCCCGCAAAAATCGCGTATAACCTTGATCTTCAATAATCGAAACGGCTAACATTTCTGTAATTTCATCAGCGGATTTGATAGAAATTCGCTGTCGTCCGGGTTCACCATGAATACCAATTCCGATTTCGATTTCATCGTCTCCTAAAGCAAAAGTCGGACTTCCCTTCGCGGGAGTTGTACAAGAAGTTAATGCCATTCCCATACTGCGACTATTGAGGTTAACACGACGACAAAGAGCGGCAATTTCTGTTAAATTATAACCTTTTTCTGCCGCGGCTCCACAAATTTTTTCCGCCAATACTGTTGCGCCGACTCCTCTTCTTCCTTGGGTATAAAGACTATCTTTAACTGCGACATCATCATCTATTAAAATGTTACAAATTTTAATGCCTTCTGCCTGAGCTAATTCCGCGGCCATCTCAAAATTCATCACATCGCCGCTGTAATTTTTCACAATGTTAAGAATCCCTGCACCACTATGAACAAGTTTAGCTGCTTCTAACATTTGATCGGGAGTAGGAGAGGTAAAAATTTCACCGGGACACGCGGCATCTAACATTCCTTTTCCGACGAAACCGCCGTGCATTGGTTCGTGTCCACTTCCTCCACCTGAGACGATCGCGACTTTATTGATTATAGGTGCATCAGCACGATAAATAACGTGAGGTGCAAAGTTAACTTTAATTAAATCAGGATGCGCGATCGCCATACCTTCGAGACTTTCCGTGACAACATTATTGGGGTTATTGATCAGTTTTTTCATGGTAATTTTTCCTGTGTGTTTCTCGGTAAAATATAATTAAATTAACCTGTGTATTAACCGATTAATTATAACATTAATTGTCGGATTTTTGTCAATTTTTATAAAAAATTAATATTTTTCAAGAGTTCCTTAATGTAGAGGTACGCGAAAGGCACAAAGGGGTTATTTTTCGGGAGCATTTCATTTTTGTAAATTGGTAGTGGGTGTAGCCTGTGGGGAGCATCAGAGCGGAGATATCCCTAGCCCGATCCCTAGGGAGCGAGACGCTCCCACTACAGTTTTTTTGGCTTCTTTGAGATGCACCCTATTTTTCTGATGGGGTGACAGGAATTTCACCACTAAGACACCAAGGCAGAAAGGGGTTATTTTTTTGTGGGGAGACATTGATTTAAACACTAAGACACTAAGGCAGAAAGGGATTATTTCCTGATGGGATGACATTTATTTAAACACTAAGACACTAGGGAGCATCTCGTAATTGTAAATTGGTAGTGGGAGCGTCTCGCTCCCTATTAGCACCCCCCCTTCGCGAGACGCTCTGATGCTCCGCACAGGCTACGCCACCCCACAACAGTTTTTTTGGCTTCTTGGAGATGCTCCCAGACACTAGACACCAAGGCACAAAATGGAAATTAAATAACTTGAGTATTGGGTTGGTAGTTTTGATGCCAGAAAGCAGGCTAGAAGCCTGCACTACATTAAATTTTTATTCCTTAAATCCCTAAAGATACTTTGGCGGCTACGACAGTTTTTTTGCTATTTTTCTGTGAGATATTTTCTCACCTCTGCCGCGGTGTCTAATTCTAAAACTTCAGACACGATCGCGTGTGCTTGTGAGAGAGTCAATTGAGAAATTGCGGATTTAATGATAGGGATAGCTGAAGGAGTTACACTTAACTCATCTACGCCTAATCCTAATAAAATGGGTGTGGCTAAAGGAGAGGAAGCTAACTCCCCACAAACCGTGACTAAAATATCAGCATTATGGGCAGCAATAACCGTTTGTTGAATCATGCGTAATACCGCGGGTTCAAACCCGTCTGCCAGAGAAGCAACTTGGGGATTAGTGCGATCGCAGGCCATGATATATTGAGTTAAATCATTTGTACCAATACTAAAAAAATCGACTTCTTTCGCGAGTTTATCCGCGATCGCGACTGCCGCGGGTACTTCGATCATAATTCCTATCTCTAGGGTATCAATAAATGGGATATTTTGTTGTGCTAAATCCGCTTTAACGGAGTCGAGAATTTCCTTAAATTTTCTCACCTCATTAAGAGATGATATCATGGGTAATAAAAGCTTGACATTTTGACAAAAACCGGCTCGTAAAATAGCCCGTAGTTGTCGTTTCAATAAATCAGGATATTCTAATAATACACGAATACCGCGTAAGCCTAAAAAGGGATTACTTTCGGCGGATAAATTAGATAAAGAAGAAGTGAAAGAGAGGGGTTTATCACCGCCTATATCCAAGACACGAATAATGAAAGGATGAGGGGAGATAAGTTGCGCGATCGTGTGATAAATATCCTTTTGCTCATCTTCATTCGGCTCCTGCTCTCTATCTAAATATAAAAACTCGGTGCGAAATACGCCAATCCCTTCTGCACCGTTTTCTTTAGCAATTTTCGCATCAGCAACCCCACTAATATTAGCCATAATAGAAATCCGTTTCCCATCAGCCGTTATCGCGGATTTCTGGGATGATAATTGTAATACTTGAAATGCCGCGTCTTGTTTTTCTTTTTTGCTCTCTAATTCTCTAACTTTGCCCGCATCCGGTTGTATCCAAACCTCCCCCGTTTCTCCATCCAACGCGAGGGGAGTACCATTTTCTAACTCTAATAAATTTGCACTTAAACCGATAACGCAAGGAAGCGCGATCGCGTGTGCTAAAATAGCAGCATGAGAGGTGGTACTACCCCTCACCATACAAAGTCCGACAATTTTGCTTATATCTAATTGAGCGACTTGTGACGGGGTTAAATCCTCCGCGACTAAAATCACAGATTCAGTTAAAACCAGAGGCTTTACCAAATTTTTAGTTAATAATTGCCCGACACGATTTCCCACATCTTCCCAATCTTGAGCGCGTGCTTGTAAATAGGAGTCTGATAAATTTTTATACTCTTGAATAATTGTCAAAATAATTTTGCTCCACGCGGAAGAAGCATTAAGCTTTTCCGTAAAAATTAACTGACTTACCCTCTCTAAAATAATGGGATCTTGCAAACATAATAAATGGGCATCAAAGATACTCGCGTGGGTTTCTCCCACTTGTAAAAATGTTTCCTGACGAATTTTTTTGATTTGCGTTTTCCCTTCCTCGATCGCGCTTTGTAATTTTTGCCATTCCGCGTGGGGATTTTCCGTATATTCCTCTACCACTTCCATCAGATTTGATTGATATTGATAAAGAGGCGCGATCGCGATTCCGGGTGAAACCGAAACCCCTTGATAATAATGAGACAATTCCCCCCGATAAGTAATCGGCTTTTCTGGTTGATTTTGGACAAAATTAGGCTGCTCCGACTCACCAAAATTTGTTAAACTTAACCCTTGTAACGCGTCTAAAGCTTCCGTGGCATCAAACCCCCTAGCCGCGATCGAAACTTGATGCTCACAACGCACCCCTAAACCCATAACTTGACTAATACTTTTAGCATTAACTCTGATGCTATTAGTAGTGACATTACACAGAGTAATATCACTGGTAAATTGACAAGCCATTTGCACCAATTTCGCCGCGGGGCGAGCGTGTAAACCCATCAAATTTGAGATACTAATTAATATTTCCTGTGGAGTATCATCAGAAAAAACAGGATAAATTATTTCTAAATCATCGCCAAAAATTGTCATTTTAATCGCGTCACTTTTAGCAGTTAAAGTAGCCTTAGCTTCTCTTAAAACCTGTTCAAGAGTACCACCCGCAGATGCTTGAATAACAGCACTAATAACACCCTCAACCAAAGGAGCATCAGATAATTTAACATGATGTTGTTGCGCTTCCGAGAGAAATTCAATAGCCATTTCCGCACTCAAAATCGCACTCCCTAAATCCATAAAAATCACCACTCCATCATCACTATAAACCCTTTCAATCGCGTGATAAATTTGCATAGGATCAGTACCCAAAGGATTTTCCGGATCATCAATACCCGCGGCAATTTCAATATTAACTGTCCCCTTAACCATTTGCAACGCTAATTCTTTTAATCCTAGAGCCAGATTTTTACTATGAGAAACAATAACAATTCCTACCATATATCCCTCTCAAGTAAATATAGTAAATTTTTTTAGCTTATCTTTAATACCCGGTTAAAAAACTATGCAAAAAATCCGATAAAGGCAGATAAACCTGTATTATGGTTATGTTTTCAAGATCCTAAGAAAACCGACATTACCCTTAATTTTGCTTTCTATCTTCCCTTCACTTCTCAAGGTAAAGAAAATAAAAAATCCCCCCTTTGTGCCTCTGTGCCTTTGTGGTTCATTTCTTATATTTTTCCGCAAAAATTCAGACATTAAAAAAAATATATAAACCATGATAAACCATAATAAATAAATTGTCAACCCTGTTTTTACCAATTACCAATTACCCATTACCAATTACCTATTACCAATTACCCATTACTCTTTGTCTGACAATCTCGCAACCATAAACGAATCGCCTCCGCGATAAATCCCTCACTACTCTCAATCGGATAAGTCGGCTTATTTTCGGAAGTATTTTTGCGGAAAGAATACATTTTAATTAATTGCCAATTTTGAGAATTTTGACTAAAAAATAACCAATGATATTCTTGATAATCAAGGGCTTGATTGTTGTGATAAACTCTCGCTAAAGTTGTGATAAAAACCTGACGACTATTCTCAGGAATGGTGACACTTTCACTTAAAGCACTTAAAGGTAAAGGTTCAAACTCTGGATTTCCGGCAACAATAATATTAACGGAATCATTACTGGTTTTGGGATTATTATTAGACAAAGATCGTGCATTTACCCGATTAGCATAACTAGGTAAATCTACCAACAATTTCTCAATCAAAGATTCCAATTCTTTTGGACAAGAAGCAACTTTTTTAGTTCTATTGAATGGGAGAGGTTGAGGAAGACTAAGTGAATAATTATCATTAGCCATCCACAAGAAAAGCCCAAAAAAGAAAGAAAAAGTCATCAAGAAAAAATGATACTTTTGTTCCCTCTCTTTTTTCAGTTTTTTCCGTCCCTTATTTCCACTAATAAATCCCGTCCTCCTTCCTTATTCCATTACCAATTACCAATTACCGATTACCCATTCCCAATCCGGCAATTTCATCACAAATTCTCGCCCAGGCATCCGCGGGATCAGGAGACTCAGTAATAGGACGACCAATTACTAAAAAATCGGCCCCTAATTGTAAAGCTTTCAAGGGAGTAAAAGTTCTTTTTTGATCACCCTTTTCTGCCCAATTTGGACGCACACCCGGACACACTAAGAGAAAATTATCTCCACAAGTTTGACGTATTTGTTCAACCTCATGGGGAGAACAAACTGCCCCATCTAACCCGGCTTCTTTTGCTAATAACGCGTTATGTAAGGCATATTCCGGTAACTCAATGGGGATTTTTAACTCAAAGGCTAATTGTCTGCCATTCAAACTTGTTAATAAACTAATCGCGATTAACTTAGGTGTAGGTTGATTTCCTTCTTGAGCGCCTTGTTTTACGGCCTCGATCGCGCCTTGCATCGCCTCTGTACCGATAGTAGGATGTAGGGTTAATAAATCAACCCCATAACGAGCCGCGGCACGACAAGCTCCCGCAACAGTATTAGGAATATCATGGAATTTGAGATCGAGAAAAATGCGTTTTTCCCGTTCCTTCAAAACTTGTAAAATACTTGGCCCACAACTGACAAATAACTCTAAACCGACTTTCCAGAAAGAAACCTGGGGCAGACTATCAAGAAGCGCGATCGCGTCTTTTTCGGAAGAAACATCCAAAGGAACAATAATTCTATCAATAGCCATAAGGATTTAAGATTTTGTATTGGGGATTCCTGTGTGGGCTGGGGGCAAAGCCTAGGCCTGATCGGGTATGGGGCAAACCCGGTTTCTGAGTAGGGGCGGATTCGCTAATATCTATGCCACCAAACAGATATGCTGGGAACAGCCCCGTAGATTTCTCGCGTGAAACCGGGGGTTTCTTTGGGTAAGTCTTAATATAGCGTTTCTCTGTCTATAAACGTTCGTGGAGCGTGGCGGCTGCCAATCCCCCTAAATCCCCCTAAAAAAGGGGGACTTTGATCGATTTTTTTTCCGGTTCCCCCCTTATTAAGGGGGGCTAGGGGGGATCAAAAATTATTTAACCAATACTTCACCCTAACCCTCACCAAAAAATTAAGACACCAAACGCACAAACTTATTTTTACCTACTTGTAACACCTTACCCTCTAACTCCGTCCGCGATTCAAACACCACATTTGGATCAGAAACGCGATCGCCCTCCAAACGCACCCCACCACCCTGCATTTGCTTGCGAGCCTCACTACTACTCTTACACAAACCCGAAGCACTCAAAATATAAAACAACTTAGCCGGAAACTCCACACCCGCCAAAGAAAACTCCGGCATCGTAATTTCAGCACCCCCATCCTTACCCCCACCTTGGGCAACCAGACTCGCGGTTTTTGCCGCTTCAGAGGCAGCCTCTTCCCCATAATATTGAGTAACAATATCGCGTGCCAAAAGTTTCTGACGATCGCGAGGATTCTCCGGCAAACCCTCCAAAGGTAAACTCGTTAATAACTCAAAATATTGGACAATCAAATCATCGGGAACCTGCTGTAACTTCTGATACATCAAAGAAGGATGTTCCGAAACCCCCACATAATTACCCAAAGACTTCGACATCTTTTGCACCCCATCAAGGCCAATCAAAATGGGCATTAACAAACCAAACTGAGGCACTTGGCCAAAATAACGTTGGAGATCCCTGCCCACCGCGATATTAAACTTTTGATCCGTCCCCCCTAATTCAATATCCGCGTTAACCGCGACGGAATCATATCCTTGCATCAAGGGATAAAGAAACTCATGGAGATAAATGGGATCTCCCTTTTCCATACGGGTATCAAACCCCTCCTTCGCCAACATTTGCCCTACCGTCATCGTCCCCAACAGTTGCAAAATTTGAGACAAGTCTAACTTCGATAACCACTCCGAGTTATAACGAACTTCCAAACGACCAGGTGTGTCAAAATCAAGAATAGGACGTACCTGATCTAAATAAGTCTGGGCATTATGGGCCACATCCTCCGGGGTTAACTGGCGACGCACCTCGGATTTACCAGTGGGATCGCCAATGCGTGCGGTAAAATCACCAATGATTAACACCGCGGTATGGCCAGCATCCTGAAAAGATCGTAACTTCCGTACAGGGATACTATGACCTAAATGGATATCAGTCCCCGTCGGATCAATTCCTAACTTTACCCGCAATGGGCGCGTGGTTTGCGCCAACCGTTGCACTAAATTTTCATCAGGATTCACCGAATCCGGTTGATTAGGGAAAATCTCACTAACACCACGATATAGCCAAGAAAGATGATCGGTCATACTATAGGGAATGATCAAAAAAATATACTTTGTCAAGGCGGAGTGAAATTAGTTACACTCAATCACAGGTCCTAAAACACACCGCCATCAAGTTAATATAATCCCAAAGATTCGTAAAACTATAATTATTGAGGAAGTAAAATCGCGTGTCAACTAATGCCATTCGCAAAAACCCCGACACAAAGGAAAATTCGGCATCGGTTTTTGAGTTCGTACAGTCTGTCTCTAAAGTGACAGCAGGCACTATTCTCGCTGTCACCATGCTCACTAGCTCAGTCATCGCGGGGGGACTCGTTGGCTTGGCGATTAGCTTCCGTAACCTCCCTGATGTCCGGGTTCTTAACACTTACGCGCCTACAGAAACTACCCATATTTACGATATTAATGGTGTTCCCCTCGCGAGTATTCACGATGAGGCTAACCGCGATGTCGTCCCCCTTAATAAAATTTCTCCCCATCTCAAAAGAGCTGTTATCGCGATCGAAGATAGTAATTTTTATACCCATAACGGCATTAATCCCAGTGGTATTGTACGCGCATTTCGCGCCAACTTAGAAGCAAAAACTACCGTAGAAGGGGGTTCTACCCTGACAATGCAGTTAGTTAAAAACCTCTTTCTTTCGCCGAAACGTGCCATGAGTCGCAAAGTAGCCGAATCTGTTATGGCCATTCGCCTAGAGCAAATTCTCACTAAAGATCAAATATTAGAACTCTATCTTAATCAAGTTTATTGGGGACATAATTTATATGGTGTAGAAACCGCGGCTCAAAGTTATTTTAACAAATCTTCCTCGGAGTTGAATTTAGCCGAATCCGCGATGATGGCCGGATTAATTTCTGCCCCGGAAGAATATAGTCCCTTTGCTAATCGCAAATTGGCAAAAGAACGGCAGGAAATAGTTTTAAAGCGTATGCAAGACCTGAAATGGATTACGGAAAAAGATGTCGAAACCGCTTTAAAAACCCCGATTAAATACGGTCAAATTACCTCTTTTGGTGGCAGTAAAATTCCCTATGTTACCGAGGCTGTTATCCAAGAATTAACCAAAAGATTTGGACGTGACGCGGTACTAAAAGGGGGAATGCGAGTACAAACAACTATTGACACAAGACTACAACGCATCGCAGAAGAAACTGTGAAAAAATGGCACGATCGCCTTTCGGATTGGGGCATTTATCGTGATCCCGATGAAGGACAAATATCCTTAGTTTCGGTCGATCCCCGTACCCATTTTGTCAAGGCAATGGTAGGTGGAGTTGATTATAAAAAGAGCCAATATAACCGTGCGGTTCAAGCCAGACGGCAACCGGGTTCATCTTTTAAACCTTTTGTCTATTATGCCGCGTTTGCTTCTGGCAAATATACACCCGATTCTGTTGTTAGTGATAGTCCCGTTAGTTATCGAGATGGGGATGGTTATTATTCCCCACAAAACTATGGTGGTGGTTTCTCCGGGCCCGTCACTATTCGTCGCGCTTTGGAAGTCTCTTTAAATATTCCCGCGGTGAAATTAGGTCAAGAAGTCGGACTTAATAAAGTGATTGAAATTTGTCGCATTTTAGGTATTAAGAGTCCGATCGAACCCGTAATTTCTTTACCATTAGGCGCGGTGGATCTGACACCGATGGAAATGGCGGGTGCTTTTGCTACTTTTGCCAATAGTGGTTGGCAGTCAGATACGACTTTTATTGTCCAAGTAACAGACAGTAGTGGCAATGTATTATTAGATAATACGCCGAAACCGAAATTAGTATTGGATGCTTGGGCGGCGGCATCTCTCAATAGTGCCCTCAAAGGAGTTATCAATCAAGGAACCGCGACCGCGGCACAAATTGGACGACCCGCCGCGGGTAAAACGGGGACAACTTCTTCGGAACGAGATATATGGTTTGTGGGGTATGTACCCCAATTAGCGACCGCGGTGTGGGTAGGTCAGGATAATTACGCACCTTTAAGTTATGGTGCCACAGGGGGAACTAAAGTCGCACCCATTTGGCGTGATTTTATGAGTCAAGCCTTAGAGGGTGTTCCCGCAGAAGACTTCCGTCCCCCCTCTGACTTTGAGAAACCTCAATAATTTGGGGAGCGGTGATAGGTGATAGGGGGGATCGGGGACTGGGGACTGGGGATTCGTGATAGGGGATCGGTGATAGGGGAT
>JBBITB010000095.1:0-24633 GCA_037440985.1 Microcoleaceae cyanobacterium bin_387
AATTGATAACTGTCAACTGTCAACTGTCAACTGTCAACTGTCAAACCCTTATCCTGCCCTTGCCGTGCGTAAGTGCTATAATTGATAATTGTCAACTGTCAACTGTCAACTGTCAATTACCTATTCCCTATTTCCAAAGATTACAATTTATTCACCCAATCTTCACCAATTCTGATGGTAATATCTGAGTCAATCACTCCTGTAGAACTTGGTTCAATATTACCACCATTGAGGGTATCTTTGAGAATGTTCGCGGCTTTTTCATCCCCTTGTTCGACAATAATTTGAGTCTGGAGAACGCGATCGGGAAAAGGTTCTTGTACTACTACCTTATCAAAACCTTTTGCCCCTAAATAAGCCGCAACTTTTTTACTGATTTTGGGGTTGCTAGAAGCATTTTGAATCACAATTTTTAAATCCTTGGGATAGGCACGCGATAGCGCTCTAGGATTATCATTGTCAGAAGATAAATTAAAATACTGCGCGAGAATCCGATCGCGTTTATCTGAATCAATAAACCAAAAACTTCTGGTATCACCACGAGGAGAAGAACCCTGTTCTCCGGGCAACATCACCATTTTTACCTGTTCTCGCTCCACAGATAAACCCAAATTAGTCAAAGTTAAAATTTCATCAAAATTCAAATTGGTGTCAACATATTTTTGCATCACATGAATCATGAAAGGAATCCGTGTAATAATATTAGGATTAATCAAACGATCACGAATCGCCTTGATTAAAACTTGTTGACGTTGAATCCGACCTAAATCTCCAGTTTGTTCATCCCGAAAGCGAGAAAATTCTTCGGCTTTTTCGCCATTAAGAGTTTGCCATCCTTGCACTAAGTCAATCTGGAATTTTTGGGTTTTATCCATGTAAGACATGGGACGGGCAACGAAAACATCCACTCCACCTAATAAATCCACTAATTCTCGAAACGCACCTGTACTCACACGAACATAACGATCAATGGGGATGTTTTTGAGAGTTTTACTGACTACTTTCGTAGCTAATTTTGCTCCCCCTTTGACATTGGCTTCATTAATTTTGGTTAAACCGATGTCAGGAATATCGACTTCTGTATCACGAGGTATAGAAAGGACACTAATAGATTTATTATCGGGGTGAAAACGGACTAATAACATAGTATCGCTGCGCCCTTCAAACAATGCAGAAGTATTGGGAGAAGCATCAGGGACCCTATCAATACCCATGACCAAAATATTAACAGGACGAGCCAGTTTATATTCTACAGGTTTAACGTCTATATTATCAAATCCCACGGAACCGAGGGTTTTGGTAATAATAGGAGGTTCAACGGGGGCGAAAAGAGCCGCGATCGCGCCCAAGGCAGCAGCACCAGTCCCAATTATCAATAAGAGAAACAGTAATAAGATTGATCGCGTGCCTTTAGATTTTCGAGGGGCAGATATGTAAGCTGTTGGCATAGAAAATTAAGAAAATAATGTTAAGGTAAAATGACTGAACTTAGGGCATTATGGGAGCGGAGATCGGATAATTACATGGAAGTACAAAAATAATATTTCTCATGTAACTACAATTATTAGCAGATAAAATTATAGCAAATATTCTTTTCTTGAGATAATAAATTTAACGAGTAATCGGGCAGTGGATATCACCCCATAATGAGTCACCAGCGAGGGGTAAAAACCCCTGTTTGAGAGCTTAAGTCCTCTATCCCTTCATCCTTGATTCTCTGTGCCCTCTGTGCCTTTGTGGTTCATTCCTTCTCCCTCTTCCTTCTTCCTTCTTCCTTCTTCCCTCTTCCTCTGTGCCCTCTGTGCCTTTGTGGTTCATTCCTTTTCCCTCTTCCTTATTCCTTCTTCCTTATTCCTTCTTCCTTCTTAGTAGCGATAATGGTGCAAGACGTAATTTTGAGAAATATCACGATGAGTCAGAAATTTATTCCGGTAATCCTAGCCGGTGGTAAAGGAGAAAGATTTTGGCCTTTAAGTCGCAAGGCGCGTCCCAAACAGTTTTTATCCTTAGATGGAAGCGGTAAAAGTCTCTTACAGGGGACAGCCGATCGCCTTTTGGGGTTAGCAGAGGGTTGGAATGGTTTATGGGTAGTAACTTCTGCCCTCTTAGCCACAGGAGTGAGTCAACAGTTACCCCAGTTGCCCCAAGAGAATTTACTCGCGGAACCGGAGGGACGTGACACCGCGCCCGCGATCGCGTGGACGACTTGGGAAGTTGCGCGGCGCTATGGAGAAGACGCGATTATTGGGTTTTTCCCCGCGGATCATTGGATCGGAGAGCCGGAAGTCTTCGAGGAGACTTTGAAAGCTGCAACAACTTTGGCTATCGAAAAAGACGCGATCGTGACATTGGGAGTAAAACCGAGTTACGCGTCAACGGGATATGGATATATTGAGCAGGGTGAAGAAATCGGCAAATTTAATGGGTTTCCCGCCTATCGAGTCGCACGGTTTACAGAAAAACCCGATCGCGACACCGCAGAGGAATTTGTCACATCAGGAAAATTTAGTTGGAATGGAGGAATATTTGTTTTTCGCGTGGGGGTTGTCTTAGCCGAATTACGTCAATATGCGCCAGAAATGATGGCTTTATTGGAATCTAAAGGCATAGAAGCTTATGGGGAATTACCGAAAATCAGTATAGATTATGCTTTGATGGAAAAAACCCAAAAAGCTTATGTTTTACCTGTGGGATTTAGTTGGGATGATTTGGGAGATTGGAACGCGATCGGGCGTTTATTACAAGGGGATAAACCTAATGTGGAATTAGGAAACCACGTTGGCATTGATACAAAAGGAGGAATTTTCTACGCGACAGATGAGAAGGAAGTAATAGTAACAATAGGATTAGAAGATATTGTCGTTGTACGGGAAGGAAATGTGACATTAATTGTCAATAAAGAACGGACACAGGAGATCAAAAAAGTCTTGAAAATCTTAGGAGAAGATGAGAAATTGAAAGATTTGTTATAATATAGTGCTACACACTAAGGTTAAGACATTTTGATCTCCCTAACCCCCTGAAAAAGGGAGAACAGTTAAAGATTAATGTCAATATGTTAGCGCCTAGTGCTATACCAATTCAGTAGGGACACGACAGTGCCGTGTCCCCACTCATAAACTCCCTAACTCCTATTCTCTCCTTTTTCCTGTCAGTAATCTCTCCGTGTCTTCATGCCTTTATGGTTCCATTCTCTGGGTTTTTTCTAACAAGCCCTCTCTCTGTGTCCTCTGTGCCGTTGTGATTCATTTTTGTGCTTAAGTAGGGCTAATTAGAGGGCGGAATAGGTGTTGGTTTAATATGTGATCCTGCATAATATACAAGAACTTTTTGCTTTTCTGGATCAGGTATATAAAAGACGCGGTCACAACTTGTTACTTCATATTCCCAGGCCCCTTGATAAAGTTTTCCTTTTAAGGGAAAAACACGTCCCTGTTTGCGTTCCATGGGACTAAAACATAAGTCTTCATAACAGCGACGAGCATTATTCGGCGCTCGTAATAATACAGCTTCCCAATCTCGATTTACCCGTTTATTTTTGGCAACAACCAACCAAGCTGAACTCTCTGTTTGTATAGTTATTTCCATTTGCTCTTCTTTATCTTCTTCAGATAAGGATTCTTTTGGTGGTGTTAATGGTTCTTTGGGCGACATAATTTTATCAGATATTTTCCCAGTAAAAATGTTATAGGTATAGCAAACAGAACCGTTTTTAAATTCTGGGATCTGTCAATAAAACCTCATCAAAATCTTCACTGGAAAAAGCCAAGAAAACATCTTTATTCTGTATAGCTAGAGCACTTTCCTGCCACTCATGGATAACTGCCTCTAATAGCTCCCAGTCATTAAGTCCAGAACTTAAATCCTGAAATGCGTTCATAATTTCTGCAATAAATTCACCTAACTCATCAGAGTCAAAAACTTTTAACCAGAGAAAGGGATGATGACAATTCACCTCTTCTCCTAAACGCAATTTATAAGCAATATCGAGCATTTCTAAAACCTTTTTAGAAATAGTTACCACTTTCACCATTTGCGTTAAATCATCACGACGCAATAAAGCAAAATATTGTTGATTTCGACTAATTGTTACCGGATTTTTCCAAGCCAAATCAAGAACGTTACCTGGTTCCTTGTTGAATTGATTTTCTGGTATTAGTTCATCACTATAAACATTAGTAAAAAACGATAGGGACATAAGTTTTAACCTCTCAATAATGCGAAACTATTTCCCGAAAAAGTCTAAATTTTAGGTCTTAGATGTTCAGTTTTAGACCTAGGGAATAGTCAACTATTAACATTCTTCCTGGGAGCATCTCAATGAGGTACATTTGTAGTGGGAGCCTCTGGCTCCCTTTTAGCTCCGGGTTTAGCGAGACGATCCCACGGAGTTTTTTTTGCTTCTTTGAGATGCTCCCTTCTTCTTTCTTCCTTCTTCCCTGGGAGGAGGTGGACGATCGCGCCTTCCACCCTTATCTAGTTGAATTACTTGGCATTAGAAGATTTAGTATTATTGCCTTTAGTTTCAGCAATCTTTTTCGTTAAAATTTCCAATGCCTTCGCGTATTGCGGATCAGCCGGAGTGCCAATTTTATCACGATCGCGTCTCAAGTCTTGCTTTTGTTGATCTGTCAATTCGATTTTGACATCCGGTTCAATACCCGCGTGATTAATATCACGTCCACTAGGAGTAAAATATTTAGCAATAGTCACAGCTAAACCGGAACTCCCCCCCACGGGACGAACTGATTGCACTAACCCTTTACCAAAGGTTTTCGTTCCCACTAAAGTGGCACGTTTATTATCCTGTAAAGCACCCGATAAAATCTCACTAGCACTGGCGGAACCACCATCAACTAAAATCACTAAAGGTTTATCTGTTAATGCACGTTTATTGGCAACTTGGCGATCAGTTTCACCCACGCGATCGACGGTAGAAACAATGGTGCCCTCTTTCAACCACATCCGGGCAATTTCCACACTGGCAAAGAGTAAACCCCCTGGATTCGATCGCAAATCCAAAATATAACCCGTGACATTCTTCTTCTCTAATGTCTCGATCGCGTTTTTCATTTCCGAGGAGGCATTCCCGCTAAATTGATTTAAGCGAATATAACCAATTTCACCCTTACCCAGAAGACTGGGTTTAGCCGAAAAACGAACAGGATGAATTTCAATTTTCGCGCGTGTCAGGGGAAAAACTAATTGTTTCTTATCGCGTAAAATTGTTAGAGTTACCTGAGTATTAACCGGTCCCCTAATTAATTTGACAGCTTGATCGCTTGTCATTCCTTCCGTCGACTTATCATCAATTTTAATAATGATATCTTTGGAAATAATTCCCGCTTTAAATGCAGGAGTATCTTCAATAGGAGCAATGACTACCAGTTTTTTCGTTTTTTCATCCTGTGCTAACTGGATTCCCACCCCTGTTAATTCCCCAGAAGTATCAATTTGCATACTCTTGAACTCATCGGGATCCATAAAACGAGTATAAGGATCATCCAGTTTTTTCAACATCTCACGGATCGCCTTATAAGAATCCTGCTCTGTCTTATAAGTACGATTAAGATAGTCAGTCCGAACTGCTTTCCAGTCCACTTGATTAAAAGTACCATCTACATAACTTTTATCAATAATTTGCCAAACTTCATCAACAAGTTCTTTCGGACTATCTGGAAAAGATGCTTTACCAAGATGAATACCTGCACCCGCCACCGCCACCGCGGTTAACATTACTGCTGTTGCACCTATAACTATTCCACGTTTTGATATAGTCATTTGTTTACACACTACCAAAATACATTGTTTAATCCTTAGCCCAATTTAACACACGCGATAGGAAGAGGAAGGAAGAAGGAAGAAGGAAGAAGGAAGAGGGAAGAAGGAAGAAGGGGCATTGCGGTTTTAGTCCTATATGCGAGGACTTCTCCTATGAGACAGGGGTTTTAACCCCTGGTGGAAAGCTAACGCGCCATCCCCCTGTATCCCAGTATCCAAGGAAGAAGAAGGAAGAAGAAGGAAGAAGCTCCTTGCGGTTTCAGTCCTCTTCAGAGGACTTTAGCTATAAGACAGGGGTTTTAACCCCTGGTGTTGGTACAAAGTGCCTATTTCCAAGTATCCTAGGGATCAACCCAGCGATCGTCGGCTTTAATGAGGTTAATTAACTCTTCAACACCTTTATCTTCGGGGACTTTTTTAATTTCTTCGCGCCCACGATACAAGGAAATATAACCGGGTTGTTTACCCACATAACCATAATCCGCGTCGGCCATTTCTCCGGGGCCATTGACAATACACCCCATCACCGCGATATCTAACCCCGTTAAATGTTTAGTGGCTTCGCGGACTTGGTGTAACACTTCTTCTAAATTAAATAGAGTACGGCCACAGGATGGACACGCGACATATTCCACCATTGTTTTTCGCAATCCTAACGCTTGAAGGATGCTATAACAAACGGGAATTTCTTTCTCTGGGGCTTCCGTGAGGGAGACGCGAATGGTGTCCCCAATTCCATCTGCTAAAAGTGTACCAATTCCCGCGGTGGACTTAATTCGCCCATATTCTCCATCTCCGGCTTCGGTGACTCCCAAATGCAAAGGATAGTCCATTCCGTTTTCATCCATACGTTTCACCATGAGGCGATAGGCTGCTAACATCACGGGAACGCGTGATGCTTTCATGGAGATGACTATATTACGGAAATCTAGGGATTCGCAAATTCTGATAAATTCTAAGGCCGATTGTACCATCCCTTCGGGGGTATCGCCATAGGTAAATAGCATCCTTTCTGCTAAGGAGCCATGATTGACTCCTATTCGCAATGCCTTTCCTTGATCGCGGAGGGATACCACTAGGGGTTCTAGGGTTTCGCGGATTTTGACCCCAATTTCTTCAAATTCTTCTTGGCTAAATTCGGCGCGATCGGCTCTCGGTTTTTCAAAGACGTATAAACCCGGATTAATTCTTACTTTATCAACGTGTTTCGCCACTTCGAGGGCAATTTTCATGCCATTGTGATGCACATCCGCGACTAAGGGGACGGCCTGATAAGTTTCTATTAATTGTTGTTTGATTTTGGCAAGCGCGATCGCGTGGGCCATGCTGGGCACGGTAACACGGACTATTTCACAACCTATTTCATGTAAGCGACGAATCCCCGCGACTGAGCCCTCGATGTCGAGGGTGTCTTCGTTAATCATAGACTGGACGACGACGGGATTTGAACCACCGATAGTCACGTTTCCGACTTTCACGGGGCGGGTTTTGCGACGACGAATGGTAGTATCAAATTCGGGAGGCGTAGCAGCAGTTTGTGTGGGTTTAGGAAGGGTTTGCATAGCCAGACTCTTTTTATTTGTTTCTTTTGTAGATTGCCATAAAAGGTGTCACTTGAGATAAGTTGTAGGTTGGGTTGAGGCGCGAAACCCAAAAAATGCGTTGGGTTGAGACACGAAACCTAACCTACGAATTAAGCATTTTTCCTCAAAGGATAAGGTATTATTTTGACAAACCTAATTTCAGGAACCAAACCTGCGCCATTTTTTGTAGGTTGAGGCGGGGGAAAGCAAAACCCAAAAAATGCGTTGGGTTTCGTGCCTCAACCCAACCTACGAATCTCAAAGGAAAAGGTATTGTTTTGATTTCTCTAAATTAGGCTTTCGGCGCGGTTGATCGAATTGACTCACGCTCATGGAGACGGGTAAACCATTGTCCTAATTTGAGATATTTTTGTTGCCAATCTTCCCCAAAACGCAGGTTATAATATCCCAAGGCGGAGACTGTCGCAATATCAACCGCGCTGAAGGTATTACCTAATAAGTAATCACAGTCGATTAATTGCTGATTAAACCAGGCTAATACGCGATCGATGGTTAATTGATTCCGTGAATTTGATAAATCCACACTGGGGTCACTTTTTAGCTTTTGATACCATAAAGTAATGGCATTATCGGCTAAAGTGTCGGCTAATTCTTCCCACTGACGACTTTGTAAGTAGGCTTTTTTTTCACGGGGATAAAAATTAGGTTCGGGATAGGTTTCGTCTAAATATTCGATAATTAAGGTGGAATCCCAAAGGGTTGTTCCGTCTTCATCTACTAAAACTGGGACTTTGCCAATGGGGGAAATTTTCAGAAATTCCGGGCTTTTATTAATTATATCGGTTTCCCTCAGATCTACTGCTAAATTTTTCTCGGCTAGTAAAATTAGCACTTTTCTGGCGTAGGGCGATCGCGCTGTATAGTAGAGTGTTCTTGTCATAAATTTATGATGGAGTGAGATAATTGTCGATTATAATCTATTTTAATGTTTTTTTACCGCAGATAAACGCAGATGAACACAGATGTTTTTAGATCAGGAAAGAAAAGTCGGGTTTCTTTTTCCTGTAGGGACGGGTTCACCTGTATTTCAGTTATGTTGATAAGATATCTGTGAACCCGCGTTGATTACGATTTATCCGAAAGGAATCTTAAATACCCAATCTTGATAATCCGAATCACGATTTTCGGTAATAGATGTCAATTTATCCCGTAATTTATTAGTGATCGGTTTTGCTCCTGAAAAATGATAATTCTCAATCTGTTTAACGGGAGTAACTTTAGCCGCAGTACCACTTAAAAAGACTTCATCTGCAATTAATAATTCTGATTTGTCTACGGGACGTTCGATGGTTTCAATGCCGAGATTTTTGGCAATGGTTAAAATACTATCCCTAGTAATTCCTTCCAAAATATCTTGATCTAAGCCTGGGGTTATTAATTTACCATTTCTGACAAGAAAAATATTCATCCCTGATGCTTCACAGACTTTCCCTTGGGAATTCATTAAAATGGCTTCATCAAACCCAGATTCTACTGCCTCTGTTTTGGCTAATGATGAGGTAATATAAGCACCTGAAATTTTACCTCTTAAGGGAAAACTACGATCTTCTTGACGATACCAAGAGCTAATTCGACAACTGACTCCCTCTGGGGATAAGTAATCTCCTAATTCTAATCCGTACACCATAAAATCTTTTTCGATTTTGTGTAAACGGGGGGATATTCCTAAATCTGATGTATAGACAAAGGGGCGTAAATAAAAAGGTTTTGTGGGTTTATTCTTCTTAATAAATTCAATTAATACCTCTTGAATTTGGCTCGCGGGTACATCATAGTGCAGAAATTTGGCACTTTGACTTAATCGTTGCGCGTGACGATCTAATCTAAATAGTAATACTTGGTTGGGATTTTCGGGATCGGGGATTCCTCGTAATCCCCCAAAGGCTCCTGTGCCGTAATGTAAGGCATGAGTCGCGATCGAAAGGGTGGCTTCGGCAAAGGGGACGAATTTATTTTGGAAGTACGCGATCGGTAAAAAGTTGTACATGAGGGTTTATTTTTTGTCTAAATCACTACTTGCTTCTTTGCAAGAAACTCATCCAGTTTTTTTTCTGTGTGAGTCGCCCTCTATTTTACCATAATAACTGTTTTTTGTTTCAATTTTGGCGAAATTACTTATTTGGCGAAAGGGTGAACACTTATTTAGAAACCGGGTTTTGTTACCAAAATAGTTTGTGAAAATCCTCTATCTCGGTGAAAAATCCGGTTTCTTTTGTGGAGTATGTTAAATCCCTAAGACATTTCTAATGTTCTTACTAAAAATGCCCATTCATCGGCTATTTCTTCGATGATTTTAGTGGTGGGTTTTCCCGCACCATGTCCCGCGTTTGTTTCGATGCGAATCAAGACGGGATTTTCTCCTTTATGTGCTTCTTGTAATGCCGCGGCAAATTTAAAACTATGGGCGGGTACTACGCGATCGTCGTGATCGGCTGTGGTGATCATTGTGGCAGGATAGGCGATTCCTGGTTTTAAATTATGCAAGGGTGAATAGGCATAAAGGGCTTTAAATTCTTCGGGATCTTCAGGGGAACCATAATCAGATGTCCATGCCCAACCAATGGTAAATTTATGAAAACGTAGCATATCTAAAACCCCTACGGCTGGTAATGCTGCCGCGAATAAATCTGGCCGTTGTGTCATGCACGCGCCTACTAATAATCCTCCATTACTTCCACCCGCGATCGCGATTTTTTTCGAGGAAGTATATTGATTTTCAATCAACCATTCTGCGCCGGCAATAAAATCATCAAAAACATTTTGTTTGTGCAGTTTTGTCCCGGCTTGATGCCATTCTTCACCATATTCACCTCCCCCCCGAATATTGGCAACCGCGTAAACTCCTCCTAATTCCATCCAGACTAAAAGACTTACAGAAAAAGTGGGAGTGATGGAAACGGCAAAACCACCATAAGCATAGAGATAAGTCGGATTATTCCCATCCAGTTTTAACCCTTTTTTCTGGGTGATAAACATAGGAATTTTCGTACCATCTTTACTAGGATAAAATACCTGTTTTGTTTCATAATCCTCCGGGTTAAAATCTACCTTTGATTGACGATAAATTGTGCTGGTATCCGTTACCATATCATAACGATAAATGGTATTAGGGGTGGTAAAACTGGTGTAGCTATAGAAGGTTTCGGTGTCGTGACGTTTTCCCCCAAATCCCCCCGCGCTTCCAATGCCAGGTAACGCGACTTCACGCAGAAAAGTTCCATCCAAATTGAAGATTTTAATCTCGGTTTTAGCATCTTTGAGATAGGAGGTGACAAATTGATTATTGAGAATACCAACACCTTGTAAGGTTTCCACTGCTTCTGGAATAATTTCGCTAAACCCTCCTTTATTATGACTCAGGGGCGACTTAGGGGGATTATTAATATTAATGGAAATCACACGACTACGGGGAGCCTCTAAATCTGTTTCTAACCAAAATAGAGGGCCGTCATTATCAATGAGACTAAAACTAGCTTCAAATTCATTGATTAATTCGATAACGGGTGAGTCTGGTTTAGTTAAATCTTTATAAAAGAGCAGATTTTTGGGCTCAGTCCCTCGCCAAACGGAGATAATTAAATAATTACCATCTTCGGTGACAATGCCATTAAAGCCCCATTCTTTTTGATCGGGACGCTCATAAATTAAAATGTCCTCACTTTGAGGTGTTCCTAATTGATGATAAAATAGTTTTTGGTAATAATTAACGTCTTCTAGTTTGGTTTGTTCATTTGGCTCATCGTAGCGACTATAAAAGAATCCTTTATGATCATGAGTCCATGATGTACCGGAAAATTTGATCCATTTTAAATGATCGCTTAAATCTGCTCCGGTTTCAATATCACGCACTTTCCATTCTTGCCAATCAGAGCCGGCACTTGATAAGCTATAGGCCATAAATTTGCCATTTTCACTAATGGAAATTCCCGCTAATGCTATGGTACCATCTTCTGATAGGGTATTGGGATCGAGAAGCACTTTTGGCTCGTCATCTAGGGATTTTAAAGTGTAGAGCACTGATTGATTTTGTAAGCCGTCATTTTTATAATAAAAGTAGCGATCGCCTTCTTTAAAAGGGATGCCATATTTTTCATAATTCCACAGTTGAGTCAGACGTTGTTTGATTTTATCGCGTGCCGGAATTTCATTAAGATAGGCAAAGGTGACTTGATTTTGTGCTTCTACCCAAGCTTGAGTTTCTGGGGTGTCGGGGTTTTCTAACCAACGATAAGGATCGGCAATTTTTACACCATGATATTCGTCAATTTGATCGACTTTGGCGGTGGTAGGATAAATTAATGATTCCATTGGGATATTTTTTCAGTATTGGGATAAGAAACAAATTATGAGAAACCGGGTTTCTTGGGTGCGCGACTCAGGTTAATGGTTTATCTACTATTATAATACCTTCACCTTTGAGGAAAAATGCCTTGATTCCTAGGTTGGGTTGAGGCTGTTATCCAATATATCGCAATTCCATTTGAGATATAAATGCAGGGCTCAGAGCCCGTCACAGGCAAGATGCCTGTGCCACAAGTTTTACTTCTGAAATGGAAACACTATCGCAATCCCAAATGAGTCGTAACAGATTTGATGTTAATAAATTGAGTGCGTTGGTGTAGCCTGTGCGGAGCATCAGACGTATCGGGATCTCATGGTTTCGGTGCAAACCAGTAAGATATTGGCACTGCAAAAATTCCCACAACCTATTTAGGATTGCTATATCTTAGTTGGGTTTCGCTCCCGCTCAACCCAACCTACAAAAAACCCTTTCTAGTGTAGCGCGATCGCTTTTTTTGTAAATGGGAGCTATGGCAGAATTTGAGGGTGTTGATTAATCTTCATAATATTCTTCATCCTCTCCTCTGCGAGGAAATAAGTAATTACGGTTGTTTGTGATGGGTGCTGGTTTTTCTGAGGCAATTTTTTCAATCGTAATGCGCCAAGTTCCCCCATCAATATTGTCGGTAAGACTTTCGGGCAATCGGAATTTTTCACCCCTTTTTAACTCAATTTCATAAGTCACCTGAATGAGTTTTCTTTTCATTTTTTTCCTCACAAAATAATTGTTAATATTCAGATGCCTCTATCAAAAATTAAATGTAGTACGGGGACAGCCGCGGCACAAAATCCCATAAATCCCATTAACCCGAATAATAACCCATAAAGAAGGGCTTGATCTCCCTTATCTTTGGTGAATTGTACAATGAAATAACAATAACCATAACAAGCAAAGAAGAAAATGACAATGAACGCGGTAAAATAATATTGCATAAAAATTACCTTCAGTTTAGTTAGGAGCGCGATCGCGCTCCTTTGTAATATTATCGTAATTTGCTAAGATTGTTAATAGATATTTCAAGGAATCTTGATGTTAACAACTCTCTCCCTTACCCCAAATCAAATCGCCTCTGGGTTTCACGCGCTTTCCGATCCCCTCCGCCTACAAATTTTGGAACTTTTACGCGAGCAAGAATTATGTGTCTGCGAATTGTGCGATCGCCTTTGCGTACCCCAATCTAAACTTTCTTTCCACCTCAAAACCCTTAAGGAAGCCGCCCTTGTCCGTAGTCGTCAAGAAGGTCGTTGGATTTATTATAGTCTTAATCTTGCCCAATTTCTCGCCCTCGAAGAGTACCTCGCGCAATATCGCCGTCTCAGTACCCTCCTCCCGGCGCGCCCTTGTCAATAACCCTACTCCATCAATATTTCTTAATCTATTTTCCACTTAATTTAACTTTTTTTCCGTTTATTCATCAATTTTTTTTGATATGATGGAAGTCAACCCCCAGGGTTAAGACTGATTTATTCTGCCACAGCCTCCTGTGTCAAGAGTCCGTGACTCATCTCACAAATCAAGAGATGTGAGTGAGAGTCAAGCACACTTAATATAAATTAGTGAAAACACAGGGGGAAGGGATCGCGAGGGGACAGTGGAAGAGTTCGCGATCGCGTGTTGTATTTGATCGCAGAAAAAACAGAAGGAGATATATTATGTCAACACTCAAAACTCATGTAGCCCTTAATGTCAGCAACATCGAAAAATCGGTGGAATTTTATCACGCGATGTTAGGGGTAACACCTGTGAAAAATAAGGGAGATTACGCGAAATTTGATCTCACGAATCCACCTTTAAATTTAACCCTAAATCTGAGTAAGGAAATTAAGTCGGGTGGAGCCTTATCTCATTTAGGGATTCAGGTAGAAAGTAGTGAAGATGTCAAAGCCGCGATCGAGCGTTTTCAAGCCGCGGGTTTAGCATTAGAAGTGGAAGATAATACCGAATGCTGTTACGCGTTACAGGATAAAGTATGGGTAACAGATCCCGACGGCAACCGATGGGAAGTTTTTGTTGTCAAAGTTGGCGATACATCCCCAGAAAAAAATATTAATTCTCCCGTTAGCGCGATCAAAACTTGTTGTGCTTAAGGAATGGAAATTAAATAACTTGACTATTAGGTTGGTAGGGAGCATTTCAAAGAAGCCAAAAAAACTGTAGTGGGAGCGTCTCGCTCCCTATTATATCTCTAGGGAGCGAGACGCTCCCACTACCAATTTACAATTAGGAGATGCTCCCGGGTTGGTAGTTTCGCCTATATGTACCCCAAAGCAGGCAAGATGCCTGCACTACTTTATTAATTTTTCATTCCTAAGCAGAAGCAAAACAGCTTTTTAGTGTGATTGACGAAGGTAAAACATCCATGAAACTGAAACGCATTGCCCAACAATTATCATTTCTTGATCGTTATCTTACCCTATGGATATTTCTCGCGATGATTATAGGGGTATCCATCGGTTATTTATTTCCGGGGGTAGAAGGATTTATTAATCAATTTCAAGTAGGGACTACTAATATCCCTATTGCCATTGGTTTAATTTTAATGATGTATCCACCCTTAGCCAAAGTACGATATGAAGAATTAGGAGATGTCTTTCGCAATACCAAAATATTAGGGTTATCCTTAATCCAAAATTGGATTGTTGGCCCAATTCTCATGTTTATCTTAGCCCTGGTATTTCTACATAATTATCCTCAGTATATGGCAGGATTAATTATGATTGGATTAGCCCGTTGTATCGCGATGGTTATTGTTTGGAGTGATTTAGCTAAGGGCGATCCCGAATATACCGCGGGTTTAGTGGCATTTAACAGTATTTTCCAAGTCTTGTTTTATAGTGTTTATGCCTGGTTTTTCATTACCATTTTACCGCCGATATTTGGATTTAAAGGTAGTGTGGTATCGATCACCATTGGGGAAATTGCCCTCAGTGTGTTTATTTATTTAGGGATTCCTTTCTTAGCCGGATTTTTCACTCGTCTTTTCTTAGTCAAAGCCAAAGGGAAAGACTGGTATCACCAGAAATTCATTCCCAAAATTAGCCCTTTAACTCTGATCGCGTTATTATTTACCATCGTTGTCATGTTTAGTTTAAAGGGTAATTTAATTGTGCAAATTCCCAAAGATGTGATTCGCATCGCGATGCCTTTAATCGTCTATTTTATCGTCATGTTTTTAGTAAGTTTTTACATGGCATGGCGTATTAAGACTGATTACGCGAAAGCTGTCAGTTTAGCATTTACCGCCGCGAGTAATAATTTTGAATTAGCGATCGCGGTGGCGGTTGCCGTCTTTGGAATTAACTCAGGAGCCGCCTTCGCCGCGGTGATTGGGCCCTTAGTCGAAGTCCCTGTATTGATGAGTTTAGTTAATGTGGCATTCGCGATCGAAAAGAAGTATTTTAAACCTTCATTTGATCCTGCTTCTTCATAATAAGAAACCGGGTTTCTTCAGCAAACGCGTTATTTTCTGCCATCATCTGAAGTCAGAAACCCGGTTTCTTTAGCCCTTACCCATTATACCCGTGCAGAAACCGGGTTTCTCAAGGAAAAATCCTTATTTCTTACCATCTTCTGAAGTCAGAAACCCATTCCCCATTCCCCATTCCCCATTCCCATTCCCATTCCCTATTCCCTATTCCCTATTCCCTATTCCCTATTCCCTATTCCCCAATCCCCAATCCCCATTATGAAAAAAGTCATGTTTGTGTGCAAAAAAAATTCTTGTCGTTCCCAAATGGCGGAAGGATTTGCTAGAATATTAGGAGAGAATAAAATCTCGGTAACAAGTTCGGGTTTAGAAGCTAGTCGGGTTCATCCTACAGCAATTGAAGTCATGTCGGATGCGGGAATTGATATCACTATTCAATCTTCTAAACCTTTAAGTGATTTTCAGGCAGAAGATTATGACGCGGTAATTTCTTTGTGTGGTTGTGGGGTTAATTTACCTGAAGAATGGGTGACTCAAGAGGTGTTTGAAGATTGGCAATTAGATGATCCTGATGGCAAACCTCTTGAGACATTTTATCGGGTACGTGATGAAATTAAACAACGGGTAGAAATCTTAATTACATCTTTAACAAAAGGAGAAACTGTATGACTTCCATTAAAGTCGAAATTATGGGATCGGGTTGTCAAAAATGTCGTCAATTAGAAGAAAATGCCAGAAGCGCGATCGCGTCTCTGGGAATTGAGGCAGAAGTGCAACATATTACGGATCAGATAGAAATAGCTAAACGGGGAGTAATGAGCACTCCCGCTTTAGCGGTTAATGGGAAAATTGTTAGTAAGGGAAAAGTGATTTCTCCCGAACAAATTAAACCCTTATTAACGGTATAAATTTCATTACTGAAGTAGGGTAGGTTTCCTGGTGATTTTTTCCCACGCGCCTATCCTAAAACTTCGGATACAATTTCAGGATATTACGATGTTTGATCTATTTTATCCCTTTGATTGGTTAGCCACCCAAATTGTTACCAAAATTTTAGGTTTATCCCTAAAATCTCATTTGGGATCTAGCCTTCATTTCTTTTTTTATGATGTCCCTAAAGTTCTCACTTTACTTATTACGATTAGCTTTATTGTTGGCACAATTCAAAGTTTTATAAAACCGGAAAAAGTGAGAGATATTTTAGGTGGTAAACGCACGATTTTTGGTAATATTCTCGCAGCATTGGTAGGAATTATAACACCTTTTTGTTCCTGTTCTGCGGTTCCCTTATTTATTGGGTTTCTCGAAGCCGGTGTCCCCCTGGGTGTCACTTTTTCTTATTTGATTTCTGCGCCAATGGTGAATGAAGTCGCAGTAATTTTACTTTGGGGTTTATTTGGCTTAAAAGTGACGTTAATGTATATTGGATTTGGGGTGATTTTAGCGATCGCGGCTGGTTTTATCATCGGATTAATGAAATTAGAAAACTGGGTAGAGCCCTTTGTCTGGGAATTACAAAAAAATCGTCAAAATTCCCTAGATGATCCCAATAATTTTACCATGAAAATGACATGGAAAGAACGTATCGAGGAAGGGCAATATTCCGCGACGGAAATTTTTAAATCCGTTTGGCCCTATGTGGTTGGCGGCATCGCGATCGGCGCGAGTATTCATGGTTATCTCCCTGGGGATTTTATTACTCAAGTTGCGGGAAAAGATAACTTTTTTGCCGTTCCCATTGCTACCGCGATCGGAGTTCCATTATATGCGAATATTGCCGGAGTTTTACCCATTACCGAAGCCTTAGTTAATAAGGGAATGCCTCTCGGTACGGTGTTATCATTTACAATGGCTGTTACAGCCTTATCTTTACCCGAAATGATAATTCTTCGTAAAGTATTACGTCCTCAACTTCTCATCACTTTTGTCACCCTTGTTACCCTTGGTATTATTAGTGTGGGTTATCTATTTAATGCTATTTTATAGCTGAAGTCTCACTTCATTACTCCCATTAAAGAAACAGGGTTTCTTGGCGTGATCCGAAAAATGTTCTCTGTCCCCCACAAAGAAACCTGGTTTCTCATTTAGTTACCGCTTTATCTTTACTTTTAAAGAAACTGTGCTTTTGACATGGGTTATATTTTCATTCTATGGGAATGACTAGGCTCATCTCATAGGGTTGTGAAAGTTGATAGGGAAGTGGAGGAGATCAACCGGGTTTTTGAAAGAAAAAAAACCGGTTTCTGTGGGTGGGAATGGTATTATATGTTACCGAGAAACCTCTTTTTTCAAAGTCTCCCTCTGTAAAAGTCAGCACTAACTTCCCTATTGCTTTCCCCTGGTTAGATTAGATGACAAAATTTTCCACAATACTAGCATCGCCTAAAGCAACTTTAACACTAAACCTCTCCCCAGGCTCACCTCGAAACTCTAATTGTATCCAATTGTCAGCTTGACGAGATTTGGCTTCTAAAAAGACTTCTTCCTCTTCATCAAAGATAATTAATTGTACTGCCGGGGGTAAATAATTTTGTGCTTCATTACGGGGATACAATCTTACCAGTATGTCATATTTACCATCACTTTGTTGCTGACAGTTGACAACCAATGCGACTGGATAATCTCCTAATGTTATTTTCCTGACTTTACTTACACTTAAAGTGGGATTTTCGGCCTCAGCACTGCGGGAACGGGGTACGCTGGCAAATCTAAAAATTAGATTTCCCTGGATTTCACTTAAAAATGATTCAAAAGTCTGCCAATTTTCTTGAAAAGCACTGTCAATATTTTGCCACCATTCACTTATATTTATTACCTTGTTTGACGGTTGTGATCGGGGGGTAACAATAACAGATTTTTCAAGGGGCTGCATTGAACTATTTTCATTAATTTTAGACTCAAAATCAACCCATTCATCTGACTCATCACCCCCCCAAATTTCATCTAACTTTTCTAGCAATTCTTCAGCTAAATCTTGCAGTTCCGTTTGTTGTAAATCATCAGCATCTTCTTTATCTACAACAGGTATGCCACCTCGAAAAGCCACATCTCTGACTGTTGGCAAATAACTCGCTAAAAACTCACCGCCTGCATATCGGTGATCGTATTTGTTATATGTGCGATATATTCGGTCGAATTGTGCAACAATCTCTGAAATAGACTGGTCTACTAATCTTTTTTTTACCTTAATTGCTACCTCTTCATCGCCTTGTAAAAAAAAATGTGCTGATTCCAAGCGATCGATATAATCAATCAATGTTTCTATTGGTTGAAGACTGGCAATTTCTATTTCTTTCGGCGGAGATTGTGGGTCTATTGTCGGATAAAATCCTAATAACTGCACCTCATTTAACTGTTCTTGGAATTGAACCCCAATATAGGCAATTCTGTCCTCTGTCACCTCTGGCGGTAGAGAAATAACTGTTTGTCCAGGTAAAACAGGACGACATTCGAGTTTACCTAAATTGGGAATTACTAAATCCGCGACGTTTTGGAAACTTCGGACAACAGAATGCCAACTGTCCCCTGCGTTTAAATCAGTTTCTATTCCCAGCCAGTCTAAAAAACTGCGAACGCCTAAAACAGCAAGAGTGTTTAAGTAAACTTGCTTACCTTTCTCAACAGCATCTTGTTGTACAGAGAATTTTCGAGCAGTTTCATGGTTTTCTCTGCTTAAATCCATCGTCAAAAAGTTTGTTTGTTTGGTATCCATAAAATTCTCCTTTTAGTCCTCGTATCCTAATTCTGTAGCAATTGTTCTAAGTAAAGGAAGACAGTAATTTCGCCAGCGATCATACACTGTTTGTTCGGGAATTGTTTTTTCGGGAGTCGTTAACTCCCTAGCAACTTGCCTGGGGTTAAGAGGCGGTTCTTCAAGCAGTAGTTTTTGACTTAAAAGTTGACAGTGAAGATTGGAATTGTTACGCGGGTGACAATTTCTCAGTTTCATTTCTGGATCTTCTTCAATATAGCGCCTTATTGTCCTGCCAAGAAGAAGACGTTCTTCTTCCAAAAGACGCTCAATGCCAGTCAAAGTTAAATCATCCGCAATGGTTTCTTCACTTGTCAGCCCATCATCCCCTCCTCTGCGATCGCTCATACTAACAATTTTAGATTTTCGCCCACGCTTGACATCGTAACAATCAGTCCTCAAAATCATCATTACCCAGCTAATAAAGCATTTCCGAACATTAGCCGTTTCAGAAGGATTCTCACAGTTAGCGGTTTCCAAGTTCAAAGAATACATTTGAGGAAATCGGTTAATGTTTCGCTGAACGTCCCTCATTGTCACTGGGAGCGCTTGCTCATAATAGGGTAGCCAACCTTTACCCAGATATCTCTTAATTTCCGGCAAATGGTCGATCGCGAATCCTAGTGCCTCTGCCTTTTCAGGATCGTGCAAGGCTTCTCGAATCAATTTACATAACGACGCATCATCCATAGGGGCGTGAATCAAAGCAAAAAGAGGGATGCCTGGATTATACCCAGAAAGCACCCCCCACCAAGACAGAA
Source organism: Microcoleaceae cyanobacterium bin_387 (assembly GCA_037440985.1). Taxonomy (GTDB): domain Bacteria; phylum Cyanobacteriota; class Cyanobacteriia; order Cyanobacteriales; family Microcoleaceae; genus JBEDKD01. Next base: position 19,667 of record JBBITB010000095.1, read on the forward strand.
ACCCCCTTTCTCTGAAAAATAGGCGGATGGAAACCAGATATCTAGGCAGAAACCCGGTTTCTTTAACCTTAAGCCGCATCGTCTAAGTCGCCCCCAAAGTCATCATTGTCTTCTTTCCAGTTTCGCTCCCCTTCGTCATACCGTTGCCGTGCTGCAATAATGTCCTCTTCACATTGTTTAATTTGCGTTTCGTAACGGTGACTGATCATCTTCATATCTTGCACTAAAATTTCCTCTAATTCAGCGCGTTTCTGCTCTACCCATTGCACACGCATCTTTTCAACTTTCTGCTGTCGCTCTTTGATTTCATGGGGTGCGCCCGTCATCTCTATCTCTGGTGCTGGAAATTTATTGGGGAGTTCGGCTAAGTCTTGTCGGTGTTGAAATAGGCGTTGCTCGATCGCGCTATCACGTTCCAATTCTAACAATTTCTTCTCATCGCGCCCCATGTCGATATCATAGTCGGCTTCTGCCATCGCCATATTTCTTAAGCGCCCACTGGTATCACCTTCAGCAACGTATTTCATTAAATGATCTAAACGTGCTTCTTGACTTTCTTTATCGGCAAGGAGTTTTTCAACTTCAGTTTGAGGCATTCCTTCAGGGGGTAACAAATAGGGCAGGTATTGGTTAATTAAATCGGCATAATGTTCGGGTAATTCAAAGCGATCGCTCTGAAAAGCCGCGGCTAACCAGACAATTGTAACAGGCAAACTCGCCGCGATCATTTCAATTAAAATTCCCCCTGGTAATCCCATTTGTACCACAATCCATAAAGCCGTTGAAAATTCCCCAGCACTAAGTATTCCAGCTAAAATGGCATCGACTGCAAGCTGTTTCTCCAGATTTTTCCCTTCGATTTGTTGAACCAATGCCTTTTGACTGTTGTAAAATAATTGGTCTAAGTCATTGATGGGAGATTGCCCTTTGCCGATCGCGTTGAGTTCCTGTTTTGTGCCATGAACAATTCGCATTTTTGTCAACACTTTTGTAGCGCGATCGTCTACTAAAAAACTAGCCAATGCACCGCCAGCCATTGCTGCTGGTAACGCCGCCGCACCTAAACGCGAGGTGAGCACTTGTGTACCCGCACTAAAAGTTAGTGCCCCCACAATAATAACGACAATTTTAGTAGCTTGTTTGGTAGCAGGTGAAGATTGTCTGGACGCGATCGGATTGATATCAGCAATACGGGTTTCGGCAATGCGGGATTCTGACGATTTTTTCACTCTTTCGCTGACATTTGCTCGTAATCCTTTGGGTACGCGTTTAATCACTTCTTGGGACAGTTGCCGCCAACGATCTACATTTTGCCAGATATGAAGTTGATGATGGTTATTATTTTGCGGTTGGTTGGTATTCATTTTCCCTTTCGTTCCTGTTATGTTGCTTATAATCTTTAATCGTTGAAGTTGTCAGGTGTTATGCAAATTTTTGGGTGATATTTGTAGGGGCGAAGCATTCGGGCTAAAAATCTTTTGCTCCCGGCGAGAAATTGTTTCCCCGAATGCTTCGCCCTTGAGATATACATTCGGATACACCATATTACAGGACACGGCAGTGCCGTGTCCCTACCCTATTGAGATGTCGGTTTCCGAGCGTTTTCAAAAGCCCAATTGACACAGTTAGAAATGTCTTTAAATTCGCAAATATTTACGTTTCCTTCCGAAGTTAAATTAGTTTCTAGCTGATTCTTTAAAGTTTCGTCTTCCACCATGAACGCGATCGCGCCTTTGTCTTGGGTAATGTTATGGACAAGGGTTTTCACGCGTTCTATATCGTTGGGATTAGGTTGGTTGGGGCCCGGCTCATCATCTTGAATCGCGATCGTTACAGCCACGGGATTAAAATTTTTCCGATCGCGTTCTTGTTTGACAGTTTTTTCTATGCGTTCGAGGAGTAAAATTAGAGAAGTACCCGGGACTTTATTGTGGATCGCGGGTTTGGTATCTTGACACTGACCTAGCAAAGATAAACTGTTTAAAATAGAGATGTTTTTCTGGGTGACAGCGCGATCGGCAAAGGGCATATTAATTGCCACATCACCCGGTTTGTAATGTTGAATACTAGCTTGACAATGTTCCTGTCTTTGGGTAGTATAATTCTGAGAAGAATCAGAATTATCATCAGCACGAATGTGGATGACACGCGGAGTGGTAAACTCAACGAATAGAGTAGTGCCAACTACGCCCAAGCCGAGCAGAATTGCTAATAGAATCACCGGGGACTTAAACCAAGGTTGCTCAGTCTGGTTGGGTGTGGCTGGGGGTGGCGGGTTGCTGCGGGTGTAACGGGTGGAGTGGTAAGATCGGCTCATGGCTGTTGCTCTCCAAACGGTGTTACTGCTATATCGGAAGGAGTCACCGTTGTTATGCAGAGTTGCCGAAAATGATCAAAATGCCCGCAGGTTTTAGAATGATCTATCTAATTTTAGGCAGTTAAAAAGAGGTAATATCGTGAATATTCGTCAAGAATTTCTCAACGCGATCGCGGATCTTCCCGATGATACATTAAAGTTACTTTTGGATATAGCCCTTTCGAGGAAGACAGAGAAAGTTTTTTCTCAACAGATACCTGTATCTCAAGCTTATGAAGATTGGCTAAGTGCGGAAAATGACATTTATGACGAACTATTTGCCGATAAATTTACAGCGAGGTGATATATAGTTTTTCCATTTCAGAAGTAAAACTTGTGGCACAGGCATCTTGCCTGTGACGGGCTCACAGCCCTGCATTTACATCTCATTTAAAAATGCTATAGTCTTGGCTCAAGGGCTAATGCCTTCTACTCAATGGATAAAGAAACCGGGTTTCTGGCAACAGTTTCGGACTAGACTCGATATTTTTCGCACAGAAACCCGGTTTCTGAGGGCAACGATTGCCGGTTTCAACGCAAACCGGAACAAATAAACCCAGCCCAATAGTAAGGTGTCGCAAAGGGATATTCTTCCTTACAGAGTTTAGTCAAGTTTTCTTTAACCTTAAAAATACGCTCTCCTATCTTATCCCACCGTTGATATTCTTCATCCCATCGCTCATATTCTGGGGTCTCTTCCCGTAAACGTTTACGATTTTTCTTAGCTTTTTCAAGGTTTTTCCCCGTTTGTTCTAATTGCTGATTCAGGTGTTTTTCTAGTTCAGCTTTATACTTAGTCTTTAGGGTTTCACCCGATAAATTTCTCAGGTCAAATTGCGCTTGTTTCAAGGCGTCAGGACGGTTTAAATGCTGACGATGTTGATAATAAAAGATGGAAAATAACGCGGTGGCTAAATCATCAACCGCCCATAAGGTACTAACAACACTACGCGCTCCGGCACATAAAAACCCCGTTGATAATGATAAAATATCATCGCTAATTCCCGCAACACCCAGGTTAGTTTCACAACAGGAAAGAAACACATCAGAAAGATTAAGCAAACGAAAACCCGGACTCATTATTTGACCTAATGTAATGTTCCCATCAGCAAGGTTTAGGACGGATTCTAAGGGACTATCCAGACGAGATTGGGCGTGATGGCTAGAGTGTAAAACTTGCACTTGTTTCGCCAGTTGACGATAATTATTTACCGTAGCTTCTTTTCCACCTTTTAAGCGTTGATTTGGGGGAATTTGGTGTAAATTCGCGATGGTTTCGCATTCAAATTCTACACTGGGTAGAGTACCATCGGGGTTTTCTACAGTCCCGTATTTAATTTCATCAAGTGGGGGACGTTGTTGGCAATATTGCAATATTTGGCTACTGGGAATGTAGCGAAGGGGGAATTTATCCCCTAAGTATTGAGTGAAAACTATTTCTTTTTCCGTAGCCATACTGATATTAGTAGTAGTTTTCTTTTTCTCCAGTCTGGTGAAAAATTCCATAACTTGGCGCATCATTCCTGATGACTGATTTTCGGGTGTCTGAGCGTTGATGGGAACCGTTAAAGGTAAAGCAGCAAAGGGAATTTGATGCCAGAATAAATGGGGGATGATAATCAGTTCCTTAATATCCTTAAGATAGGTTTCTACTAAGGTTTTCAGTTGGATTTTTTCGGCTAATTTCTGCAAAAATTCCGATATTTTGCCATACCAAACTCCATCGTTTTTCTTGTTTAAATAGGGATTTAACCAGTCATCAACAACTAAATCCCGTAAAGTTTGAGAGCCAAAGCCGGGGCAGGTATGCAGTTCAGGGTTTTTGTCTTTGTAGATGATGAAAATATGGGTGTCATTTTTAGTAGTAAAGAAATTGAGAATAGCAGTCTGGGGGTTTTCGATGAGTTGCTGAATGGTGGCAAAATCTAAGGGGGTAACTTGCTTTTCTCCGGCTAAAACGGGGTCTTTACTCCGCATTTCTTCCCAAACTTTTTGTTTTTCCGCTTCCAAAGCCGCGATGGTTTCGCTAATAGCTTCTAATGCCGCACGAGTTAGGGCAGAACTGCCTTTATCTGCTCCTTGATTTGTTGAGGTTTCTGTCTGTTGTTTGCTAGATTCAGAGTCACTTTGCCGGCGGTTGCGTTCGGCATCTATTTCGGCTTGGAGTTCGTCGTATTGTTGTAAATAGATCTGAACTTCGGGCGGAATTTCACCTCCAGCATAGAGGTCATTACTCGCCATTAAGTCAACTAAACGTTTAGCGCGAGAACGATCGACATATTCAATTGCTTTGTCAACTTTACCACTATTGATGTAGGCTTGAATGATATTTGCATAAACACCAATAGAATCAGCAATAATCTGTTGACGACTGGCATCAGTCTTTAACCAAATGCGGCTTTTTTCCACAGCATTAATGGCGGCTTCATAGCCTTCTATTGCTATTTCCCATTTACCTTCTTTGAAGCCGAGATTACCAAGATTTCTACCCGATTTTAAACAATCAGCAGGAAAGGCTTCTGGTGTTCTAATTTCTAATGCCAATTGATAACAACGAATCGCGTCATCTATATTCTCTGCCCGGTTGCCCGTGATTTTGTCAGAGTAGGCA
>JBBITB010000096.1:0-24365 GCA_037440985.1 Microcoleaceae cyanobacterium bin_387
CTGTCAACTGTCAACTGTCAACTGTCAACTGTCAACTGTCAACTTCCTTCTTCCTAGGATCTGCGAATATTAAAACAACACCATTCTTGACGTTTCCACAGAGTCGCAACAACCCAACCATTTTCTTCCAAAGTATCCGCGATCGCCTTCGCTTGATCCAATAGAATACCACTTAAAATAGCCCAAGTTTTCGGTTTAGAAATTGCCTCAAATTGAGGAATTAAATCAATAATAACTTCCGCTAAAATATTACAAACAATGCCATCAACCGGAGCATCCAATGTTTCAATTAGTCGCTCAATACTACCCTGTTCCACATGAAATTTATCGGGATCAATTTGATTTAATTTGCGATTACTAATACTCGCTTTCACCGCCAAAACATCCGTATCAACGCCATAAACCCGTGTCGCCCCTAATAATAACGCGCCGATCGATAAAATACCCGAACCACAACCGAGATCCGCGACAATAATTTCCTTTTCCTCATAACCAATTCGCATTTCTAAAGACTCTAAACATAATTGAGTCGTCGCGTGAGTTCCCGTGCCAAAAGCCATCCCCGGATCTAATCTTAATAATAATCGATCAGATTGCACCGGCACAGGCAACCAAGCTGGATAAATCACAAAGCGATCGCCAATATCTTGAGGTTGCCAATGTTCTTTCCAACTACTAGCCCAATCTTCTTCATCAATTAATTCCCACTGAATCGCAGGAGAAGATAAACCCAAACAAAGGGCATCTTGACGTAACCATAAACCCAACGCGGCTAAATCTAATAATCCAGCCTGCTCCTGAGATAAATAACCCAAGATTAAACAAGAATTATTTTTTAACTCCACCGCGGTTCCCCGACAACCAAAATTATCGAGGCGCCAAAAGACAATATCTTCTAATGACGGATCACAAATAACTTTAATTTCCCACCAGCTATATGCCATAACGATTTTATATTTTGGATAGTAGATTTTAGATGCGGTAATTGGCGATCAGAAAAGGGGAATTGGTGATAGTGAAAATAATTCCCCATAGCCAATTACCCGTTCCTAAAACTCCATCTCAAATCCCTTAAAGGATAACAGTGTAAGCATCGCGAATGCCAGGAATTTTCTTGATTTCCGCCAAGATGCCTTCGGGAAGGGGATCGTCTAAACTCAAAACCATCACCGCGTCCCCACGCACTAATTTACGACCGACCTGCATACTGGCAATATTAACATTATAACTGCCTAACAAGGAGCCAATTTTACCAATAAGTCCGGGCATATCCCGGTGCAGGGTAAACAACATATGGCGATTCGGAGAAACACTAATGGGAAATTCATCAATACTGGTGACACGAATTTCCGTGTCTCCTAACACGACACCTGTGACTGTATGTTCACCATTGATGCCCTTTGCTTCTAATTGTAAAGAGCCTGTATAATCACGCACTGAAGCATCTCGTGTTTCAATTACTCGGATACCGCGTTCTTTCGCTTCAATCGTCGCGTTAACGTAGTTGACACGCTCGCGTAACGCGGGAGCTAATAATCCTTTTAAGGCGGCAACGACTATCGGTTGACTTTGATTAGAAGCTAATTCGCCTTGTAATTTTACATTGAGAAAATCAACGCGACCACCGGTTAATTGACTTACTAAGTTACCCAGAGTTTCTGCTAATTGTAAATAAGGTCTTAGTTTTTCCAAAACATCAGGATAAAGCCCCGGAATATTGACAGCCGATCGCGCTGGTAATCCTAATAAAACATCACGGATTTGTTCTGCGACATCAATCGCCACATTCACTTGAGCTTCCGCGGTGGACGCGCCTAAATGGGGGGTTAAAATTGCCTGTTTACCTAGACTGCGTAAGGGTGAATCCGCCTCTAAAGGTTCATGTTCAAAAACATCGAGAGCCGCCCCCGCGATCGTGCCTTCTCTTAAGGCTTCTGCTAAGGCCGCTTCATCAATAATGCCGCCTCTGGCGCAATTAATAATACGCGCTGTCGGCTTCATCTTTTTCAACATTTCCGCATTAACTAAATGGGTTGTTTCTGGAGTTTTGGGAATGTGTAGCGTAATATAATCGGATTCCCGCATTAATAACTCTAATTCCACTAAACGACAGCCAATTTGTTCAGCCCGTTCCGTAGAAATAAAGGGATCATAGCCCAAAAGTTTCATCCCCATTGCTTTCGCAGCCGCGGCAACATGGGAACCAATTTTACCTAATCCGACAATTCCCAATGTTTTCTTATAAACTTCTACGCCAACGAAACTGCCCCGTTTCCATTCTCCCTGTTTTACTGATTGATTCGCGTCAGGAATATAACGAGATAAAGATAACATCATAGCTAACGCGTGTTCCGCGGCGGCAATTGTATTACCTTCGGGGGAATTAACAACTATAATACCTTTACGAGTAGCTGCGGGAACATCTACATTATCAACACCAACTCCCGCCCTACCAATGATTTTTAATTGAGTTGCCGCGTCAACGATTGGTTTAGTAACTTGGGTTCCAGAACGAATCATTAAGGCATCATATTCAGGAATTATCTTTACTAATTCATCTTGAGATAAGCCCGTTTTTATATCAACCTGGGCTACTTGAGAAAGGATATCAATTCCCACTTGATCAATGGGATCGGATACAAGAACTTTAGGCATAGGAAACTGCTGAATAAACATCAATCGTAGATCAACGCGATCGCCACTGACTCGTTGTAGTACCAAGTGCTACTCGTTTGTTGTTGTGACGTGATTGGTTTTTCCCCTTCACAGAGCCAGCGCGTGAAAAATCAAGTCTCTCACAGAAGTGTGATGGTCTGAAGGGTTCACCAATCAGGCGATCGCGTTTTTGCCCTATCCATTCTATAGTTAAATGTGTCAGCTTATATGCTCTGTGTGATAAATTATCCAATTTGTTCGTCTCGACACCCTAATCTATAGTAACCTTGATGTTGCGGACTCACCCAAGATATCCCCAATCCCACCGATTTCATCAACAATCCCAGAAATAGAGTTGTTCACGAATTTGACTCTTGAAGCCAGATCAGCATTTTTCCATCCCATGTCTTCTCAAACAGCTATCAGATTTAGGCAACACAGAGCCGCAATCCTGTTTTACCTCACCCAGACTTCAGTGCATGGAAGCTTTGCCCTCCTTGATTCTAACCCTCACCCCATTCTTTTTTTCTCTAGGTTTCTCCATATTTTCTTAAGGTTTATGCCCCAAAGAAAAGACTATAATCTAAAAATCTATATCAAAAAAATACTATTATTCTTTGACACTCCCACAGCTTAAGCAGGGCCGGTTTACCCCAATATAAAAAAAATAAATGCTTAACAATTAATAGTTAAACGGCTTCCCTCGACCTTTTTTTATCGAAACAGATGACAGAGTTCGATCACTTTAGTTTGTAAAGTAGAAGTTTCCTGGGCTCCTCGCTTCAGACTGCCTTCTAATTCCAAAAGTCGGGGTAAAGCCTGTTGTAATTGTTCGAGTCTTAGGGACTTAACTTCTTGCTTCAAAAAATAGACTCGTTTAGGATTGCTTAATTCAATAGCTTGGGCAATTTTATCATCAGTTTCCCTCGCATCTGTCATCACTTTCACCCATAACCAAGTGCGAAATTGCCCCACCAAAGTCGCGACAATTTTTAATCCGGGTTCATTATGACTGATTAATTCTCCTAGTAAACCCAGGGCTTTACTACTGTCCCCTTGACGAATCGCCCCCGCCAATTGCAAACTATTTTGGGTATTAAAACGCACTAAAGACGCGATCGTGTCTTCTGAGATAGGTTTACCAGTATTACCGGAGTAAAGCTGTAATTTCTCTAATTCACTATAAAGAAGACGAGTATTATTACCAACCGCCTCCCCCAGCAATTGTACCGCGGGAGAAGTTAATTTCACCCCTAACCCCTGGGCGACTTGTGCGACTTGTTTTTCAATATCCTCAGTTTTCCAAGGGGGGATCAAGGAAAACTCCTTCACCGTAGCCTTATCTTGTAATAATTTAGTAGACTTAAGACGGCCATCAGGTTTATTACGCGTCGTGAATAATAACACAGTCGTATCGGGAACCACAGAAAGAGTAGAATCTAACTGACTTAAAAGTTCTGGGGGACACTGTTGCGTCACCGTGGTATCTACTAACCAGACAAAACGAAAACCAGAGCCAAAGGGGGGAGTCATGGCTTGAGTCATCCCCTGCATCAGCGCGTCTGACTGATCCGGGGTAATCCTATCATAATTAAAGCTTTCCCAGTTGGGATCAAGGGATGATTCGCGTAAAGAGGCAATAGCCAGCGCCATCGCGAAATCGTCTTCTCCCCAAAAAAGGTAAATTGACATAATAATTAATTTGATCAGTTTCTCTTTTTCTATAAAATCAGGAAATATAAGGCTCTCAGCAATCAGCTTTGGTTTGAACCCCCAGTCAGATCGAAGAGGGGCGAGTCGGGGTTTTTTGATCCCCATGCTTTTCATGGCCTCACCTCTAACCGATTCCCTTCGGGTTGCTGAGTGCTGAGTGTTTAAAGTTCTGAGCGCGAGGCAATTGAGATTGGACGACACTTATCAATCCTATGTACATCGGGTAGCCCAGCTTACCCTGACGGACACCTACAAGTCCCAGTTAGAGCATATCCAAGAGTCACCCAAGTTTAAGCTTTGGGAAGGTAAGAGAATCCCTTCTCCTTTTCCAGGCTATACGGTGATTACTCCCCCTTGGTGTGATGACTCCGAAAATACGTCTTTTTATCAGAATTTGCAAGACTGTCAAAAACGACTGTTTGAGCAAATGGAACCTGGTTTAATGGTACCCGTTCCTCCTGATAGTTTTCATCTGACGATAGGCGATTTAATTTGGGATAGTGCTTATCAGGATGTCACTACTAAAAATCCTGACTTTGAAGAGCAATTACGATCGTGTGTTGCTGAGTCATTTAGTTATTGTCCTAAATCACCCGAACCTGTCCGTTGGATGGTTTTGGGATGTATGTTAAGAACTAGGGCAATCGGTGTTTGTTTAGCACCAACGGATCAGAATTCTTTCTTGCAAACTATGGAGTTACGTCGCTCCCTTTATCAAAATCCGAGTTTAATTGCTTTGGGTATTGAACAGCAGTATAATTTTACTGCACATCTGACTCTGGGTTATTTTGGTTCGATTCCCTCACAACTCGATCGCGATAATATTTCGCAATTGCTTTCTGACTTAAATATGGAATGGCTAGATGCCCCTCAATCCCTTGGGGTATCGCGAGTGGAACTCCGCAAGTTTGATGATATGACTCGCTATTATCGACAAGATGATTGGCCTGTTTTTGAGTTTTCTTAATGGCTAATGGGTAATAGGTAATAGGTGATAGGTGATAGGTGATAGGTGACAGGTGACAGGTGACAGGTGACAGGTGACAGGTGACAGGTGACAAGGACAAATTTCATCGTTTATTCCCCAAATTCCAATCATAATCCCCATTACCCATTACCCATTTTTTCTAAAAAACTCGCACGTTACTTATTTGCATTTGGGAAAAATAAAAATCAGAAAAACGGATTTAAGTATGTTTAAATTTTATCGGCATCTCATCATTACAAAATTTTAACGCATGAGTAGTAAAATTAATGTTGTTGGTATTGGTTTAGATGGGGTGGTAAGTTTATCGCCCTCCGTGCAAAATCTCATTAAACAAGCAACCCTTTTAGTCGGTAGTGATCGCCATCTTGGTTATTTTCCTAACTATCAAGGCGAAAAGTTAATTTTAGGCGATTTAACTCAAGCACTTAATGATATCAAACAGCGTTTATCTCAAACTGAAAACAAACTAAAAATTATAATTTTGGTATCAGGAGATCCTCTATTTTTTGGTTTTGGTCGGTTAATATTAGAAGAATTTTCACCTGAGATATTAACATTTTATCCTCATTTAAGTTCCGTTCAATTAGCCTTTAACCGAGTGAAAGTACCTTGGCAAGACGCGTCTATTATTAGTGCTCATGGACGCTCTTTAGATGAACTCTTGAAGGCTTTACAACAAGGACATCAGAAACTGGCTATTCTCACCGATAATGTTTATAATCCTCACGCGATCGCCCGTCTTTTATTATCTTTAAATTTACCGATATCTTATCATTTTTGGGTGTGTGAAAATTTAGGTGGAACCGATGAAAGAGTAAAAGAATGGCAATTAAATGAGGTATTAGAGAGTCAATTTTCTTCCTTAAATGTGGTGATTTTATTGAGAGAATTGTCTGAAGAAAAAAACTTAGATTTAGCAAATATACCCTTATTAGGCATTCCCGACCATTATTTTTTGACTTATCGTGATCGTCCGGGTTTAATGACGAAAAGAGAAGTGAGAATTTTAGGCTTAGGAGAATTAGAATTAAAACCGAATCAAATTATCTGGGATATTGGCGCGGGTACAGGTTCCGTTTCCATTGAAATTGCCCGTCTTTTTCCTAATTCTCAAATTTACGCGATCGAAAAAAGTGCCGCGGGCACTAATTTAATCGAAAAAAATAGTCGCCGATTTCGTCTTAATAATGTCATTTCGATTCATGGCAACGCGCCAGATATTTTACAGAATTTACCCGCTCCCCATCGCATTTTTATTGGAGGTAGTGGAGGGGAAATTGTCAAAATTTTAGGCATTTGTAGTTGGCGAATGCAGGGGGGGGGAGTCATCGTTTTAGCTTTAGCCACTTTAGAAAATTTGAGGGATGTGTTGGGATGGTTAGAGGCGAAAAACAATCGCGATAATTCTTGGAATTATCGACTTTTGCAGGTGCAGTTATCGCGATCGATTCCCATCGCGAATTTAACTCGTTTTGATCCATTAAACCCCGTTACTCTTGTCACAATTTATCGTGGATAGGAGTTAAGCGCGATCGGGAATGAAAAATTAATAAAGTAGATTCGTAGGTTGGGTTGAGGTACGAAACCCAACATCTTCGTTGGATTAAGCCGAATTAATTTGACGGGGCGCTTCAAAGCGCGATCTGCATAGACGAAACCCGCCGGAGCAGGTGGAATTTCTTCAGTAGGGGCGAATGGCATTCGCCCAATCAATCTCATCTTTGTTTGTGTAGGGGCGAATGGCATTCGCCCAATCAATTAATAAAATATACAATTAATTTTGTGTAGGTACTTAATGATTTTAGTGTATTCTCAAGTTTGTGATCGCGCTCCCCCTTCACCCAAAACGCGATCGCGTGGCTCCAAGGCGTGAATTTATCGAGAAATACGGCTCTCAATTGAACTTCACCGACTTAGATATTTAAGACAGGAAAAGTGGCACAGGCTTCCAGCCTGTGAAATTGACAAAACTCAGGAAAAGTGGCACAGGCTTCCAGCCGGTGAAACTGACAAAACCCGGTTTTTCCAGCGGATTTTTGTTACTCACCCACACCGATTAAGTTTTAATCCAACGGTTTCATCCCATACAGTAGGGTGCGTAATCTTTTGGATGAGGTATCCTACTGTATATTTCCTAGAATAGCGATGGCTGTATATATTGTGGTTCTTTCACCTCTAACTCCTCTTCAGTTTCGTTATCATCTATATGAAACTCACTAATATAATCCCGTACCACGCGCTCAAAGAAAAGTGGTGCTGGTAAAATTGCCCAATCACTGTAATGACCAAAACTATAGCGCAATGATTCTACTAAAGCTGCTAAGTCATCAGGATTATCATCCTGTTGTCGCAAAGTAACAACTATCTCCAAGGGATTAGGCGTAGGCCATTGATCTTTAAAGGGCAGAGAATTTGAAATTTTACCAAGAGCTTCTCCTGCTCTATTACAAATCTTAACCCCATCTTTTTTAACAAGTTCATTGATCTCTATCGATCGATAACAACTTTGTCCTCGGAGTTTTTGTTGGAGGGTTTTATGTTCCATAGATATATAGACAATACAGCCAGTTTGATTGGTCGTATTGAGTTGAAACAATCCCGTGGGACTGGTAGCAGAAGGTATTTTTTTAGAAGGGGGTAGTTTTTTCAGTTCTTCTTTGGTGCGAGTATCTTCAGGTGAACTTTCTACTAACCATCTTTCTTTTTTCTGAATCATCCCAGGAGCAATATCTTGACGAATCCTCACCAAGCGTGCGCCTTGCCAATCTTCCTGCATATTCTCATATTGCTGACCTAAGTTAATTTGATTAGCATTAATCCTGCTATCAGCAAGCCAGCCCCATAACAGCGCACAGTTAGTAGAATCAATCATTACTAATGGTTGGTTTCCTGCTTCAACAGAATCAGAAATAACTTGGTTGACAAATTCCATAAAGCGAGTTTTTTTCTCTCGTTCATGCTTACTTAATTTAATGGGGGAAAGTTTGGCAATAAAAGAGAGAGCCTCCGAAAATTTTAGCCATTGAGTCATTTCTAGTTTGTTTCCCTTTTCATAAGCACAAGACATTTCACAGATACCTGTATCCACTTGGATGCGGATAGCAACAGGTAAAAAAGTGTCTTTAATTTCAACACGCACACGACCGCTTTGTTTGCGGACAATTGTCAGCCCAATAATTTCTTTTGGTCTCTTTTCTGCGGGGGTATTTGCCAAATATTTGTCAACTTTTTCTTTAACTCCATCAATGCGTCCAGAATGTGCAAAGAATAAATCTTTTAATGCTGCCTGTACCCGATGGAAAAAGTTTTCTAATTTCAATTGTTGAGTTTTAATCGTCTTTTCTATCGGGAGAAGGAATTGAACACACGATCGCCCATCTGTCGCTAAAGCCTTACGAGTTGAAGGTTTATTGACTTTATCATCAGGTTTTTTGGCTTCTGCATAAAAATCTCGCGCCATCACTAAACAAAAAGTTCGATATTCTGGATTGGCAACCTGTTCGCTAGTATGCTGCCATGCTTCAATTCTTTTAGCCGATCGATCTTTTGCTTTTAAAGTACGATCTGGTAAGTTAATTCTGGGTCCGTGAGTATTTTCGGGTAAACTGTTAACTATTATTTCTAATGATTCACCATAGAGAAGATATGTGATCGCTTTTAACAATTTTGCATCAGAACTATTCGTATTTTCACAGAACATAATCAATCTTAATTTTTCCTTGGGATATAAACGGGCTAAAGCAGCTTTATTTTCCTCAATCAATAATTTTAGATCACGGGTTTGATTTTGGGTTGGAGATTTGAATTGCAGAGACTTCCTGCTACCCCAAATAACTTCTAAGTTAATCCCCATTTTTTCCTGTAGGAGTGTATCTAATTCAGAGTCACTTAATGATGCTATATTTAAGTTTGAGTTAGTATCTGCTATGTTTAAAATAGCTCCTAATAATGTTGGTAGATTAATCATGCGGGAAGATTTATCATCAACAGAATGGGTAGCTTTCACTTTATCATAAGCATCAAAATGTTTCATCCCAATTGACTCAAATATTTCTGCAATTTTCTCGTAAGCCTCTAACTTATCCGTCTCTGGTACACCTGCGTCAATCCCATGATCATCTTGCAAGCCATTTTTGTGAGTTAGCAAAACTTTACATTTCTCAGTCGATGCTTCACCAGCAACAATTTGTGTGCCATTAAAGGTTTGTGTAGATAACCTTAATTTAAAACGTAACGGTTCAAAATCTTTACCTGTTACCCAAGAATATTTAGACTTTTCCTTAGAAGTTTCTTGTGGCTCGGATTTTTTCTTTCTCGTTTTTTTTGCTGACTGGCTATTTGTCTGCTCTTTTTTAGGGAACACTGTGTAAGTAAAAGCGCGATCGGTATAGTCCTCAGAAAAGATAAAGCCCGTAATCTGACTAGGATTATAAACATCATCTTTCAAATCATTTAGCCAGCGACGCTTAGACACATCTATTTTGAGCAAAGGTTGATGAAGAGAAGGAATCGTGATAACTTGTAAGTGCAGTAGTAAGCTAAATTTACCGGATTCATCATCTATCCTAAAAGGATCTGTAATGAGTTCAGCAACACCAGATGTGAAGCTACTACTGCTAGAAATTATCCGCTTCATTGGTCCTAAACCAGTAAAAATTTCTTTTCCCGCAATCAAGCGGGCTGCATAATCAGCTAATACACGAAAATCATACTTACCTCTTGATTTAGTTGTATCCGTTTTTTCATCCCACTTCCAAGGTAAAACTTGAACTTTAATCCCAGAAATCGTTAGAAGTTCTCCTTTTTCTTGCATTTCTGCTAAGTTTTCCAGAGTCTCTGTTTGCACCTCTATTTTGTCAGCAAAATGTTTCAGGTAATTAGTAATCCATTCATTCAGAATAGGCTTGATTTTTTTTTCAATTTCTCCTTTGCTTTCATCAGTTAAATAAGCAAAAGGCTCTGAGTCTTTTTCTGATTGATAACTATCAAAATCATACTTACTTAAACCAATATTAGACTGAATCCGTGCAATATTTGGTAATCCAATTTCCATTAGCCCTCGCAATGAGACGTAAGGTAAATTTTTCACAGCAGACTTGTCATCCTTAGCAGTTGCTTTTTGGATAGCAGATAAATCTTTTAAAGCAGGTTTTGTCCAAGCTAAAGTAAAACCTTTAACTATAACTGGTTCTAAATCATCTGGTATGGTGAAAGCTAAAGCTGATGGTTTAGAGCCACAGTTTTTAATGCTGATCTGAATGTAAAATTGATCTGAAGTTGGAGTAACTGTTTCGTCTTCTTCATCCAAATCATTGTCTTCATCAATATCGAGTTCTTCATTGAGATCGTTTTCTTCTTCTTCGCTCATATTGGTAGAAAAATTTTTAGTCATAATTAATCTCCTCTTAAGGTAAATAATCAATTGGTTTGGTAGCTTTGATAGTCGGAGTAAGCCGACTTCTTTTGTGTAGTGGCGGTTTTAACCGCCGTTGATCAAAATGACACTTTAACATCTATAGAAAGATCAAAAGTAATCATCCTCACCATCCTCACAATCATCCTCATCATCTGAATCATCATCTGATGTTTGTAAATAATCAGGATAACACACCCCTTCAATATCCCTTAATGGTTGGAGAAATGCGCGATAAAGTTCCTGATAAATGGCTTTTTTAACTGGATCTGTATCTTTCATACAATTTTCTAAAATAATTCGCATTTGGACTAGCATACTATAGCGCCCAGAGTCGGTTTTTTCCTCAGTAGATTTGATCGCCCAAGCAGCATCAACAAAGTAAACTTTTACCGGACAACCGTTACGCATTCCACGCCCGATCGCCTGTAAAATAGCCACCATAAGATTAGCTGTAAATGCTTCAAACAAATCTGGTCCTAAACGACTGGCCATTAAAGGTTCTCTTAAGAGTCGTTTAGCAGTTTTATTCAAGTTTTTACGCGAATCTTGCCAAGCCTGTTTAATCTTATCTAAATCATCGTTTTCTCCAAAATTTTGACTATCAAATTCTTGGGTTGCTCTACCAGCTAAACTATATAATAATTGCGTATCATCCATTGTCGGATGAGGGCGAGTGAGAAAATAAATTAAACCAATAGCGGCATCAAGTTTCCTTTTCCCTTTGGTAAAAACGATATTAACACCACGTCCGATCGCTAATAAAGGAAAAATAATAATATCACAATTTTCATCATCTCCCAAGGCTTCACACTGAGCAGAAGTTACAAAATCTGCTGACTTTTCACCCTCTTTAAGAATATCTACAACGGCTTTTGTGCGTCGACTAATTTGGGGATAATTATAACTAAGAATTTTTTTCAGATCACGGGCTTGTTGATAACTATTAACAACTAAAGCCGCTTTCCGATGAATACCATCCTTAACATCAAATTTACGGATAGCTTTATAAATTTCTGATTTTTCCCCTTTTTCTACTAGAAACTTGACCATTTTTTCGAAATTACGGTTTCTCAAATCACCCGCACCACTATACCGCAACGGTCGATCGCCCCTCTCTGAATCAGGTATCCATTTAAACTGGTAAGAAGTATGTTCCAGATTATGCTCTAACTCGCGTGGTTTGAGTAAATAATCTGGTCCAACATTGATATGATAAGCCGGACTTGCTTCTAAAAAAGATGTGGCAGAAGTCATTAAAACTGCTGGTCCCAAACTGTTCCCATCTGGTTCTAAAAGTTTGTGAAAATGGTACATTAACATTCGGGGTGCTCCGATAAAACTAATATGAGATATGTGTACATTCCGTGCATTAGTGCGGGTTGATTCAGCTTTGTTAAAGCTATATTTTACTCCAGAAAATGAGCCTAAAATATTTTCTGGGATGATTTTTCGCATTTCTGGTGTAGCCGTTGATTTAATAATTGGTTCCTCTATCAATCCATCGGCTACCATTGCCCTAGTTCCAGGGACAATTCTTTGATAACTGATAATAACAAAAGTGATGCCAACCAGTAACATAATTATGTCTTCACTAGCGGGTTTTATTGATTGGTTGGGGAAACAAATACAAAAAAATAATGTGGCAATTTCTTTAACAATTTTGTCGCGTCTTTCGATGGAGTTTTCGGCTAAGTAAATACGAAATTTATCAATTATTCTCAACCATTCTTGCGCTAATTTATCAGCTTTTATCTCTAAACTTTTAGCACATTTCTCAGCTTGAGGCCATTCTTGGGGTTCGATTCTTGTAGTGCGATCAAAAAAAGATTTGTAAGCTGCTGATGACCAAAATTCGGTTAAATCTCGCACTTTCCTAAATCTTTGTTGTATCGCAGAATCATCAAGATCGTCACGCTTAATTTTTTCTACTGTATCTAATAGTTCACTAATAATTGTCCTGACAGTTAAGAGGCGATCGGCATATTTTTCACTAATTCCTGAATCATATTTATGTAAAACCGTTGTAATTAGAGAAGTATTATGATTGCCAAATTCTGCTAAATCGCGACTATAAAGTTCGACATCTCGGTCAATTAATCGATGGTTATTACCCCGCGCAAAACGGTTATGAATTTTCTCTTGAATCTCCCGATGAATAGAATCTTCAGCACCAGAAATACTTAAAGTCGCGGCACCATAGTCATCAAGTTTAGACTGAACCATATCAGCTTCATCAAAAACGACTACATCAAAAGTTTTAGCAATTAATTCAAAATAGCGGATTTTTTCTTTAATCGCTTGGGGGGGAACATGAGTATCCATTGATAAAATATGACCAACCCAAATATCAGCATTAATCAAATCCCGTGGTGCTTTATTGCGTCCGCACATCGTCCACACAGGACAAAGATGCTTTTTCATTTCTCCCTTTTTATTATCGTTTTTTTGCCAAATTTCCTGACAAGGTGCATAACTAAATCCCCACATGGTCGTATCAGCATTAGAGAAAGCTGGTAGCACACAATTTAAACCAAAAATTTGGGCTGCTTCTATGCTATTACCAAAGCCTCCTAAATTACCGGAAGCTGCTATAGTTTCGGCAATTTTATCCGCGTGTCGGCGACGAGTTTGATCGCTTTGTCCGACTAACATTCCGACTTTAATTCCGTGAAATTGCAACTCTACCATGTACTGTCTAGCCACTTCAATGGAAGGAAAAATAAACATTGCTTTATAACCATTTCTTCCTAACCAAACTGCTAGTAATATCAGCAGAGTAGTTTTCCCTGATCCGGGTAAACCAATTAAGTGTTTAACTTCTGATAATTCTAGGGTGTTTTCTTCTTTTAAACCTTTGCCAATTTCAGGAACCATCAAACTAAAGCGTTCAAACCTTTCACTCCAATTACCTTGCCGTTTGTCGGGATATTCGGCCTCACGTTGATCCATCTCAATCCCTAGTTTTTTTAGTTCAGCTAAAGGGATGCGAATAGTTCCTTTTGGCTGACGGTTTATTTGATGAATTTTCGGTGGATCTAAAGGTGCTGTAATGGGAGAAATCGGAATTTTAAAATCATTATCTTTGCTTAAAGATACCGCCATTTCTTGATTTGAATTAGCAAACTTAATCGAGTGTTCTTCATACTCAAGAGGCTGGTTTAGAATCTCTCTAGCTTTAGCAATTCTGCTATCTTCTAAAGGATCTACTCTTTTAAATTCCAGATTTTCTGGGTTGATTTCATAAGTCCCTTGAGTTTGTTTACGGTAATGATCGTCTCGATAAATTTCCACCGCGTGTTTGATGGATCGCTCTGTGGTATAATCAGGGCAAATTTGTCTTAAATTAAAAATAGCTTGTCGGGCTGTTTTTAGTTTGGGGGCATTCATAATACTAGCCATGCCTGACATGATTAAGGGCGCATACTCTAAGGAATTAGTGCCGATAAATTCTTCCATCAGAACACAAAGCCAGCAAATCCGCTCAACTCCTGTCCAAAAATCTGGTTTCCTTCTCATGTTACATTCCTCTCAATAATTCAATTACTTGGCTAACAGTTAGAATTTCTAAGGTAGCAGGATCGCCTTGTCGATCAAGTGTTGACTGCAAAATAGAAATGTAGTTTGGTTGAGTTTCTATGACGCGATCGCTCACTGCAATGATGCGACGGTGATAGTAAACTAAGCCACCAATACTACGGTTTAAACGCAAAGCAAGAGTCACTGGACTATTGTATGATTTAGCGTCAATCCCGATCTTTCTCCCATTAATTGCGACATCACATGAATCTGATTCGGGATATAATTCAACATTTAAACCTTTCTCTTTAGCCAGATCAAAAATTGCTAATTCGTCGATCGCGGGACTTGTCCAATAAGTCAAAATTTGCGGTTTAGCAATTAGCAATTCATCAGCTATATCTAACTTTTCCGATACCTTAGCTTCATAACGACTATTGCACTCACGCAATGGACAACGACCATCAGGGAAACGATTTCGGTTGGGATCTGGTCTCATTAGAGTGCCACAGTGAGCGCAACGATGAGCTTTTCCATTAATTAACCACAAATCGGGGACAGGATCAAAAAAATCAAAAATAGTTGATTGAATTGGTGTCAAATTATGTTCTACCAAATAATCATATAACTCGTTTTTATCAATGAGCGATCGCCTTCCGATTAACTGGCGAACCGCGGTGTAGGCTTTGTCTTGACTACGACTACCTAAGCGTTCAGTTGCCTCTTTTAATTGTTGATATAAACGATCTTGAATGACATTATCTTCACCATAACCTGATTTAATAGCAAGTTGGGCACAATCGGAAGTCGGTACTCGCAAATCCCAGTCAATTAGATTAACACTCCCATAGCTAAAATCGACTTGACGAAAAATGTCTAATTGCCATTTTTTGTCATCATTAAAAGGATAGCGTGCCATGTCTAACAGAGTATGAACACAAGCCGCGCGATCAATCTTTCCTTCTTCAATATATAAACGCCCTAATTTACACATAGCGCGATATAATTCTGGTGCCATACTGTCATTTTGTCTGACAACTTCGCCATTAAGAACTCGATCATATTGGCGCAAAATTCCCTGTGCCAACAAAATTACAGCATCTTTAGCTAGATCAACCATTTGCCGATGTCCCGCCAGTAATGACACAGAATTTACTTGTGTCATTGGAGACCAACTAGGATCTTGGTTATCAGCCTCACTAATGATTTGTTTTTCTAATTCCGAATCGGGAAAAGAGGGTAAAACTTGAGCGATCGCGGCTAATGTCCAACCTTTTTTTAACAGGAGAGTTATCGCCAATCCCTCTAAAATTTGCCTAAATCCAAATTCCTGTCCTTTTGGTTGCGATAACAGTTGCTTAGTCCGCCATGATCGAACTGTCCGCAGGGCTGGGGGTTCCACCGAAAGGCCAAACTGCATAATTTGGCGTTTTAGTTCATTTGTCAGTGCCTCCGCGGTTCCCCGCCACTGGCGCATAAGGTCAAAATTCATGCCCCTAACACCTTCGCATTTTACATCAATCTATGATTACATTGATTGATGTAAAACGTCAAGCCATAGCAAAAAAATTGTTTTGACATTTCTGAATGACCATTTATGAGCCATTAAATAAATGCAAAACCCACCGGGGGAAGAACCGACAAAAACGATAATGAGATATTTTGCCTGGGGAGAGAGTGAGGAGAATGCTACTCTTCGCTCTAGGTAAAGCTTTGAGCATTTTTAGGGAGAATTGATTCTCCTCGGCAAAAGATGAAACCTATGGGCGATACAGGATTTGAACCTGTGACCCCTTCCGTGTGAAGGAAGTGCGCTACCACTGTGCTAATCGCCCGCACAATTTATTAATATAACATACTCTCTCCCATCATGCAATACCCTAAACCAAATTTTTTTGTGACTGGGGACTGGGGACTAGGGACTGGGGACTGGGGACTAGGGACAACAAAAATTTCACCTATCATCAATCCCCTATTACCAATCCCCTTATCACCAATCCCCAATCACCAATCCCCTTATCACCAATCTCCATTACGATACGTTAACTTATGTTAAGATTGTGAAACTAAATAACTGCTGGATTTCACCTGCACTGCCAGAGTGCCTGAAAAAAGCCTATCTAACCCGCCAACTAAATTATGAAAATATCTTGGAGAATTGTCTTACTTTGGACTATACCCCTCTTAGTCATCGGGTTTTTCGTATGGCAAAACGCTTTTGCCACGACACCGGGGGAAATGACTAGGAATACAGCCAGCACTCGCATGAGTTATGGTCGTTTCTTAGACTACTTAAATGCCGATCGCGTCACCAGTGTGGATCTCTATGATGGAGGACGTACCGCGATCGTCGAAGCGGTAGATCCCGACTTAGATAACCGAGTACAACGGTTACGCGTGGACTTACCCTCCAATTCCCCAGAACTTATTACCAAACTCCGAGATGCCAATATCGCCTTTGACTCCCACCCCATGCGTAATGATGGCGCGATCTGGAGTATCTTAGGAAATCTGGTTTTCCCTCTCCTTCTCGTGGGCGGCCTTTATTTCCTCTTCCGTCGGAGTAATAACGTTCCAGGGGGTCCCGGCCAAGCCATGAATTTTGGCAAATCAAAAGCCCGTTTCTCAATGGAAGCCAAAACCGGAGTCTTATTTGATGATGTCGCGGGTGTCGATGAAGCCAAAGAAGAATTACAAGAAGTTGTTACCTTCCTGAAAAAACCAGAACGCTTTACCGCGGTAGGTGCTCGTATTCCCAAAGGTGTCTTATTAGTCGGCCCTCCGGGTACAGGGAAAACCTTATTAGCTAAGGCGATCGCGGGTGAAGCCGGAGTCCCCTTCTTTAGCATCTCCGGTTCCGAATTTGTGGAAATGTTTGTCGGTGTCGGAGCATCGCGTGTCCGAGACTTATTCAAAAAAGCCAAAGAAAACGCACCTTGTATCATCTTTATTGATGAAATCGACGCGGTAGGTCGTCAACGGGGCGCGGGCATTGGCGGTGGAAACGACGAACGCGAACAAACCCTCAACCAAATGTTAACGGAAATGGACGGCTTTGAAGGCAATACCGGAATTATTGTCATTGCCGCGACTAACCGCCCAGATGTCCTTGACTCCGCGTTATTACGTCCGGGGCGTTTCGATCGTCAAATTACCGTCGATACACCTGATATTAAAGGACGTTTATCCGTTTTGGAAGTCCACGCGCGCAATAAAAAATTAGCCCCCGAAATTGCCTTAGAAGCAATCGCCCGTCGTACCCCCGGTTTTAGTGGTGCTGACTTAGCCAACTTACTCAATGAAGCGGCAATTTTAACCGCCCGTCGTCGTAAAGACGCGATTACTATGTTAGAAATTGATGACGCGGTAGATCGTGTTGTCGCGGGTATGGAAGGAACTCCCTTAGTCGATAGTAAGAGTAAGCGACTGATCGGTTATCACGAAATTGGTCACGCGATCGTCGGTACACTCTTAAAAGATCATGATCCAGTCCAAAAAGTCACCCTTGTCCCTCGTGGCCAAGCCCGGGGTTTAACCTGGTTTATGCCCAATGAAGAACAAGGATTAATTTCGCGATCGCAAATACTAGCCCGTATTTGTGGTGCTCTGGGTGGACGAGCCGCCGAAGAAGTGATTTTTGGTAATGCCGAAGTAACAACAGGCGCAGGAAATGACTTACAACAAGTCACCGGAATGGCTCGTCAAATGGTAACACGGTTCGGAATGTCAACATTAGGGCCTTTATCTTTAGAAGCTCAACAAAGTGAAGTATTCTTAGGACGCGACTTTACCGCGCGTTCCGAATATTCCGAAAAAATTGCTTCTCAGATTGATATGCAAGTGCGAAGCATTGTTGACCATTGTTATAATGAAACCCGTCGCATCATACGCGACAATCGTGTAGTGATCGATCGCCTGGTTGACTTATTGATTGAAAAGGAAACCATTGACGGCGAAGAATTGCGCCAAATCGTCGCGGAATACACCACGGTTCCCGAAAAAGAGCAATTTCAACCCGTTCTCTAAATTTGGGGCATTTGAAGGTCCAAAGCCAAAAGCGCAGGTCCCGAACTAACCCCCTTCATCCCCGCAGGGCAGTTTCTCAGGAAATCGCCCTGCAACAAAACCCCTACTCTGTCTCCGTTTTAAATTCTCCGAAAAATCTTCCTTGAAGCTATTGATTTTTCCACAGACCTGTGCTAATATAATCACACGGGTGACTAGCGCAATGGTAGCGCATCGGACTCTTAATCCGCTGGTTCTGGGTTCGAGTCCCAGGTCTCCCACTTTTAAATTGGCTCATAAACCGGAATCCCAATAAAAGTTACTTTTATTGGGATTTCGTTTTATTGTGATAAAAATTGCCAAAAAAAATTGCGACAAGAGCAGTTTTTTAAGAGTATAACCACAAAGGCACAAAGAAAAGAGAGATAAAGACAACAGGAGAAACCCCCAATTAGGCTTTATTTCTTCTCTTTCTTCCTTAACCTAACTCTAAGGCAAAATCCCCCCTTTGTGTCCTCTGTGCCTTTGTGGTTCATTTTAATTACCCTTATGCTATAACGAAAAGGGCACAAAGAAAAGAGAGAGAAAGACAACAGGAAAAAAAAACAATTAGGCTTTATTTCTTCTCTTTCTTCCTTAACCTAACTCTACCCCCCTTTGTGTCCTCTGTGCCTTTGTGGTTCATTTGAGAAAAGCATCAGCCAAACAGGAATAATCCCATGATCACCCCTCTGGAATATCGCTCCCGTCGAGAACAATTAATGGCAAAAATTGGTAATGGAACCGCGATCTTTCGCAGTGCTCCTACCGCGGTTATGCACAATGATGTTGAATATAATTTTCGTCAAGATAGCGATTTTTTCTATTTGACTGGGTTTAATGAACCCGCGACGGTTGCTGTTTTGGCTCCCCATCATGAGGAACATAAATTTGTGTTATTTGTGCGTCCGAAAGATCCTGAAAAGGAAACTTGGAGTGGTTATCGTGCTGGGGTAGAAGGGGCAAAGGAACTTTATGGAGCGGATGAAGCTTTTCCGATTAATGAATTGGAGGAAAAATTACCTAAGTATTTAGAAAAGGCCGATCGCGTTTATTATCGGATGGGACGCGATCGCGATTTTAATAATACTATTATCCGCCATTGGCAACGCCTTTTAGCTACTTATCCTAAAAAAGGGATCGGACCGATCGCGATCGAAGATGCCGGAATTATTCTCCACCCCCAACGTCTCATTAAAAGCGAAAGTGAAGTGGAATTAATGCGAAAAGCCGCGGATATTTCCGTAGAAGCTCATAATTATGTAATGAATTTCGCGAAACCCGGACGTTATGAACATGAAATTCAAGCAGAATTAGAATATATTTTTCGTAAAAACGGCGGTGATGGTCCAGCATATCCTTCGATTGTTGCCTCTGGAGCTAATGCTTGTATTCTCCATTATATCGAGAATAACTGTCAATTACAAGACAATGATTTATTACTAATAGATGCCGGATGTGCCTATCAGTATTATAACGCGGATATCACTCGCACATACCCCGTTAATGGGAAATTTACCTGTGAACAAAAAATCATTTATGAATTGGTATTAGAAGCCCAACTTAAGGCGATTGAAGAAGTGAAACCCGGAAATCCCTATAGTAAAATTCACGAAACCGCGGTGCGAGTTTTAGTGGAAGGATTAATGGAATTAGGACTATTACAAGGAGACATCGAAGAGATTATTAAAGAGGAGAAATATAAACCATTTTATATGCACCGAACCGGACATTGGTTAGGCTTAGATGTCCATGATGTAGGAGTTTATCAATATGGCGAAAATCCCCAATTATTACAACCCGGTCAAGTTTTAACGGTTGAACCCGGTATTTATATTGGGCCTAATATTAAGCCCGTTGAAGGTCAACCTGAAATCCCCGAAAAATGGCGTGGTATTGGTATTCGTATCGAAGATGATGTCCTTGTGACACCTCATGGCCATGAAATTTTAACCGCGGGAGTTCCCAAAGCGATCGCGGACTTAGAAAAATAAATTACTGGCTAATATTACAACGTACAACTGCATCATCATTACCCCAAAAATGGCACCATGATACCAATTTAATTGAACTTATGAAAACGGCAATTGTTTCAGATATTCATGGAAATTGGGACGGATTTAATACCGTTTTAGAAGATATTAAGTCACGGCAAGTTGATCGAATTATTTGTCTTGGTGATGTCGTAGATGGGGGAGAAGAAAATGATGCATTTGTCCATTGGCTTAAAGCCAATAACATCACCACAGTCAGAGGGAACCATGATGAAAACTATAACTGTAAATTGGAGCCAGAGAATAAGAAATGGTTAAATCAACTTCCCCAAGAAATTGTCGAAGAATCTGTCATATTTACTCATATTTCTCCCAGAGTTAAGCAAAAAAAATTAAGAATAACATCGAAGCGTGGAATGTATTTGACGAAACCGATTACCGATTATGTTTTATCGGCCATATCCATTTTCCGGCTCTTTTTGGTTATGAAAGCGAAGACTTTAGAGAGGCAAGAGATTACAAAGTGGACTGCGGGAGTTATGATCTGAATCCCCGCGATCGTTACATTATTTGTTTTGGGGCTATCGGTTATCCTCGTGGGGGCGGAAAATTTATTCGTTATGGCATTTTTGACTCCGATGAGAATAGGGTAGAATTCATCAAATTGAAGGGAACCCTTTTGCCTTACGGTTTATGTTATTTTTAAATAGCTGAGACATAGAAATGAAATAAATTGACTATTTACTTTATCTGGGAGCCGTTGAGCTAAAAAGCAGGCAAGATGCCTGCACTAATTTATTAAATTTTCATTCTTTACAGAAAAATATCTCAGACTCAGGCCGTCAACGTGCCGAATCTAATGACAAAATAGAGAGTTTTGATCAATTTCCATGCTATATCGGAATTGTAATCCTAAATTGCGTTCCCGCTCCTATTTCTGAGAAGCAATCAAGGTTTCCTCTATGTTTATCGACGATAATTTGGTAACTAATTGACAAACCCAATCCTGTACCTTTGCCCACAGGTTTTGTCGTAAAAAATGGGTCAAAAATTCGTTTTCTGACATCTTCTGCCATTCCTGGGCCATTGTCAATAATCTCTACAGTTACATTGTCAATTTCCCAGAGTCTAGTGCGAATCATAATGGTACTGGGTGACATTTGTAAATTTTCACCATATATTTGAGTATTATAATCTTCCAAGGCATCGATCGCGTTATTGAGAATATTCATAAATACCTGATTAAGTTGCCCAGGATAGCACTCTACCAAAGGCAAATTAGCGTAGTCTTTAATAATCTCAATGCCCCGATGATCGCCTTGGGTTTTCAATCGACTTTCCAAGATTAATAAAGTGCTATCAATACCTTGGTGAATGTCAACCTTTTTCATCTCCGCTTCATCAAGACGAGAGAAATTTCGTAGAGAGCGTACAATTTCCCGAATGCGATTAGTACCCATTTTCATGGAAGAAAGAACTTTAGGCAAGTCATCAATGAGAAATCCCAGATCAATAGATTCAGCCAGAGCTTTAATCTCAGGGCTAGGATCATGATCATTCTCCTGATAAAGATGTAGCAATTGCAGCAGATTTTGGATGTAATCTTTCATGTAGTCAACATTGCCGTGGATAAAGTTGACAGGATTATTTATTTCATGGGCTACTCCAGCTACCAATTGTCCTAAACTTGACATCTTTTCTGTCTGAATAAGTTGAGATTGAGTTTGTTGTATTTTAGATAAAGCTTGCTCTAACTGTTGAGCTTGAATTTGAGCCCTAGTTGCCGCAAAACGACTTTGAGTATAAAGTTCCCCTTGATCAATGCCGATGCCGAGTTGATCAGCCACGGCTCGCAGCAATTCAACTTCGTTAATATTCCAAGCACGAGGAGTAGTGAAATGTTCGCAAATCACCACACCCACTCGCTGAGAATTAGTTTTAATAGAAATAGCTAAGAGAGAAGTCACTCCCAAATGAGTTAAAAAGTCTCGACTCTTCTCATCTATATCGGGAGCTATTGAGATGTTATCTAACTGGAGTATCTGGTGCTTTAAGACAGTTGTTTCTAGCAATGTTACCCAGTCCCAAAAATTACAGTTAGTTATGCTTTCTAACGCGGGATCTCTCGCGTCATGGATCAGTTCAAAGTAGGGGTTTTCCACATCAGTCCGATACCAAAGAAACCCGCACCAATGAATCTCCAAAAGATTGCGGATTTCATTAACTACAGTATGGAGAATAGTATTAAGATCGAGGGAGTTGCGAATCTGCTTGGCTAGATGATTGAGGAGTTCTTCGCGCTGGGCTAATTGACGAAATTTTGTCTCACTTTCCCGTAACTTCTCTTCCGTTTGCTTACGGGCTGCTTGTTTTTCTAGTCGAACCGCGATCGCCTCCTTCAATTCCTCAGTGGTAAAAGGCTTTGTTAGATAGTCATCGGCTCCAAGATTCATACCTTGGCGAATATCTGATTTATCAGCTTTAGCACTGAGGAAAATAAAAGGAATGATCGCGGTTTCTGGTTTTTCGCGCAGGGCTGTCAACACTTCGTAACCATCCATTTCTGGCATCATAATGTCGCAAAGAATGATATCGGGTAAATGTTCCTCTGCCAATTGCACCCCAACTTTCCCGTTTTCGGCTGCTATCGCTTCATAATCGAAACATTCCAAAATTTTTATAATTAGTTCTCTGAGAGAATCTGTATCTTCAATTAGCAGAATTTTGGTCATTTTATTTCTCCATCAAAAATATTAATTTGCCTTTAGTACAGCAATTAAAAAGTTTTTTTACCCCATGTATAACCGTGACTCTTCGATGGTTAAAAATTTTCTACCTCGAAATTGGGGTAATAGTCCTTGGACTGATCACCACAGAAAGATAGCTTTTTCAACCATTATCTTGAACAATCACAGTGAAAATACCTGTTTATTATATCAGTAGCGCGATCGTGTTTGTGCTTATCACTCCATCAGTTTTCATGAGGTGAGTCAACCTAACATCAAAGTATATTTAAAGCTAACTTCTGGCCTGATACTCGCCAAATATTGACCCTCCGTGTAGTCCTACTTGTGGCCGATGTTTTTGTTGACATCGTGGCCTATAAGCATAATCTGTTCAACTTTGGCAGTAACAATCTGATACATATAAATATAAATCCACTCCCGCGATCGCGCGGCCAAAAAGCAACTCCGCAAAGCCACACCCGAAAAGCTACATCCACAAAGTCATACCCCGAAAGCCACACTACAGATTGACAAAATAACGCGAATGCCGTGGCACAATTTGTATCAAAACAGATCAACATTCCTCTCAACAGGGATGAGGGGAAATTTAGGGAGATCACTGCCGTGTCCCCCACCAGAAGGCACTGCCGTGTCCCTACAGGGTGTCCTAACAACCCGACTCATCCCCACATAAACCGAAGGGAGTCCACCTTTAACCCTGGGAGTAACATTTTTTCTCTAAAGATCCGTGAATATACTGAGAGTTTCCCCCGAAAATAAGGGAACACTATTATTTAGGGTACTTCTGCTTTAACGGATTTGACAAATATTGGGAACCTTCGGAACTTTGGCTTCTCTTCGTTCGTCAGTGAAACTGGGGGTTATCAGAATTAACCCTTCTGATATCTCTGTGGGGTCAATTTGTGAAGCTTAATCAGCTTCCTTGTACCATTCACTTGAGAAGCATCTATTAATTGATACAGTGGCAAAATCGTCGGTTCAGAAAAAAAGCTAAAGATACGGATTATAGGTTCCATCGTTTCAGGTGTTCATTAGTCCACTTAGGCTGAATCCCTGAATCAACAAGTCTGGTGCAAGAACTCACTAAAGAGAGTTCATTACGCTTCTCGTTTACGAGGTAAATTATCATGGCAACAACACAGGAAATAGGGATATTACCCGATGTCACCCGTAGTAATAACCAATCAGGTACATCAGCCCAACTCTCGTCATTAGGAAGTTCCACCGAATTAACACCCTTGGGAAGTTCCACCGAATTAACACCCTTGGGAAGTTCCACCCAGTTAACACCA
>JBBITB010000097.1:0-24314 GCA_037440985.1 Microcoleaceae cyanobacterium bin_387
GGGCAATTGATAATTGTCAACTGTCAACTGTCAACTGTCAACTGTCAACTGTTAATCCTCTTCCTTCTAAACTAGGGACTGAAGAGTTGAGAAAAGGAAATAAAGTATGGATTATCGTGAGGCTGGGGTTGATGTGGAGGCGGGAAGAGCTTTTGTTCAACGTATCCGCAATATGGTTAATAGTACCCATCGCCCAGAGGTTTTAGGGGGACTTGGGGGCTTTAGTGGTTTTTTCCGAGTACCGGGCGGTTTACAAGAGCCGGTTTTAGTGTCGGGGACTGATGGGGTTGGTACTAAATTAAAATTGGCTCATCAACTTAATCGCCATGACACGGTTGGTATTGATTTGGTCGCGATGTGTGTTAATGATGTGTTAACTTCGGGCGCGGAGCCTTTGTTTTTTTTGGATTATTTGGCTACGGGGAAGTTAAATTCTGAACAGTTGGCTGATGTGGTTTCGGGTATTACGGAGGGTTGTAAACTTTCTGGTTGTGCTTTGTTAGGGGGGGAAACTGCGGAAATGCCGGGGTTTTATCAACCGGGTGAGTATGATTTGGCGGGGTTTTGTGTCGGGATTGTCGATCGCGCTCGATTGTTAGATGGCTCTCAAGTGCAAGGGGGGGATATCGCGATCGGGTTGGCCAGTACGGGGGTACATAGTAATGGTTTTAGTTTAGTGAGAAAAATCATTACTGATCGCGGTTTTGAGTGGAGTGATCGCCCTGAAGAATTAGGGGGTAAAAGTTTAGGGGAAGTATTATTAACGCCGACGCAAATTTATGTTAAACCGATTTTAGAGGGCATGGCACAAGGTTTAGATTTTCATGGTATGGCACATATTACGGGGGGTGGTTTACCGGAAAATCTACCTCGGTGTTTGGGGGCGAATCAATCAATTAAAGTTAATTACAATAGTTGGGAAATTTTACCTGTGTTTAAGTGGCTTGCTCAGGTAGGTCAAGTTTCTTTAGCTGAAATGTTTAATACTTTTAATATGGGTATTGGTTTTGTGGTTTTAGTCTCCCCCGCACAGGTGCAATTAACTCTTAATTGGTTTAATTCTCAGGGGATCGCGGCTTTTGAAATTGGTGAGGTGATTTCCGGTGACGGGGCATTAGTGATGGAACTTCCTTAATTTTGAGATAACCGAAGGGAGGCGCGATCGTTCTTTATGATCTTATATAACATAAGAGCATCAAGCGCGATCGTTCCTTAACATGATTCTCATGGTCAAAATCAATAAATTCTGTTAATATCACTATAGCAGTATCCTTTTATTGGGAAATTTTATCACCCCAAAAATGGGTTTATTTTCACTATCAGAAATAACTCAAATAACCAAAATATGAAAAAAAATCCTTATCTCAAAGTACCTTCTTTTTATTATATATTGGGTTTAGTTGTGGGTTTAACTCTGTTTATCTGGATTCTCAGAGGTTTAGGGGTTCTTACTTTTCTTCCCAGTAGTCTAATCTGGATACTTTTATTTCTCTCTATTGCTACGGGTATTCTTACCAGTTTAAAAAGACGATAATGGGAAATTGAAGGAAGAAGGAAGAAGGAAGAAGGAAGAAATAATGAACCACAAAGGCACAGAGGGCACAGAGGGAAGAAGGAAGAAGGAAGAAGGAAGAAATAATGAACCACAAAGGCACAGAGGGTACAGAGGGAAGAGGGAAGAAGGAAGAATCAACGGTTGGGGCTATTAACTATGTCCGAATCGTCGAGGTTGTTATACAACATTTACTAGCTAACTCTTTTGATATGATCAATAAACTGGATGATTTAACCGCTGATAAACGCAGATGAACACAGATTTTAATTTTTGATGAACAATAAACAAACTGATGGAAAGAATCCCCCTATGCCAGGATAAGGGGGCATTAGAGGGTGAAGGAGCTAGGAATAAAGTTGATTTATAGCTCCTTTTTTTTACCAAAAATTTTAATTTATCGTGTAAATTTACCCCAAGGTTTCTGCTAATTTCAGAGCATTTAGTTGAGCTTGTGCTTTATGTAATGATTCTTTCCATTCCTTTTCGGGATTACTATCGGCAACTATGCCCGCACCCACTTGTCCCCAGACAATTCCCCCTGGTTTTCCTTCATTTTTGGGTGCATATAAAAGGGTACGAATTAAAATATTTAAGTCGAGGTTGCCCCGCCAGTCTAAATAACCACAGGAGCCATAAAATAAATTACGCTTTACGGGTTCTAATTCTTCTATGATTTCGAGACAACGTACTTTGGGACATCCTGTAATTGTTCCCCCCGGAAATACTCCTCGAATTAAGTCGATCGCGTCACAGTCTTGTCTTAATGTGCCAATCACATTACTAACCAGGTGCATCACATGACTATAACGTTCTATGGTGAGAAATTCATTAACTTTTACGGAACCCCATTCGCAGACTCTTCCGATATCATTACGCTCTAAATCTACTAACATAATATGTTCGGCTCTTTCTTTTATATTTTCTATTAATTCCATAGCTAATTCTTCATCTTGAGGAGTGGTTAAACCACGTGATCGAGTACCCGCGATCGGTCGAGTTTCGACTTGTTTTCCTGATAATTTAACCAGTCTTTCGGGGGAACAACTAATGATCGCGCCCCAAGGTGTTTGCCAATAACTAGCAAAAGGGGAAGGATTAATCTGTTGTAAAGCGCGATAAATTGACCAACTATCACAATCGGTATTGGCTTGAAAACGTAAGGATAAATTAGCCTGAAAAATATCACCTTCGTAGATATATTTTTTCGCTTTTCGCACGATTTCCTCATACTCATTTTGAGACAACTGGAAAAGGGGAGAGACGGGATTAGCTTTATGATTTTCGGGTAAATCTTTCTCTATTATCTCTGGGGCAATTTGCTCTAATTGATGCTCCATAATATCAAGTTGAAAAGGTTGACTCGTGGCTAACCAAAGAATTTGCTCTTGATGATCTAAAACGGCAAAAGATTCGGGCTCATACCAACAACTAACTGGGAAAGGAAGGGGATCGGTATTAAGTTGGGGAAGTTTCTCAATTTCCCAGGCTAAATCATAACCAAGCCATCCCAACCAACCCCCAGTAAAAGGAATTTCTGGGGGTATATTTAATTGGGAAGTGTGATTTTGAGGGTGGAAAATCTCGCGTAAAAAAGGGAGAATTTCACCGACTGGGGGAGTCCATAACTGCGATTTTCCGTCAATTATACGGGGTGATCCGGCACAAATAGAATATCGTGTTAAGTCGCGAGAAGATGTGACGGGACTTTCGAGGAGTACCGCGATATTATCGGTGTTTTTACCGAGAAATAGACGGGAAAAAATCTCTGAGCCACTACGTTGATTTAGGGGAAGCTTACGCCAATGCCAAGGTTTTATTGGTTTCATATATTAATATTCCAGAAGGAAGAAGGAAGAAGGAAGAAGGAAGAAGCCCCTTTGATTCCCTTCAACTCCCTAGGCTACACCGATACTGCCTCTTCGACTAGGCTCAGGGAAAGCTCAGGGTAAAAAGAAGGATGATGCCATAAAATCAAGGTTTTGTAGAATTAAGAATGTCCTAAGCTACAAAGGGTAGCACTCTACTATGGCTTTAAGATTATCGGCGCGATCGTTTTAGTCAAAATTAACAACTTTCCAAATATCTTGGTTTAACTCTTTTTTGACGCGTATCCAACCCCTCACGGAGTTAATCAGAAATAGAGTCTGGGTATCGCGTAAATGCTCTAAGGTAATAATTTCTTCTCGGATTTTTCCCTCCGTCAAAAGTTGAGCGCGAAATGTTCCTGGTAATAACCCACAGTTGATAGGAGGTGTGATCATGCCTGTGGGAGTATCGATCACGATATTGGTGATAGTTGATTCGGTGATAAGTCCATTTTCATTCCAGAGAAAGACATCCTGACATTGGGGTTGTGACTCCAGAGCCATTGTATAAGGTAATCGGTAAGTTGTCTTATGGTAAAGAAATGGGATTTGAGAATCAATCGGTTTGCGTGCAATTCCCACTAATGCACCTATTTTTAAGATCCCATCATTTAGTGTCTCAGTTTGTAATGCTATGTTTCCATCAAAAGCAATTGTTAATCGTACTTTTTGTTTGGTGGTTCCGAAGGTAAGTGTTAATTTTTCTAAGGCAGTGATAACTTCTATTAAGGATAGGGTGAAGTTGAAATAATGGGATGATCGCTCTAATCTTTGAAGATGTTGCTCTAGTAAAAAGTAGCCTTTTTGGGGTTCCCATAAAAGAGATTCTAATAATTGAAATTTCGGTTTTTCTTGAGTCATATTTTGATTCGATAACGTAAGTCTAACAGACATTTTTGTACTGTATCGCTCTAAAGGGGATTTATGATAATACTTAATTGTCTCCCAACTTCTGAGATTCTCAGATGAGAAAGAATATTATCAGGACATCGCGTGATACACCATTTTTTACATGAACAAAAAGATAAATGGTTAAATTAGGTATCAAAAAATCAGAAAAAAAATGTATCACTACTTGTTTGCCAGGACTTTTTTGTTTAAGTCCCAGGATAATTTTTTTCGACTATCGAAGGGGGGTTAATGTCAGAAACCCGGTTTCTTTCATACTCGTTTTTTTGGTGAGAAACCGGGTTTCTATGTTTTTTTTTGACTATTAAAGGAGTTGATATCAGAAAACTGGTTTCCTTAACGATCACGCTTCTTGGTTGTGTTATTAGAATCAAGAGGTTTTTGCACAGTAAGAGGAGTGGGAGGTGTCTCTTTTATAGTTTCTGTCTTAACTGTCGAGTTACTGTCTTCATTAAAGTGTTTATAAACAAGACTAGAAACGTCCCGAATAAACTTTTCTGCTTTGCCCTTAGTCTTAGGATGTTGGACAATAACACCTAATAAATACCGTTTACCATTGGGCATA
The DNA here is from genome assembly GCA_037440985.1 of Microcoleaceae cyanobacterium bin_387. Classification (GTDB taxonomy): domain Bacteria; phylum Cyanobacteriota; class Cyanobacteriia; order Cyanobacteriales; family Microcoleaceae; genus JBEDKD01. The sequence goes on from JBBITB010000097.1 coordinate 4,895, forward strand.
TCAATAATACCGACATCCGCGGCAATGGTGTCAATAGTTCCGGTTTTATGCGCGATGGTGGCTCCTTTTTCTAATCCCTGTGGCAGGAGACTATCGTTGCGAGTTTGAGTCATAATATTTAGGGCACGATCGCGTGATTTTAGAGAAATCAATTGATTCTGATTGATTTGTGCCATGATATTTACCAAATCTTTCGCTGTAGTTTTGTTGGTTCCTTCCAAGTCTGGTAAGAAGTTTTGTAGTTGAGTATGGTTGAGTCCCCATTGTTTAAATTTGTCGTTTAAAGTGTCTATTCCTCCTAGGATTTCTATTAACATATTAGTCGCGGTATTATCGCTAATAGTTATCATTTTATTGGCTACTTCTAGGGTACTAAATTGTGTCCCAGGTTTTTGATCTTGTAGTTCGCCGGAACCCCCGGCAATATGTTCTTTTTTCAGGGTGATTTTATCGTCTAGGTGTATTTTCCCTTCATCAATAGCTTGGAAAAAGGCTGCTAAAATGGGTGTTTTAATTGTACTTGCCGCCGCTAATGTTGTATCCCCATTGAAATCAACGTAATTACCTGTATCCACATCAAATAAAAACACTCCGGGTTTTAAGGTAGTATTTTTAGTGGCTAAAGATTGAATAGCCCTTTTTAACTCTGTAATTTCTTGATTAAGTTTGAGAGCTTGTGGTATGACGGGAGTTTTTGCTGCGACAACGGAGGCTTCTTTAACTTGTTCTTGATTCTGGGTTTCTGCTGTGGGATGAGTTAGGGAATTAAGGGCTGCTAAGATTGTACCCGCGATCGCCGCAATTCCTACTCCTAGAATTAAATAACGGGTAGCTTGAAGGAGGGGGGATGTGGGACGACGACGCGATCGTTTTATAGGAATTCTATTTTCAATGTTTCGTGATATTGATGCTTTTGAGGCTTGGGGAATGGATGAATTTCTGCTGTTTGATTTTAAGTCTAAAGTTTTTAAAGATACTCGATTCACTCGTCTAGTTTCTCTGGCTTCGGGGTTAGGAGAAACTTTGGGAAGATTGGCGGAGGGACGCGATCGATTGGTGGGAGGGTTAGGGATGTTTTGCTCTTTATTCAGGACTCCGCCATTAACTACTCGTAAGGGAGTTACTTTGGCTTTATTTTTTGTTCCTTGAGAATTTTTAGGTTGAGATTTTTTAGATTTTTTACTCGGTACTAATTTTGATTTATGAGTTTTGTTTTTGGTTGACGTATTGGATGAGGTTTCCGAATTTTTGTTATCGTTATTTCCAGGTGAAGCTTTCCCTGAATCTTCGGGAGATACCAAGGATAATTTTGACCGACGAGAAAATCGTTCTTCCACACTAAACTCCTTAAAATTGATAAATTAGTAACAGCTTTTTCTTGGATATCATGGATAAGTTATAGATTAGTTTCTTATCTCTTCATTATCTCCCCAATTACTGTTCTCCCTTAACCGCGATCGCCCATTCCACTTGACGGAGAATACCTCGCAAGAGCGCGACTTCTTCAGGGGTAGGATAGGCGCGATTGTATAAACGCCGAAATTTCTCCATTCGACTCGCGGCAGTATGAGGATAAAGATACTCTATTTTTAAGAGTAAATCTTCCAAGTGTTGATAATAACTCTCTAATATTTCTAGGGAAGCCCTAGGAGTATCGCTGTAGAGTGGAGTCATGGGCAATTGAGAATTAGGGGTGGGTGTTTGCCGGAGGTTTTGAGTGGCTTCCTGATAAAGTTCATAACAGCAAATCGCGACTCCTTGGGCGAGATTAAGAGAAGGATAAATTTCCGTAGAGGGAATGCGAACAAATCTTTGGGCATAGTTTAATTCACTATTAGTTAAACCGCGATCTTCTCTACCGAAAATTAAGGCTGATGGGTAATCCAGTAACCAAGGTAAGGCATTTCTGGGGTTTTCCAAATTCGTTGGTAAAGCGCGATTTTGGGCGGTTGTCGCGATCGCTCGTTGACATCCTACTAAGGCATCAGGTAAAGAATGGACAACTTGGGCTTTGTCTAAAATATCACCCGCGTGAACAGCCATATTACGGGCTTCTTCCCCTAAGTAATCACAACGGGGGTTTACTAGGATCAGTTGCTCTAATCCCATGTTTTTCATGACGCGAGCAACGGAGCCCACATTTAAGGGACCGGCGGGTTCTACTAAAATAATCTTTATTCCTGATAATCCCATTTCCATTACTCGGTAAGTCTGTAGAAATTCAGAAACCTGGTTTCTGACTATATCCTATTTTATGTTTATTGAGGACTTAAGGAGAAACCTGGTTTTTTCAGGAATACCTTCGCCATTTTTTTTAGATGGGGTTGAGCGATACTTAACCCAACACATTTCTTGGGCTTTCCACGACGCGTACCCAAGGTAGACCTCAACCCAACCTCGATAAAATCGTTTTTTTAGGTTTTGTGAAGATATTGTTAAGCCAAAATCCTTGACTGAGTAGTTGACTCTGACATGGAAAAGGATGGATGATCAATCACTTATGCTCCTTATCGCATCAAACTAACACGCGGTAAAAATCTCTGGGTTGATCTCGCAGCAGAGCTTAATTGCCCCAGAGTGAGGAATAGAAAAAATAGCCATTCAAATCAAAAGTTTTCCACGCCCTAAGATCAAAGAATTTGCCGTTTTTTAGGTAACTGTTATGGCTTTTTTTATTCTCCGGGTAGATTGCACCACACAGAAATGGGGTTTCTTGGAGAAATTGTCGATAGGAAACTAGAGATTTATACAGCAACCCGGTTTCTCCTCCGACGCGGCAAAAAATAGATACTATCTCCTGCCTATATAAGAAGTAATAAACCACTAAGGCACTAAGTGATTTAATTTGTAACGATTAAGAAAACACGATACGAAACCCAAATCTTCCGCGTCTCGCCATTGCATCATGTCTGCCACGATAGGCACTACGACACTCGATCGCGTCATTAACCCAAGAGCCACCCCGTCGCACTCGATAGGAGGCATTTTTCCCAATTTCCCAAGGTTTTCCATCCGTAGGAGCATAGAGATAATTATCATGCCAAACATCTTGACACCATTCCCAAACGTTACCGTGCATATCATATAAACCAAAACAATTAGGGGGGAAAATACCGACATCCGTGGTTTTTTTATCCTTAATTTCTCTAGCTGGATGTTGATAAGGATCAGCCGCGTAATTTACCAAATCAGGAGTAATAGTATCACCACAATTAAAAGGAGTTATTTTTCCCGCGCGACAAGCATATTCCCATTCTGCTTCACTGGGGAGACGATAATGTTTATCGGTTTTCCGTGAAAGTAACTGACAAAAGTTTACCGCATCATACCAGGATACATTTTCTACGGGTAAGGACATCCCTTTAAACCAAGAGGGATTTGATTTCATCACCGTTTCATATTGTCTTTGAGTAATCGGATATTTTGCCATATAAAAAGGTGAAATTGTCACTTCATGGAGAGGCCTTTCATAATGAGAACCTTCATGAGGGGGCGAACCCATTAAAAATTTTCCTCCGGGGATATATACCATCTCTAAATTAATATCTTCTCCTAATGTTTCCACAAAAAAATATGCAAAATGAGAAACACGACTGATTGCTGTTCCTTGACTATCTACGGTGATAACATCAAATTCATTAATGGAAAATACTTGATTTAATATTTGATTAAATTCGGAATTGATTTGTCTCTTCAATATTTGATAAATCGTGAGTTTTTCTTCTATAGATAGATTCGCTAAAGCCTTAATTACTAATTCTAACCCTTGTTTTTCATATCTAAACGCGTCTTTTATTGCGGCTATTTTCACATCTTGTATCGGAGAGTTTATTCGTTTTTCTACCCCTTCAAATCCTCCTAAGACTGCGGAATTAGCCGGAATGGTTGGTAAATCTTTTCCCCCTAATACAGCATCATATTCTCTGGGTTTATTTGAGTTATTTAAAATCTGATTATTTTCCCCTGGCTCCGATTTATTTTTATAGTCAATTTTGTTGAGAGACATAATTAGTTAATTCCTATTTTTATCCTATTGGGTTGTAACTTACGCGTAGTCACCAACATTTCCTAGAAACAAAGGCAAAGGCAGGCTAATGCCTACCGCACAATAGGCGATCGCGGGGTTATTTCTCACCCAAGACTCTTGGAGGACAATTTTAGGTAAAGAAACCCAGTTTCTTAGTACAATTGTACATCAATGCAGTCGACAAGTTATGACAAATTATTGAAGTTTCGCGATCGCGCCTCTTTCGACTAAGATCATCCCCGTCATTAAATCACGGACTGTTGCTAATAAAACCCGTTGCTCATTCACTTCAAATTCCACAGAAACGCGATCGATACCAATTTGTCCGGGGGGAGTTAAATGGGCAACACAAACCTGTTCATGGTGACTTTCTAAAGAACGAAATTCATTATTTTTATGTAAATAACTACTCGTCATTTGTCCTTGTTCATTAAAAATCACCTCCGCTTGAGAAATGTCCGCTAATTCCCCAATATCTAAACGAATTTCCTGTTGTCCTTCGAGGGCGACTTGTAAGGTTAAAGGTTGATTAGTTTTGCAGGGATACTTCATCCCCTTTTCAAAGATTAAACTATAAGAATAAGTTTTCGCGTGAGGCTCCCACAGACGAATCGCATAACTATGACGTAAATAATCATCAATTTCCTTAAAATCCTTTAACCAAAGGGCTCCGTGGGCGACAGCTTCAAAGGGTTTATTCATACGAACCTTTTGCCGTCCAAAATAGGAAATAACCAAATTTTGAATCGCGGGTATTAGACAAGTCCCCCCTACCAACAAAACCTGTTCAATCTCCGATTTATTAATCCCTTTACCCAAACCAATACTTAATATGTCATCTAAGGCTTGTCTTAATTGTTCTAATAATTGACGATTTTCCAGAATGATCTCAAATTGCTCGCGGGTGAAATGCAATTCATGGGACATAAAATTTTCATCATCAAACCAAGCTTCTTTCGCCTCATTATTGCGAGAAAGCCTAATTTTTAATTTTTCGGCAATTTCTAATAAATTTTGCCAACCAATTTTCCCCACATCCTCGCGTGATAAACCCATTTTTTTCAGATAAGCTTCGACGAGCCAAATATCAATATCTTCCCCCCCGACATAAGCATCAGATTTCGCTAAAACTTCCGCACGCACTCCTCCGAAATTCCCCTTATCCAGAGGGGAAACAAGGGCTGTCCGAACTAAACTTAAATCTAAAGTACCGCCACCAAAATCAACGACTAAGACTAGAGATCCCGGTCGTTTTACCGCGTAACCTAAAGCCGCGGCCGTAGATTCATCTACTAATTGAACATCATCTACACCTAACTTAACTCCTAAATCACGAAACCAATCTAAATATCGCTCGAAAGCACCGACGGGAACCGTAAAAATTATGCGCGTCGGGTTAATATTTTGCTCTTTTAATTGTTGCCAAATTACTTTAATAAATTCTTCGGAAATAACTTCAGAAGTATAAGTTATTTCGTCAATTTGACGGGGCGGGGGTTGAAAATCCGCGGCTAAATCTCGTTTAAATAGTTTAAAATATCGGTTAGGTTGTGCTTGTCCCAACCGTTGGGAACGCACTTTTTCTCCTAATATTAATTGATGGTTTTCTGTGACAAAGGCTAAAGTAGGAATGACGGGAATTTCCATAACTTCGCCATTACCACGAGTCATTTTAAAAATACGAGATATGTCATTAAAGCGTAAACTTTCCGGTAATTTAGTATCTGGATTAATCAGACAAACTACTGTATTACTACTTCCAAAATCAATGGCAATAGTGGTCATAATTACTTGGGATAAACCCTGAATAAAATCAATGTTTTTTCAGTAAAAATAGGGAAAAAATAAGTAGAAGCAGGAGCTTACTACCATAATAATTATTAATTCTTGACACCCGCGGGGAGAGTGCGACTAACTTTAGCTGGAGAAAGAATCCGATCGCGATCGCGATATCCGACAAAACGAATATAAACCAATTCACCCTCCTTAATATCGTCATTGTCTGGTTGATGTAACTGAGGATCATAAGGGATTCTTGCCCAGGGAATCCCAATAATTTCCCAGCCCCAAGATTCTAATAAATTATCCAAAGGAGTAAATAACGCGGTTAAATTTTTTGCTCGTAAATTAGAATTAGCTTCCGCCATTTGACGAGCACTAGGATAATTGGTTAGGAGGGTTTGTAATTGTGCAAAAGTATCTACGCGAAAATCCTGAGTTAAGAGATTCTTTTGCTGTTGTAATTCCTCCCGTAGTCGCGCACATTGTTGTCGTAATTCTTCCATTTCCTCCGTATCAGTTGTGATCACCACCTTCGCGGTGGACAACTTGCCAAAATTCTGCACTAACTCATCGAGACTCCAACCCAGAGCCTTAGCTAATTGAGTTAATTGTCCCACGGGCAGAACCGCGATTTGGCCTTTTCGCACCCATCGTAAACGGACGCGAGTCAACCCCGATTTTTTCGCTAAATCTTGCCAAGAGTAAATTCCTAATTCCCTCATGCGTTGTAACAGGAAGGCATCATACTGAAATTCCACAGCATCAGCGGCATCGGAACCAGCATAAGCAGAGATAAGAACTAAAAAAACGCCTCCAAAAGCTAGGAAATTGCTAAAGGAAGACATACTGGTTGCTAAGAGATTGGGCATGGTTAACTTCTTTATCCTTGACTGAGAGACTGCGTTTCCGTGACAGTGAGATTTTCTTCTCCCTCATAATATTCGGGGAGAAATTTTTGCGCTTCCACCTTACCCAAGGCTTTTTCTATTTCAGCAGTGGTTTCGGTACAAGTTGAACCCGTGGCATTTAGGACTGTTTCCGTAATTTTGCCATCTTTGCCAATGCGATATTCGATTCTACGATACTCTGCCATTGTCCGTTCCTCTTCACTCTCTTTCTTTTAGTTTACCCAAAATGGGGATTGGGAATTGGGGATTGGAGATTGGGGATTGGAGATTGGGTAATGGGGATTGGAGATTGGGGATTAGGGATTGGGGAATGGGTAATCGGTGCGGTTTCGGGTATCGGGGCAACCACGGGGGGATTGCCCCTACAGACAATGAATCAGGGCTCCCCGATTCCCCAGTCTCCTGACTTCCCTCCAGTCTTACTAATGACACGAATCGACTCAATCTGCATCGACTTGTCCAAAGCCTTTGCCATATCATACAAAGTTAACGCGGCCACGGAGACAGCCGTTAAAGCTTCCATCTCTACCCCCGTTTCCGCCTTGGTTTTCACTTCGGAGCGAATCTGATATCCGGGTAAGTCAGGATCGGGGGTCAATTTTACCTCGATTTTTTGTAATGGTAAGGGATGACATAAGGGGATTAACTGGGCTGTCTGCTTCGCGCCCATAATACCGGCGAGTTTGGCGGTTCCTAAAACATCCCCCTTGGGCGCGTTTCCGGCTTCGATCGCGTCAAAGGTACTCCGTGACATCCGCACTTGTCCCCTGGCTATGGCGCTCCGTAGGGTGACATCTTTGGCGGAAACGTCCACCATTTGGGCTTCTCCGCGTTCATTGAGGTGAGTCAGAACACCCCCCGAAACTGTCGGGGAACAATTTTGGGAAAAATTTTCCGAAAGGCCTTGCATAATTTTTGAGATGTGCTAATATTAGAAATTGTGTGAGAGAGATAAACAGAAGACATCAATCACTGTAAGATTTCGACCACACAAAAGCCAAAAAACATAGGGGCCTGTAGCTTAGTGGATAGAGTGTATGGCTACGGACCATAAGGTCGGGGGTTCGAATCCCTCCAGGCCCGTTAAAAATCCGAAAAGGGGTTTCTCACATTGTGGAGAAACCCTTTTTCTTTGTAACCCGGAAAAGTAGGTTGGGTTGAGGCACGAAACCCAACATCTTCCTTCATCTTCCTTGGGTTTTGCCCGACACGCACGCGAGCACGGGTCTCAACCCAACCTACCAAAAATCGTGAAGGTATGGTTTATTTGATCGCGTAAATATCCTTCCCTTGGCCCAACGCGAAAGGTAAAGAAGATGTTCGGTTTTGCGCTACGCGGGCCTCAACTCAACCTACCAAAAATCGTGAAGGTATGGTTTATTTAATCGCGTAAATATCTTCCCCCTGGCCCAACGCGAAACGTAAAGAATGGGGGATATCTTTACTAGAGAAGGTGACAAAGATTAAAGTTGCCAGACTCCCAAGTCCAGTCCCTAAGATAAACATATTACGATAGCCCACAAGTTCCGCGATAAATCCTAATGTTGGCCCGGCGATCGCCATTCCCAGATCAAAACCCCCAATACAAAGAGAAAAAAGACGACCTCTTTCTTGGGCAGTAGCGTGATCGGAAATTAAGGTGATAATCATAGGAAAAACAGTCCCCCCTCCACATCCTTCCAAGAAAGCACCCAGTAAAAAGACCGAACTGTGATGTGCCATAGATAAAATACACATAGAAATGGCATAACACAACAGTCCTCCTGTAATAAATAAACCTCTACCATAGCGATCAGAAGCCCTGCCCACCGGAAAACGAATCAAAAAACTCGCGATCGCGGCTGTTGTGTAAAATAAACCCACATTCAAATCAACCCCTGTTTCTTTAATAAACAAAGGTATAAAAGTGCTCAAAGTGCCGAAAACTAACCCAACCAGTAATAAAACGATAGTAGGAATACGGATACGAGGAGTCCATAATAATTGCCAATAGGGTTGAGCTTGATAGACTTCTCCAGTCTCAGATTTATCTCCATCCCCATAACCCGGTTCCCAAACTTGGGTGGTAGAAATTAAAGAGAGGAAGCCCAGACAACTAGAAATGATAAATAATGGTGTATAACCAGCCCAAGCTTGCACATACCCCCCCAAGGCCGGACCAAAAGCCATCCCAAGGGGATTGGCTAAACTCATTAAGCCAATTAATTCCCCGCGACGGTTGGCCGGTGAGATATCTGTGACAAGGGCACTGTAACCCGTAGTAAAGGCCGCGATACTAATACCATGAAAGGCACGAATGACTAAAAGCAGAGGAACGGATTTCACGAACAGATAACAAAGGGGCGCGAGCATCGCCACTAAAGTCCCAATCAGAACTACTCTTTTTCGTCCCTTGGTATCCGCCTGAGAACCCAACCACCGACGGGAGAATAATAAACCGATCGCGAAAGAGCCCATTACCAAACCAATTTGCTGTTTAGTCCCCCCCACATACTGCACATAGAGGGGTAAAGTAGGCAGTAAACTAGCTAAACTTGACCAGAATAATAAAGCACTTACAAATAAAATAGATAAACTGCCTCGCCGTTGCGGATCAAGCATACTCAAGGTATTCAAGGGTTCAAGACCTCTATGATGTTGTTAACAATTCTTCAAATTTAAACCAAAAAAGAAAATCTCGCTCAGATAATTCTCTCAGAAAGTTCATAGAGAATAGAACTAGAACCCTCGCAGCAGATGTTAAGATGTTCTTAATTTATAATCCCTTGATTTGATTATTTCTTCCTTCTTCCTTGTGGTATATTTCCCCGTGAGGCAACTATGTGTGCAGTCTTACTAAAAAAAAATCTGGAGTAGGGGGGATTTTTGGCGTAACTATTATCATCATTTTATTAATATTTCTCAACCATAAATTTCCGAAACTAAGAATTGACAAATCGGGAGTCAAACCCTCGAAAGTAGGTAACGGCAAATAGCGCGATCGTGTCGCGGGTACAGTGATGGAACACATTCTCTTCCCCAAAGCTCCAGTGAAAAGGTTAATGGGATAGTGGAAGAGGAACTTAACAATTCTTTAACTTAACCAGTCGGAAAACCCCCAAAACAGAGGAATTAAAGCGAAAGAGAGCCCAATGAGGTTATGATATCCCCACTGAGTTCTAAAACAGAGAACTTGGTTTATGATTAAGATTAAGATATCATAGAAAACAAACAATCCCTGGCAGGGTGAAAAACCAATTCACGATGTATCTTAGTTCCATCTCAGAAAAATTATCCCTAAACCTCCTATCAATGGGGTTCAAAGGTCTGTTCAACCGTTTAGGGATCAGACAGAAAATTGGCTGTGGCTATGCCTTGGTCATTAGTGTTACCATTGTGGGCGCTCTGGTGGGACGGAGTGTAGAAGGGCATTATCATCAAAAAGTCAGAGAAACCATTGTCAATAACTCTAAAAAAGCTGCATTACTCACTGAAATAAAAAATAATATTTTACAGATCAAAATTCACCAGTTATTACTGTTGAGTCCCCAAATGAAACCGGCTCCGTTTGAGGAGCAAAGAACCAAAATTTTAGACTCGGTTGATGATTTAAAAAGACTACTAGATCAAGTCAAATCTCTCTCGGACAATACCAGGAAGATTTCCCCACAAGATGCCGTATCATTACAGGAGTTAGTTGATACTTCAACAGAGAGTCTCGACAATTATTCCCGAAAATTAGCTAAAATTTTAAACCAGGTTCAACCCGCGACCCTCAATAACCCCAAACAATTGCAAGTTTTTCAAGAAACTCTGGGGGGTTTGGCGGGTAGTCCCGTCTCCATGCAACTGAATCAACTCGCGGAAAAATCTAGTAATTTAGCAATGAAATTTGAAGAGTCCGCCGAAAGCCGATTGTCGGATAATTCTGGCTCCATTGCTGATTTGATCTTATTTAGTAGTTTACTGATTTCTTTGATTCTGACAATTGTTCTCTGGCTTTATACCAGTAACGCGATCGCGGAACCATTAGAAACCACCACAAGAGTCGCGCAACAGGTAACAGAAGATTCTGATTTTAGTCTTTTTGCACCAGTAACGAGCACCGATGAAGTCGGAAAATTGACCGTTTCTCTTAATCTCTTGATTCAAAGAGTCGCAGAATACACAGAAGATTTACAAGAAGCCAAAATTGCCGCGGAAACCGCGAACCGCGCCAAAAGTGCTTTTCTGGCAAATATGAGCCATGAACTTCGCACACCATTAAATGCGATTATTGGCTATAGCGAAATGTTACATGAAGAGGCGGAAGATTTAGGTTATGAGGATTTTATCCCTGACTTAGATAAAATAAAAACCGCCGGAAAACACTTATTAGATATGATTAGTGATATTCTGGACTTATCAAAAATTGAAGCAGGTCATGTGACACTTTATTTAGAAAATTTTGATATGTCAACCCTTATTCAAGATGTGGTGACAACAGTAGAACCTCTGATTGAGAAAAAATCGAATACTTTAACCGTAAACTCCGAGAACAATTTGGGGCCAATGTTTGCTGATATGCCCAAAGTCAAGCAAATTCTTCTCAACCTTTTGAGTAATGCCTCTAAATTTACCGAAAATGGTAATATTACCCTCACCGTAGAGAAAAAGAAAGCAGATGAAATAAATCCCCAAGAATGTTCCAGACATTTTAATAGTAATAGTCATGTTTTTATTTTTCGGGTAATTGATACCGGAATTGGGATGACAAATGAACAAATGCAGCATATTTTTAAAGCTTTTACTCAAGCGGATGCTTCCACTACTCGTAAATATGGTGGTACGGGTTTAGGACTCGCGATTAGTCAACGATTATGTAACATTTTAGGTGGTGAAATTACCGTTAACAGTGAAACCGAAAAAGGTTCAACTTTTACGGTTTTTCTTCCGGTTAATGTCAAATTGTCATAAAGTTCTGTTTCTCTTACCGACTCTACTATGTGAAATGACAAATCCTATTTATCATTGCCGATACCCATCCCTATTGGTGCGGAAATACCCCTTAAAAAAACCGTAAACACCGATCTAGCCGATCGCGGTTTCTTTTCTATAATATCTATTATTATCACCAAAGGAACCACCTATGCAGCCGAATAATCCAAACCTGTTTACCGAAAAAGCCTGGGAAGCGATCGCGCTGACTCCAGAGTTAACGAAACAAGCACAACAGCAACAGCTAGAAAGTGAACATTTAATGAAAGCATTGCTGTCACAAGAGGGTTTAGCAAGCAGTCTATTAAATAAAGCCGGAGTCAATCTCCGTCAATTTCAAGAGCGTACCGAAGATTTTATTAAACGCCAACCCAAAATTAGTGGAAGTGTGAGTAATGTTTATCTCGGTAAAAGCTTGGATACACTCTTAGAGCGAGCAGATGTCTATCGGAAAGACTATAAAGATGAATTTATTTCTATTGAACATCTTATGTTAGCTTTCTTCAAAGATGATCGTTTTGGGAGGGGTTTATATCAAGAATTTAAACTTGATGAAACCAAACTTAAAGAAATTATCGCGCAAGTAAGAGGAAATCAAAAAGTGACCGATCAAAATCCCGAAGGGAAATACGAATCTCTGCAAAAATATGGTCGTGATCTCACAGAATATGCCCGTCTAGGTAAACTAGATCCGGTTATTGGTAGGGATGATGAAATTCGGCGCACCATTCAAATATTAAGTCGTAGGACGAAAAATAATCCCGTTTTAATAGGCGAACCCGGTGTCGGAAAAACCGCGATCGCGGAAGGTTTAGCCCAAAGAATTATTACCGGAGATGTACCCCAATCTTTACAAGATCGACAATTAATCGCGTTAGATATGGGCGCGTTAATCGCGGGTGCAAAATTCCGAGGCGAATTTGAAGAACGCCTAAAAGCAGTCCTCAAAGAAGTCACAGAAAGTAACGGTAAAATTATCCTCTTTATAGATGAAATTCATACCGTCGTCGGAGCAGGAGCCTCCCAAGGCGCGATGGACGCGGGAAACTTATTAAAACCCATGTTAGCACGGGGTGAATTGCGTTGTATCGGTGCAACAACATTGGATGAATACCGTAAATATCTGGAAAAAGATGCCGCGTTAGAGCGTCGTTTTCAACAGGTTTATGTTGATCAACCTTCCGTTGAGGATACCATCTCAATATTACGCGGTCTCAAAGAGCGCTATGAAGTGCATCATGGGGTGAAAATTTCCGATAATTCTTTAGTAGCCGCAGCCACTTTATCTAATCGCTATATCAGCGATCGCTTCCTCCCAGATAAAGCCATTGATTTAGTCGATGAAGCCGCGGCTAAACTGAAAATGGAAATCACATCTAAACCAGAAGCCTTAGATGAAATAGATCGGAAAATTCTGCAATTAGAGATGGAAAGGTTATCCCTACAAAAAGAAAGCGATCCCGCGTCCATCGAACGGTTAGAAAGATTAGAAAAAGACTTGGCAAACCTCAAAGAAGAACAATCCACTTTGAATGCCAAATGGCAAGCTGAAAAGGGTGTTATTAGTAACATTCAGACAATCAAAGAAGAAATTGATCGGGTCAATATTGAAATTCAACAAGCAGAAAGAGAATATAATTTAAACCGCGCTGCTGAGTTAAAATATGGTCAATTAACCGTATTACAACGCAAATTAAAAGAGGCAGAAGAACAACTTTCATCTACTCAAGAAACAGGTCAGACTTTATTAAGAGAAGAAGTCACCGAAGCTGATATCGCGGAAATTATTTCTAAGTGGACAGGTATTCCGATTAGTAAATTAGTCGAGTCGGAAATGCAAAAATTATTACACTTAGAAGACGAATTACATCATCGCGTAATTGGACAAAATGAAGCCGTAACCGCGGTGGCCGATGCCATACAACGATCGCGTGCTGGTTTAGGCGATCCCAATCGTCCAGTCGCGAGTTTTATCTTCTTAGGACCAACGGGAGTAGGTAAAACGGAACTCGCGAAAACATTAGCGGCCTATTTATTCGATACCGAAGACGCGATGGTACGAATTGATATGTCAGAATACATGGAAAAACACACAGTTTCTCGTTTAATTGGTGCGCCTCCGGGTTATGTTGGTTATGACGAAGGAGGACAATTAACAGAAATAATTCGTCGTCGTCCCTACGCGGTAATTTTATTCGATGAAATCGAAAAAGCGCACCCCGATGTCTTCAATGTCATGCTACAAATTCTCGATGATGGCCGTGTTACCGATGCCCAAGGCCATACTGTTGACTTTAAGAATACAGTGATTATTATGACATCAAATGTCGGCTCACAATATATTTTAGATGTGGGAGATGACGATGAAGAAATGCGGAGTCGGGTAATGGAAGCAATGCGAGGTACATTTCGGCCAGAGTTTTTAAATCGCATTGATGAAACCATTATTTTCCACGCCTTGAAGAAAGAACAATTACGAGAGATTGTGCTGTTACAAGTCGAACGTGTGAAAGGGCGTTTGGCTGATCGTAAAATGTCGTTAAAATTGTCAGAAACCGCCTTAGATTTCTTAGTAGAAGTCGGTTATGATCCTGTCTATGGAGCACGTCCATTAAAGCGGGCAATTCAACGGGAGTTAGAAACCCAAATTGCTAAGTCAATTTTACGGGGTGATGTCATTGATGGTGACACGATTTTTGTCGATGTGGAAAATGAGCGTTTAGCCTTTAAACGACTTTCTCAAGAGTTATTAATGGCTTAATATTCTCGCCCCGATTTTTCGGGGCTTTTTTTTAACTCTAGCTAGAAAACAAGCTAAAAAATTTAACCACAAAGGCACAGAGGACACAGAGGGGTTATTTTTGTTCTATATTAAGCTAAGGAATGGAAATTAAATAAGTTGATTATTGGCTTGGTAGTTTCGCCTATACCGGAATGAGTTAAAATAAGTTAAAATTAAATCCAACACTCTATCCTCAAAAAATCATGTAAAAACCCATCCCAGTCCCCCAAAGAGATCCCCCCCTGCCTCCTCAAGAAACTCTCCCTACCATGTATGATTTACCTAGTGATAACCCGGAGGATTCAGGATTGCCCGACGAATTTCACCTTTTACAACCGGCTTTGTTAACTAATACCTTTAATACCCCTCGTTATACCCAAAATAATATCTTTTGTGGAAGTAATATAAAACTCTATTATGATGTTCGCAATCCCCTCTGGGACAAAATAACCGATTGGTTTTTAGTGGTGGGAGTCCCCCGTTTATACGCAGAAAAAGACTTAAGAAATAGTTATGTAATATGGCAAGAAGGAGAACATCCTTATGTGATTGTCGAATTACTTTCACCCGGAACCTCGGCAGAAGATTTAGGAGATTATGCCTCTAATGATCCTGAAATAGTAGAATTAGACGATAATAGTAATACCCCGGAAAACACTTCGGCATCCGAAACAATTTTAGAGGGTAATGGCTCCCTTTCTTCCCGAAAAACACCCCTTTCTAAATGGGAAGTGTATGAACAAAAATTAAGAGTACCTTATTATGTGGTGTTCAGTCGCTACAGTAATAAGTTATGGTTTTTTAAATTGGAAGGAGGCAAATATCAAAAACAGAAAATATCCGCGGAGAATCCCCGTTTATGGATTCCTGAATTAGAGGCGGGATTAGGAATTTGGCAAGGCGAATATCAGGGAATTAATCGTCTTTGGTTGCGTTGGTATGACTCCCAAGATCGTTGGATTCCTACGGAAGCCGAAGATGCCATTGCTACTGCCCAACAAGAGCGGATTCTTAGAAAAGACGCGATCGCGAGAGCGCAACAAGCTGAGTTACAGTTACAGCGAGTTACTCTTAATCTTTTACAATCAGGAATGGGGATTGAGCAAGTCGCGACTATCACAGGACTTTCGGTGGAAAAAGTACAACAAATTCGCGAAGGATAAATAAGGTTTCAGTGGAGGTTTCAACGGGAGCATCCCATTTTAGCAAAAATATCCCTAGGGGCCTAGGCTCCGCCAACTACAAAATCGGGATGCTCCGGGTTTCAACAGCCTTGCCGCTAAAGGTTTCAGCCCATTTTACCTTTTTGGGATGTACTAATACTGTTTCCCGAAAAGTGTGCTACAATAGTCTCAGAGTTTAAACATGATTGTATGAAAGTAAACTACCAAGAACGAATTGAGGAAACTGTCACGGAATTAAAAATCATTATGTCGCGACAGGGAACTATCACTAACCGACAAAAAGTTCAGGCACTTTATTTGTTAAAGTCTGGAGCTAGTCCTAGTATTACAGACGTAGCTGAACTTTTAGGAGTACATAGAATTACCGTTCAAAGATGGTTAACGCAATATAGTAATGACGGTTTGTCATCCTTATTAAAACAGGGGCGCTCGACGGGGAGACCCCGAGTAATTCCCCAAGAAGTAATCGCGGGACTGTCGAAAAAAATAAGTGAGGAAAATTGCGAGTTTAAGAGTTATAAAGAAATTGTGGTTTGGGTGGAAGATAACTATCAAGTATCCGTGAAATATCAAACTTTACACAAGCAACTACACTATCGCATGAAAGCTAAGTTAAAAGTCCCAAGACGTTTGAGTAATAAAAAAAATGAATTAGCCTCGAACGAGTTCAAAAAAAACTAGAAAAATTGCTGCAAGTATTCTCTGGGCTGGAGTCTATCACCCCTAATTCCTCAAAAAATGCTCTCAAGTATTGGTGTCAAGATGAAACTAGAATCGGGTGAAAAACGATTGAGAGAAAAAAAATTACAGCTTATGGTATCAAACCAATAGGTAAAGTTCAATGGAATTTTAAAGCGTACTATTTATATGGAGCGATAGCTCCGCAAACAGGAGAAAGTTTTGGGATGGAGTTTTCACATCTCGATAGTATGTGTTTTCAGATATTCTTAGATAAATTAGCCGCGGAATATCCCGAACAGTTAAATGTAATTCAACGGGACAATGGTAGATTTCATCTGAGTAGTAAACTGAAAATACCAGAGAAGGTTTTACTGATTTTTCAGCCCCCTTACAGCCCACAGTTAAATCCGATCGAACGAGTATGGCATTATATAAAACAAGAACTGAGTTGGGGAATTTATGATAATCTCGATGCCCTTAAACAAAAAGTCCGTAGTTTTATTGAAGACTTGTCAACAGAAAAAATAGGCTCGCTTGCCGGATGGGATTATATTCTATCAGCACTAGATACTGTAGCATAATTTTGGAGAAATGGTATTACCTATTCGTTGGGTTTCGCTACGCTCAACCCAACCTACAAAAATGGCTAAAAAACCCGGTTTAGTCTGATCGCGCCCCCCTCCCCAAAATCACTACTCATCAATCTTTCGGCAACCCTAAATCGGGCAAATTTTTCACAATTTTTACCGTTTCTAGGCTCACAGTAATTACCTGTTTAATCAGCCGCACAATATATTAGACCTCTTGCGAAACTAGCTGAAACGCTCATAATTCCGTGCAGAAGAATCAGGGTTTGAATGAATTTCGCAAGAAGTCTATTGTTCATCCTCAAGGCGATTGGGGTTATTTGTAATACCGCTACGTTTATCTGTACTAACTTGATATTGATCGATGATCCACTCTAAAGCCGAACGATTGCCTAAACGATATTCAAAGACTTCTGGGGGAATCCCTGTGAGGGTAAGAAAGTCGTTATATTTCAGTTGGGTTTTATCTTTGGAAAGGCGCATTTTTTCCACCAGCCAATCAATGGGTAAGTCTTTATTTTCTATGTGTTTTAAGGGATATTCGGGTTGTTTTTCATAGTTAATATGAATGTCTGCGAGTCGTTTTCCTGCTGTGGCAAAGGGATGGAATTGGGGTGCAAAGGGTACGCGGGGAAGTTCTCGTTTGAGGTTAGCCGCGTAGCGTTTTCGGTAGTCAGGATGATGGAGAAGTGAGTATGTGTAATGAAAGATATCCCATTTGGTAATTGTGGGATCTTGGTAATGGTTGCGAAATTGTTGTAAGGCCCAATCGGTGATATTTTCTGTGCGGTTTGTGCCGTCTTCATCGTAAGTGTAGAAAGGGAAACATTGAGATCCTCCTTGAGGTAATAAATCAGGAATACAATTCACCACCAGGGAAAATATGGGGACTTCCGTACCAACTTTTAGCCAAATTACCTGATTTTCTTTTTCAGTTTCGGGAGTGGGAAAAATTAAAGGAAATTGTCCTCGTCGATGATTAAGAACTTCATCGAAATAAAGATACTGAAATGAAAAAGGCCGATAAATCGAATTTCTGATTTTTTGAGAATCAAATTTAACAAAATTATGGGAAACCAAACATTGTTTTAAACGACTACTCCACTTAATTAATTTATCGTCATATAAAACAAATGAATCTACGGAGTCTCCTGGCTTGCTTTGATTATGCCATCTATAAAATTCTTGATTATAAGTATTAATAAAAAGTTGAACATTTTCATTTAATGTAATTAAGTTGTAGTTGTAAACCCAACTGTCTCGCGTTGACTCTAAGCCTCTACCATAATTTAAAAAAATTGCCGACTCTTTCGAGTCTTCTTTTGTTTCCTTATTTCCCACAGGCAAAAAATTACTAAAATCGCTCTGCAAACCCACTGTCAACCAAGTATGATTTTGATCAGGTTTAATTTCTTGCCATTCCACGTTACCAATATGTTGAAGTTTTTCTAAATATCGCAGTTTTTCCTCTTTTGTCCAAGTATCATCTATTCGAGCGTAGTAGATTTTTGCCTTTTTCACGGTGTATCTCCAAACTGTTCAAACAAAGTCTTCAAATCCCGCCGCCCATAAGCCACGCGGACAATATCAATTCCATCTTCACGCGGATAATAAAACACAATGTAGTCATCAACGATGAAGCCACGTAGATCGGGTACAATCGAAGCATAGTCCTTACCCATGTTGGGAAAACTCGCGACTAACTTGGATTTTTGTCGAATAGAATCAAACAGTTTACTGGCGGATTTTACATTAGTTTGCCCGATAAATTCGCAGATTTCATTCAAGTCTTTAACTGCTAGTTCAGAGAAAGAGTAGCTACCCATATTTATTTAGCCTTTTTCCATCCGATCTAATTTATCTTGTAACTGTTGAAACACTACTTCACCGTCGATCACTTTTCCCTGCCGAATTTGCTCTGTTCCCTCGGCAATCTTTTCCCTTAGCTCAACCAATGCCCTTTCTTTGCGATCGTGTTCCTCCAAAAGTTGAAATGCTAGTGCTAATAACTCATCAACACTTTGATACTTACCTTGGTGTAATTTTTCGAGAATAAATGTTTCTTGTTCTGGTTTTAAAGCTATTTGCATTTTGTGTATCCTCATGCTAGGGTTGTTTGGTAATAATCTCTAGTGCTAGAGCCTGAATATTGTGATTTTCTCACCATCAAAACTCCCGTGATCATAAATCCTCTGGTTCCAAAATCACTCGCAAAGCTAAAGCTTGTACATGGGAGATCGCATCTTGTTGGGTCAAACCATACACTAAAACACCTGGTATTTCTAAAATCTCTGCAATCCAACGACCATCTTCTTCTTGTTCAGTTTCAATAGTAAAATGAGTAGATATTGATCTTGGCATTAGAGTACCTCCATACTTTTTTTCTTAACAAATATATTAACACTCACTCCCACCTGAATGTCAAAAACATTATAAACAGGTTTCGATGTTCGCTTTCTAATAGACCTCTTGCGAAAGTGCGAACAAAAATGTGATACAATGAAAAATAACTT
>JBBITB010000098.1:0-24284 GCA_037440985.1 Microcoleaceae cyanobacterium bin_387
GGCTGGTTTGGGCGCCTTCACCAAGGCACAGACCGAGGGCACCAAGGCGTTTGAGTCACCGTCGGCGTGGGAGTCACCGTCGGAGTGGGAGTTGCTGTCGGCGTGGGAGTTGCTGTCGGTATAGGGGTTGGCACGGGTATGGGAGTGACCGTCGGACTAGCTGCAAACGTGCGACTAGAAACATTCAGCAAGACCACGATCGCGTGATTGGTACTTTTGTCTATCATCACCGTGTCGCCACTACTAGCACCATTAGCACCCGTACCCTCACTAAAAGTGTAGTCATCAAAATTCAAAAAGCCCTTATTGCTGGCAATTTGATCAATTCCATTTTGATAATCGGTAATGTAATCAATGTTCTCATCATCTAGCTTCAGGAAAAATGTGTCAGAGCCATCGCCACCTGTTAGGGTATTGATACCGCGATCGCCGTATATACGGTCATTGCCGCTACCACCGACCAATGAATCATTGTCTTTACCACCACATAATAAATCATCTCCATCTCCTCCTATAATAGTGTCTTGATCTTGGTTGCCACAGAGAGAATCATTACCCCCTGCGCCATCAATTGAATCATTTTCCTTACCACCGTACACAACTTCCGCGTCAGAAGAGCCGCGAACGGTATCATTGCCTTCGCGAGTTAGCAATCCGCCAGGGGCATCCTGAAGTTGTCCGGGTTCAAGTGCAATATTGTCGGCTGTATCTTCTCCGACTAAATAAATCCCTTCTTTTTTGATAGTCATAAGCGTTAAAGTGAGTGTTGAGAAACCGGTTGTGATGTCTTCTGCATCACACCGGGGTGAAATGAAATACAGAATTGGGTTTACCGAAGTCAGTTTTCTCTAAAAAATACCCATACTGTGGGTATTTTTTATGTGCGGACTGTATGTTTTAGTTAAAAACTAAATTTTACCAGCCAATCATAGATTCGCCTTCAAATCTATCCCATAGTGTTGATAACTTTGTTGGCATCTCAGCTAAACTAATCATATAAATGTCAAGGCTTCTTGTTTTATGATTCAACAACCCAACCCCCCCCGACCAGCATTTCATGAGGTGTATCAGACTTGGCAAGTTGATCGACTTCTGAAGGATGTCCTTCATGCTCATCACAGTATTCGATCACAAGGCCAGAACAGGATTTACCAAATTAAAGAATTAAGTCCCACTCTCCGAGATTATTTGTTACAGCTCTTAGCGGGTAAAAGTCCTCAAAAAATTGCCCGTCGGTTTGGCGAGAATCCTACTAAAGCTCAAGCTGATACGGTAAGACATCGACTTTCTCAAGAATTGTATCCCGCGATCGCGAAACTTCTGGAAACGCGTGGTATTTCCTTTAAGAAGGTGCAATGGCAAATCATTCCTGATTTATTAGAAAAAGCGGGTTATAAAATCCTCCCAAAATCTAGTCAGAATGATTCGTTTTCATCCCATTTAAACCTCATGGTAAAAGTAGCCGAAGCTGGACTCAAACAATATCTATTCATCTCTGAGCAATATCAAATTTGGGACTGGTCAAACTATTGCCCTCAACTTGCCCATAACTGGTCAGATTTAGAACTGTTTATCAAATGGTGTCAGACTCCTGAACGTTATCAATCTCTGAAGATCCTTCTCCAAAATACTCGACAATATAGTTATATTTATGGTTCTTACCCAAAACGTTTAGAGCAAGTAGAAGGATTATTGCAAGTTGCTGACCTCAAAGATACAGCAACAATTATAGAGACAATGTTAGAAAAATCCTGGCTTTTAACCTTAATAAATCGTTGGGAAGAAGCGGCTCAATTATCTCAACAGATTTCCTCCTACTCTGACCCTGTATTCCAGTTGAAGATGGCCAAAAATCAGGCAGTTTGGTATCTTCAACAACAACAGTTTCCTCAAGCACTAGAGCATTTAAACCAAGCCAGATTTCTTTTGGAACGTTGTCATCTTGATCCACAACGAGCGCAAAAGTGGCAAATTATCCTAGACTACTATGAACCCCAAATCTATTTTCACCAGGAAAAATATGCTTTAGCTCAGTCCCTTTATCAAAAAGCTTGGGACAATACTCGACAATTCGGATGGCAAAGAATGAGCATTGTTTTGCAAAATTGGATGGCTCGGATCGCGTTAGTCCGCGGGGAGTATGATCACGCTCGATATCAGTTAGAACGTGGTTTACAGAAGTGTCTGCAATATGATGATTGTCAATCTATTGCCTGTTATAATTTGTCTTTAGCTCGCCTAGAAAAAGTGGAAGGTAATTTTCCTAAATCCCGGTCTTGGGCGACAGAAGCTTTGAGCAAATTTACCAAATTGGGAATGGTTGATAAAATCATTCAAGCTCAAAGCTTCTTACGCTCATTAGACACACTTTAAGTCTGCGTATAAATTAAGCAATCCTTCTCATTTTTTCTGTTAACTCATACGGGGATCTGGGGGGTGAATACAATCACCTTTGTTTTTTTTGTCTGATTTTTTATCAGATTGATTGTCTGAATTGGCATTTGCGAAAATGTCTTCTCCAAAATGTTGTCGCCATAAATCTAAGGTTTCTGACCAAGCTGTTTCAGTTTGCTTTTGGGCTTCAGGTGTTAAACTATAGGTGGGCACATGATGAATATACCGACCAAATAACATCTGACTATCCTCGATATATTTAGGTGTATTCAGGATATGTTCATGCCAAATTAAATCTACTTCTGGGAGGGGAGGAACTATGGTTTTATTCGGGTATAAATACAGCAGGAATAAAAACATCTGATAGAGAGCGATCGCGCCCAGAGTTTTTTCTCGATTCCATTCATATTTATAACTCACCCACTCCAGAATCTGATTGAGCTCAATGTCTCTTAATTTTCCCCAAAAAGCAACTTCTCTTTGAGTGAGATGTTGGGGTACAGGGTTCATGTTTCATACCTCCAATTTGTGCGGTGATGGATCGAGCACAATTCAATATGTTTTGATTCGCTCTATAAGGTAATCGGGTTTGCGGGCGGATAATTATGCAAATTTGGCAAAATTTTGTTTCAGCCCGAAATTTGACAAAACAACTCCACCACGATCGCGCTTGCCTATGACAGGAATAAGCGCGATCGCAATTTGACAAAAAACCTCTCCCGCGCTCGCCTATGACAGAAATAAGCGATCTCGAATTGTGATGAAAAATGACAGCCCGCTAACCTCAACCCTCTGGAGACAAAATCTTTTGATGAGCTTCTATCTGTTAATGTGATTTTGAGGCGGATAATTATGCAAATTTGACCAAAAATTTTTTCCGTCCCAAATTTGAGCCCCAAAATCCACCGCGCTTGCCCTTGAGAGAAATAAGCGTGATCAAATTGTGATGAAAAACCTCTCCCGCGATCGCCTATTACAGGAATAAGCGCGATCGCGTCCTCTATCCCCTTCATTTTTGAGGTGATAGATAGTAGCCGGTGTGGAGGATGAGAGTATCACGAGAAAAAAAACGAGGCTCTCCAGAGAGAAAAGTTTTTTTTGCCAAAATTCTTCAGATGAAAGCTCCCAAGAAAAAACTCGGTTTCTTACCATCGATCGCGCTCTTTCTATCCCTTAGTAATAGCCAATTCGTGAAACATCAATAACGATAAAACAAAATCCGCGATAAAAATCAAAATCCAAGAAGTTACCACGGCGGCTGTCGCGGATCGCCCTACCCCTTTTCCTCCCCCCGTCGTTGTCAACCCCAAACCACATCCCACAATTCCAATAATTAGCCCAAAAATAAACCCCTTAATTACCACTAGAAATAAATCCGCGGGTTGCAAAAAAAGACGCACCGACTCCAAAAACTTATCCGAAGGTAAATTATAAAAAAGAGATGCCACTAACATCCCTCCCAAAATCCCTAAAACTAAAGCAAAAATCGTTAAAATTGGTAACATCAAACAAGACGCGAGCACACGGGGAATCACTAAATAATCCACCGGATTAGTTTTTAACATATATAACGCGTCAATTTGTTCCGTTACCTGCATTTCCCCAATTTCCGCGGCAAAAGCACTCCCTACTTGTCCCGCGACAATTCCCGCGGTTAAAACCGGTGCTAATTCTCGACAAAATGATAAGGCAAAGGCACCTCCGAGGGATGCCACCGCGCCAAATCTGATTAATTCCCTCGCGGTTTGAATGCTAAAAATCATCCCCGCGAAAAAAGCTATTAATATCACCGATTTAATCGAATCTAATCCCACTGTGACTAAATTTTCTCTGATTTTTTCACGATCAATTTTTCCCTGGAAAATTCGCAAGAAAACCTGTCCCGCTAAAAATAACGTTACCCAAAAACGATAAAACCATTGTTCATCATTTTCTTCTAAAGGACGATCGCGCCACCCTAAAAACTTCTCAATCTCCCATTTTTTACGCCAATTTTTTTTCACGAATCTCTCTTGTTTACTTATCGAAATAACACCTAATACTTAACACCTTATTAGGGAGCATCTCCTAAACGTAAATTGGTAGTGGGAGCGTCTCGCTCCCTAGGGAGCTAATAGGGAGCGAGACGCTACCACTACAGTTTTTTTTGCACATTTGAGATGCTCCCCCTTATTATTGCCATCTTTCTGAAAGATAATTTAAAACATCAAAAAAGTCATGCCAGGGAATATAAGACTTTTGACGATCATCGAGATATTTTGCCAAGCGATCGCGAGCGAAAACAACAGACGCGGCCATCGCCATGTTTAAATCAGTAACCGAATCACCGATCGCGATCGTCTCTACCCCATGATAAAGATTCATCACATCCACCTTAGACATCAATTCCGTATCACCTTCAAAGGCCGACTCCACTTTTAAATAACCTCCATCAGGGGCAATATTCACCGCGTAAATCGCAGAAACTCGTTGAGTTAACTCCCCTAAAACCGTTTCTACCATCACCCGTAACCCCCCCGAAACTACCACAAAAGGAACCCCCTGACTGTCCAAAAAATCCCATAATTCCACCAACCCCGGACGTATTGCCTGAGAACGAGAAAACTCAATAATTTCAGGATAACATTCTGCTGGAATTGACTCCAAAATTTTTCGCACGCCTTCGCGTAATGTTATTCGTAAAGCATAAATATCCGGCATCACTTCTGCATATAATTCCGGTGCAAAATGCTTCAACATCGCGACAAAGGTCTCTTCTGACGTAATTGTGCCATCGAAGTCACAAAAAACCACCCGTTTCTTTATGATTTTCATACAAAATACGATAAAAATCCTCAAATAGTTAATTACTCACCAGAAAAATTCAAAACGCGATCGGAATTATTTGTCAAATTTTTTCGGTAAACAAATGAAATCATCAGAACTAGAAATTAAACCCTTTTGACGTAATTTCCCCATTAAACGAGTCACCGTAACACGAGTTGAACCGATCGCGCTACCAATTTGTGCATGAGTTAAAGTCCAAGGTAAACGATACCCTAAAATCACCTCCGGTTGAGCTTCATCCATATAAGGTTCCCCATACTCATCAATCAACAATCGCACAAAACCAAACAAACGATCAATAGTCCGACGTTGACCTAAAGTGCTTAACCATAATAACTTACGTTGATGTTGATAGCGAAACGCGTCCAACACCTCTCGACGAAAATGAGGCCAATTATCGAGATCATGCCAATACATCCACACTACAGAAGTTTGGTCAGTGTGTGCATAAGCTTGCAAAACAAAAGGAGATTGCGTCAGGAGTTCAAAAGGCTGCCCCGCGCCCACAAAGCCTAAAAAGCCCTCATCAGAACTTGCCCGTGCTCCCTTCAAAATCTTACCCGTTGTCAGACTTACTTCCGATGTACCCACTAAACGCACCGAGCCTCGTTGTACTAAATATAACAGTCCAGGCCTCGCGGGAATACGTTCATCTTTGTCAAACGTGCGAGTGCGATAATGTTCCTGTGCCCAGTCGATAATCAGTTGCCAAGTTAAAAAGGGGCGCGGGCCTTCTGAAGACGGAAAGATAGACTGCATAGGGTGTAGATAGAGTGAAAATTTCAAACATGAAAGCCTTTGTCTCCTGCTCTTGCTCTCAAAAACAAGGAGTTATGGCTATTTTGGATGAAGAGTCTCGCGTGTCATAAGAGTTACTCCTATTGCGCGTAAATTCCCTCAATACTTAATGTAGCAAATAATACATCTAATCCATTAAACACTGGCAGATTTTTCGATAGTAAACTGAAATTATGAGGAGTTACCCACGATCGCGCTGAAATTTCTACCCCTCCTAACTCCCAATCCTCCCTACTGTCATGAAAAAGGGGGGACTGTTGAAACACTGGGAATCTTTTCTGGGTAAGTCCTCACATTATCTACCCTAATTAACTATGAATTTCCCACCCTCTCTTTGTGCAGAAACTCCCTTTCGGGTTGTTTCTATCGAGTATCTTTTGCGACAACAACTTCAAAAGGTGATCGGAAATGATTCCGTAGAAATACCGATACAGTTAACAAATGATACCTCTCGAAAGCCTCCTACCCCAGGTGCGCCACGATATCTTTGTGCCATTGCCCTCAGACTCTCTCCCCAATGGCAACGTCCCCCGATGGAGATATCCAGGGAGATCGTCTCTCAATATCAATGTCAATATCCAGAGTCTCAAAATGACTTTTTGATCGCAGTTATTCCCCCAGGAATGATTCTTTTTCAAGTGCGCGATCACGCTCTTTCTTCCTGGTTACAAATCCTTAGTCAAACTCCCCTTTCTCTTTCTCAAATATCCTCCTCATCAGAGATATCTCATCCCCCATCTTTCCCTCTGACTTACACCCATGCCCGTTGTTGTTCCCTCTTAAGACTGGCACACCGCGATCGTCTTATTAGCCTAAAAAACCCCGAACCCGAAATCACACCTCCCCTCTGGGAACTGATTACCCCAAAGCCTATTATTTGGCTAAATGAGCAGGGAAATCTCCTCTTTAATCATCCCACTGAATGTAATTTAATTTATCAATTTCTTGCCACCTTAGACACTCTCATATTCTCCTTATCCCAAGGGCAAACAGAAGAATTCGCCTGCCCGAATCCTCGATCTTTATTAAGGGGCGGAAGGGGCCCGATCGACCTCGCGTATCATCTAAGTAAATCCTTTGAAAACTTTTACGCCCAATGTCGCATTTGGGGAGAAGTCAAACGCGAAACACCCAAAATATCCCAAGCCCGATTAGGATTAATTATCATAACTCATAATTTTCTGCGATTTATGCTACAAGAGTTATTACATTTTCCGGTTCCCTGGGAATTATAAAAAAGTTACACAGAAACCGGGTTTCTTAGCACAAAATCTGCTTTTTTGTCAAGACTTAGGCAGAAACCCCGTTTCTTGGCTTACTTTAGTTTGACGCGAGGGTGCAAGGGTGATCAGTTTTGATTTAGTCCACAAAAACATCAGCAACGATAGCTTGAGAAAATATGCCAACCATTCGATTTTTCCAAAGACAGATAGTCTCGTTATATCAATGGATACTCCGACGTTTAGAATGTGAGAATGGCGAGGAACCACCTACTTATCAAAAATGGCAAGAAAATTTTCTCAAAAAACGATTGAGTTTAGCATTTCCGATGGCGACTCTCGTCATAGTTAGTTTTATTATTCTCAATATATTCGGATATTTTACAACTCATTTACCTGAGTCAACAAGTTGGATTATTTCGTATATTTTTGTGCAAATTTTATTATTAATTGGATTCTATCTTCTTGAGACAAAATGGGGTAAAAATCACTTAAATTTAATATTTATATGGTATTCTTTCTCCCTAAGTTTACCACCTTTAATTAAGCAAACTATCCTCGGTCATGTCGATATAGACTTATTTACCTGGATCATAACATTTTTCTCCCAAGCAACTTTAATTCCTGTGAGATTACATCTACATTTTATTACTCAACTGGGAGTATTTGCTTACTATTTTGGAGTCAATTGTTATTTGGGATTAAATATTATGTCCCCTCCACCATTTGCCCCCACTATAGACTTTTCTCCTTTCTTTTTTATGATCGGTATAAATCAGATATTTTGGATTTGTTCTATTTGTAATCTTTCTATTTTACTTTACGATCGTCTTGCTCAACGGGAATTTAAAGCCCGTCAAAAATTAAAACTAGAACAATCGCGATCGGAACAACTTTTATTAAATATTCTACCAAAAGCGATCGCGGAACAACTAAAAAATGAATCCAATACCATTGCCGAAGCCAGTGAAAATGTCACTGTATTATTTGCTGATATTGTCGGATTTACTACTTTAGCGACAACAATCCCTCCTAAAGAATTAGTCGATTTACTTAATCAAATTTTCTCGATTTTTGATGAATTAGCCGAAATACATCAAGTCGAAAAAATTAAAACTATCGGAGATGCTTATATGGTAGTCGCAGGTTTACCCGAACATCGAGTGGATCATGCCCACGCGATCGCGAATATCGCTCTTGATATGCAAGACGCGATCACAAACTTTAATAAAAAAACAGGTTATAACTTAAATATTCGTATTGGTATAGATACAGGTCCCGTCGTGGCAGGAGTCATCGGATTGAAAAAATTTGCCTATGATTTATGGGGTGATACCGTTAATACAGCAAGTCGTATGGAATCTCATGGTATTGCCGGTTCAATTCAAGTCACCGATAACACTTATCAACACTTACATAATCGCTATTTGCTTGAGAAACGGGGTAATATTTTTATTAAAGGAAAAGGGGAGATGACTACTTATTTACTTAAAGAAAAACGTCCTATTCTCTTACCTTTTACTACCACTTGGGAAAAGTAATGTCACCCGGTACGAACACTTTCGTGCTATTGTAGCTCTTGTTTTCGGAAATTAACCACAAAGGCACAGAGTACACAGAGGTAAGAATAGAGAGTGAATTATGTGTTATCATCTGATTGGTAATGGCAATTATCCTTTTGCACGGATTTTGGGAAATTAACCACAAAGGCACAGAGTACACAGAGGTAAGAATAGAGAGTGAATTATGTGTTATCATCTGATTGGTAATGGCAATTATCCTTTTGCACGGATTTTGGGAAATTAACCACAAAGGCACAGAGTACACAGAGGTAAGAATAGAGAGAGAAATATATGAGTTATCATGTGATTTATGATGGCAATTGTAATTTGTGTGTTTCTTTGGTTCAAGTTTTGGAAAAATTAGATCAAGGTAACTTATTTCAATATGTCCCGATGCAAGATACTGAAACTTTAAGTCAATTTAATGTGACGGAAAAAGATTGTGAATTAGGGATGATTTTAATAGATGCTCAACACCGCGATCGTCGTTGGCAAGGAAGTAATGCCGCGGAGGAAATAGGACGTTTATTACCGACAGGGGAAATATTTATTAATGCCTATCGTGCTTTACCCGGTGTAAAATGGATTGGCGATCGCGTTTATGAACAAATTCGTGATCATCGTTATACACTCTTTGGTAAACGATCAGATACTTATCAAAGTTATTATCCCCTCGGATGTAATAACACAGAGAAATGTCTAAAATAATTAAGGGTTAACTGCCTTGAAAAAGCCATTAACCCTTAACAGATAAAGATACCGAAAAATCAGGAAGCAAGAGCAGCAGAATCTCCATTAAATACATCAAAAATATGACAACAAATCTGTTTTAGTTTGCCCGCGTACTCTGGTTTAGGTTGAGTATTCCCGACAAAACTCCAGTATTCTACCGTCGAAAATACCCATTGTTGTCCCGTATGATCATAACCCGCCATTTCTACTCCGATCGCACGACGCACCCCATCAATGGGATCTTCGTAAAATCGGATCTGGATTAAGAGACTACGACATTGCATTAAACGGCTTCTCCCCGGAAAATGAAAACCGATATCAATGGAATCAGGATCAACCCATTCTAGTGTATCGCGATCGTTCATCCAAGGTTTCAAATCCACTCGCACATCAGGAAACTCTAACTTGAATAAATTAACCACCGCGGCAATTTTGCTGGCTAGTTCAAAATTCTTCGCTTGCTCTGCTGCATTCATGTTTCACACTCCTCGAAACGAGACTTGCAATTTCACGTTTTAAATTACTTTAACGAGATATTGACAAACGTCAACACAACTGAGACAAATTCTCTGAATTGAGACTAACCTGTTACAAAAATTGCTATTAGTAGCACAGGCATCCCGCCTTATCTGTAGCACAGGCATCCCGCCTTATTTGTAGCCGCCTATTCCATCAGCTTGATACTATTTGATCCCTTCAAGCCAAAATTATTATGTTTCCCCATTCCGCGTATATTCATATTCCCTTTTGTCGTCGTCGCTGTTTTTACTGTGATTTTCCCGTCTCCGTGATGGGCGATCGCGCCCAGGGTGAAAATTCTGGTACCATCACAGAATACGTCAAAATTCTTTGTCAAGAAATCACCACAACTATTACTCCGAAAAAGCAACCCCTAGAAACCATTTTTTTTGGCGGTGGTACTCCTTCCCTCTTATCCCTAGGGCAATTAAGTCAAATTCTTACTACCCTCGATGGGATGTTTGGCATTTCTCATGATGCCGAAATTTCCTTAGAAATAGATCCAGGGACCTTTACTTTAGAGGACTTATATGGTTATCAAGCATTAGGAATTAATCGTTTTAGTCTCGGTATCCAAGCCTTTCAAGATGAATTATTAGCAAAAAGTGGACGCTCCCATACCGTTAAGGAGATTTATGACGCGGTTAATCTGGTGCATCAAGCAGGTATTGTCAATTTTAGCTTGGACTTAATTTCGGGATTGCCCCATCAAACCCTAGAACAATTTCAAGTCTCCCTCCAAAACGCGATCGGGCTCCATCCTACTCACCTCTCCTGTTACGATTTAATCATCGAACCCAAAACCGTCTTTGCCAGATATTATCAACCAGGTAGTCACCCCTTACCCAGTGATGAAACTACCGCGCAAATGTATCGTTTAAGTCAAGAAATATTGACAAAATCAGGTTATGATCATTATGAGATTTCCAACTATGCCAAACCCGGTTATCAATGCCGCCATAATCGAGTTTACTGGGAAAATCGCCCTTATTACGGGTTTGGTATGGGAGCCACGAGTTATGTACAAGGGATACGCGTTACCCGTCCTCGAAAAAGACTCGAATATTATAACTGGGTAAGTTCCCTTTTAACTCCCCAAAATCAGTTAAATACTCTCCCCCAAGAGTCTAACCTTCTTAAGTCAGGAAGTAATGACATTTTGTTAGAGACCTTAATGTTAGGGTTACGGTTAGCAGAGGGATTAAAGATAGACATTTTGCGAGAAAAATTTGGCCAAGAAAACTTGAAAAAAGTATGGAATTCTTTACAACCCTATTATCAGTGTGGATGGGTAGAAATTCTCAATCCAGAGGGCGAAAAACAAGAACCAAATAAGCTGAAACTCCCATCAGAAGGGGATTTACGTCTCAGTGATCCCGAAGGGTTCCTTTTTTCCAATACAGTCCTCGCAGCCCTATTTCGTGATTTTACCTAGTACCACCTCCCCAAAATTTTCCCAAAATAGTTGACACTTATACCCTAAGATCGAGGTATAATTACTTAAAAGTAATTCCCACCTGAACCTTGTGTATTTCTCCTTATGGTACTAGAGGCTCTCCACGATCCCCGAATCATTTCCGAGAGAAAAAGCCGGATAATTTCTGTTAAACTGTAACAGTTAACAAAAAATAGTCTAGGCAAGAGTATCTCTACTATATCTCAACAATTTTTAACTTTTTTGCTGAAAATTGTCGATTTCCTTTGAATACACCCTTTCACATACAACGACTCAAAAATATGATTTATACCCTTGATAAACCAGTGGATCAGTTATCAAATAAAATTCTCTGCTGGTATATTAATATTACGAGCAAAGTACAAGTAATTCGGATTTCTAATATTCCGAATTGGTACTTTGAAAGGACCGTATTTCCAGGGGAACGTTTCATTTTCGAGTCATTCTCCCAAGCTGAATTAGAGATTTATCAAAAAGATCAGAATAATACAATCTTTTGTCAGCAACGACTTTGTTGTGAGTTAGAAGTTGAGGAAGATAAAGATAGTTAAAGCTGATTAGTGACAGTTAACTAGCAAAGATATGGGGAGACAAAGAAGGCAAAGGGACAAGAAAAATTGGTGTTGCCCATTCCTCGGATGATAGGATTGTACAGGTAGGGGTCGCGGTAGGGGTAGTGCCCCCGTGCCTACCCCCATACCAACCCACCCCCTAACACGCGTTTTGGGTTTAGGGGCAACCACGGAGGGATTGCCCCTAAAAGATAATCCCTTCTTCCTTCTTCCTTTATTTCTCAACTGTGAAAAATCAAGATTTAATCATCTCAATAATCCAATCAAAAGTAGCAATCACCTGTTTTAATCCCGCATCATCTTGTAAACGAGATAAAGGTAAATTTGGAGAACGTCTTTCCGTGGGATCAGTAGGTAAAGATAAACCAATCGAACTCAATTTATTACGAAGTTCTAACCATTTTGGGGCATCCTTAAAAGGAGATTGAGCACCATAATGATGAGAAGAAATTTCTAAACGGCCCGCAATATCAACCGTAAATAATTGATAAGAATGTTTCCCTTTCGGATGAAAGACAGCCGTAAAACCGCCATAAGTATCACCCGTTCCCCATTGAATATCCATATCCGGTTGATTCTGTTGAGCCCAAGAATGAATAGACTCCGCGATTTGTGCCTCATCTTCACCCCATCGAGCAGCAAATTCATCAAAAAATGAATCTTCATTCCAGCGCCGTCTTTCCCGTGTTAAACTCGATTTTCGCTGCTGAGATTCTGTAGTTTGTCCAATTAAACGAGGAACTAAAGTTTTTAAGCCATCCTCACTCAAATACTGTTTTATTTCTACCCCTAAAACCTGAGCCGGGTCCATTTGTTTATTAAGAAATTCTATCACACGACGAATTTCCACGGGAATTTCATCAGAGACTAAAACTAAGCGAACTTTACCCGCTTGAAAATTAGTTTTTACTTCTTGCCAAAAGCGATCTTCATTAGCTTCAATTCCCAGAAATTCGGCAAACACCTGTTCAGGATCACGCCCTAATTCTCGGCAATTTGTTTCAAACAGGGAAACGATCGAATCTATGGGCCAATAAACTACTAAATTTGCTGCATAATCAATAATTTCACCGATAATTTTTTGACGATTTTCTCCATTATTATAAATCTGTCTAATTTCCACTAAAGTAGGAATACCATCTTGGTCAATAAATAGATGATCTAAGGACCATCTTTGACTGCTATCTTCTTCATTTAATCCCACAGAATCGCGAGAAATTAATAACCAGCGTCTCGGTGTTGCCCGATCAATTTGATCACCTGCCAAGAGATTGGGATAAGTTTCCAATAATTCTTGTAATTGATCTTCTGAATCATAAGCTTGTTCGGTCATTTCCACAAGCTTATCATTTTCTTGAATGAGATAAATTCCGCCACCCATAGTTATTTTTAGATTGAAGATTAAAGAAGGAAGAAGGAAGAAGAAAAAAGGAAGAGGGAAGAAGGTTAACAGTTGACAGTTGACAGTTGACAATTATCAATTATTAATTAATTATCAATTGCCAATCCCCAATCCCCAATCCCCGCTCCCCGTTCCCCAAACATACCCGTAAAAACCCGTTGGGCTGAACCTGTCATATATACCCGTTGATCAGAAATAGACCATTCTATTTGCAAAGGCCCCCCTGGAAGTTCTACCGTTACAACGCGATCGCATTTTCCTGTGAGCACCCCCGCGACCACTGTTGCACAAGCACCAGTCCCACAAGCTAGAGTAACACCTGCACCACGTTCCCACACGCGCATTTTTACATAATCTGATCTGATAATTTGGACAAATTCGGTATTAGTTCTCTGAGGGAAAACCGAACAGTGTTCAAATTCAGGCCCAATTTTTTCTAGGGGAATTACGGAAACATCCTCAACAAATGTTACACAATGAGGATTACCCATACTAACACAAGTTACGCCCCAAGTTTGTCCCCCAACTTCGAGGGGCACATCAACCACTTGCCCTGAGCCTTGATTTAAAGTTGTGGGAATTTCTGGAGCTAAGAGACGGGGAACCCCCATATCAACGGTAACTTGACCATCTGAGCGTAATTTAGGAGTTATAATTCCCGCGAGAGTATGAATGTGATAAACCTCCTTGGAGTTTTCTTGTTCGAGTTGGGCGATAAACTTAGCAAAACAGCGAATGCCATTGCCACACATCTCCGGTTCGGAACCATCGGAGTTAAAGATTCGCATTGTATAATCAGTATCACCCAGGCCGGGTAAGACAAAAATCACCCCATCGGCACCAATCCCAAAATGGCGATCGCACATCTCTACAGCCTGTTGAGGCGTAAGGATTGGTTCAGACTGATGACGATTATCAATCAAAATAAAGTCATTTCCCAAACCATGATATTTAGTAAACGCAATAGCCATCGAATCCTCGACATTTCTTGATAAACTTTGATAGTCCTTTGTGATTGCTCAAAGGACGCGCTAATTCCTTATTTTCGATTATGGCTGAATTTGAGACAAGTTTACCGAGTGTTCGCCTCATTCAAACCTATATCAAAGACAAACCCGACATTGAGATTAAACTCCTCAGTGGCGAACTCCTTACGGGTAAAGTCTTGTGGCAAGATCCCGACTGTATTTGTCTGATTAATGAGGATAAAGTCAAAACCATGATTTGGCGACAGGCGATCGGCTACATTCATGCCAAAAGTAATGGGTAATGGGGATTGGGGACTGGGGATTGGGGATTGGTGAATGGGGACTGGGGATTGGGGACTGGGGATTAGGGATTGGGGATTGGGTAATGGGTAACTGTCAACTGTCAACTGTCAACTGTCAACTGCCAACCTTCTTCCTTCAGACTATCCATTCCCCACTCTCTGAGTCACAGGGGTTGTAACAACGGGAATTTTCAGAAGCGGTTGAGTCGTCAGGGGAACTAACCATTGACAGACTTCACTTAATTCTTCGACATTCCCACATAACAACAAACGATCGCCCCCTTGCAAATCAATATCCCCATGAGGCCAACGGATAAACTTACCATCGCGGCGAATCGCGTGAATTTGTACCCCATACCGACGACGTAAGTCGATTTCCGATAACTTCTGCCCCACTACCGGACTATGTAAAGGAAGTCTTAACCATTGACACGCGGTACTCCCTTCGGGAAGTGTGACTTCTCCCTTGGCTAAACACTCAAAGGTATTCATTTCTTCGGGTTCCCCTACCAAAAGAACGCGATCGCCTTCTTCTAAAATTGCTTGAGAGTCTGGGTAATCAATTTCTGTCCCCAGAGCACGACGGATCGCGATTAAGCTTACTCCGGTTAAACGTCGTAAGTCCGCGTCTTCTAATGTCATGCCAATTAAAGGGGAATTTTCTGGTAATGAATACCACTTACTATTAAGCTCCTGTAGTGCGTTTTTCAAATCCTGTGATACTGTTCCTTGTTCCCCTAAAGGACGTAGATCAAGATAACGACTACTGCGAATCTCTTGCATTTCCTTGCCAATAGCATTGATTTGCCATCCCATACTAATTAATAAATGGGAAGACAATTCTAAACTGGCTTCAAATTCTGGTTGTACTACTTCCCACGCGCCTAACTGATAAAAGAGTTCAATATCTTTATCATGGTTTGCTCGGACAACTATATCTAAATCCGGTGCTAATTCTAAGGCTCGTTTCAGACACAGACGAGAACTCATGGAGTCGGGAAGCGCGATCGCCATTGCTTTAGCTCGATCTATTCCCGCGGCTTCCAAAACGTGTAAACTTGCGGCATTTCCATAGAGATAAGGAATATTCAGTGTGCGACATTCTTGGATTACCGCTTCTGATTGATCAATAACCACTACCGGAAAATTATGACTTTGCAACAACCGCACTAAATTTTGACCAACTTGGCCATAACCACAAATCACCAAATGATTTTGTAAAGGTAAATTTTCCGAAATATCTAAGGGTTTAGAAGTCCCATCGAAATACCTTTGTAAAGGTGGAAAGGTTTCCGCCCAAGTTAATACTTGAGGCGTTAACCTCAACATAAAAGGAGTGAATACTAAGGTCAATGCCGCGGTTCCCACAATCAGAAGATAGACTGAATGAGGAATTAAACCCATCGTTTGTCCCGAACTGGCAAGGACAAAGGAAAATTCCCCAATTTGTGCCAAACCGACACCCGCGATCAAAGCCGTTTTTAAGGGATAACCAAATAATTTAACAATGGGTGTAACGATTAAGAATTTCCCAATTAATACTAGGGAAACTAACCCCAAAATTAACTCTAAATGATTCCAGAGAAACACCGGATCAATTAACATCCCCACCGAGACGAAAAATAAGGAGGCAAAAATATCTCGTAAAGGTTCTACATAGGTTAATGTTTGATCCGCGTATTCTACTTCCGAAACCATTAACCCTGCGACAAAGGCTCCCATTTCAATGGAAAAACCTAAATATTCGGTGAGGAGGGCGATTCCTAAAGCTAAGACAACCACCCCTAACAAAAATAATTCCCGACTTTCCGTTTTAGCCAGAAAACGTAATAAAGGGGGTATTAACCATTTACCTGCAATCACAGCCGCGATCGCGAATAAAGTAATCCGTAAAAGTGCCTGTGCCACCGCGCCACCAATGGCTTCTACTGGTTGATGAAGGGCAGGCAAGACAGCTAACATTAAACCCAGAGCGAGATCCTGTACGACTAAGATCCCCAACATAACTTGACCATGAGGAGTTGAGGCCTCATTGCGTTCCATTAAACACTTGAGAACAACCGCGGTAGAAGAAAGGGATAAAATAGCCCCCAGAAAAATACCTTGAGGCCAAGAGGTACACCATCCCATTCCCAAGGAAATTAAAGCCGTTACCAGGATGGTTAAAGTCATTTGCAGACCCCCACCCCCCAGACTAATCATCTTAACTCGCTTCAATTCCGCGAAGGAAAATTCTACCCCCAAAGCAAAGAGTAAAAATGCCACCCCAAACTGTGCTAGGGTTTCCACCTGAATTAATTCTTTTATCAGTCCTAATCCGGTCGGGCCTACCACCATCCCCCCCAGAAGATAGCCTAGAATCACAGGTTGTCGCAATAAAGACGCGAACAAACCCCCCGCGGCTGCCGCGGCAAGAACTAGGACAAGATCAACGATCAATCGAAAGTCTTCTTGCACAAGTTTATGAAAAAATATTAAAGTTATCTCTTCTAGTATGTAAGATATTGACAGATTTTGGACAAGCTCTTATAATTTTTTTCTATTACCATACTAAGAATAGGGTCTTAAGACTGAACACTCAAGTCCTAAAAAACTTAACACCGGACAGATGTATAGAGAATTAACAGCCTGATTAGGATTACTTTTTTTCGCGTAAATAAAACGATTTATTAATTTTAAATTATGCTCATTTTTCTTTTTATTCTTTGTAATTTCTATCTTGTTCAACAGTTATAAAAAAAGTAAAATTAATATCATTAGGAGTAAAAATAAGACAAAGAGGCACAAATTGATTTAGTTAATCATATAGTTAACTAAATATTACCTAAGCCCAAGTTTGATGGGGATGTTCAATGACAGAAAATTATGTCAAAATAACAACAAAAGACTTATTGTATCGAGTCATCCATGAGAAAGACACGAAATTACTGGAATTTATCTGAGACACTCGGCTGTATCGTGCTGAGTCAAGCAACAGAGCAATTAGCCAAAGCGAGAATACAAGGGATAATATCTGGGGGAATGATCACGTTCCTGCTGAGTATCGCGACCCCAACTATGGCTTTACAGGCAAAGGTATCGCCGGAAAAACCCGAATTAGGGGATACCTTATCTGTGGTGATTCAACTAGAAAAAAATGGGGGAGAAACGCCCCAAGTATCCCTACAAAAGAAAAATTATCCCGCGTATCCCGTGGGAAATAATCAGTTTCGGGCATTATTACCTACAACACCATTAGATCCACCAGGTACATGGCAACTTCAAGTTAAGGGGGAAGGAGAAGTAAAAAATTTGACCATAAAAGTACGCGATCGCGACTTTCCCACCCAATCAATTTGGCTACCACCAGACAAAGACAAAGAAGGAAGTGATGCGGAATTTGATCGGGTAGATGCCTTTAAAGCATTAGAGACACCAGAAAAATACTGGAATGGTCGTTTTCTCAGACCGAATGAGGGAGAGATCACAACGATTTACGGAGTTCGTCGATACTATAATGGAGTCTTTGCCAAAGACTATTACCATCGCGGGGTTGACTATGCCGGAGATTATGGTTCAAAGGTTATTGCCGCGGCTGCGGGTCGGGTCGCGCTAGTGGGTCGAGAATCCGAAGGATTTCAGATTCACGGAAATGTCATTGGTATCGATCATGGTCAAGGGATAACAACTATTTATCTCCACTTGAGTCGAATCAATGTCAAAGAAGGGGATTTTGTCAAAGCTGGTCAAGTGATTGGCGCACTTGGTTCCACGGGCGCAGCTACCGGACCGCACCTGCACTGGGGGCTTTATGTTCATGGCAAATCCGTTGATCCTGTCCCCTGGCGGATGGAAGGCATTGAATAGCACTTTATTATTGATTATGCTGTGGAGCGCGAAAAACGTATGACTATTGAAAAAATTGTAGAACAGGCTTTGCAAGATGGTTATTTAACTCCATCAATGGAAGCGGAAGTGGGACGGATTTGCAATACAGCCTCAGAATTGTCCATCGAAGAATATATGGCTTTAGATCGACTAATGGGGGCTCTATTAACTGGGGAAGTGGTAGTTTTACCCCGTAAACAATTTATTAATGTGATGGAAGAATTAGTCCTGAGTGAAGCGATCGCGCGCGTGGCAGAAATTGAAGCAACGACAGACGTAACACTTGATGTTGGGGATATCGCGGCCTATGCTCTCAACAGACTGTTTCCTCTTTATGCCACAACAGAAGAAGGGGCTCATTTTCAGAGAGCCAAGGCAAAAGAAGAACATCAGCACATGATTTCCGAACAAGTCGATGCCGCGATCGCCCGGAGTTTAGATCGTCCCAAAGCTCCGAATCGGAAGTTTTTAGGAGCGCAGTCACCCGAACCCGATGTCATATCCCAAGTTACCAATGTTCTGCAAGAACTAGCCGATAAATATGATCCGCACCAGTCTCCCATAAAAAGCAATTGATCTGGGGAGTCGGGGGGAGATAAACTCTTCCCCGACCACTATCAATTTCTCTCAATTTATCAATTGGGGTCTGAGGAGGAATTCGCCGCCCCAGCAGTAGCTTGTTCTCTTTGTTCTCGCTTTTTGCGATCTGCCTGAAGGACATCAGCCAAAGCACTTCGGGCTTGAGCCATTTTTTCTAAGTTACTGCGGTAGAGGTCTAAATCTTTATTTAGTTTCTCCCAGGGCAGATTTAAGACTCTACAAATATTTTGCAGAGTTTCATTACGCCATTGTGAGTCTTTTACTAACTCAGGATCAGCTTGTTCGAGTAAAGTAAACAAACCAATGGCAAATAAACGGCTGTACTTAAATTTAACATTACCCGCGATCGCTCTAATAGTCTCTTGCAAATCATTAACATCAGGCAGACTCATGGATAAATCCAGCCATGAGACTAAATCCTGAGCAGATACGCGATCGGCTAATTGAGTTAAACGCGAGGCATCATGTTGGAATTGCTGGGGATTATTTTCCACAGCTTCACAGAGGGCATTAAAGATAGAAGCCTTATCAGTTTCAGGGACATACCCTTGCATAAAACGGTCAAACGTTGTCACCACCCCCAAAGCATAAATGGGGTCATAACGATAATCAACATTAACCATGAGGAGGTGCATTTCTACCATAATTTCCTCAACTACTCGGCGATAAATGGAGTTAATCGGTCGAGAGTGAAGACTGTAGAAAGCTCGTTTAGTATCGGAAACAGTACGGTTATTATTCACCTGGTCTCTTCTGAACGGGTTTAGGAGCGTATATTTTAATTTGCCATCCCCTCCCGTTCACGTTCATCGGCGCACGGGAGACTTGTGCAAAAAAGTTTACCTTCATTTTACCTTAGCTGGGATCGCAAGAAGAAGCTCAAAGCTCAAATCGCAATTACTCCTCTTCCCTCTTCCCTCTTCCCTCTTCCCTCTTATTCCCTTTTCTTCCGTGTTCCCTGGTTCTCTGTGTCCTCTGTGCCTTTGTGGTTCATTAATTCTTCCTTCTTCCTTCTTCCTTCTTCCTTCTTCCTTCTTCCTTCTTCCTTCTTCCTTCTTCCTTCTTCCTTCTTCCTTTTTCCTTTTTCCCTCTTCCTTAAATTATGAAAATATCTACGCAATTAATGACATTAGCCCAATATATCGCGGGCGAATTTGATAACAAAGAACAAGCAATTTCCGAACCGACTTGGTATGTACCACTGCGATTGTGGCAACGTCCCGTCCCAGTTCCCTTATTTCCAGAACCGAGTATTAGCCTTTATGCCGAACAAGTAAATATGATGACACCTGATCGCGTTTATCGGCCACGTCTGATGCAATTACGTCAGTCACAGAGAGGAGAAGGACTGGAAGTGCAATATTATCAGCTAATCAATATGACACAATGCCAAGGCGCAGGTAATAACCCCGAATTACTCAAAGGGTTAACCCGCGATCGTCTTGAATTATTACCCGGATGCACCCTGACAGTCACACAAGAAAATATAGGATTAAACCATTATCGATTTCGTGCTCAATTGCCTCCCAATAGCCCTTGTCGTTTTTCCCATCAAGGAGAAACATTTCAAGTAGAGCTAGGATTTGAGGCAACCTCCGACCAATTTCTGAGTTATGACAAAGGAATAAACCCCACAACAGGACAAGCCCTCTGGGGCGCACTAATGGGACCATTTCGATTACATAAACGTCAGGACTTTGCTTCAGAGATTCCCATATTTGAGGTTTGAGATTTGAGATAGCAAAACATCTACAACCTTACTTCTGAGAGAGTTAGCGGGAAGTAAAAGGTCAAGGAGAGAAGAAGAAGGAAGAAAACAGACAAAAGTCCGTCAGCATTGACGAGAGGGCATTTGTGTACCACTGGGTTTTAGGTGCTTTCTCGGCCCAATCTTCCTGCTCCATCAGAGATCCCCTTGGCCTTAACTAGCGCGAGGGACCCCTTCGAGAGCAGCTTCTTCCGTTTCAAAAATTTCAAAAACAGAATCCATCATAGTGACTTCAAACACCAATTTAGCTTCTGGATGAACATTACAGATGCGGAAACTGCCCTTAACCTTATCGGCATCTCGCATTCCCGCCACCAGTGAAGTTAGGCCAGAGCTATCGATAAAGTTAACCTGACCTAGATTCACTACAACATGGCGACTCAATTTAGAAATACATTCCTGCAACTTGAGGCGGAATTGCCAGGCCGTTGTGATGTCAAGGCGTCCGGTTGGTGCCAAGACGATGACTGTAGTACCGTCTTGGGTCGTGTGGGTTTTTTGCTCGATATGAATCACTGACCCTTCCCTCGGATTTCTATGGATAGCGGTGGATAGTTATCTCCAAGTAGTGTAACTCAGACCGTGTTATTCGGAGATACCCAATTTACCCAATCTTGGGGTTTTAAGAACTTATCATATAATTGAGCTTCACGTGTATTAGGTTCTGGCTGATAACCATATTCCCACCGAACTAAGGGGGGTAAGGACATGAGAATTGACTCGGTACGTCCATTTGTCTGTAATCCAAAGATTGTACCTCGGTCGTAAACGAGGTTAAATTCTACATAACGGCCGCGACGGTATAATTGGAAATTACGCTCCGAATCGCCATATTCCGTTGCTCCTCGCCGTTCCACAATCGGACCATAGGCGGGTAAAAACGCGTGTCCACATTCTTGGACAAAAGCAAATAATTGTTCCCAATTCCGGGTTTCTGGCGCGCCAATTTTTTCACTGTATAGACCCGCGGGACCTTTGGGATCTGGACCACGATATAGTTCGCTATGTCCATCTTGATAATCAAAGAAAATTCCGCCGACACCACGCATTTCTTGACGATGCTTCAAATAGAAGTATTCATCGCACCAATGTTTAAAGACTGGATAATATTCAGGATTATGCTTATCACAAGCCGCTTTTAAGGTTTTATGGAAGTGTGCGGCATCCTCATCGAAGGCATAATAGGGGGTTAAATCAATACCACCGCCAAACCACCAAACCGGACCCGCCTCAAAATAACGATAATTCAAATGCACAGTTGGCACATAGGGATTACGGGGATGCAGCACCATCGAAGTACCTGTGGCATAAAACCCATTTCCGGCAGCTTCCGGGCGTTGGGCAAGAATAGAAGGGGGAAGTTGCTCGCCCCAAACTTCGGAAAAATTTACCCCACCTTGTTCAAAAACTCCGCCATCTCGTATCACCCGAGTCCTTCCACCGCCACCTTCGGGGCGTTGCCAAGCATCTTCTTTGAAATTGGCAACACCATCAAGTTTTTCTAGTCCTTGACAAATTTCATCTTGTATGTCTCTCATAAACTGACTTACTCTGGTTTGGGAGTCAGTCGGTGGTACAAGGGGAGATGAGGTGGTTTCAAGCGTTGTCGAAGCTGTCATAAATATTTCATAGAAACTAAGTCTTGAGTTGAGATTGGCATTTCGGCCACAATGCTCTCGAAATCTCATTATGTCACTGAAGCGGAGTAATGTATCACTCAACAGATATATTAAAAAATATCAACAAATATTTCTTTTTTG
This sequence comes from Microcoleaceae cyanobacterium bin_387, assembly GCA_037440985.1. Classification (GTDB taxonomy): domain Bacteria; phylum Cyanobacteriota; class Cyanobacteriia; order Cyanobacteriales; family Microcoleaceae; genus JBEDKD01. Next base: position 22,747 of record JBBITB010000098.1, read on the forward strand.
TTGCATAGGTTGATCCCCTATGTGACAAAGGTTTGAGAAAAAATGGAGATTCCGATGTCCGATCGCGTCGATGCCAAAGCCATATTAGAAGTGTTACGGCCGGTTCAAGATCCCGAACTGCGTAAAAGTTTAGTGGAATTGAACATGATTCGTAATGTCAAAATAGATAATGGTGAAGTGAGTTTTACCCTAGTTTTGACTACTCCTGCTTGTCCCTTACGGGAGTTTATTGTCGAAGATTGTCAAAAGGCGGTGAAACAATTACCCGGTATTACAAAAGTAGTAGTAGATGTCACCGCGGAAACTCCCCAACAAAAGGGACTCCCCGATCGCCAAGGTGTCGATGGTGTCAAAAATATTATTGCCATTTCTAGCGGTAAAGGTGGAGTCGGTAAAAGTACCGTCGCGGTGAATGTCGCAGTCGCGTTGGCCCAATCTGGCGCGAAGGTAGGCTTATTAGATGCAGATATCTATGGTCCCAATGACCCCGCGATGTTAGGCTTAGAGGACGCGAAGGTAAAGGTTCAGAATAGTCCCCAAGGGGATGTCTTAGAGCCTGCCTTTAATCATGGGGTGAAATTAGTATCAATGGCTTTTTTAATTGATAAGGATCAACCTGTGATTTGGCGCGGTCCGATGTTAAATGGCATTATTCGTCAATTTCTCTATCAAGTCAATTGGGGTGATTTAGATTATCTGATTGTGGATATGCCTCCGGGGACGGGAGATGCCCAGTTAACAATGGCTCAAGCTGTACCGATGGCGGGCGCGGTAATTGTCACCACTCCTCAAACTGTCGCGTTATTAGACTCTCGTAAGGGGTTAAAAATGTTTGAACAGTTAGGGGTGAAGGTTTTAGGCATTGTGGAAAATATGAGTTATTTTATTCCTCCAGATATGCCAGAAAAGCAATACGATATTTTTGGCTCTGGAGGTGGCGAGAAGACTGCCTCGGAGTTAGGAATACCTTTGTTAGGGTGTATTCCTTTGGAAATTTCTTTGCGTGAAGGGGGCGACGCGGGGGTTCCGATTGTGGTGGCACAACCCGAATCGGCTTCGGCAAAAGCCTTAAACGCGATCGCGCAACAAATCGCGGCGAAAGTATCCATTGCGGCCTTGAGTTAATTAAGTAGGTTGGGTTGAGCCGACAAATTTATCCGATTATATGGAGATGTGATAACTCCACCCAACCTACAGGTTTTAGGGTACGCTATTTAGAAACTAACATCACTCACAAAAACTTATGATTTTTCCGGGTTCAGCAGTACGCGTTAAAGATAAAGGCGAAATTTACTATGGCTTTCAAGGCCTGGTACAACGACTCTCTGATGGTAAAGTTGCTGTTCTTTTTGAGGGCGGAAATTGGGATAAGTTAATCACATTTCGTCTTTCTCAATTAGAAGTTATTGATGCCACCGCGGGTCGTTCTGCGCCTAGTAAATAATAGGGGTAATGGGTAATGGGTAATGGGTAATGGGTGATAGGTGATAGGTGATAGGTGATAGGTGATAGGTGATAGGTGATAGGTGATAGGTGAT
>JBBITB010000099.1:0-24241 GCA_037440985.1 Microcoleaceae cyanobacterium bin_387
TGTCAACTATCAACTGTCAACTCTTAACTGTCAACTGTCAACTGTCAACTGTCAACTGTCAACTGTCAACTGTCAACTGTCAATTACCCTCAAGACAATTGTTTTTTTAATGAGGCTAAAGAAGCCCAACGACTATCAATAATAGTATCAGCATCAGAATTAGTCACGGGTTGTTCAATTTTAATCCCCGGACAACTTTGATCACATAACTTTCTCAAGGGCAATTCCAGACAAAGTTGTTGATAAATCCACTCACTCGGATTAAAATCACCATTAGGAGCAAGACGCTCCACTAAATCTTCCATCTCCAATTCTTCCTCATCCACCACATCGACTTTATCCGCATTTTCATCTAACCAAATAAATTCCGAATTTTTCAGCGTCACCCGATGATTATATTGCTGTAAACAGCGATCGCAAGTTAAAGTAATAATAGCTTCAGCCTTCGCGCTCACTTCTAAAAAAGTCGTTTGGTGCGTAATTTTAATCGTTCCCCGGACAGGAGTGAGGGTTTCCAAATCCGGTAAAAACTCCTCAAATTGAATCACCTCTCTGTTATTAGGCTTATTCAAGAGGTTAGGAATAAAAATCTTGTCCATTTTCTGATTACCCCCATTAAATTTGAGTTCAAAAAGAAAAAATGAAACCCGATCAGGTTTCATTTTTCCTAGTCAACTGTTAAATTTTAACTTTGACTACTAAACGGCGATCGGGTTCTTCTCCGCGACTGTAAGTTTCGATATCGTCATATTCACTTAAAAAACTATGAACTTGACGACGTTCGGGAGAAGATAAAGATTTCAGTTCAAAATCAACCCCCGTCAAACGCACTTGCGCGGCCGCGTATTCCGCCATTAAACGTAATTCCTTATGACGACGATCGCGATAACCATTTAACTCAATGGTATAAGCCGTTTGTTCACCATGTTCGAGATGAATATTCAGCATCGTATTACAAAGATACTGAAGCGCGTCAATAACATCACCCTCTTGACCAATTAAAGCTGAAATTTGTTCAGGAGTGAGTTGACTATGATCAATCGTCAACCAATAAGAATCACCTTCATCACGCGCCATTACCGATGCCGGAAGACCCGATAAACTCAGAAATTCTTCTAACCATTCTGTTCCGCGTTGTATAATATCATCACTCATCTAACTTAAGCCTTTTTCTTGGAACTACCAGGTTCAAAAGGAAGGGTATTACGTCCCTTTTCTTTATTGGCTTTCGCCTCAGCCTCATCAACAATTTTTTGGAGATTATCTGGTAACGGTTCTCTGGAGAGAATAAATGCCTGAACAGTTTGGAATATGTTGGCAATCAACATATACATTAAAACACCCGCGGGTAAGGGGAAAAACAAAAACATTCCAGAGAAAATAATCGGAGTGAGTTTGTTAATCGTATCCTGTTGAGGATTCCCACTCGGCGAGGCATTTGGACCTTGCCCTGAGATCGATTGGTTAATGTACAAACTCACACCAAAACCAACGATCATAAACAGAATATCCCAATGAATCTTACCATCAGGATCGATCGCGCCTACGCGACCCAAAGCATCAATAAACAAAAATCCTGTATCTACAGCAATACCAGGGATAGTTCCTTGAACGGTTGCTTCACCCGCCTGTAACGCGATAATATTACCCTGTTCATCAACTTGAACACGATCTTCCCCTTTAAGAACCTTCCAACGGGGTTTCAGTTTCTGCTCTTGCTTATATTGGGAAGCTAAATCTTGTAATGGTTTACCTTCAACAGTTTGAAACTCAATTTTGCCTTTTTCACCAACAACTAATTGGGAACCCCCAGGCATAATTCCCACAATGGGAGAGTGGATACTATCAGCAATGAAGATATTTTGGGGGGGAGTCGTAAAAGCTTGAGGTTGAATGCGCTCAATTTGTCCTTGGGGGAGAATTTGGACGTTAACACTATAATTAACATCGGAAAAGGGCGAACCCCGCAATGTGGCAAAGAGAGCAAACAAAATCGGCATTTGTAATAACAGGGGGAAACATCCCGCTAAGGGGTTGCCAAATTCCTGATAAACTTTGCTCATTTCCTCCTGCTGTTTAGCAGGATTATCTTTATAGAGCTTTTGCACTTGCTCGACACGCTCTTTCATCAAAGGCTGCGCGACTTTCATGCGACGCATATTTCGCAATGAACCCGCGTTAAGGGGGAACAGTGCAAAACGAACCACTAACGTAAGAGCAACAATGGCTAAACCATAACTAGGCACGATCCCATAGAAAAAATCTAAGATCGGCAACATCAGGTTATTGGAAAGAAACGAGATACCAAAATCCATTCGCTTTGATTTAACTGAGATTCTTTGAGTTGTTCTACTTTAGACTATTTGGCGATGGGGGTCTATTTTTCTCCCATCGGACTTACAGAAAGTGTGTGATGCAGTTATTCTGTTTCGTCTATGAGACTAAATCAGAAATAACTGCGCGGTGATGTAAGTCCATTAATTAACGTCTTATCGACTACTGCCTGTTTTTTGGGCCGCCAGAGACATTTTTTCGTTTATGTAATCATAGATTTCGCGGAAGCGGGGGATTGCCCTGAGTTCTAAGCGGTTGCCATTTCTCAAGGTGATCACCATATCTCCCCATATTCCCAGACCTCTTGGTACTGTGACAATGTTTACTATTTCAGAATAAACAATATCGGTACGATCGCGTCCCATCCATCCCCCTGTCACGGAGACACGGCGATTAGTGATACGATAACGTAACCATAGTGCGCGGACAATAGCTCCCACTGTCAGGGGTAAACCAATAACAGTTAGCCCAATCAAGATATTAAGGATTAAGTCTCCGATATGGGGACCACCATCATAAAAGACATCTTCTCGAATTCCCATCTAGCACCTCGGCTTCTACCAACAACTGCTCTAATTCTCGCAGAAATTCCGCATAATTGCACTCTAACGCGCCATCATGAACTACAACCACCAGATGCCACCCCGGTGCCAGTCGGGGTAACATCTGTCGCAAAGCCGCCCGAATTTGGCGCTTAATCCGGTTGCGAACTACGGAACGCTTACTTACCTTTAGACTAATGGATATGCCGATCCTTGATGGCGGTAGGGTTTGAGGGTTTAAGTCCTCGACATTAACAGCTTTGGTCGTAATCCTTAATGCTCTTAGGGTAAGGTGAGAGGAATGGCGACGCATTCCTCGGCGATAGACTTGGCTAAAGTCTTGGGGAGCGCGGAGGCGGTTTTCTTGGGGCAACATGGTTTCTGGGAATAGACTTCCCCATCTACCCTGGGGGTGTAATGTTAAACCGCGAGACGTTGCCGCCCTTTCCGGCGACGCGCCGCAATGACTTCTTGACCATTTTTGGTTTTCATTCTGGCACGAAAGCCCGATACTCTTTTTCTTTTCCGGCTGGTGCCGTGTAGGGTCTGCTGACTCATCCCATTTTCTCCGGGGTTATTAAGCTACAAAGTGTTTTTAAAGTCACAATCCTTTATTTTATCATCCTCTGTCTTTTTTCTCAATTTCCTTCTCAATTTTTTTGGGGACTGGGGCAATGGGGCGCGATCGGGTCTTTTCTGTTTTCGGTGGCAGATTGAGAGAAACCCCAGATGAACGCAGATGGAATGAATACAGATAGGACTTGTGATGAGTTTCACCATATCAGAAATGAACCACAAAGGCACAGAGGACACAGAGAAGAGAAATAGAGAACCGCGACTTTCTTCTTCTCTGTGTTTATCCTTATGGACATAAAATAAAGTACGATTTATTCTTGGGGGGATTATGGTGAAATCATAACTGAGTAATTTAGCGGATAGATGCAAAAAAATCTGGATTAGTTTCAATTCTTTTTAGGTCATCTTTTTTCTCTGGATATTGCGGTTTTTATTGAATCCAAAAGGGTTCTATTTTCAATGGTTTGTCAACGAGTTCAAAATCTAATTTTATTATATTTGTTATGATATATAGCAATTTCATTTAATTTGATGCCTTTTCACAATTAATATAGGATTACTAGATTTCTGTTTCTAATTCTTTTAATCCTTTGACTATAACGGTGATTGACGGGTATATCTTTGTTTTACAGAGGGGGAAGCATCACCGTATAACAGAGGACATATTGGTGAAAATGAGATGCACCGCTTGTATCATTTCGGTTTTGAGTATCGGAACGTTGATGGAGTCACTAAGAAAGTTGGGTTTTAAGATGGTTTTATGAATGTTGATGATAGTATTAGAAATCTGCTTAAATTATTGTAGGGTAGGCATCTGGGTGGTCTTTTACCTAATTTTTGAAAGAGTTTTTTTCAAGAATCATATTCTCTGACGGCTGATGAAGAAGCTTTTGCCGTATCGCGATCAGCTCTAGTTTTTTAACTATTAGACATTTGCGAAAAATCAGGTCAAAGGCAGGCAGGATGCCTGCCCCACAATAGTTTTTGGAGATGTCGATTACCGATGATCGCGCTACGGAGTGCTTTATCAACAGTTAGGGGTGATGTTGGTTCAACCAATTGGTTAAATCTGCGGCTGAGAAAAAATCGAGTAAGGCCTCTCCTAAATTCTCTAATTCTTCGAGGGATAAGGCATGAATTTGCTCTTGCATTTGCGGGGTGAGCGTGCCGAGCCGTCGAGTCAATTGGCGACTAACAAAAGACAGAGCCTCCCGTTTGAAACCTTGTTGGAGACCTTGTTGGAGACCTTGTTGGAGACCTTCTTTGAGGCCTTCTTTGAGGCCTTCTTTAAGGCCTTCTTTGAGGCCTTCTTTGAGACCATCTTCGCGAATTTCTTGGTAAATGACAGACTCGCGCATAGTTTCCTTCCTAAATAGTTGTCTGATTAAGTTTTTTTCAAATCTCAAACCCGCCAGGACTTGGGTGCAAGCCAGCAAATCCGCTTGTTGATTGGGTTCTTCTATTGTAGCAATCTGATTAGCTATTTGCTCTAGCAAAGTGGCTGGCGAGTTAGTTTGAGATAATGTGGCAAAGGGTAGTAAGGCGGGGACCGACAGCAGTAACGCGGGGTCTTGCTCCCACAGACGAATCACTCGGTAGCTGTGTCGGGTGTTTGTGTCTGTGTACTCCGAGACAAAAGCTTGTTCTGAGGTGGTTTCCCGTAAAAAGATGACCACTTGATGGATGCAACAGGAGTGTTGTCGTTTCAGCCGGACGTAGTAATCGAGCATTCTGAAGGAGATGGGCGGTTCAGAATAGGGGCGGGTTTCAAATTCCAGATGCAGAATTTGGTTATCGCTTTGCAGAAAAACGAGAGAGTCCGCACGAATGGGTTCTTGTATCAGTTCGGTTTTGAGTACCTGAACGTTGATGGGTTCGTCAATGGGTAGTAACCAACGCACGAAAGCATCGGGATATTTTTCGGCAAGATATTTGCAGGTGTTATCGTAGGCCAAGACAGTTGGGTTGTGATAGGGGTGTGTGAATTGTTATGAGAGTATTTTAAGGTTAACTCGACTTTTTTGGGGAGAGCGATCGCGTGTCTCCCAAGGCGATCGCGCTATGGGTGAGTCAAAAGCTCTAAAAATTCCTGCACAACGCGATCGGCTTCTTGACTGCACCTGTGAGCCTGACAATAGTAGATGGTGCAGATGCCAGCAGAAGCAAAGTCGCGATCGCGCTCTTCGTCTTTTTCGGTATCGGGATGCCATATCTGAAGAATGCCTAATTTGCCTTGGTGGAAAATGAGGAAATCGGGTTCTTGGTTTTGCCTGCCTTCGGGTGTTGTCAGGCGTGCTTGAGAGTTGGGGAAGAAGAAGATATTAGCGCGATCGAGGGCTTCAGCAATTTTCACTTGCTCTTCACAGCGAAAACACAAATTATTCCAGTGATAAAGATGTTCTTCTGATTTAGACTCAATTCCTTCGTGGTTTCCCTTTTCATCCTGTATCTTTTCATCCCATGAATCTGATTTTGTCTGATCAGCCTTGATTGCATTGTCTAAATTAGCTGGATATGAATTCGCTCCGTTTAAGTTGTTTGCAAAGCATAGAATTGACCCACTTAAGTCGGCTCCACTAAGATTGATTCCAATTAACTGATTTCGCTGTGAGTTCACTTGCAGTCGTCGTAAATATCGTTTTATAACGGCTTTAATATTATTCTTTTTTCCTTTTTCCTCAAAGGCTTCTGAGAGTAACTTCCAGAGTTTATAGCCAGCGGCTTGAATATATTCATCGTCATATTGAGAAAGTTTAGCAATTGCCTCATAAGAGTGTCTGCCTTCCCAGCACTGTTTGAAGATGAGCTCTTGTACGTCGTTTAATTGTTCATCATCATCTAGGACTGTTTCGACAATGGCGAGAGCTTCCTCAGCAGTCATGGGTTAAATCCTCTTAAATGTTGTATCGGGGTGTCGGTTGTGCTGACACGGTTCAAGAGAGGTGGCCTGTGTACGCACGCGGTGGATACATTTTAGCACAGTACAGGAGATGTTGCTATAGCCTTTCTCAGAAAGATGAGGTACAATAACAGCAGTGAGTAAACCAATTCCAAAGATTTTCTGATGTAACTTGCTCGAAGGCAAACTCAATCGCTTTTCCTAATTCTTGAGAGTTCGTGGTCTTCAGGGAACGAAGAATATTTTTCAGTTTTGACCATAAATTTTCAATCGGGGAGAAATCCGGCGAGTAAGGAGATAAATATATTAATTTTGCCCCTTTATTTTTGATAGCTTTCTCTACTTCTTTTCTATTGTGAATACTACAATTATCCATCAATACACAAGCCCCTTTCCCGAGTTTGGGTACTAGCTTTCTGATGATACAAGCCTCAAAGGTTAGTGCATCTGTTCTACCTATTAAATTCACTGATGTTAGGACTTCCTTAACTGATATTGCTCCTATTATACTGACATTTCCCCCCCGTTTATTTGGTCTTTCCCCTTGAGCTCTTGAACCTTTTAAAGACCGAGCATATAACCTAACCATTGCCAAGTTTACACCGGATTCATCAATGAATATTAAGTCTTTTAAATCAAGGTTTTTCACCTTTTTCCAGAACTCATATCGTAGGTTTTGAACTCGCTCAGTGCCTTTCCCTGAAGGGCAGAGCGTTTTTTTTTCCAAGTCATATTCAAAAGTTTTGTCATTCTTCCCATTGTTGCCCTACTGATGGTAACACCTATTTTTTGATACAGTAAATAACGCAGTTCTTCCAGAGTGGCCTCATTATTCGCTTCAATCAATTCTGCTAAAATGAGTAGCTGTTCGGTATTGAGTTTACCTTTGACTCCGCATCGGTTCGTTCGAGGCGCAATATTTTGGGTTTCACGATACTGTTTGAGCAACTTTTGCACAAAACTCAGGGATACACAAAAACGTTTAGCTATCGCTTTTTGTGAGATGGGTTCATTGTGATACACATCGAGAATTTTTTGTCGGAAATCAATAGAATAAGCTTTCGTTTTTTCATAATCATTTATCAGATTTATTGGGTAAAAAAAGAGCCGTTAGTCGAGGGTAGTCCTCTTGTCAAAGACTCTGGTCTGGTTCATCCCTCCACTTATAACGAGGCGATAACTCCATCGCCAATTATAGTTCTAATGATGTTTTTTCCACATTTGAGTGAGTCAGTGACATGATACCTCATTTATCTGAGAAAGGCTATACTTTTTATCACTTTTTATCACTGGTCAAACTTAAGTTGATTCATTAGAATACTTAAATGCCAGAATATGGCTCACGTTCATATTTACAAATTACCGTAGCACAGGAGTTGACAAAAGTGAGTTTACCATACAACCTTGTCGATGCAATTCAGAAGATCGTGACTGCTTTGGCTTTGGCTCAAGGAATTTTATCGCCCCAACAGATTTCTGATATTCCCAACTCGACAATAATAGCTCAATTTGAAGAGCAAATCGGAATAGCAGACGAGGAAGAAAGAGAGAGAGTAGAAAGGGAACTAAAAAAAGTAAAATCAAATCAATCGACCATGCTAGAGATCGCGAAAAAAACAGGCTATGGTAGCGGTAATTATGGCGGGTAAAGCAATTTTGGTGAATTTTCACCAGTAGAAACAACCATAAGGGGGATTGACTTAAAATCCCCCTGATTACCCAATCAAGGAAACTATCAATGTGGATTTTAATTTTAATTGTGCTGGCTGTAGTTGTCTACTTCGTGGTGTCACAGGAATCAAGCAGTAATCAAGCCAGTAGGGGATTAAGGAGGACTCAAGCTAGTAAAGCATCAAGTCTGGATTACACTAATCAAGTAGATTATTCAAATCTTGAAGTATCACTTGACAGCAGCGTGTCTTGTCATTATAACTACACACACCTTCGTGACCTACTAGCAGAAGGCAAATGGAAAGAAGCTGACAAAGAAACAGGACGGCTGATGCTCGCCGTAGGAAATATAACAGTAGAGAAAAAAGTCCGGGCTGGAGAATGGACGCACTGTGACCCGAGGTTGGACTGTTTACACTTCCTACATTTTATGTACTTCCCTTGTGCCGATCTTTGTACTATTGATCGACTTTGGCTTAAATATAGCAATGGTCGCTTTGGATTTAGTGTACAAAAGCGAATTATGTCGGAACTAGGAGAGGATACAATATCGTTGCTATGTAAATTCAACAAATCCTATGAGGAATTTTATAAAAAAATGGAATTAGAAAATAGCTTCGAGAGACGGATAGGATGGCGCAAAAATGACAGTGCTGGTAGAAGCACTGCGAATTTAAAAACCTATAACGATCTTACTTTTTCAATGCAGGCTCCACATGGACATCTTCCCACGGCGAATTATTGGAATGATTCGATCTGGATCGATCTGCCTGATGTTATGCCATTTGAAACTAAACCGCTGAAGGGTGGTTGTGGGGAATTAGTATATATCCTTAATAGGCTTTCAAGTTGCGGTATTGCTCTGTAGTCAAAAGCTTTGTAACAGACACTTGTTTACAAACTTGTAGAAAACATGAGAAGACGATCAGGCGTTGCACAATCAAGGGATGATTCGGTAGGGGCTATCCCCCCGTGGTGGCAGCAAAACCCATAGAGGGTAGGCACTCTTGCACTACCCCTACCCGCGTATCATTCCACCAATGGGCAACACCGACGATCACTCTTTCACTCCTAAAAGCTCGCACCTCCTCACCCTCACTTTTCTAAAACATTTTCCCATCGCGTGTTTTAAAGCTTTTTGAAACCAGATCGCGCCTTTTACCTCCATCACAGAAACAGAGTTTTACAATTCATAAATCCTCGCCCTCCCACTGAAATCCCTTGCACTCCATCATACCTTCAACGATTCTCGCGGATGCTGCTTAGAAGGCACTCCATAAGCAGTATAAGGTCTCACATCAGGCGGTTGAAGTCCCAAAACAATTGATTTAGCCGGAACTCCCGCGGCAACTAACTCCTCCGCAATCAGACGATCAGTATTATTTGCTTGAATCCAAACCAGACCGTCAATAATATCAATATGAATCACACAATGGTGAATGCGCTGGTCCTTAAACCAACCTATATTCAGTAACAGATAGCGGTCATTTTCCCCATCAAAAATGGTTTCGTTTTTTATCCCACTGTCAAAAACTGGAATTTCCGCGTATTCAGTAAGTATCTGCTTAACAATTTTGCGATAATTATTTAAGCTATCCATTGTAATATCTCCTCTGTTTTTGGGTTGAAAACAACAAGATTTAGGCGGTTATTGTCTAACAATATCTGACCAAACAGTTCTCCTTCAAAAAGCTCAGTAAAAGCATTTAATGGCAGTGCAAGATACAGTTTTCTTTCTGATTCTGTCCGTTTTAAGATGTCATAGTAAATAGTGTATTGACCCAAAGCTTGCTCTAAATCTGCAATTCTAGACTCTCGGATAAAACTTTTAACTTCAACGGCTATCTTGCGCTCATTGTTCTCAGCAGCTAATAGCTGTTCGGCACCCAGATCGATAGGTTTCTCTTCGCCCAAACTAAGGGATACGGATCGTGGGTAATTGTCCAACCAGCCTTAATAAGAGCCTGTTTGACAACTTGATGATAAATGTCTTTTGCTGGCACGCTCTCTCTCTTTCGCGATTAAGGTTGACATTGACTATTATAATGTATTTCATCCACTAATGTCTTTTCAACATTTATCATATTCTCTGGCTGTTTATGAAAAAGCTTTTCGCACCGGAACATATTTTTTTTACTATTACCGATCGCGCTATAATAAAAATAGCAATACCCTCATCCCCTCACCTCCGTGAAAACAGATCCCATATTCTACCGCCTATTCCAAACCTTCCCTAGCATATTCTTTGAACTGATCAACCACCCCCCAGAAGAAGCACAAACCTATCAATTCTCCTCCGTTGAAATCAAATAAACCTCCTTCCGCATCGACGGCATCTTTCTCCCCAAAACTGACTCCCCTCAACTCCCGATCTATTTTGTCGAAGTCCAATTTCAACCCGACAAAGACTTCTACTCTCGATTTTTCACTGAAATATTCCTTTACCTTGATCAAACGCAATTGCCACAGGATTGGCGCGGTGTGATCATCTATCTCAGCCGCAGCCTAGACATAGGCAAAACTCAACGCTATATGGAGTTACTCGAATCTCGAAGAGTCACACGGCTCTATCTCGATGAATTAGTCTCACAAACCCACTCCATCGGCATCGAGACAGTCAAATTAATCATCGAGTCTGAAGAGAGGGCAGTGGCAAAAGGGAAGCAGTTAATAGAGCAAGCGCGAGTAGAGGTAATAGATGAAGTGGCCCAAGGGGAACTAATCCAGTTAATCGAGACTATCATTGTATACAAGTTGTCAAACAAGAGCCGAGAGGAAATAATAGCTATGTTGGGATTGAATGAATTTAAACAAACAAGAGTCTATCAAGACGTTTTTCATGAAGGCGTAGAAGAAGGCTTACAAGAAGGTGAGCGCAGGGCTAAATTAGAATCGGTTCCCCGATTATTCGCCCTGGGATTAAGCGTTGAACAAATTGCCACCGCGTTGCAGTTAGATGTACAACAAGTGCGCCAAATTGCACAACAGCAGTCTCCTAACTGAAGGCAAAGTTTTAGGTTGGCTTGAGTTGAGATATTTCTTGATTCTACCCAACCTACTCATAATTTATAATTCCGCTAATTAACCTACACAGAAATACCCTCTTACCTCAGTGAAAACGGACCCCATATTCTACCGCCTATTCCAAACCTTCCCCAGCATCTTCTTTGAACTGATCAACCACCCCCCAGAAGAAGCACAAACCTATCAATTCTCCTCCGTTTAAATCAAACAAACCTCCTTCCGCATCGACGGCATCTTTCTCCCCCAAGCCGACTCCCCTCAACTCCCCATCTATTTTGTCGAAGTCCAATTTCAACCCGACAAAAACTTCTACTCTCGATTTTTCACCGAAACATTCTTTTACCTCGACAAAACCGAATTGCCCAACAACTGGCAAGGTGTGATCATCTATCCCAGCCGCAGCCTAGATATAGGCAAAACTGAACGGTATATCGAGTTACTGGAATCTCAAAGAGTCAAACGCATCTATCTGGATGAATTAGTCTCAGAAACGCGCTCAATAGGCATCGAGACAGTGAAATTAATCATCGAGTCGGAGGAGAGCGCGGCGGCAAAAGCGAAGCAGTTAATAGAGCAAGCGCGAGTAGAGGTAATAGATGACATTACCCAACGGGAACTAATCGAGTTAATCGAGACTATCATAGTATACAAGTTGTCAAACAAGAGCCGAGAGGAAATAATAGCTATGTTGGGATTGAATGAATTTAAACAAACCAGACTCTATCAAGATGTTTTTTCGGAAGGCTTAAAAGAAGGCTTAAAAGAAGGCTTAAAAGAAGGCCTAAAAGAAGGGCTAAAAGAAGGCTTACAAGAAGGTGAGCGCAGAGCTAAATTAGAATCCGTCCGCCGATTATTAGCCCTGGGATTAAGCGTCGAACAAATTGCCACCGCGTTGCAGTTAGATGCAGAACAAGTGCGCCAAATTTCACAACAGCAGTCTCCTAACTGAGGGCATAGTTTTAGGTTGGGTTGAGTTAAGATATTTCTTTATTCCACCCAACCTACTAATATTTTTTATTCGGCTAATTGACTTAATTCGATAATATTATGATCGGGATCTTTCGTAAAGAGTGCAGGACGACCTGATGCACTCATTTGAATAGGATAATTATGGGATAATAATAGTTTTTTTGTTTCTTCTAAGTTGGTAACGGCAAATGCTAAATGACGATTTCTTCCCCATTTATCCCCATCAACTTCATCGGTAATCAGGGAAGATGTGGTAATTAAATGAATTTGAAAATTACCAATTTGATACCAGATACCCGGAAATTTTAAATTCCGTTCTACTTGAGGTAGTCCTAAGATTCTTCCATAAAAAAATGCGGATTTTTCTAAGTTTGTTACGAGAATCGCCGCGTGCATAAATTTAGTAACTGCCATGATTTTTCCCTGAGATAGTTAGATATTAATAATAGCTTAAAGCTGGGTGAATTAGCTTTTTTTATTTTGTTTTGATACCAAAAAAATCGCCACCTCACCTATCAGAAACCGGGTTTCTCAATGATTTGTGATTTCTTGATGGTGAGATATGACTCAGAAACCGGGTTTCTCTTTACCCATGATTACTGCCAAATTTTAATGCTATTATTCCATGTACCACTAATCAAACTATTACCATCGGGTGTAAACACGACACAATTCACGGCATCTTTATCTCCCACTACGCTTGAAATTTCTTTTCCACTATTGATGTCCCAAACTTTAATCATTCCATCACCGCCACAACTGACTAATATTTTGCCATCGGGACTTAACGCGATATCATTGACGTAATTAGTATGACCTTTTAATGTCCGTAATTCTTCCCCTGTATTGACTCGCCATAGTTTAATGGTACGATCGCGGCTGGCACTAATCAAAATATTACCATCGGCACTAAAAACCAGAGACTCAATAGTACCAGTATGACCTGTTAAGGTAGAAATCAGCTCCCCTGTGGAAACATTCCAAAATTTAATGGTTGAGTCGTGACTCCCACTGGCTAAAATTTGACCATTGGGACTAAATGCCAAAGCTTGAATAGTGCCATTATGACCTTTCAAGATTTTAATTGGGGTTGTGCCTATCAGTTTTGACAATAGTCCTGTTTTTACAGGCCATAATTTCACGGTTTTATCTCCACTTCCACTCGCGAAGATCCCCCCTTGAGATGACGGAATCGGAGAAAGCGCGATCGCGACGACTCTTTGAGTATCGGTAAAAGTATGAAGTTCTTTCCCAGTATTAATATCCCACAATTTGATCGTGTTATCATCACAACCACTGATCAGGGTTTTTTGATCATGACTGAGAGCAAGGGACCACACTACTTCAGTATGACCTATCAGGGTGCGAAGTTCTTTTCCTGTTTTCAGTGACCAAAGTTTAATACTATGATCAAAACTAGCACTGATCAGAGTTTGACCGTCAGGAGTAATAATAAGATCACTAATTTGATTAGTATGACTTGTTAGAGTTTGAACGGCGCGAAGGGCTTTAAAATTTACCATGAGTCTTCTGGGATAAAGTTATCTCTTTCTTGATTATACTGATCGCGTCTATCAAGAAACTCCTACCCTAAAATAAAGAGAAAAGGAAAACTCTATATTTGCCTACCCCGATGACTGAAACGACTTAGCCCTGTCGTGATACCCCTCCAAAGCTGTTGTATGGAGTGAGTCTGCTTATCTCAAAGCCCGATGAAGATGGACTGACACTGTTATCTTGTCTTAAGTACCCATTATGATCAAGCCGGGATTCATTTTAGCTTGATTTTACGCGATCGCGCTGATCGCGCAACAGTCTATGAGCAATTAAAAGCTATAAGGAGTCCTTGTCAGCAATATTGGCAAATATCCCGACGCGATCGTATCCTTCTATGGTAAAGATCCCGATGGTAACTCTTTTGAGTATCTCTAGGAACCCCCCTAGGGAAACTGGAGACTGGAGACTGGAGACAAGGGAATAGGTTTCACCTATCACCTATCACCTATCACCTATCACCTATTACCTATTACCTATCACCTATCACCCATCACCCATCACCCATTACCCATCACCCATCACCCATTACCTATTACCCCAGAAAAAATGTTGCACAAAACACTCGCAAAGAATCGCTGGAAATCACTCATACAACCTTGGAAAGAATTAGACTGGTTGCTATTAATAGCATATTTAGGAATGACAATATTTGGCGGCATAATGATCCGCAGTGCAGAATTAAATCAAGGACTAACCGACTGGTGGCAACATTGGATTACAGGTGGTATTGGTTTAATATTAGCACTTGCCATCGCCCGTATTCGCTATGAAACCCTCCTACAATGGAAATGGGTAATTTATTTTGCCATCATTATATTACTGATCGCGGTGCGAGTAGTGGGGACAACAGCATTAGGAGCACAACGGTGGATTAATATTGCTGGATTTTATCTTCAACCTTCAGAATTTGCCAAAATAGCAATTATTATTACGATCGCTGCCCTACTCCATAATATTGCCAAACCCACCCTAATAGATATGATCAAAATATTTGGGGTGGTATCGGTTCCCTGGGCTCTAGTTTTCATCGAACCAAACTTAGGAACCTCTTTAGTATTTGGTGCGATTACAATGGCAATGTTGTATTGGGGAAATATTAATCCGGGTTGGTTAATTCTCTTAATTTCTCCGATTGTCTCCGCCATTCTTAGTAATATTTATACACCAGCTTGGATCGCGTGGGTAGCTTGTTTGGGTTTGGTAGTTTGGGCAAGTTTACCTTGGCGATGGTTTAATACTATTCTCGCAGTAATCGTGAATGTAGTATCAGGACAATTAGCCGCTCATTTCTGGAATATCTTACAAGATTATCAAAAAAATCGTGTCACCGGTTTCTTAAATCCCGAAAAAGATCCCTTGGGAACAGGTTATCACTTAATTCAATCTCGCACGGCTATTGGTGCTGGTGAATTACATGGACGGGGTTTATTTCAGGGTACTCAAACTCAATTAAATTTTATCCCAGAACAACATACAGATTTTATTTTTTCTGCCATTGGGGAAGAATTGGGATTTATTGGTTGTATTGCTGTCCTCGCGGTTTTCTGGTTTATTTGTTGGCGTTTGGTAATTATCGCGCAATTAGCTAAGGATAATTTTGGCTCTTTAATGGTGATTGGTGTTCTAGCTATGGTAATCTTTCAGGTATTTGTTAATATTGGTATGAATATTGGTATGGCTCCTGTGACAGGGATTCCTTTACCATTACTCAGTTATGGGCGCTCGGCTTTGTTGAGTAATTTTATCGGGTTGGGAATCGTTCAATCTGTGGCAAATCATCGACAACGATTGAAATTTTAACTAAGATGAGGTTGGGTTGAAAAAATCAATTAGTAAGTTGCTTTCCCTAAATTTACCTTCAACCCAACCTACATAAAGAATCTATCAGCTCCTTGTACTAGCCATTGCAAATTCGTAACATTTTATCAATCTTGATATTCTCACAAAATATGAAACTTTTCAATCAAATAATTTCAGGTGACTGCATAGAAAAACTCAAGGAAATACCTGATCAAAGTATTGATTTAGTTATTCTTGATCCGCCTTATTGGAAAGTTATACAAGAAAAATGGGACTATCAATGGCGCACTGAAGAAGATTATGTACAATGGTGTTTACAGTGGCTTAATCAAATCTCAAGAGTGATAAAGTTATCGGGTAGCTTATATCTCTTTGGCTATTTAAGAAATTTATTTTATCTCTATGATGATATCATTAAATTAGGCTTTGATTTTAGACAGCAAATAATTATAGATAAAGGAATTAAATCAATTGGAGGACGTGCAACTAAGGGATATAAGATGTTTCCTAATGTTACCGAAACTCTCTTGTTTTTTACTTATAATAGTCACCCCTTTGTGAAAAAGTTACTTAAGGATAGACAAAAATATTTAGGTTTAACTGCTTTAGAAATTAATCAAAAATTAGGGGTAAAAGTTAATGGTGGCGGAATGTGGTCTCTTTATACTGGTAATAATATTTTAGCTCAAATTCCTACAAAAGAAATGTGGGAGAAACTGCAAGAAATTCTTGATTTTCAACATCCTTATGAAAATATTGCACCTGTTTTTAATATTGAAATGGGAATAACCGATGTTTGGAAAGATATAGATTTTTATCGAGAAGAAAGATATCATCCTACACAAAAACCTGTGAGATTAATAGAAAGAATTATCAAGGCTAGTAGTAATGAAGAAATGATAATTTTAGACCCTTTTATGGGTTCAGGAACAACGGCATTAGCTTGTTTAAACTTAAATCGGTACTATATTGGTATTGAAAGGGAAGAAAAATATATTGAAGTGGCTCAGAGAAGAATTGACGAATATAAATCAAGTCTTTTGAATAGACATAGATTTGATGATAAAGAATCATCTCTGAAACAGTAGGGACACGGCAGTGCCGTTTCCCTCGTGAATTTTGAATAATTGTAGGGATAAGGAATGGAAATTAAATAACTTAATGATTCGCTTGGTAGTTTCGCCTTTATGTGCCCGAAAGCAGGCAAGATGCCTGCTCTACTTTATTAATTTTTCCTTCAATCACGATCGCGCCTTGATGTCGAAGAAGTCTTAAATAGACAAAATTTCTTTCACCTGATTAACCGCGCTCTTACCCGATCGCGATGCCCCTTCGATATTATCGCCACCACACCAATCTCCGGCACAAATTAAAGGTAATGGGTTAATAGTTATTAAAGAAGGAACCGATAAAAAATTACGACAAAACGCGTAACGCCAGCGATGAATCTGTAACCATTGGGGACTCTTCAACCAAGGGAGTAAAATCTGAGCAGCACTATTTAATAACTCTTCGGCAACGGGTTGTAACTCTGTCGTCTCTAAATATTTTTCGGCAAATTTGGCACTACTTTGCACAACAAAAACGGGTTGTTTGGGGTTCTCTCTTTTACTACTATCTATACCTACCCAACCTAAATCGGGATGTTGGGGAAACGCGATCGCGCTCCAAGAAGGATTTAATTGCTCTAATTCCTCTTGATAATGGGAAGGATAACCCGCCATTACCGTAATACAAGGATCATATTTTACCCCATCGACTTGTGCTATAAATTCCCCAGAAATACCCGCGATCATATTAAGTAATATCTTCGCTTGAGGAGCCGGAATTGCCATCACCACAACTTTCGCGTTTAACTCCAAAGGAGTCGTAGTTTCGACATTATTCATGGCTTCGAGACGCAATAACCAATTTTGAGCCAAAGGTGTCAAATTTTCCACCCGACGGTTAAGCCATATCTCCAACCCCTGCGCTAAAGACTTACCCACTCCATTCATCCCCCCCGGCGCGATATAACAAGATTGGGGAACCGCGGATAAACCATTTTGATCCCATTCATACACCCTATCGGTCCAAAGTTGCAGAGTTTTGTGCGCCATGGCGCACAAATTAGTGATAAGTTGTTGGGAGTGAGAGCCTTGGGCGTGAAGATAACGCACACCATGATCCGCGACAGTACCCTCTAAACGACGAGTCGCGACTCTTCCCCCAACTCCGCGAGATTTTTCGATGACAACTACGGAATAACCTGCCTGACGTAACTCTTGAGCACAAGTTAACCCTGCTAAACCCGCACCAATAACCGCGACATCAAATATCATTGCATTTTCCTTTAAATACGCGAAGATCCCGGCTCCATCGCGAGCGAGACGCTGGCACTACAATAATATATGTGTATATAGCAATTCCATTTGAGATGTAAATGCTGGGCATCTTCCCCGTGACAGGCAAGATGCCTGTGCCACAAGTTTTACTTCTGAAAGGTCAACACTATAGACATTCTCAATTGCACAAAGCCTTAATTGTATTGTTTTATCGAAAATGAGAAAATCCCTCAATCCCGATCGCGTCATCGGGAAGTAGTACAATAAAAATAATCAACAAATCTCTGGTCAACGGAGGAATGTCACTTTGGATGAACTGAGATCCGCACTGGAATTAGCCTCAGACGAGGAATTAGAGCAGCTTACACAATTATTGTTTCGTCGCCGCTTTAATCCTTTGGATTATATGCAAACCCCTGAGCCTTTGGATATTCAAAGTCTAAATCGTGTTTCTTGGTTAGACGCGTTAGAGCACAGATTTCGCTATTTAGCTGCCGATGGTTTGACGGTATTAAAGGGAAACACTCAACAATTTAGTTATCGACAAGCTCTGATTCAAGTCTGTCGTTATCTCAAAATTCCTTACTCACAAAAACTTTCTACTACTGACTTAGAAGCTGAAATCTTTTTATCTCTGATTGATAAGGTAACGAAACGTCTTCCTGGGGAGGAAAGAAAAGCTTTAATGGGTGAAGTAGTGGGATCGCTCCAAACTTCTGATCTTTCTCAACCTTTACCTCTTTCTGTTCAAAAAGATCCCTTGAGTGTCATTGTTAAAGGGGGAAGCGCGATCGCGGTAAGTTCCATTATCCAACCGATGTTACTACAACAAATTGCCCGTCAATTTGCTATTCATTTTGCCTCTTATCATGTCGCCAAAGACGCGATCGTAAAGGGAACAACGGGAGCTTTTCAAAATTATCTCGCGTTACAAAGTGCTCGTCAAGGTATGGCAATTACCGCGACTCGTTATGCCGCGGTGCGAACGGTATTTGGTATTTTAGGTCCCGTGCTTTGGACTTGGTTTTTCGCGGATTTAGGTTGGAAAGCTATTTCGACAAATTATGGTCGAATTATTCCCATGATTTTTGCCTTGGCGCAAATTCGTTTAACTCGTTCCGACTCGGAATTTCAACCCGCGTAGGGGCGAAGTATTGGGGCGAAAATTGCTACCCTTTAACCGCATTTATTATCCCCAATGCTTTGCTCTTAATTTCACCAAATTTTCAATTAGTAAATTAGCAAAATAAGTGCCGATTAAAAAAAATTTCAATTGGGTTCAATCCATCATAATTAAACCCCTTTTAACACAACTACAAAATCATCGCGATCGTGCTTTAGAAATCCCTTGGAAATTTGCCCAAGGGGGATTTTTACTTTTGCCATTCCTTCCGACTTGGGGAGTCATAAGTATCGCGATCGCGTTACTGGGAACCTGGAAACAGAAATTTAAGCACATTATTCATAATCCTATTAATAAAGGATTTGGCATTTTAAGTATTTTACTCATTATTACCGCGTGTTTTGCCGTCCTTCCGGGTGAGGCATTTTTAGGATTAGCAAATTTATTACCATTTTTTGCCCTTTTTGCTGCCTTTAGTGAACTGATTCAAACCCCTCAACAATTACGACAAATGTCTTGGTTATTTGTCCTATCTTCCGTTCCCGTTTTTCTAGTAGGATTAGGACAACAATTTGGCAGTTGGCAAGGGCCAGAAATATTACATGATTTCTTAGGATGGCGATTAGAACTTCATGGGAACCCTCCGGGGCGAATGTCCGCGGTTTTTATGCACGCGAATTTATTAGCTTTTTACTCCATTATTGTTTTTATCTTAGCCTTGGGTTTATTTATTGAAACATATCAAGAAGGAAGAAGGAAGAAGGAAGAAGGAAGCCCCAATCCCCAGTCCCCAATCCCCAGTCCCCAATCCCTATTACCCATCATCTTTTTAAGTTTAGTTATTGTCGGGAATGGCGTTGCCTTAATCTTTACTAATTCTCGTAATGCTTGGGGATTAGCTGTTTTTGCCTGTCTCGCGTTTGCCCTTTATTTAGGATTCAAAAAATTAATCGTTATTGTCACTACAATTACGGGTTTAATTCTTTGGTCTGCTTTTGGCCCTAATCCGGTAAAATCATGGTTACAAAAGATAATTCCCCCGTTTTTATGGGCAAGATTAAATGATCAAATGTATCCCGATCGCCCTATTGCCACATTAAGAACAACTCAATGGCAGTTTACCTTAAATATGATTCAACAACGACCTTTTACGGGTTGGGGATTACGCAATTTTTCTCCCCTTTATGAAGTCGTAACTCACGAAAATCTCCAACATCCTCATAATCTTTTTTTGATGTTAACCGCGGAAACGGGTATCATTACCATGCTCTTATTCTCTGGTATAATTGGTGTCATTATCACACAGGCTTGTTTCTCTTTGATTCAAAGTTATCGCGAATCTCAACAGAACTTAATATTCTTTAGTTATACGATCGCGTTCACTTCCTGTATCATATTTAATATGATGGATGTCACCTTATTTGATTTGCGTTCTAATACTCTCGGATGGTTGTTATTAAGCGCGATCGCGGGTATCATGTTTGCCCGAAATTCCCCAGGGAGAAACCCGGTTTCTTTACCGAAACCGGGTTTCTGAATTAATTTTCCGCGATAAAAAAGGAATGTCCACAACTACAAGTTTGTGTCGCGTTAGGATTATTAAATCGGAAACCTCCACCCATCAAATCTTCCGAATAATCTAAGGTTAACCCATCCAAATACTTTAAATGTTCTTCGTTGACGACAATTTTAATAGATTCCGATTCATATACGCGATCGTGCTCATTATCATTAACCAAATCGTCAAAAGTCATGGTATAATACCAATGACAACACCCACCGGGTTGAACTCCCAAGCGAAAACAAACATCAGGTTTTTTTTGTTTAGACTGAAGGCGTTTAACCTCATTTGCCGCCGCATGATTTAATTGAATCATAGAAAATTTGACTGTTACTTTCAGATTTTAGGTTGAGTTTAACATTAACCCAACCTAAAAAAATATTACAATTTACTTAGATTTGGACTCAGTACGAGCATAATCATCCTGAAAACGGACAATATCATCTTCTCCCAAATATTCACCATTTTGGACTTCAATAATAACCAGAGGAATCACCCCCGGATTTTCTAAACGATGATTAACACACTGAGGGACATAGGTTGATTGATTACTAAATAAAATTTCTTCCGCTTCCCCACAGGTAACTTTTGCCGTGCCAGAAACAACAATCCAATGTTCACTACGATGATGGTGCATTTGTAAACTGAGACGATGGCCTGGTTTTACTTCAATTCGTTTAATTTTATAACCTGGCCCTTCTTCTAAGGTAGTAAAAGAACCCCAGGGACGACATTCTGTGGGTGAAATTCCATTAGACTTGATTGAGTTCAATTCCTTTGTTAATAGGATTTCTTGAGTCTGAACCATGATAGTTTTTCCTTAGTAATTTAAGAGAATTAGCTCATTAATTTTGTGGTGATACTTCCCCACAACTATTTTTAAGAAGATGCAATTACCCTTTCTTAGTTTATCTCTTCCGATATCTGTCTGGATCTGCGCGATCGCGTTTTCTTGACAATCTCTCATGTCTATTATAGCAAATCTTTTCTATTGTTTAACAAATCTTAACCAAAGAAACCCGGTTTCTGAGTTCAGATCATGGCAATCAATCAGATTTTGGGTTCAGAAACCGGGTTTCTCTCCACATTAAGGCTGAAAAAAGACACCTATACCATTATGAACACGGGCCGCGGTTTGAGAAGGACGATCCAATAATTCCCCCCCTAAATAAAGACTTGTCGAACTTCCTCCGTCTAAATTTAAAGCCTCGATCGCGCCCATTTTTTGCATAATTTGAGCAAATTCAGCAAAAGTGGGACCGGCTCCCCCGGCACGATTATGAGCCGCGACGATTAACAAATTCCCTGACGCGGTTTTACCGACACCACTACGAATAGCTGTTTGTATTTGATAAGCAGCACTAAAATTTTCGGCTTTAGCATCTAAAACTACTTGACTATTCTGCACTAAAACAGGACCACCACCAACAATATAAGGAAAACGATTAAACTCCGGGGGATTCGTTTCACTTTCTACACGGACATTACTACCAATTGCTAATTGACTTTTGGCACTTTGAAGGGAACGCAATACTAAAAGATAACCATTTTTCGGGATAGGAAAAGTCATTTTCTCTTTAGTATTGCCCGTGTTATGACGAGTGACTTTATCCCCCTCAATTGTCACAATCAATTCATCATCAGAAAAAGGAGTATAATTCTCTCCCCATTCCGGGGTATAGCGAGTAATACCATCCTGTACATCAGCACTATTAACCCGAATAACCGATAAACGAGAACCCCCTTGAGTTATTATCGTTTCTAGGAGATTTAACCGGGAAATACGAATATCTCCCTGATCATTCCACGTGATCGCGCCTCGATTTAAAATCGGACCGGATAACCAACGATTATCAAAACGAATTGCCCCTAAAGAGAACTGATTAACACGATTAAAGAAACCCGCGTTGATCGCGCCTGCGACTTGGGATTTATCCGCCATTTCTAAGAGGGATGTCGTCCCCTTGATACTCTGGGGATAATTAGTCAAAATCGGTCTAACTTTAATCCCCCTTTGACGGAGATTCACCTCAAAGAAAAACACCGGAAAGCGATCCTTTCCTAAAGAGATATATCGCTGTTGCCATTGTAACCCAGGAGCCCAGGAAATATTCCTTTCTAATAAAAAATCAGGACGAATATCAATCACCACACGATTAGGATTGGCTAAAGTGACCACTTGGGGTCGCCAACCTAAAGGGATATTAATCTTGACACGAGTTTGTTTTCCTGCTACATCTACAGCCAGGGATTTTAGTTGATTGCCCTCACTAAATTTTTGTTCTAATAAAGTCGGAGAAATTTGGGCATCTAAGGTGATATGCCATTCTTGAGTCGGTGGTTTAACAGTCGTTTTATCTTCAGGTTTGCCCGGTTTTGTCGGATCATCTGCTAAGGGTTTCGGTTGACTTCCTTGGGGTTTAGTCGGATCGTCGGGTGGATTGGGATTAGGTGTTTTAGGTTTCGGTGCTTCCGAGATATATTTGATTTGCCACGGTGTCGGACGATCTAAGTCAATCACTACCCTATCTCCCCAACTTTGTTTTCCCTGACGAATATTCGCGATCGTGGATCTTGGAGTATTTAAGGTAAGAGTATCACCCTCAACGGCAATTTTCCAACCCCTTTGTTGGGCAAAATCAGTTATATCTAAATAACGATAAATACCCGTTAACCAAGTATTAAGAATGGAAGCATCCGCGGAAAACCATTGAATCGGTTGTTGATTCGGATTAGTAGTATTTAATAAATCGACTCCCATTGCTAAATTTAAACTGGTATCACCGAAACCTGTATGGATTACTCCATTAATCTCCCGTTGACTCCAAGGAACATAAAAAAAACGACCATTAAGAGAAATTTTATCCCCCTTATTGGTTCCTTTGCTTTGTACGATTAAAGAGGGAGGAAAAGAAAGAGTTTCTCTATTGTTAATGAACTCTGGGGAATTTTCCCTTGGGGTGTCTGCTTTCACGGAGAGGGGAGAAAATACTGATAAGAAGATCGCGCACAGGGACAAAACTCTCAAACGCGAGAAAGAGGGAGTAGGTTTCTGGTAATTTAACTGAATTTTCGACAGCATTTGGCAAATTTTAGGGTTTAACAAATATCAGTGTGAAAAATTGCATCAGAAATCGGGTAAACCGCGATAATTACCGGCAATTTTTGTTATGATATAGGAGTGATGCAAAAAAAAACCCTTTCTAGGAGAAATCTGGGGACGGAAATGAAAATGGTATTCTGTTTTTCTATCTGTGGGGTTGATGTCACGCGAGCAAGTAGGGGCGATTGGCAATCGCCCAGGATTTTATCCCAGTGAGACTGGGCCAAGGAAGTATCTTTTTTGCCTAGTCACCGTGAATCGGTAGGTGTAAAAATGGGGGTATCAAATTTTTCGGCTAAAACCCTCACAGGGCAAGAGTTTGAGGCCCATCACCCCAAAAAACGATTCACGGAAACCTTGAAACCTTTACAGGCTATGGATTTGGAGGAAAAATGGAAAAGAGGGTATTGACAAGTCGATGGCTGAAATGGTACTTTAATAAAACATTCACGCAAATGAACCTTGAAAACCAAATACAGCAAGGGTTTCAGACTCAGCCTGTCGCAATTAACCCAAATCTCTATTAGAGATTGAAACTTGTTCATTGGTAGCGAATTGCTCACCATCTGGATGTCGCAATTAACCCAAATCTCTATTAGAGATTGAAACAATACTTTTTAACTTTTCAAAAATGCTAGTAAAGTCGCAATTAACCCAAATCTCTATTAGAGATTGAAACGGGTCGCAGCCACGCCTTTATCAGGCTTCGTTTTTTCGTCGCAATTAACCCAAATCTCTATTAGAGATTGAAACCGGCT
>JBBITB010000100.1:0-23998 GCA_037440985.1 Microcoleaceae cyanobacterium bin_387
ACTGTCAACTGTCAACTGTCAACTGTCAACTGTCAACCTTCTTCCTTCTTCCTTAACCTTAAAATTAAGATTTTGGGTGAGGTGGTTTATCCTCATCATCATCAAAATCTAATCCCCAGTCTTCATCATTATTCCCTTTAAGGGAGTCTGAAGTTTCATCATTTTCCCGTAGAGGGGGTTGACGGAACGGAGGTATTATAACACGATAATCGGCATCATAGACTGATTCTGATTTTCCGACACCGGAATTTTTGCCATCACGATAACCAAAAGAATAGTTTGATCCCGACCAAGATTTGGTTTTGGGTTCTTGTTTCACTTCGTAATCTTTTAGAGGCTGATTAATATTGGTTTTCGGTGTTGAGGGAGTGAGAGGCTGCTCTGTTTCCCAATTATCATCTATCGGAGATGATTTACCACTGGATTCATTTTCGCTCCAATCATCTTCTTCTTGATTAGAAGGGGAGACGGAAGAAACGTTTGTCGGGTTCGCGGTTTTGTTTTCGGTTTGGGTTTGGGGAGATGATTCTTGAGGATTGGTAGATGATTGATATACGGTTTCTCTAGGGGTTTGTATTCGAGTAGATTGGTTTTTTCGTTCTTGCCCGATGTTATGAGCCACAGGCTCGTCTTTTCTTTCTTGTTCTGTGAGATAATTTGATAATTGGAAAAGTCGCGCGATCAGGAATGCGGTGATAATTCCTAAAAGGAAACTTAGAAAAATCCAGAGCGATAAGGGTAAGGAACGCGATCGCGTTCCTAAAAACACTAAGGGTAATGAGGGTGAGAGATTTTGCACCACCATTGCTGCTAATAGTCCTAAAATAATCAGTAATATCAGGTTTCGCATAATAGAAGGAAGAAGGAAGAAGGAAGAAGGAAGAAGGAAGAGGGAAGAAGGAAGAAGGAAGAATTAATGAACCACAAAGGCACAGAGGGCGCAGAGGAAGAGGGAAGAAGGAGGAGGGAAAAGATGTATTGGTTGATTTATAATTGATGATTTATAATTGATAACTTATAACTCTTTTATGTCTAGTCTTCCTCTTTCCAGCGTTTCAGGGGGACACAATCTATATTAAATTGATCAAGGGATCGAGCCACAACAAAATCGACTAAATCTTCTATCGTTTGAGGATTATGATACCACGCGGGAATCGCGGGTACAATTCTCGCCCCTGCTTCTGCTAAAGTTGTTAAATTTCGCAGATGAATTAAACTAAATGGGGTTTCACGGGGAACGATGACTAATTTACGCCCTTCTTTTAATTGTACATCGGCTGCGCGTTCTAGTAAATCAGAACTTAATCCCCCCGCGAGTTTCCCCACTGTACTCATACTACAAGGGATAATCATCATTCCTAATGTGCGAAAGGAGCCGCTGGCTATATTCGCACCGACATCTTGCCAGGGATGACAACGCAGTTTTCCTCCTGTAAAAACTTGAGTTTGTTGTCGCCAAAATTGTTCTTGTTGTTGGGGTTCGGATGGCATTTTGATATTACTTTCGCTTTGCCATACCATATAGCTCGATTTTGACGCGACTAATTCTATTGTATAGCCTCCTAGGAGGAGATATTTTAAACTTCTCACTGCATAGATTAATCCTGATGCACCTGATACGCCGATAATTAATGGTTTTTGCATGGATTGGGGATTAGGGAATAGCGATTGGGGAATAGCGATTGGGGAATAGTGATTGGGGAATAGCGATTGGGGAATAGTGATTGGGGAATAGCGATTGGGTAATGGGTGTAAGGCTTGAGGTTTTAGGTGGTTGAAAATGAAATAGGAATAAAGAATTTTCCTTCTTCCTTTTCCTATTACCTATTCCCTATTACCAATTACCCAATCCCTATTACCAATTACCCAATCCCTAATCTCCAATCCCCAATCCCTATTCTTCTGGCTCATCAAATGATTGACTGCCGGCACTAACCGCGACTAAATCAATTTGTTGACGGTAATAATCAACACTCTTGACTTGCACTTCGACATGATCGCCTAAGCGATATTGATTACGATTTTTGCGTCCGACTAATGTTTGTTGACGAGAGCGAAACTCATACCAGTCGTCTTTGAGAGACGAAACATGAACCAGTCCTTCAACGCGTACTATTTCTTCCCCTTGATCGATTTCTAATTCGACAAAGAAACCATAGGATTGTACTCCGGTAATTAATCCTTGGAAGACTAAACCAATTCGCTCTTTCATGAGTCCGGTTTTTTGGAGTCCGATTAAGTCATGTTCGGCATCATGGGCGACTCGATCGCGTTCACTTAAATGGACGACGCTCGCGGCAAAATCACTTTCAAATTCATGTTGAATTTCTGGGGGGAGAACATTCCAATTAATTTGATCGTGACAGGATGAATGATGTAAATTAACTCGTTCCTTGACACGGGTAGTGCGTCGATCACGTCCCTCTTCAAAGATCATTTTTAAGACGCGCAAATTCAATAAATCGACATAACGTGAGAGAGGGGAAGTACAATGAAGATAGCCCGTTTCTAAGGCTAAACCAAAGTGAGGCTTGGGAGAGGTACTATAGGAGGGGGGTTTTAAAATATCCTCAAATAAATAATTTAACACCCTTTCATGTTTAGAATTAGGAAACTCTAGGGTAAATCGTTGAAAATCAATCGGTTTGACTTCCTCCTCGTTTTCTAAGTATAAATCACAACCTAAATTGGTTGATAATTTTACTAATTCTATGACATCTTCTATGTCTGGGGTGCTTTGGATTCGGTAAATTCCGGGGACTCCTAATGCTTGAAAATGAGACGCGATCGCCTGATTGGCTAAGACAATCAATTCGGCAATCATTGATTGCACCGGAAGGGTGGCTTTGATGACAAATACACCTAATTCTCCCTCATCATCATAATGAGAAATACTATCGGGTAAGGTTAACTCAAAAGAACCCCGTTTCATCCGTTGACTTCGTAGTGCTTGACTTACCTCAGAAAGTTGTTGTATAATGGGAGTTAGATCGGAGGGATGACCATGCAAAATCGCTTCGGCTTCTTCATAATTGATTTGACGATCAACTTGAATTAAACTGGGTTCAATCTCAAACTCTAAGAGTTCTCCTTCTTCATTAATAGTGAGGAGAATACTAATGGCAATCCGTTCTTGTTGCGGCACTAAAGAACAGCGATCGCGAATAATGATTTCGGGAATAATAGGAACAATTTTTTTGCCTAAATGTACGGTAGAACCCCGTTTGCGGGCTTCCCGATCAATGGGTGATTCCGGTGGAATATACTCCGTGGCATCAATAATATGAACACCGATGCGTTTATTTCCTGATTCTAAGGTTTCGATGGTGAACGAGTTTTCAAAATAGGGATGTAAACTCGTGGTTTCTGGGATTTCAGTTTCATCGGTTTTGATACCTTCTGGGATATCTTGCCAAAAAGTAAGTGTCAAGAGATGACGTAAGTCTAATCGTTTTTTTAGTTCGGTCTTTTTAAATTTAGGAATAGCCGTTTCTGTTGCCGTTAAAACGCTATGGGAGAAAGAACGAGGTAAGTCATGTTTACAACATACAATGTCTAAATCGTTCGCGGTTTCGGCATCGGAACCTAAGATTTGTACTACTCTACCAAGGGGACGATTATTTCCTAAAGGATAGCGAAAGACTTCCACATGGACTAAGTGATCGATCGCGTTCTCTAAATCAATTTCATTAGAAATTAAATCTAATTCAAATAATAAGCGATCGTCTAAGGGGACGGCACGATAAGTGACTCGTCCATTGGGGGTCATCACTTGTTTGACACGCGCTAAAACCGAAGGATTAGCCCGTTCTAAAATCAGTTGTACTTCCCCTTCGGGTGAACGACGACGACTTCCTTCTTTAATGATTTTTACTAAAACGCGATCGCCATTCCACGCGGTACTAAGATGACTTTCACGAATATAAACATCTTCGGAACCTTCCGTATCTTGAATGGCAAAACAAAACCCCTTGCTAGAACAACGAAGTTTAGCTTCTACCACATCCTCTTCAACAACACGACGATAACGACCCTTATCCTTCACTAAAATGCCAATTTTTTCTAAAGCATCCAAAGCTATTTGTAATTTAGCCTGAGTGATAGGATCATTACAATCCAGTTTTTTCTCTAAGGCTTTAGGAGCCACTAATTTCTCATCTGTGAAATTAGCCAATAGTGCCGCGATTGAAAATTCCATGTAGCGATTAATCCTCTAGTTTCTACTGAATTTTTGGGGTTGAGTTAGTCGTGCTCTTTTCCCTCTGTCTCCATCAGGATAATTTGAGATTTTCGAGACAAAATTTCTCAAATTATAAAGGCACTAAGCAGAGAAAATGCCTAAAACAGAAGAACTAGACAAGAGAAAAGATCAATTTCCCGTTGTCATTGGCTCTTGGAGAGTCCTTTTCCGCCTGTGTCAGATCGCGGTTTTAACGAAGATAAAACAGCCACGATCAAGGTCCAAAGGGGTGACACCCAAAATGCCTTAAGGGACGAGGAAGGATGATGTGTCCATCGTCAAGCATTTTGAGATTAAGCCGTTGGTGTTGTGAGTGCGTCAATTATCACAAGTCGGGTGGATGCTCGAACAATGACTGGTAAAATTGCTTAAGGAGAATAGCATTATGCAAACCATTACGACTGCTGACGGGACCCAACACGACTGCTTAATCAAGAGAAGTCTTGACTTACTCTACAGGATAACCACATCTTAATGAGTATGTTTCAATGTGGATTTATCACGACAGTGGATCAAATTTAGGACAAGGACGTTAAACTCGTCGTAAGTTTATCGCGTCATAATTCCCTTGATGCTAAACACAACACCCAAACTCAAGGAGCATACACTCAAAGAGCAGACATGGGAGAGTCAGTGGCTCAGAAAGCCACGCGGATGACTAACCTTGATCTATTGTAGTTTCAAGAGGTGCTCTCATAATCAATGATTTCTTGGACAATGTAGGGTAATAAATTTCTTATGTTGGAACAATTTCGCGCGATTTATCCGACGGGCTGTTTAATTTCGGAGTTTGTCACGGTGCATAACGGTAAATTTGTGGTGCGCTCCCTTGTATTACTCGATGGGGTAGTAGTCGCGACGGCTTTAGGGGCGGGGGATACGGTGGAAAGTGCTGAAGATGCCTCCAGAGCGCGATCGTTGTCTTGGTTTGGTTGGAAAGGTTTAACTTCTGCTCGAACTCCATCAGAGGTTTTGTCTTCTCCTCCTTCTGTTTCTCCTCCTCCGACATCTGTATCTCGTCGGAGTGTACCTTCTATCTCGACTCCTGTTTCACCCCCTCCCCAAAAGGATATCAAAGGGAAATCGGTTCCTCAATTGGGGGAAACTCCAACCCCAAAACCTATTTATGAGGATACCTCTGTTACTTCTGGGACTATATCATCACCCTTAAAAGAAATGGACTCGGACGCGTGGCTCACCGCGAGTTATGATTCTTCTGTCGATAAGCCCAGCTCTATGGAAAGTGTGAGTGAAGATCCCACCTCAAGGAATTCTTTAACTGTAGAGACCACATTACCAACAAGTGTGGTGGAAGAAGAGGGGTTAGTGAGTCAACCGGTGGATCATTCCGACGCGATCGCGAAAACGGATGTCCAGATTCGACGTTTGGGATGGAATACCAAACAAGGGCGGGAATTTTTACAGACGCGATATGGTAAGTCCTCCCGTCAGTTGCTTTCGGATGAAGAGTTATTTGACTTTTTGCAATATCTCCAATCCCTACCCGATCCCTGATTAAATTTGGGAGTTGTAAATTTTTGTTAAAGGAAAGAAGGTGGTTTCTGCATTAGTGAAAGGGTATAAAACAGAAAAATGAGAACCGAGGTTCTCATTTTTCTGGGTATTTTGTGCTTTTAAGAGTTTACGGAGAGTTTGCTGTTGCTTTTTCACTTGTCGCGATCGCGCTGCGCCGCCTTTTCCTTTGTGGTTTCTCCCTCGGTGTCGGGGAGACTCCCAACTTTTCAGTCTTTGGCTCATCTTGTTACCTCAAAGAATTATGAACATTGTAACATGAACGGTTGAAATTTGGTGAACTCATGGGCTAAAGTTCTTAGGTATCACGGGAATTAGGAGTAAAGTGCTGTGAGATTCGTTATTTTAGGTGGGCCCGGTGCGGGTAAGGGAACTCAGGCTCAGTTATTGTGTAAACACTTAAATATTCCTGGGATCTCCACAGGGGATATTTTACGCGACGCGATCGCGTTTCAGACTCCCCTGGGTGAAGAGGCCAAGTCTTATGTGGAAAAGGGGGAACTCATACCTGATCCGACGATGATCGAGTATATCCATCAACGACTTCTGATGGAAGATGTCAAAAAAGGTTGGTTATTAGATGGTTATCCCCGCACCGCGTTTCAAGCGGAGGAGTTAGATTTTTTATTAGATGATTTACAACAACATTTAACCTGGGCAATTTGGTTAAAAGTGCCGGAATCTGTGTTAATTAGTCGTTCCTTCGCGAGGGGGCGGCAGGATGATCAACCAGATATCGTGTCACGTCGAATTAATTTATACCATGAGCGCACGATTCCCCTGGTTGAGTATTATGATTATTGTACGCGTCTTTTAACGATTAATGGCGATCAATCTCCTGAAAAAGTTCACCAGGATATTTTAAACGCGATTAATCGTTAATCACTCATTGTTAATAGCTAACTTCTAATAGCTCATGGTACAATTACCCATTACCTATTACCTATTACCCATTCCCCATTCACCATTCACCCATCCCTATTTACTATGTCATGGAAACGTCCTGATGATCGTGGTGCGGCGCAATTACGTCCGATTTCTTTTGAGCGAGGTTTTACCAAGTTTTCCGCGGCTTCAGTATTAGCTAAAAGTGGTGATACTCATGTTCTTTGTAGTGTTACAATCCAGTCTGGAGTCCCTAAATTTTTAACAAATACGGGGTTAGGTTGGTTAACCGCGGAATATCGAATGTTACCTGGGGCTACCCCTCAACGTCACGAAAGGGAATTATTAAAATTATCGGGGCGTACTCAGGAAATTCAACGCTTAATCGGGAGAAGTTTACGCTCTTGTTTGGATATGCAGTTATTAGGGGAACGTACTATTATTATTGACTGCGATGTTTTGCAAGCTGACGCGGGAACTCGCACTACTTCTATTACGGGGGGATTTGTTGCCCTTGCTGATGCTTTGAATACTTTAGTCGATAAGGGAGAATTAACGCGATCGCCTCTGATTCATCAAGTGGCCGCGGTTTCTATTGGACTATTAGAAGGAGAGTCATTTTTAGATTTAAACTATACTGAAGATGTCGCGGCAGAAGTAGATTTTAATGTAGTAATGAATGAAAAATTAGATATTATTGAACTTCAGGGAACCGCAGAAGAAAAAAGTTTTTCTCGTGGGCAACTCAATCAAATGTTAGACTTAGCAGAAACAGGAATTAAGGAATTATTAGAAGCACAATGTCAATCTTTAGGAGATATTTTCTCACCAGAATATTTTACTATTTAGACAATAAAAGGAACCACAAAGGCATCGGGTAAACCAAGGGGGAATTTTTCCTATTTAGGAAAGTTTACTGTTTTCTACGGGTTTTCTCTATCTCTTTTCTTTCCTCTGTGCCTCTGTGCCTTTGTGGTTAGATTCTGAAAAAACTCCATCATCACCCATCCATCACAGACTAATAAATGTTTCGATTTGGCTCTTTTGACATGAATTTTGTCCATAAATAACACCACGAATTTTATTAATTAATGTGGCAATCTAATTATCCTCATCTTCATCATCAAATAAACTATATTTTTCATCAAAAACTTCTGTCCAAGAAAGAGATTCTAAATCACATTTTTTACCCATTTCATCCTGTGCATCTTTTAGGGCTCTTTTTAATGATTTATCCCAAACAGAATTAATAAAATCCCGATTGAGACTGGGTACTTCTTCTTGAATATCCGCGATTTCTTGACGGGCTGAACGAATAGTTATACTCCAACTATAACTCCGTTTTTCCGGTTGACATTTCCATTTGAGAATAGGAGCCATTAAACGAGTTAATTGACTGGTTAAAGCTAATCTCTTCGATTTTCCCATTGATTCAATTAATACATAAAAGCCTTCTGTCGCTTCGTTAAAATTACCATTTTCTAATAGTTGTTGAACCACGATCGCGGCTTGATATTCAGAACCCGCGGCTAACCATTCCCAATCCTGTTTGGTGGGCATCGCGATCTCCTTTGAATAGCTAACTTTTTTGATTATATCGCACAAGGAAGAAGGAAGAAGCAAGAAGCAAGAAGCAAGAAGCAATAAAATGAAGGGTTTCTGCAATTAAGAATGTCCTAACTAGGCCGTTGCTATCGCGATCCTAATTATTTATTGACTTTTCTCTCTATTTGTGTATAATTGCCAATTCCTCACAAAGTTGACCAATCATTAAGAATTATTAAACTAAAACAACATTAGTATTGTTTTAGTTATAAACTAAAAACTAAGTAGTAAAAATGGTGCTGCACTTGAACTTTGTGAGGAAACCTTGAAAAGAGATTCCCGCGAAGGGATGCAAGTCTGCAACAATAAAAAACGACCCCAAAAATCACGAAATATCGCCCTTTTGGGTAACTTTCATCTCGTATAGGGAGAATTGCACATGAAATTAGCTTACTGGATGTATGCAGGCCCGGCCCATATTGGTACTCTTCGCGTTGCTAGTTCCTTTAAAAATGTCCACGCGATCATGCACGCACCTCTAGGTGATGACTATTTTAACGTGATGCGATCGATGTTGGAGCGGGAACGGGATTTCACCCCGGTGACTGCGAGTGTGGTTGATCGCAATGTTCTCGCTCGCGGTTCTCAAGAAAAGGTAGTTGATAATATTGTCCGTAAGGATGCGGAAGAACACCCGGATTTAATCGTTTTAACACCTACTTGTACCTCTAGTATTTTACAAGAAGATTTGCATAATTTCGTAGAGCGTGCTCAGTTAGACGCGAAGGGTGATGTGATGCTCGCGGATGTTAATCATTATCGGTTTAATGAATTACAAGCCGCGGATCGAACCTTGCATCAAATCGTTGAATTTTATCTGAGTAAAGCGCGTCGCAAAGGGGAATTACCAGAAGGAAAAACGGAAAAACCTTCTGTTAATATTATTGGGATTTCGACGCTAGGTTTCCATAATCAACATGACTGCACTGAGTTAAAACGTCTGATGGCAGATTTGGGAATTAAAGTTAATGAAGTGATTCCCGAAGGCGCGTCTGTGCAGAATTTGAAAAATTTACCTCGCGCTTGGTTTAACTTGGTTCCTTATCGGGAATTAGGGTTAATGACGGCTAAGTATTTAGAAGAAGAATTTGGGATGCCTTATGTGGATATCACGCCGATGGGTGTGGTAGAAACGGCTCGTTGTATCCGCAAGATTCAAGGATTGATTAATGGCATGGGTGCGGAGGTTGATTATGATGATTATATCAATAATCAAACTCTTTATGTGTCGCAAGCGGCTTGGTTTTCTCGTTCGATTGACTGTCAGAATTTAACGGGTAAAAAGGCGGTGGTTTTTGGGGATAATACCCACGCGGCCGCGATGACGAAAATTTTGGCTCGTGAAATGGGTATTCATGTGGTTTGGGCGGGTACTTATTGTAAGTATGATGCTGATTGGTTTCGTCAAGAGGTGAGTGAATATTGCGATGAGGTGATTATTACTGATGATCATGGGGCTATTGGTGACGCGATCGCGCGCGTGGAGCCTTCTGCGATTTTTGGCACACAAATGGAGCGTCATGTGGGTAAGCGTTTAGATATTCCTTGTGGAGTAATCGCAGCCCCCATTCATATTCAGAATTTCCCCATCGGTTATAAGCCGTTTATGGGTTATGAAGGAACGAATCAGATTACGGATTTGGTGTATAATTCCTTTACTTTGGGAATGGAAGATCACTTATTAGAAATCTTTGGTGGCCACGATACTAAGGAAGTGATTACTAAGGGGATTTCTGCTGATTCTGATATGAATTGGACGAAGGAAGCGCAAGGGGAATTAAATAAGATTCCTGGGTTTGTGCGGGGTAAGATTAAGCGCAATACGGAGAAGTTTGCTCGTGAGCGAAATATCGCCCAAATTACGGTTGAGGTGATGTACGCGGCGAAGGAATCTGTGGGCGCGTAATGATTTTTCGGGTGGGCTTTTGCCCACCTTAGTTAAAATGCAAAACTGCTTTAACCAGGAATGACTTTTTCGATACGAGATAGTAGATTAAGGGCGAAATCCTCTTCTTCTATCACATCTCGGTTTAATCTCTCTTGAAGTAGCCAAATAAGATGATTTACAGAAACTTCCTTAACTTTAATATTCCCGTAATCACTAATTTCTCGCGTTTGATCTGTAGTAATAATCCAAACTTGTTTGCTTTTGCCATCAATTCTCAGCGTTTTTTTCCTTTTTGCACCGTCTGAAGCTCTAATGTCAAATGTCAACTGAGCCTGTTCAAGCTTATTAATATAGTTTTCTATTTGGTCTTTTTTATATTCTTCAAAATCTGGTCTCAGGGTGCAATCATACATTACTGCAAGGTTGCCAATAATGAAAAATCCATCAGCTCTACCAGCTTGGTTTCTTTTGTCATATTGATAAAGAGAATGGATGCCAAAACTTCTCAGCAACAAAAAAATCAAGTCTTCAAATTCACTTGAATTAGTTGTATGTACTATTCGCTGAAATTCCTCAATTATTTTGTTTTTAAGTTCATCACAGGTGATAGGCTTTGGGATAGACTCATCAGGATAATCATTTTCATCTATTTGCTCAACATCAATATCAATATCAATAAGCTGGATTTTATTGGCAAATCGTCTCCCATCTTTGCTCTCACCAATAGTAAAGGTAACTGTATCCCCCGCTTGAAAAATTGCCCTTTTATTCTCTTCTACTTGCTTGGCAAGAAAATAGATGTCTTGAGTGCTACCCTCAAGTGTAATATAACCAGAGTTCCTGTTGGGAAAAACTTTTTTAATCCGACCATAAAAGCGAGTTTCTGTTGTATAATTCTTATTAGTGTTTTCTGTGGGGACTAATTTTACTTTATTAGCAAAAACTAGCTGGCCTTCCTTGCCTTTGCCAACAGTAAAAGTAACGACATCTCCCCGCTTCAACGTTTCAATTTTATCCTCTTCAACTTGTGACGCGATAAAATAAAGGTCATCACTTTTATCATCTGGTGAAATGAATCCGCCTCTTTTGTCACTAAGAATTTTTGTCACTCGTCCTTGCAAACGGCTTGTCTCTGAAATTTCCCCCATTTTTTGGCCTCCAATACTGAACGATGATTGAAAAAGTATCTTTTAGCTGAGACTGATTGACTTGCTCATAACTTTAGTATAAGCTTGAAAGAGTCTTTGCTACAAGAGATTTTTCAAAACAGTCTATCACCAAACGGCAACAAGCCAACACTATAACTCTTAAACCTCAGAGCATAAATAAAACTAAAAATTAGTCACTAATCACTCTTTTGTAACAAAACGATTTCCACAAGCGATACCCAAACAAAAGTACAGAGAACCCTCAACAAAGAACACAAAGAAATCCTCGCAAAAGCCGCCACAGCAAAGGGCTTGAGTCTGAACGAGTATTTGCTATAAGTAGCACTAAATGTAGCAAAATAGCTACCTCTAGCAGTAAAGACAATTATATTGAGCGATCGCGACGGGGAGATTTTTGCCTCCGCGATCGAAAACCCACCGGAACCCAATGAAGCAGGAAAATAAGTCATTAAAGAGTATCAGTAAAAGTACGGAAAGGGGTAAATTCTGGAATGTTTTTTTGCCTAGATGATTGATGCTCGTGTCAGCAGGAAAGATTTTGATTAATGAATTATTTAACATTCTGATTTAAGCGATCGCGCTCCTTCACTTTTCCTTTATTCCTGCTATTGACAAGTATGAGACAGGGAAAAGAGAGAAGATAGGGGAGAGTGCCAATTTCACTCATTTTATTAGTCTTGTGCTAGAATGAAATCAAGCAATTGCTCTAAGGTGATACAACTATGTCAACCACCACCGATACCCCCCTTATCAAAATTGAAATAAGTCTGAGCCAAGCGGAAAAAGAAACTATAGAAAAAGCGGCCGCGATGCGATTTCAAACTCTCAATGAATATCTCCTAGAAGCCGCGCTCAATTTAGCGGCACAGACACCACCTGAGCCCGAACAAATTGTTTTATCAGATCGGGACTGGGAAATTTTTGCATCCGCGATAGAAAACCCACCTCCACCTAATGAAGCACTGAAAGCCGCGATTAAAGAGTATCAGGAAGAATACGGGAAGTGGTGATCTATGAAATGGATTTTTTTACCGATCGATGATTACAGTCTAGGTAGAGAGAATTTTGATTGTGGAGTACCAGAGTTAAATGAGTACCTAAAAAAATATGCCCGTCAAAATGATCGCCGAGGTATTGCTAAAAGTGTTGTGGCTATTTCCGAAGGAGGAAATGGGGAAGTTGCTGGCTATTATTCTGTCAGTATGGCAGAAATTAAACGGGAGTCTCTTCCCGAAAATTATCGGAGAGGCTTACCTCGCTATCAAGTACCTGCTATGCGTCTTGGTAGATTTGCGGTTTCTCTCTCAATGCAAGGAAGAGGACTTGGTAAAAAACTGTTAATTAATGGCTTTGAAAAAGCGATTCGCCTCTCTTCTGAGGTGGGAATATTTGCTGTGATCGTTGATGCCAAAAATGAGGATGTTAAACAGTTTTATTTGAAGTATGGTTTTCTTCCTTTAGTCGATAATGAGCTTTCGCTTTTTATCCCAATTTCTACCATTATTCAAGTGCTTTAATCTATCATTCTCCTTTCGGAGGGACACGATCGCGTTCCTCTTTTTTTCCTTGATGATACAGGCTATCGAGAAGATAGGGGAAAAGAAAGCGCGATCGCGTTCTTCTTTGTTATCATAAAATATTGCTATACTAAATCCTAGTCATGGGACTGGTTATCTCAACAGCCTGCTCGAAAAAACTTCTTGTCTAGTGACAACAAATCAGATCCTCCCTATTTTGTGTGCGTTGTCGCCAGACACTTAAGTGGAGAAGGATTTATCATTACAGCTTATCGAACCGACAAAATTAAAAGAGGAGAAATTGTATGGACGCGGTAAAAATTTACTACGATCAGGAAGGGAAAACGCTGACAGTTTGGTTTGATGATCCCAGTCACGAGTTTATTGCTGAAGAAGCAGATGAGGAACTATTACTGATGAAAGATAAACAGGGTAAGGTAATTGGGTTTGAACGATTGAATTTCCGGTTTGAGAATACAACTGACTTACCTGTGCAGTTTATCGCTGTTTAGATTTATTAGAGCGCGATCGCGCTCCTCTTTTTTTCCTTGATGATACAGGCTATCGAGAAGATAGGGGAAAAGAAAGCGCGATCGCTAATTACAAAACAGCATTAATGTGATATGAAAATAAAATGTTATCTATATTATGAAACTAAAATACTGTGAAACTGCCTAATGGTGATCAAGGGGAGATCCCTCTACAAAAACTTACTAACTACTGTTTCAACCCAGAACATTCCACAGGTAAGCATAAAGCCAGAGTCTTTCAATCCGCTTTGGGCATCACTAGAGACAATCCTCATGTTTTGCGTTATCTTATTCAAAGAGCCGCGATCGAAGGTGAAGTTATCCAACAGATTCCCACGGCATAAAATCAACTTTTTAAGGTAGATTGGACAATACCAGATACCAATGGACTTGAACTCCGTACCCTCTGGGAAATTACTGTAGAAAATCCTAATCCCCGTCTAGTTTCAGCATTTATTAAATAATATGAACCGCGTTCCATTATTAGCTACTGTTGCGTTGCTCAAGTCTATTCCTTTTGAGCGATTAACTCTGGTTGAACCTGAATATCAATCTATTTCTTCTCTCCCTATGGGGTTAGTAGGTGTTATTGTTGAAGTGTATGATAAAACTCAACACTGTGAATATTTAGTAGAATTTTCTGATCACCACGGTTATGAATATGCTATGGCAATTTTAAAAGCTGATGAATTTCTGGTTTTACAATATGAATTAGAATTAGCGGTTGCTTAATTGGAGGGAATGAGCGGTTTTGATTGACTAGAGAAAATAATGCTCTATAAGCATCTTTTTTGTGCTATTAGCCGATCGCTCTCCTTCACTTTTCCTTTATTCCTGCTATTAACAAACAAGTAGGAGAGGGAAAAGAGCGAAGATAGGGGAAAAGAAAGCGCGATCGCGCTTATCTTGCCCTACTTGATCAAGGTAAATTACTTGGGATTAAAGATCGCGACGACTCCAAAGAGAATGAATAAACCACCGCCGATAAAAGTAATTGTTTTTTCCGAAATTCGTCCGGCTATTAATTTCCCCCCTAAGACGGCAATTAAGGCACAAATTGTATGTCCGACGATCGCGCCTATTGTCACTCCAAAGGGGTTATTTGATGCAGCTAAGGCAATAGTCGCGATTTGGGTGCGATCGCCCCATTCTGCTAAAAAGGTGAGAATAAAAGTCTCTAAAATAATAGCAAAATCTTTGTTATTATTTTGTAAGTTTTTCTCACTTTGTTCAACGGCACTTTTCGCTTCATCCACAATTTCCTCTTCCGCATTAGCTGGCATTTTCCACGCGTCAAAGAGTAATTTCACACCAAAACCTAGAAAAAATAGGATTTCCGCATAGTGAATATACTGTTGAGGAAGAAAAGAAACTGCTTTACCTAATAACACTGATAAAATCGTCATTGATGCTAATGCTAACACCACCCCCAGCAAAACTAAGCGACGGGGATAACGCATTGACATCACTACCGCGATAAAAAAAGTTTTATCGCCTAATTCAGAAATCGTAATTAGTAATAATGCCGCTGTAAATGCCTGTAACATTCTCTCAAACTCCTCAGAATATTTACCTCTTTTCTGAGGGAGCTTGACGAAAGTGCATAGACTTCACCAAGCTCACCTCAGTAGTGAACTTAGTGAAAGTCTCGCTTTCAAGTTTTTTCTTGATCTGTTTCTCTTGACAGAATCTCAAAACTTGACCTCTAAACCAGGCTATTTGCCAGTATGTTGATTCAGATAACTGCTTTTTTGTCAGCAGTAGCTACTCCCTTTCAAACTCTTTCGAGTTTACCATAACTGTTTCTCTAAATCAAGAGGTAATTCCTATTTTTTTTCACATTTTGTCTTCATTTTGTCTTCATTTTTATTTCATTTTTAGGGGACGAGCCAGATGGGTATTTACTAGGGATTACCGCGATCGCGTCTTCCTAGTGCTTTTGCGTCGCGGCGTAATTTTTCCAAGAGTGCCAAAAAGTTATCGGAGTCAGCTCGCTATTGCACTTGATTAAGCCATTCGGTAATCCCTTGCGCGATCGCGTTGGCTAATTTTTTTTGCTCTTGAGGATTAATAATCCATTCAAATTCTTCAGGATTAATCATAAACCCTAATTCTAATAAAACCGAAGGGGCAATGGAGGGACGAGTTAAGGCTAAATTATCCCAATATACGCCGTAGGAAGGACGATTTAATGTTTTCACTAAATAATTATGTAAAAACATGGCTAAACTATGGGCTTGGGGATGATACCAAAAAGTGCCTAACCCTTTTGTTTTCATCGCGTCACCATGATCCGGTAACGCGTTATAATGAATAGAAAGCGCGATCGCGGGTTCTTCTTTTTGAATCATCGCGACTCTGGGAGCTAAGTCTAAATCAACATCTTCTTCCCGTGTCATTATCACTGTTGCACCGCGTTTAATTAACTCATCTCGGACTAATTTAGAGACAATTAAAGTAACAGTTTTTTCTCGATAACCCGTGGGACTAATTCCACCTTTATCTTCTGGTCCTCCATGCCCCGGATCGAGCAGAATTTTCATCCCTGATAAGGGTTTTTCTCCCCTTTTTTCTAAGGGTGCATGACGTAAAGATAACACTAAAGTCGTACCTTCATATCTCAATTTATAACCCCATTGTTGAGGGGATTTGAGATTAAAGGTATATTGCACTTGTGAGGATGATATTTGTTGCCAATCTAAACGCGAGATTAAGGGATCATCATCGAAACGGATAATATCCGTTTGAGCTGTGGTATTATATAAGGTCAACGTAAAGGTTTTTTCTCCTTCTTGAATCGCGACTGGTACGGGAACTTCTAATGGAAATAAAATTTCTGTCGCACCCGACACTTGACGCGATCGTACTGAGCGAATAATGGATTTTGGAGGTACAGAATCTTTAATAATACGAACTTCAGAGGCTTTAATCCAAGCACCATAATCTAATTGTAACCATTCTCCTTCTCGTCCGATAATAGATGCTTTTGTGCCTTTGGGAATGGGTGTTAAACGAGAAAAATCGGTACTAGCACCACTCCGGGTAGTTCCCATGTCTGCGATCACTTCCGCGACTTCAAATTGGATCGGAGAAAGGATCGAAATATTACCTGTTCCTTCCTGACTAATGGTTTGCCCATTTAATGTTAATTGAAATCGAGGTTTTCCCAGATTTAAACCTTCTTTCATAATGGGAGTTTTAGCACAGCCTTGATAGGGCATGATCGTACTTTGAGAAGGAGAGTTACTACCCACTAAAACAGCTTTATTATCAGGTAAATCGACTAAAGTGCGAGGTTGTAAAGGGATAATTTGGCCGGCTAATTGTACGGAGACAGTCGCGTTAGGGGGGGCAACCGCGTTAAAACAAATTAATTCTCCGGGTAATTTTGCTGTATCTACGGCGGGTGTTAAAGAATTTTTGGCAAAGGCTATTCCCACAGGCATTTCCTGTTTTTCTGACTGGCGAGTGACTTTAATTTGTATTTCTTGATTTTGATATTTGATGGTAAAGAGATTTTCGCCCATTTCTAAGGGTAAACTCGGAGCAAAATAACCGGCTGCACTACGTTGAATGACTTGCCCATTAATTAAAACTTCTCCCCCTTTGGGTGCTGTACCTAAGAAAAACACGCGATCAGATGTGGTTTGGTGATTGGGAGGTGGATACGCGATAAATAATGATTGTGCTGCCATTGCAATTGTTGTTAAAGTGACTATCATTTCTACATTAATACTCCTCTATAATATTGTGATCTCTTCAGTGGCTAGTTAGATGGAAAAACCCCTGTTTTTGCTATTTTGTTACCAGAGCGTGATCGTGTTTGATCGAGAAACCTGGTTTCTTCTGGGTTTTTCTTTGTACAAATTTGAACAACTATTATTACAGTGATTGTGTTGGGTTTCACTTCGTTCAACCCAACCTACTTAGTGATTTTTTGTAGGTTGGGTTGAGCGAACGCAAAACCGAACGAATCTGTTAATTTTAACAACTCTTGTTACGGTGATTGTGTTGGGTTTCACTTCGTTCAACCCAACCTACTTAGGGATAACTTTCTCCTAATTTTAACAACTCTTGTTAGATTGATTGTGTTGGGTTTCACTTCGTTCAACCCAACCTACTTAGGTTATTTTATTGGTAATTCTGCACTCTGTCAAGGGTTCTTAATTTTTATTTTTGACTAATTCATTAGCCGTCGTGCGCCATAATTGATCGAGGCGATTCGCGGGCATTGTTAAATATAAAACATCCCCGGCACAAAGGGAAATTTTTAATAAATCCCAACCATGAATTGTTTGATTTTGGGTTTCTACATATAAGGGGGCA
Source organism: Microcoleaceae cyanobacterium bin_387 (assembly GCA_037440985.1). Lineage (GTDB taxonomy): Bacteria > Cyanobacteriota > Cyanobacteriia > Cyanobacteriales > Microcoleaceae > JBEDKD01. The sequence goes on from JBBITB010000100.1 coordinate 17,694, forward strand.
AAATCTGCGATTCTCGCGGCATCTTCTAGGCGTTGGCCACAGAAAGGATGACTTGGAGTAATTAAAGTTGCTAGGGCAACCCAAAGGCTATCGGCGGTTATGCCACTGCCTAAAATTCTACCACCTAATGCGGCCGCGGCGAACGCGGGTGCGGCTAATTCTGTGGGACTTAATACGACATCAAATTCAAAAACTTGTTGCACCATTAAACCTAAATGGGAGTCTTGATTTCGGACGATCGCGGGTAATTTTGGTGCGAATCCTTTAGCGCTCAAAGCTATTTCTAAATTAGTCATATCATCGCTAGTGACAGCTAAGAGTGCCGCGGCAGTTTTGATATTAGCTGATTCCAGAGTCGCGGCAAAACTAGCATCCCCTTGAATAACGGGAATTTTCAAGGATCTCGCGGTACTTAAAAAACGACTATTTGGGTTTTTTTCAATGACAACCACTTCACAACCATTTTCTTGAAGTTGTTTGGCGGTTTGTATCCCAATTCCGCCTAATCCACAGACAATATAATGATTTTTGGGAGGGACTCTTGCCACATCCCAATATTCTGTAAAACGACTTCCTAATACATAATCATTCAATAAAGCATAACAAATTCCGATAATTCCGGTTCCGGCTAACATCATCAAAACGGTAAACAATTTGACGCTATCAGGGGCTTTTTCGACAACTTGTTCATTCCCTCCCGCTCCTGTCATCATTCCTACGGAAAAATAGAGGGCATCAATAATTGATAAATCTTTTTCGACAAATATATATGTAAACGTGGCGATAAAAATCATTATTCCCAGTGTCATTGTCACCGCAAACGCGGCTTGACTTTGTTGTTTAAAGCGGCGCAAATTAGTAATAAATTTTAAAAGTTTTTCGGGGATTGTTTCTTTGTTGTTTATTACCGTTGGTTTGGTGGCAATAATTAAGCGATCGCCAATTTGTAATTGTCGTTGAGAGAGTACCGCGGAAATTAGATCAATTTTACTATTAATGGGTAAATAGTAAATAAACATTCGGCTAGGATCATCCCATAAATCGCTTAATTTTCGACCTTTCCAAGGGTGAATTTCATTAATATATTCTTCATGAATTGGCCAAGTTTGGTTATATAAATTTAATTGTCCGATCACGACATTCCCCAGAGCACTAAAGGCAAAAACTGGGGCGGCTAGGGATGATACACTCATGGTAGTATGTTCAGCCAATGTGCTATCAAGACGCTCTCCTAAACTCGTATTAAAAAGACGATTAATGATGCGAATTTTCGGATTTAAAATCCGGGCTTGCATTAAAACAGCTAAATTAATTGTATCATCATTGCCCGTAATGACGAGAGCATCCGCCCGTTGGATTCCCGCTCCTAATAATGTCGATGCTGCTTGTAAATTTCCCACAACCACATCCGAGCCTTCTCCTTTAAGGGCGCGATCGCTAATTCCTGTCACGATCGCGCCTTGTTGTCGCAACAAACTAAAAATTTTATAACCAGTGCGGCCTAAACCACAGACAATAATTCTAGGTTTCATATAAATTCAATAATCAGAACATTATGAGAGAGAAATTTTATTCTATGATACTCTATCTTGCCAGAATGTCACCGAAAAAAAATGTATCCCATAGCACAATTGTCGACAATTTAGATGAAAAATGCTGCTAAAAGGAAGTAATACAGAGGTGATTTTTAATTCTTAGTAGGTAAGGATAAATAAAGGGAAAACAAAGAAATCCGTTTTCGATCATTAATTGAAGAAGATACCAAGTTTCTCATGAAAAATTGCATAATTTTTCCGGTTTTTCTCCTTAAACCCTATTATAGCAAGTCTGAATAATTCATACAGATTTCTAGGTAGTGCCAGAGTGCCTACCCCTCATTGCCCCCTGCGCGCGGGGGGTTGGGGGGGAGCGGGGCAACCACGGGGGGATTGCCCCTACCTGAATTGTACAAATCATTGAGACAGCACTATATAGTTAATTGTCGTGTGTTAGGCAGAAAAAGAGTTTCTCAGAAATCGTCGATTGATGCAATAGATGACGCGAGAAACCCTGTTTCTACTTTAGGCGACGGTGACACCTTCCAGTTCATCTTCAGTTAAATTATACAATGCCTGTAACTTTTGTAATGTATCTTGATCCGGTTGCCAAAAACCGCGTCCATGAGCTTCTAACATCCGTCCTATAATATTACGAAAAGCTTCAGGATTTGCTTTTCTTAACTTCGCGGACATTTCCGGATCTAAGGCGTAAGTTTCTGCTGATTGATCATACACCCAAGCATCTTGAAAATCAACAGTTCCCCCCCATCCGATTAAAGCTGTCATCCGTTGTGAAATTTCGTAAGCCCCACCCGATCCTTGATTTACCATTGCCTCCGCCCATTTAGGATTTAATAACTTTGTGCGATATTCTAATCGCAATAAATCTTCTAAATTTCTCGGTGTTGTATCCTTAGAAAAACTTTCGATAAAACTTGCCTTAATTTTTTTACCCCCTTGTTTTTCCGCGGCTCTTTTTAACCCTCCTGTATTCGCGTAATATTCTTGAATATCCGTTAATCCATATTCCACGGAATCTATCTCTTGCACCACGCGATCGCACCCTTTCAATAACTCTTTTAAAACCTCTGGGCGGGCTTTCCCCTTATCATTTCGGCCATAACTAAAACCATTACGGCTTTCCCAAGTTTTCCCTAATTCCTCACTAGATTCCCAATTGCCATCAACCACCTGATCATTAACTAATGAACCAAAATCCCCCGCGGGATTAGAAAATAATCGGGCGGAAACATTCTCTACTCCTTGAGATTTTAGCGCGATCGCGTGTTTGCGAATAAAATTCTCTTCTTCGGGTTCATTTGCTTCCGCGGCACGATAAAATAAATCATCCAATAACTCAATAATATTGACAAAACTATCACGGAAAATCCCCGATAAATTCGCCAAAATATCAACGCGTGGATGCCCTACTTCTTCTAAGGGTTTTAACTCATAACGCACAATACGTCCCGTACCCTCTTTAATAGGTTCAGCCCCTACTAATTCTAACAAAATTCCCAGAGATTCACCACGAGTTTTAATCGCGTCTAAACCCCATAACATCACCGCGACTGTCTCAGGATAACGATGATTTTCTTGTAAATGTTGTTGCAGAATTTTCTTAGCAATTTCACGTCCCCTTTCATAAGCAGCAGGAGATGGCATTCGATAGGGATCTAGCGCGTGAATATTGCGGCCAGTGGGTAAAACTCCGGGGCCATCGCGTAATAAATCTCCGCCCGGTGCGGGTAAAATATACTCCCCATTTAACCCTCGCAAAAGATTGGTTAATTCATCGCTTGTTTGCATCAATAAACCCTTAATTTCTAACGCGTCTTGCCAAACTTGATTCTCCTTTTCTTCGCGTCTGGGAGCCGTTTCATCAAAAACGATCGCGTTAATTTCTGTATCGGATAATTGCTCACCAAAATAGGCTTTAAGATAAGCCATCATTTCTTCTGGATTCGGTGGATTGCCCAAAGTATGTAAACCCGAGGAAAAGAGACGACTTTCTACCACTTGCAAATAGTCATATAATTTGACTAAATAATGATTAAAAGCATCGGCACTAAATAAACGGATATTTTCGGGTGTAAATTCAATCCCTAATTTTTTCGCGTCTTCAAAAGGACAATCTGCTTCTAACCCGGTATCAACAATTTTCTGAGAAATGGCATCTTTTAGAGCATAATTTTTCTCAGGCTCTTCTCGATATTCACTAATTAAATCCCGTAATGTCACTAATTCTTTATACAAACCCGCCCGCCCATAGGGTGGAACATTATGGGAAATTAAGACACCATAACCCCGTCGTTTGGCTAACATTGATTCCGAGGGGTTATTCGCCGCATAGATATAGAGATTAGGGATATTCCCTAATAAAATATCAGGCCAAGAATAACCTGTATTTCCTAATGGTGATCCGGGCAACCATTCCACAGTCCCGTGCATTCCAAAGTGAATAATCGTATCGGCTTGAAATTCATTTTGTAACCATTTATAAAACGCAGTATATTGAGGATGGGGAGTTAAATCTCGTTCAAACATTAAGCGCATGGGATCGCCAGAAATTCCTAATGGAGGTTGTACTCCTATCCAAATATTACCTAATTTGATGCCGCCAATATGCAAATCATCCCCATAGGTTTTAATGCCAAAGTCGGTTAAGGATTTCCATTGTTTTTCGATGCGACTTGTCAAGAGATAACCCAACCATTTTTCTAGGTTTTTTACATTAACCATTGTCGGGTTATGTCCGTTATGACTCTTTTTGGGATCTTCCGATGAGTCTATTTTGACGATTTCATCAGCTTCTTTAACTCGCTGAATTAATGTCTCGCCATCTTCGGGTAATTCTCCTACATGATAACCTTGTTGTTTGAGAGATTGTAGAAGTTTAAGGAGCGATCGCGGTACATTTAATAACGCGGCTGTTCCTGTTGCCCCATAACCCGGTGGAAACCCATATAAAATAATGGCAATTTTGCGATTAGAAGGTGGAGTTTTGCGTAATTGAATCCATTTTTTTACCCGATTAATTAAGCGTTTTACGCGTTCAGGAATGAGATAAATCTCTTCACCCACTAACCCCCCCAGAGGAACGGGATCGATCGCGCCATCTAATTCGGGTAAAGCATATAAAACGACACTTTGTAAACCGCCAATACCTTGTCGAGTCCATGAATAAATATCTTGAATTAACAAAGGTGCGGACACAAAATAAGGGACATTTTTCGCGCTCAAAATCTTCTTAGCAATGTCTATTTGTCTTCCTCCTTCCATTGATCCTGCCGGCCCTCCTACTAAAGGAAACCCAATCGTTGATATAATTGCATCAACTTCTACAGCCTCTTTGGAGAGAGAAATTGTGTCAAAATTACCTTGATTTCTTTGTTGAGTTTCATAACGGGTTGTCATCCAATCTCGCACCGCGACATGGCCTTCGACACCATTAATAAAAATGGGTAAAGGGATAATTCCACTTTCTTCAAAATAGTGAATTAATTGGGGAATATAAGGTTGTTTTGTCACAACGTGCTTGCGATAAAGTAAAATACCAACAACAGGGGGATTGGTAATTTTTGATCGCGGATTTTTTTGATACCAGTCTAAGTATTGTTTGGGAGATTCAAAATAACCTTGATAATCAGGATGTAATAACCCCATATTAGGAGTCTCGATCACCGCAGGAATATCCCCCACTTTTAAGCCTAAATATTTTTCGGCTATTGTCCAAAACATTGAGGCAACATTTTCGCTACCCCCCGCGTTCCAATAACCGTAAATAATTAACCAATTGCGTAAATCTTGAACTTTTTGGACAGGGATAAATTTTAAGAGTTTTGGTCCAATTTTCAAAAAACTGATATATCCCGCGAGTTTATCTTCTTCGCGTCCATTGCTAAATTTATCGAGAATAAATTTAACGGGTTTTGGCATTCCTTTGGGTTTATCACCGATTTTAAAATTGCCAATTTGCGTTAAACTCATTAATTCTAAAGCCGACTCAAAAATCAGACGAATCGGGATATTTTCTACCCTTTCCCTTAACCACATTACTTGATCGTAATCAAAGATGAGACTGGCAAAAAAGACATCAGCATTTTTTAAGACATCCGCGATGGTTTCAGGTTCGGTAGTAAGGGCGCGATCGCTAAACACATGTATATCCAAATCAGGGCAACGAGAAGTCGCCTCTTGTGCCGCTTTCCGGTATAAATCAGCATTAAAAGATTCAAAACCCGCGATCAGGACAATGCGTTTCATAGTCCAAACTCACTGATAAAATAGTTTTATTTTCTATTATAATCCATTTTGGTAAAAAGGGAAAGTAAAATAGCTTTTTTTTTCAGATTTTTGTGATATTATGATATAAATGGGGAGTTGATCCATAGAAACCGGGTTGGGAGCATCTCCTAATTGTAAATTGGTAGTGGGAGCGTCTCGCTCCCGGCGGGATCTAATAGGGAGCGAGACGCTCCCACTACGGTTTTTTTGGCTTCTTTGAGATGCTCCCACCGGGTTTCTTACCGAGTTATACCCATTAATTTTTACTCTCTCCAGAAACCCGGTTTCTTACCTAGTCGTTTCTCACTTTCTTTTGACTTTGACTTGGAGGTAACTCTATGCGATTTATCAATCCTAAAACCGATTTTGCCTTTAAGAAAATATTTGGCTCCGAACAAAGTAAAGACATTCTCATTAGTTTTCTTAATGGGATGCTTTATGAAGGAAAATCTGTCATTCTTGACTTAGAAATAGTTAACC
>JBBITB010000101.1:0-23143 GCA_037440985.1 Microcoleaceae cyanobacterium bin_387
AGTTATTTTTCATTGTATCACATTTTTGTTCGCACTTTCGCAAGAGGTCTAATATTATGACAACAATTCTGCAACAAGGCAGTCGCGCTAATGTATGGGAACGCGTCTGTCAGTGGATTACGAGTACGGAAAATCGACTTTATGTTGGTTGGTTTGGGGTGTTATTGATTCCCACAGCTTTAACGGCAGCGATCGCGTTTACCTTGGCCTTTATTGCCGCGCCTCCGGTTGACATTGATGGCATCCGAGAACCCGTGACGGGTTCGATCCTCTATGGGAATAACCTCATCTCCGCGACAATAGTACCCACATCTGCCGCGATCGGATTGCACTTTTACCCAATTTGGGAAGCCGCGTCGATGGATGAATGGCTGTACAACGGTGGTCCCTATCAACTGATTGTGTTCCACTTCCTGATCGCGATCTACGCGTATATGGGACGGCAATGGGAATTAAGCTACCGTTTAGGAATGCGCCCTTGGATTTGCGTAGCCTTTTCAGCGCCAGTTTCAGCGGCGACTGCGGTGCTACTAATCTATCCGATTGGGCAAGGCAGTTTTTCCGACGGATTAATGTTAGGCATTTCTGGGACTTTCAACTTTATGATCGTCTTCTCGCCCGAACATAATCCCCTGATGCACCCCTTCCACATGATGGGAGTAATGGGAGTCTTTGGCGGTGCTCTTTTCTCCGCGATGCACGGTTCCCTGGTGACATCGAGCTTAATCCGCGAGACGACGGAAATTGAATCCGCGAATGCTGGATACAAATTTGGCCAAGAGGAAGAAACCTACAATATTGTTGCCGCCCACGGTTATTTTGGACGATTAATCTTCCAATATGCCAGCTTTAATAATTCGCGATCGTTACACTTTTTCTTAGCCGCGTGGCCAGTAGTGGGAATTTGGTTTGCTTCCCTGGGTATCAGCACGATGTCATTTAACCTTAATGGGTTTAATTTTAACAATTCCGTTCTTGATGCACAGGGCCGTCCCATTCCTACTTGGGCCGATATTCTCAACCGGGCTAATTTAGGAATTGAAGTAATGCACGAACGCAATGCCCATAACTTCCCTCTCGATTTAGCCTCTGGTGAATTACAACCCATCGCGTTAGTCGCACCCGCGATCGTCAGTTAAATTATCTTATCATTGAATTGTGCTCCTTCTTAAGGATAAACGCGCCCTGTAAAGGGGCGCGTTTTTTTGTGTTTTATTTAGCCGCGATCATTCCAGTTTTGCGAGCATAATCAAATAAACCACCAGCATCAATAACAGGACCAATATCTCCCAGAGGTTTAAGCTTATAAGTATTACCGAGAGAATGATTAGTTAATTCATTATTCTCGAAATCAATAGTGACATCTTGGCCTGTTTCAAATATGTCACAGAGACGGGCTTCCGACTCCGAAGGGTATAATTCACCCGTAGCCGAACAATTACGGAAAAAGATCCGCGCATAAGACTGGGCCACCACCGCCTCCACTCCAGAGGCCCCTAACGCGATGGGCGCGTGTTCACGAGAGGAACCACAGCCAAAATTTTCACCCGCGATAATAATGGGATAATGGGTTTTCATTTCCCCAGGTTGGATAAACTTACCGTAGCGATCGGGAAGTCCCACCAGAGCATAACTGCCCAACTTCTCATACTCATCGGGTTTAGAAGGAACCAGCGTCAGGTATTCCGCGGGAATAATCTGATCTGTGTCAATGTTGTCATCTACTACAAAGATTTGACCACGAATCACTTTACCCATAGTAATTTTCTGAATTTACCTCAGATATGCTTGATCTTTCTGTATGATGGCATTGATTATGGGCTAAAAGAAACCTGCTAAACTATATTTCACAGATTGCTGAATCCAAAATGGTAGATTTGATGGATAACACCACCCGACAAGCACGCCAAGGGAGTGTGGCCGCGATCATTCAAGTCCTTAATGCACAACTCTCCGAGTCAGGTGTAAGAACGAGGGCTATTTTTACTGATGGTGTCTTACAGTTATTGTGTGAGGCATCGGATGTCGAATATCTGGAACAATTTACCTTAGTTGAGCGCATCCAGCAAATTCTGGAGGAACTTGCCCCTCGCAATATTAATCGCGTTAATATTTATTGTCGCCTAGTTCAGGAACAACAGTTACTCTGGCTCGAGGAGATTACTCGCGATCAGGATCATTCTCTCCTTTGGTTACAAGAAATTATCATTAGAAAGCCTAATTTTATTCAGCTTTGGCTCCGAGATTGGCGCGATCAACCCGATTCTTCAAGTTTTGCCGCGCTTCCTAAAAATTCATCCACTGCCTACCCACGAAAGGAGCAACTGCAACTACAAAGGGGGTTTTTGGGTGGGTTAGGGTTAAGTTTAGTTGTAGTGATTTTCGCCTGGGGTGTCTATCAAATCTTTAACTCTCACGACTCTAAGAAGAGTCCCACGATCGCGCAATCTGTCCCATCCTCCCCCCCACCACCTCCCCGTCGCACAGGATTACCATCTGTCACAGCATTACCATCTCAAAGCCCATCACCCTCTGTCACAGCATCACCCTCTGTAACGCCATCCCCTTCTGTCACAACATCACTATCTCAAAGCCCATCCCCATCTCTCACATCATTACCATCTCAAAGCCCATCCCCATCTGTGACAACATCACCCTCTGTTACGCCATCTCCTTCTGTAAAACTTTCTTCTAAGGAAGCATTTGCCAAGGCAGTGGAATTAGCAGAAGCGGCATCAGCAGAAGGGAAAAAAACTAATAATTCTAGGGAGCAATGGTTAGCCATTTCTGATCAATGGGACCAAGCTTCTAAATTTATGGATAGTGTCTCTCCTGATTTTCCCCGTTATGAAATCGCCCGCGATCGGGCTCGACTTTATTATAAATATAGTCAAGATGCCCTACGCGAAGCTGATAAGTATTAGGTAATGGGCAATGGGTAATGGGCAATAGGTAATGGGTAATGGGCAATAAGCAATAAGCAATAAGCAATAGGCAATAGGCAATAGGCAATAGGCAATAGGCAATAGGGACTGGGTAATTAATAATTAACAATTGACAGTTGAGAATTATTAATTGTCAATTATCAGTTGTCAACCCTTCTTCCTTCTTCCTTTTTCCCTTTCGTGCTTAATTATTTCTTGAAAATATGCTGAAAAAGACTACAATTAAACCCCTGCGATGGCAACGTCCGAAATATTCCCCGATCGCTAGACAAATAGATGTTTTTCTGGCGACGGGACAATTTTTGTTCTATCTTTGGTGGGATAGATTAATTCAAGATTATTCCACAAAAATTCGACAGAAAAGAGCTAAATGGTTAATTAGAACTATCCTAGAATTAGGTCCGACTTTTATTAAAATTGGACAGTCCCTTTCCACTCGTTCTGATTTACTTCCTAAAGAATATGTTGATGAATTATGTAATTTACAAGATAAAGTTCCTCCCTTCCCTTCCGAAGACGCGATCGCGTTAGTTGAATCGGAATTAGGTAAGGATATTTATGAATTATATCGAGATTTCGAGCATTTTCCCATCGCGGCTGCGAGTTTAGGACAAGTTCATAAAGCACGACTGCATACAGGGGAAGATGTTGTTGTCAAAGTACAACGTCCGGGCTTAAAAAATTTATTTGATGTGGATGTCCAAGCTGTGCAAAAGGTTATTCGCTTTTGTCAGCGTTATTTTCGTTGGGCAAGAAAATTTGATTTAGATTCTATTTATGAAGAATTTTTTCATATTTTATATCAAGAAATAGATTATACAGAAGAAGCGAAAAATGCCGAAAGATTTGCTCTAAATTTTCAAGGATATCCGAAAATTATTATCCCTAAAGTCTATTGGCCATACACGACTAAAAAAATAATTACTATTGAATATGTACCTGGTATTAAAGTTGATGATATTCCGACATTAAAAGCGAAAGGAATTGATTTAAAACGATTGAATCAATTAGGAATTTGTTGTTATTTAAAACAGTTATTACAAGATGGATTTTTTCAAGCAGATCCCCATCCGGGTAATATGGCAGTGACTTTAGATGGCAGTCTTATTTTTTATGATTTTGGCATGATGGCAGAAGTGAAAACTATTGCCAAAGAACAAATGATTAAGACTTTTTTTGCTGTCTTAAGAAAAGATACTGATACTGTCTTAGAAACTCTTATTATGTTGGGATTAATTGAACCTGTACCCGATATGATGCCGGTACGGAGATTAATGAATTTCATCTTGGATAGATTTACCGAGAAACCCGTAGATTTTCAAGAATTTAATCAAATTAAAGATGAACTTTATATTATGTTTGAAGAGCAACCTTTTCGTTTACCTTCTCAAATGATGTTTATTATGAAGTCCTTAACGACTTTAGATGGAATCGCGAGAATTTTAGAGCCGGATTATAATTTTATGATCGCGTCTCAACCTTTTGTAAAAAGTATTACCGTTGCCAAAGGCCGAGGAACTCTGGTTGGGGAATTGGCAAGACAGACTAAAGATTATATTACTTATCGTTGGAATCAACCCAGTAAGACTGAGATTTTTCTCCGTAAGTTAGAGGATAAAATTAGTGATGGTGAGTTACAATTTCGGGTAAAAAATATTGAAAGTGAACGGGCTTTTAAACGTATTCAGTTAGCCCTCAAATCGATTATTTATGCTTGTTTAACTGGGTTTTCTTTTTTATCGGGTTCCGTGTTGTTATTAAGCCCTTATACTCAAGTCGCGATCGCTTCCTTTGCGGTATCAACAATGGGGGTATTCTTTTTAACGCGATCGTTGTTTCGTCTGTGGGTGAGAGAAAATCTGGACAAATTAGCCGAAAAATAAAATATGTTATATTAATCCTAGAAGTCTTTGCTACACAAGGGCGCGAAAGTCCCGTGGGTGAGAGGGACAAAATTTACACATTTTAGTCACACTTACCCTAAACTTATCTGTAGCAGTGCTGGAAATAGATCATATTATACAAATCCGAATAAAAATCTAAATTAACATGAAAGTTCCCCGATGGCGCAATTTTATCCTGTTGGTGAGTATTATTATTTTACTAATTGCGTGTCAAGAAATAATTACTCCCCCAAAATTAACAACTCCTCCCCTAAAAATCGCCTATAGTCCTTGGCCGGGATATTTACCAATAATTATCGCGAAAGAAAAGGGATTTTTTCAAAAAGAAGGAGTGAATGTAGAACTCTTTTTTTCCGAAGAAACTCGTGTACAAGTCGCGGATTTTAGTGCGGGAAAATATGACGGCACTCTTCAAGATTTAGGGACTATAATTGTCGCGAGTGGCAAAAATCCTGATATTCGCATTGTTTTTGTCATTGATGAATCCGCAGGATCGGACGCGATTATAGCCAATCCTTCTCTGGAAACGATCGCGGATTTAAAGGGAAAATCCGTCGCCACTGATCTGAGTGGTTTTGGTGAATTATTTGTGATAAAAATGTTAGAAACGGCCCATCTTACGCGGAATGATATTAATTTGATAAATATGGCTCAAGAGAAAGTACCCGAAAGTTTAAAACGGGGTGAAATTCAAGCGGGACATACTTGGGAACCATATCTTTCTCACGCGGTGAAAGACGGGGCGAAAATACTTTTTACCAGTGCCCAAACTCCGGGGTTAATTCCTGATGTCATGGCTTTCCGGGGCTCCATTATCCGCGATCGGGCCGCGGATGTTCGGGCTTTTATCCGCGCTTGGTTTCAAGCTGTTGATTATTGGAAAACCCACCCCCAAGAAGGAAATGCTATAATCGCAAAAGAAATTAATACCCATAACTCCGAAATTTCGCTTAAGGGTATTAAATTATTAACATTGAACGATAATATCAAATCCTTAACACCGGGTACAACCACAGAATCATTATATCATACTGCTGAACTTTATGTCAACTTTTTTATTAATGCTGGGAGTCTAACACAACCCGTTGATTTACAGAAATTAGTTGATAGCACTTTGGTTAAATCTTGAGAATATCAGGGGGAGATTATGTTTAATTCTCGATGGTTAAGAATAGGGTTATTTGTTGGGATTCTCTTGCTTATTATCGCGTGTAATCTTGTAAATCCTAAATCAAAACTACCACCCCTTCGCATTGTTTACGATTCTTGGCCAGGTTTTTCACCCATTATCATTGCTAAAGAAAAAGGTTTTTTTGCCCAACAAGGAGTGGAAGTCGAAATTATTTATACCAAAAATGCTCTTGATGCTTTGCCTCAATTTAACGATCATAAATATGATGGCATCACGATCGCGTTGGGAAGTATTTTAACCAGTAGTGTTCGTCATCCTGATATTTCTATTATTCTAGCTTGTGATGTTTCTGATGGTGCTGATGCCGTTTTAGCAAATCCTAAAATTTCCAGTATTCGTGATTTGAAAGGTAAAAGAATAGGGACTCGCATCGGAAGTTTTGGCGAATTATTTATCACAAAAATGTTAGATAGTGAAGGTATGACAGCCAATGATGTCTTTTTCAGTGATGCGGATGGCGACGAAGTGATTCAACAGATTAAAAATGGTCAAATTGACGCGGGTAATGCTTGGGAACCTTTTCTTTCACAAGGGAAAAAAGATGGATTAAATGTTCTTTTTAGTAGTAAAGAAACACCGGGTTTAATTCCTGATGTAATTGTGATTAATCGTGATATATTGAAAGAACGTTCTAAAGATATTCGTGCTTTTGTAAAAGCTTGGTTTCAAGGGGTCAATTATTGGAGAAAATACCCGGAAGATGCAAAAAAGATTATTACTAAAAACCTTAATTTAGAAAGAGATATTATCTCACTAGAAGGAATAAAATTGTTAAATTTGGAAGACAATAGACAAGCCTTTACCCCAGGAAACACAACAGAGTCTTTAAAATATACCACAGAATTATATATTCACTTTTTTACGAAAAAAGGAATGTTAAATAATCCCCCTAATGCCGAAAAATTACTAGATTCTTCATTTTTGGATTAGCTTTTTTATGAGAATACCTAAAAAATTTGATACCCTCCGCAATAAATTAATTATTTCTTTTTTACTTGTGGCTCTAATTCCCCTACTATTATTAACGGTAATTAGTAAAGAGATAACGCAAAAAAATCTCACCGAAAATGGCAATAAAAATCTGGCTGTGATCGCCCAAAAAATAGCCTTTAATCTTGATACATTTATCGAGACAAATAAAAACCATGTCCGAGTAGAAGCGATGCTACCCGGATTATCAAAATATTTGAGTTTGTCCAAAGAAGAAAGGGTTAATAGTCCTGAAGAAAAAGTCGTGATTGATATTTTACGTAGTCTCAGTCGTCGAGATAATATTAATATTTTTTCCTACGGAATTTTAGATTTAGAAGGGCAAAATATTATGGATACTTATACACCTAATATCGGAAAAAATGAATCTCAGTTTGATTATTTTAAAGAACCTATTAACCGGGGATTTCCCTATGCTTCTTCTGTCCATATTTTCGAGATTTCCGAGAAAAATACAAGATTACAGATTTATTTTAGTAGTCTTATTCGTAATGAAAAAGATGAAAAAGTTGGAGTTTTACGAGTTTGTTATAATGCCACAGCTATTCAACAGTTTATTTCTCAAGAAACAGGGATACCCGATTCAAAGTCCTTCGCGATATTACTCGATGAAAATTATATTTATTTAGCTCATGGTTCCCATTTTGATTTCACTTTAAAATCCGTTGTTCCCCTGCCTTCAGCTCTGCTACAAAAATTACAAGCCCAGGGACGTTTACTGAATATTAAACCCGAAACAAATTCTGTCAATATACCCGAATTAAAAAAAGCACTTGATAATTATCATCAAAAACCTTTCGCGATGGTGCGACTTCCCGAAACTGATAATCAATATAATGCGATCGCGATCGTGAAGATGAAAGAAAAACCGTGGTTTGTGATTTTTTCACAGCCCCAGTCTGTCTTTTTAGGACTAATTGAAGCCCAAACTCAGACGGCATTATTATTAGCCTTAATTATTGCCGTAATTGTGACAATTATCGCGATAATTTTGGGAGAAAATTTAGCAAATCCCATTCTAATATTAACCCAATATGTCTCCCAATTCACCGCGGGAGATATCACAATTCGTGTTCCCGTTAAATCCCAAGATGAAATTGGAACTTTAGCCAATACCTTTAATAAAATGATGGAAAGAATCAATATTTATACAGAGAATTTAGAAGTAAAAAATGCCGCGTTATCAAAAGCTGAATCTCAATTAAGAGAAACAAAAAGTCGTCTTTCTCAATTTTTAGAAGCCATGCCCGTTGGTATCTTTGTCTCTGATGCTCAAGGGCATCCTTATTATACAAATAATCTCGGCAAAGAATTGCTTTCTCAAGGGATTATTTCTCCAATTGAGAGTGGGCAATTACTACAAATTAATCAAATCTACAAAATGAGAACGAATGAAACGTATCCCGTAGACGATTTACCCATCTTTAAAGCTTTAAATGGAGAATCAACCTATGTTTGTGATCTGGAAATTGCTCTGAATAATAAAAAAGTCCCCTTGGAAGTTTGGGGAAAGCCAATTTTTGATGAAGAAGGTAATGTCGCCTATGCGATTATCGCGTTTCAAGATATTACAGAAAGGGTGACAATAGAAGAAGAGCGCGCTCATTGGATTGATGAAATGTTTAAGATTAATTGTGATTTAGAATTAGCCCTCGAATTGGAATCACATTTAACTAAATCTTATGGGAGATTTGTCCCCCATCAATTTCTCTATTTTCTCGGACATGAAAGTATTTTAGATGTAAAACTAGGTGATCAAATTCAAAAGGAAATGTCCGTATTATTTGCTGATATTAGGGATTTTACAGAACTTTCTGAAAAAATGACTCCGGCGGAGAACTTTAAATTTATTAATGCTTATTTGCGGCGAATGGAGCCTTTTATTACTGCAAACAATGGGTTTATTGATAAATATATTGGTGATGCTATTATGGCTTTATTTAGTGGCAAGGCTGATGAGGCTGTCAAAGCCGCGATCGCGATGTTACACTGTCTCACGGAATATAATCAACATCGCTCAAACATGGGGTATGACTCTATTAAAATTGGCATTGGTATTAATACCGGAATTTTAATGCTGGGTACAGTTGGGGGAGAAAATCGGATGGAGGGGACTGTTATTAGTGACACGGTGAATTTAGCTTCTCGAGTGGAAAATTTAACGAAAAATTATGGAGTATCTTTGTTAATTACTCAACAGACTTTTGAGAAATTAGAAAATCCTAGAGATTATGCCATTCGTATGATTGATACGGTAAAAGTGAAGGGGAAATCAATTGAAGTAACGATTTATGAAGTTTTTGATGCTGATCCCCCAGAGGTAAAAGAGGCTAAATTAGCTACGATTGATTTATTTTTAGAAGCTTTTGATTTCTGGCGTAAACAACAATATCACCCAGCTAGAGCTCGTTTTCAAGAGTGTTTACTCCGTAATCCCTCCGATACCGTCGCGCAAATTTATTTACAATATTGTCAGGATATTTTGCATAACTCTACCTAAAAGAAGGAAGAAGGAAGAAGGAAGTGAGAAGTGAGAAGTGGGGAATCAATGGTTTCAGACATTAATAACGTCCTAACCATTGAGGCTGCTATCATCAGAATACGTTTTTAAAAACAATGAGTAGGGTGGCTATTGCTTACCCTACTCATTGTTTGATATTATTTAATACCCCCAGGGGAATTCGAATCCCCGTCGCCTCCGTGAAAGGGAGGTGTCCTAGGCCTCTAGACGATGGGGGCTAGGATGTGCTTCCGGGTTCAGACGACACTTATTTCCGCGTTTGTTTTTGCGTTTCGTGCGTTTTTCCTTCACACCTTTAATACCTTAACGGATCTTTCTGTGCTTGTCAACTACTTTTTCCAAAATTTTTCATTTTTTTTTTCCAGAGGCGCTTAAAGTCTTGAAACCGTTACTCCGAGAAGATTTGAGAAATTCTGCATCCAGGCAAATTTTTGAGAAACCGGGTTTTTAGGTGGCCCCTGTGCCCTAGTGACGATTTTCGGAGGCTGAGAAACTGTTTTTTTGGGTGACTCCTGTACCCTAGTGAGCATTGTTGGAAAAAAACCCGGTTTCGGACGATCGCGCCTTGCCCTAGGGAGAGAAACCTGGTTTTTAGGTGACTCCTGTACCCTAGTGAGCATTGTTGCAGAAAAATCCGCTCCCCAGTCGCCGCTTCCTAGTCGCCGCTCCCCAGTCCCCTATCACTACAATAAGCTTGAAGCACGCGGATACAGTTGCGAATCGCGCCCAGATGAGTAATTTCATAACCATGAGTATTTTGGGTAGGGAAGCCCAGACACGCGCCCCGCGAAATATGGCCAAATTTCATCGCGATGGAGGCATCACTACCAAAACTATTAATAATGGCCAATTGTAGGGGAACATGGGCGCGATCGCCGGCTTCTCGTATTTCCTGATTCAACCCTTCATCGTAAATACCATAACCGTCTTGAGATAGCAAAACGGGAAAAGGATAATCCGCGATGGGATATTCTGGCGCGAGGGGGCAAATTTCCAAGGCAATTAAAGCATCAAGGGGTTGACGTTGACTGAAATATAAGGCTCCAATCGCCCCGACTTCCTCCTTGGCTGACGCGACTAGATAAACATCAAAGGGGGGAGTTTTCACGGTTTCCGCGAGGGCTAATAAAATCGCGATCGAGGCTTTATTATCAAGGGTATAACTGGCAATATAATCTTTAAGACGAAACGGTTGTTTCCGATGTTTTCCTACTACGACACGAGTACCGGGGCGAATTCCCGCGTCGCTTAATTCTTCATCATTACATTTTGTTTCAATCCAAACATCTTCCCATTTTAAGGCTTTATTTTCTTGAAATTCTTTCTGGGGAGATTCATGGGAAATATGACGGGAGCCAAAACTTAAAATTCCACTAATTGTGTGTTTATCTCCTAATATATCTACCACCCCTTCCCCATAAACCCAAGGAAATGAGCCTCCTAATTTTCGCACTTGGATTCGACCATTATTGCATAGATTTTTCACAATCATACCGATTTCATCTTTATGGGCGGTGATCGCGATCGCGTGTTCGGAATTTTTCCCTGGAATTTTGGCAATAATATTATCGGCGCGATCGTGCCAAGCCTTGACGCCCAATTGGTCAAATTTCTTTAATAACCATTGATTAATCGCGGATTCATCCCCACTGGGAGAATGGAGCATTACCAATTCGGAAACAACTTGAAAAAGTTCATCGTAATCTAACACAATTTATTCTCCTTAAACTCAATCATCCCAGAAACCGGGTTTCTGAAGATATCCTAAATCAATCCGACTTTCTGGGAGAGAAACCCGGTTTCTTTTTCACGAATCCCCTAGTGATTGCTATAATAGAAAGACAAGAGCGCGATCGTGCTTTTTCCCTTCCCCTCTCCCACCTATCCCCAGATTATACTATGACAGCCATCACCTTAAACCTCAATCCGATCATTAAATTAAACCCAGAGCAATTTTATCAACTCTGTCAAGAAAACCCTGATTTAAAATTAGAAAGAACATCTCAAGGAGAATTAATTGTTATGCCACCCACTGGCGGAGAAACCGGACAACGTAACTCAACCCTAAATGCTCAACTTTGGTTATGGAATGATCAAAGTGGACTAGGAAAAGTCTTTGATTCATCCACAGGATTTACCTTACCAAATAAAGCCGATCGCGCTCCCGATGCCTCCTGGGTAGAAAAATCACGATGGGAAGGATTAACCCCCGAAGAAAGAGAAAATTTCATCCCCCTTTGTCCTGATTTTGTCATCGAACTTCTTTCCCCTAGTGATAATCTGAAAAAAACACAAGAAAAAATGCAAGAATATATAGAGAATGGCTGTCGCTTAGGTTTGTTAATTAATCGAAAAAAGCGAGAAATCGAAATTTATCGCCCTAATCGAGAAGTGGAAATATTATCAGCACCCGAAACGGTTTCGGGGGAAAATGTCTTACCCGGATTTGTCCTTAATTTACAAAAAATTTGGGATTAATTTTCTTCTCTATTATCTAGTCCTTTTCAGAGGAATTTAGCTATGAGACAGGGGTTTTAACCTTTAACCCGGAGCATCTCATTTTTGTAAATTGGTAGTGGGAGCGTCTCGCTCCCTATTAGATCCCTAGGGAGCGAGACGCTCCCACTACAGTTTTTTTTTGCAAATTTGAAATGCTCCCTTTTAACCCCTGTGTCTGTGTCTTTGTCTGTGTCTTAATTAGTAGGCGTTTTCGGTTGTAAAACATCCTTTACCGATAACCCATCTCCCTGAGTCCCAAAATACCAAAGACTCGCCACCGCCTCCGCACGAGTTACAGATTTTTTCGGTTGAAATAATGTCGTAAAACCATAAACCCGACGCACATTTGCCAAATCTCCATTATTATAATCAGCCAACAGAGCACGCGAGGCAAAAGTATCAATTTTTGAGCTATCTTGAAACCCCCATTTTTCCTTCACCGCGTCAATATTTGCTGTGGGTAAGGCTTGACGAGTATCTAAGGGAACCTTCCATAATAACATTTGTTCCCGTGTTAAAGGCTCATCAGGACGAAATTTCACATCCTTGCCATCTCCCGATAAACCACTGGGAATAATACCTGCTTCTGCTAATCCTTGGATCGCGGGAAAATCAGGATCATTAGGTGAAATATCCGTAAAAGCCGGTGCGGAAGTCGCGACACCTAAACGAATTTTCTTCGCGGCACGACTATCATAGATTTTATTATTGGCCTCCATTAACCAGCGAGCATAATCTCGTCGTGTTGTCATTTTATTAGGATCGGGAAGACTTGTCACCGTTTCTAAATTTGCCCCAGATTTAATTTTTAGTATCCCTAATTGGGCAACTTCCGTCACTGCTTGACGTAATTCTGGTGGTATTTCATTAGAGTTAGGCGCGATCGTGGTATTAGAAGGTAAAGGAGAAGGGGAAGACGAAGTTAAAGGAGAAGGTGAAGACGAAGGGGAAACAGAAATAGAAGGCGAAGGTTTGATATCCTGTATTTTTCCTCGACTATACTCCATAATGAACTCTGTAGTAGCACCAGAACTTTTCGCAGAAGGAAAAGAGAGACTTACCTTTAATTGATTTTGAGTCGCGCTCAAAGTCCCTTCACTATCTCCAGAAGGACGACTAATAATCTCCCATTTTTGGGTTTCAAAAGCTTTCTGATAAAAACCTTGGATAATATTATTAGGATCAGAACTTTTCCAAACAATTCGGGTAAGGGAATCTGTAGAATTTTCAGCGGGTGTGACTTCCCGTAATTCCGCGTTAGGATATAAAGGAATTTCAGTGGGGAAGTCCGAAGGTAATTTAATCGGTTGAGTTGGAGAAGATGTCACCCCAGGAGAGGGAGTTGAATTGCCCAAAACCGCGGGAGTTGCTTTCAGTTGAGGATCGGGAGCTAAAGAATCTTTTAGTGAATTTCCCACGCCAGTATTCTTACAACTACTTAAGAGGGCTACCAGACAAAAAACCTGGAATATCCTCAACACAACTAAGATTTTTTCATCTTTTAAATAATTTGATAGAAATTTTACCATAAGTAGCTACTTTTGTCTATAAACTTAACAAATTTTGACAATACAAGTGAACAAGGGAATAATACTATGGTATTTTAGCTCAAAATGACAAGAGGGTGAGTTACAACAATGGAAGTCGGGGCGGATTACAGCAAAAACTGTAATTTCTATCTTGATCAAAAAAAAGCTTTTCTCTATTTATCATTAACTTTTCTCAAGGGAGGGGATGGGACAGGGGCTAATTGATTCTGGGCTAATTTAATAGGAGTTTGCTTAAGTGTTACTAATTTGAAAGACGTGACTGGAGACGGGTGAATTTTACAAAATAGATGCACTCATGTTAACGATTTCTGGTCAATTTATTTACAAATATTTATGGGATTAGCTCTTGTAAAATATAGGTAGTTATACTATACTTTGTAAGTGAGAAATATTATAGGGTGGAGGTAAAACCCGGCAGAATGAAAAAACTGGGAACCCATCTGGTCGTTGACGCGTGGCAGTCACCTGGAGACCTTCTCAACGACCCCGAACACATCCGCCGCGCAATGATTGATGCGATTACTGCTGGAGGGGCAACCCTGATTGATTTGTGCGTCCACCAGTTTAGCCCTCATGGTGTGACCGCGACCGCGACTTTAGCAGAATCTCATATCGCGATACATACCTGGCCTGAGTATGGTTATTTTGCCGCGGATTTATTTTTCTGCGGTGCAGGGGACCCTCACCGGGCAATGGAAGTATTAGAAACTGCTCTGGAAGCGAAACAAGTGAAGCGCACAGAGTTTACGCGTGGTTTTGATCCAGGGGTGGGCATCCAAGGTTGTGCTTATCCAAAGCAGTTTGCACCCCGTTTATTAGAAAAGAGTGCCACCAGAGGATGAAGAGACAAATACCGTTAGAAGCAAATAATTTATGCTAAAATTCGGTTTAAAGTCCCACGGCGATCGCTGTGGGATTCTTGTTTTTATGGGCATAATGGCATCGTTGTTAGGTGTTCCGGGTAGGTAATAGGTGATAGGTGATAGGGAAAATTACTTCTTACTTCTTCCTTCTTACTTCTTCCTTCTTGCTTCTTCCTTCTTGCTTCTTCCTTCTGATTAGCGTTTCATTAAGAGGGGACGCACAACCCAATATCCAGCCCCAAACGCGGTGACAATAATCAGACAAATAGCTATTGCTAACCAGACACCACTAACATCGGATGATTTTTTGGGTTGAGAGCGCAGACGATAGGCTGGTTGCGCTTCTTCGGTAAATAATTTATCAGAATTAATGGGGCTAGTTGATTCGGTTTCGCCAAAGGGAAAAACAGAATGGTTAAAAGGGGAAGAAGCTGTTTCCGTTGTCAGAGACGGACTCATGAGAGGTATTTCCCCTGAGTTGGCTGGGGATGGAGTGGAAAACATGGGAAAATTCGCGACGGGGCTTGTCTCTTGAACCGCGTTTATGGCTTGCTGAAGTTGCAAACCGGCTTGAATGACGCGATCGAGTTCACGTCGGAGTTCCTGATTTTCTTGAACTAATTGCTGATTTTGTGCTGTGAGGGCATCCAAGCTGGCTTGGATGCTTTCTAATTCGGTACTAACTTCTCGATAAAGGGAAATGGGAACAGAAGGGGAATAGGTTTGGGGGGGGGTTGGCGTGCTTTTCCCTGGGCGTGTTGCTTTTGGCATAGGCATTTCCAGCTTAGGTTCAATAATGTTAGTTTATCTTTAAAATACTAGCTAGTCTAATTTTTCCCGCAGATTTGTTCCATTCTTTTGTCAAAATAGTTGGAGCAACTTGCAGAAACTCTTTGTCATTGGTGATTTTTTATGATGACCCACTCTCCAGAAGAACAGATTTTGTCTGAAACGTCAAGCCCTCAACCCATCAAATATGGGGAACGTCACATTGCACAGGGAGAGTTAACTACTTTCCCAAATCCTCGCGTGGGGCGACGTTACACGATTTCGATTAGTTTACCTGAGTTTACTTGTAAGTGTCCTTTTTCTGGTTATCCCGATTTTGCCACTATCTATATTAATTATTCTCCTGATGCACAGATTGTGGAGTTGAAGGCTTTGAAACTATACATTAATAGTTATCGCGATCGTTATATTTCCCATGAAGAATCAGTGAATCAAATTTTAGATGATTTTGTCGAAGCTTGTGATCCTTTAGATGTCACAGTGAAAGGTGATTTTACTCCTCGGGGCAATGTCCATACAGTGATTGAGGTGTGTCATAAAAAACAGAGTTAATTAAATTTCGAGAAAGTGCCGTTTTTTTGATCAGCAATAAGCCTTTATACTGAGGAAAATATACCAAAAGGTATATGACAAAAAGATGTGCATAATTTTGGTTAAAATTAAAGGTTTCTCAGGGATAGATAGTTGGGATAATTTGCTATTCTACACTTTATTTTTAGCTTTTTGAAGCTTTGTTGGGTGGGTAAAATCCCACCCGAAATTTTACAGTATTTCCCGCGGTTATGAAACAGGTTAGGGACACGGTAATGCCGTTTCCCTAGGAGGATTGAACAATAAGTGTGTGTAACTCAATACAGCGGAAACCGCTGTATTGTGACCAAATTTCTGTCATTGGCTGTGGAATTAATGATGTGTCAAGATCACGATCGCGTTTTTCTTTGTCTCTCCAAACCCAGTTTCTCATTGACATCTATTGAGTTTGAAATATATTTTGCACCATTTTTTGATCTAAACTCCGGGCAATTTTATCCAATTCTGCGATTTCATTTTCGTCTAATTGCCAACCTAATGCACCGAGATTTTCTTGGGCTTGTTCGATACTTTTTGCCCCAGGAATGGGTATAGTATCTTTACTGATACACCAATTGAGAGCAACTTGTGATCGCGTTTTATTTCGGTGGGACGCGATCGTGTTTAAACAATCCAAAAGGGGTTGAATTTTGGGTAATAATTGCTGAAATAATAAACCACGAATCCCTTTAGGTAAAGTAGTATTTTCCGAGTATTTTCCCGTTAATAACCCTAATGCCAGGGGACTATAAGCAATCAGTTTAATGCCGAGTTCATCACAAACATCTTTTAATCCTAATTGAGTGACGGGATAGGTAGAAAGTAAGGAATATTGCACTTGTAGAGTTTTAATAGGAATACCGCGATCGAGCAATTTTTGATAAACTTGTTTCAGCCGTTTCGGACCATAATTAGATAAACCAATAGCTTTAACTAAACCTTGTTCATAAAGGTCTCCTAAACCATTAAAAAGCGACCATTCTTGCCAGGGTGCATAATTCGCGGTTGACCAGTGCATCTGTACTAAATCCACATTTTTACCTAGACGATTAGCCGATGCTTGACAAGCCGATACCATTGATTTACGAGTTAATCTCCAAGGATAAGCAGCGAGTTTAGTCGCAATACAAATATCAGCTTTATTTAACCCAGAATACTCTCTGGAAAATTGTCCTAAAAGAAACTCGCTCCGGCCATTTAATTTTCCCGTTCCATAGGAATCACCTGTATCAAATAAAGTGACTCCTCTGCTGACACAAAGGTTAAAAACACCTTGTAATTGATCATCCATACTTTGATCATATCCCCAAAGTAATCGGTTGCCCCAAGCCCATGTGCCACAACCCATTACGGGGAGAGATAATTTTTGATTTGTTTGTACCATTTTTAATAGTTCCTTTTCTAATGAGTTCTATTCATTATTAAACCATTAATCGAAAAAAGTGTACAATAGAAAAGAGCATAACAATTACAGAGAGGACAGAGAAAGATGGCAGGCAAGAAACTCTTAATGCTGGTGGGAGACTACGTTGAAGATTATGAGGTAATGGTTCCTTTCCAAGCATTACAAATGGTAGGGCATAGGGTTGACGCGGTTTGTCCGGGTAAAATTTCAGGCCAAACTATTCGTACCGCGGTTCACGACTTTGAAGGAGATCAAACCTATAGCGAAAAAACCGGTCATAATTTCACTTTAAATGCCAGTTTTGATGAAGTCAATGCTTCTGATTATGATGGGTTAATTATTCCTGGGGGACGCGCTCCTGAATATATTCGTTTGAATGAAAAGGTATTACAAATTTGTCGCCATTTTGCCAACGCGAATAAACCGATCGCGTCTATTTGTCATGGATTACAAGTATTAGCAGCCGCGGGTGTCTTAGAGGGAAAACGCTGTACAGCTTATCCCGCGTGTAGCCCTGATGTACTCCGTGCCGGTGGTAAATATACGGAAGTTTCAGTAACGGACGCGGTGGTTGATGGTAATTTAGTGACGGCTCCTGCTTGGCCAGCTCATCCTCAATGGTTAGCGGAATTTCTGAAGGTTTTAGGGACTCGTCTTGAACATTAATAATTAGTTTTTGTAGGTTGGGTTCAACCAAGAAAAATTTCTGCTCAAGGGAATTTTAGGTTTTGTACCCAACCGACAGATGGAGTATTGATAAGTAATTTTTATGAGAGATATTATCCTGTCTGGGGGAGCGTGCCAGAAAGAGACCCACATAACTTTTTCACAAGTCTTTAAGGACTGCGATATATAATTTTTTATAATCATAATTAAGTTTTTCTATTAGAAAACCCTTGCCTTTTCTGATCGGGTTTGCTAAATTCATAGATAACAAGCCAATAGGGAGTGTAAAACCTATGAATACTATTAATTGGTTGAGACCGGAAAATTTAATCGTTAATAAAATTCCTAATTGGTTAGAAAATTTCCAGATTACTGAACCGAGAAAGGCCCGTTTAATTTGTCAGTTGATTCCCTCTCAATGTCCCTTTGAACGTGAAATTTATTTATTTAGTCGAAAAGTAGCTTATATTCCGCCTTTGTGTAAATTTAATCCCTTTTATGAAGAGTTTGTTACTTTGAGATTTCGGGCTTTATGTTATTTAGCTGATCATTGTGGTGAGGATATTTCTGAGTTTTTGCTGTAATTTCAGAAACCGATACCATTGACACCAGGAATCATGATCGGGTATTATGATCTGTTGATGAAGAGGGCTGTTTCTAATGAAAAAATCTCTTTTAGTGACTGTGGGTTTAGTTTCCCTTTTTGGGTTTAATGTCACGGAGGAGCAAAGAAAATTGTTGGAACAAACTTCCTTATCCTAGTTTAACAATAGTTTGAATATTTTACCCGTGCAAAGAAATGTTGAGATGTGACAAAAGAAGGGCGGAATGCTGTGAAAGTTGATACTTTCAATGGTTCTGCAAATATTGTTAGCTGTAAAATTCTGTACGGAAATGGTAAGTGGGATACTTTCACGCATTATTCTGAAAATCATAAAGAAGGAATTCCTTCTGAATGGCTTGATTTAAGGCGAGATAAGCGTTGTTTGGAGGCGATCGCGCTTATTGGTAAGAGAAGTAATAACTCTTATAACCGGGCGATGCTTAAGATTTATGAGCAACGATAAAGGAATTAGATATTACCTTTTCCCTTGTCAGGGCGCGTTCACCACGCCCTTACTTCTTCCCTCTTCCCTGTTGCTTTGTGTCCTCTGTGCCTTTGTGGTTCATTCCTTCTTTCTTAAAACAAAAAAATGTGCTATGATTGATAAACTGTAGCAAATATTATCCCTACGCCCTTACTTCTTCCCTTTTCCCTGTTGCTTTGTGTCCTCTGTGCCTTTGTGGTTCATTCCTTCTTTCTTAAAACAAAAAAATGTGCTATGATTGATAAACTGTAGCAAATATTATCCCTAACGCATACATGGCAATGAAGCCAACGATCGCATTTACTCATCTCGGTTGCGAAAAGAATCGCATCGACACAGAACACATGATTGGTTTACTCGCACACGCGGGTTATCAAGTTGATAGTAACGAAGAATTAGCTGATTATGTTGTTGTCAATACTTGTAGTTTTATTCAGGCAGCCCGCGAAGAATCTGTCCGCACTTTGGTAGAATTGGCGGAAGCTAATAAAAAAATCGTTATTACTGGCTGCATGGCGCAGCATTTTCAAGATCAATTACTGGATGAATTACCTGAAGCCGTTGCCCTTGTCGGTACTGGTGATTATCATAAAATAGTTGATGTGATTCAACAGGTAGAAAAGGGCGATCGCGTGAAGTTGGTTTCCGAAGAACCGACTTATATCGCGGATGAAAATATCCCTCGTTATCGCACAACTTCTGAAGGGGTTGCCTATTTACGCGTCGCGGAAGGTTGTGATTATCGTTGTGCTTTTTGTATTATTCCTCATTTAAGGGGAAATCAACGATCGCGAAGTATTGAATCTATTGTTAATGAAGCTCAACAACTTGCCGATCAAGGGGTTCAAGAAATCATCTTAATTTCCCAAATTACAACCAATTATGGGAAAGATATTTATGGAGAACCGAAACTCGCGGAATTACTCCGGGCTTTGGGTAAAGTTGATATTCCTTGGATTCGGATGCACTATGCTTATCCTACGGGATTAACGCCAAACGTCATTGACGCGATCAAAGAAACTCCTAATATTTTACCTTATCTGGATTTACCTCTGCAACATTCTCACCCTGAAGTTTTGCGCGCGATGAATCGTCCTTGGCAGGCAAATATTAATGATAGTATTATGGATCGGATTAAAGCTTCAATTCCTAATGCTGTCACTCGAACTACTTTTATTGTGGGTTTTCCTGGGGAAACGGAAGAACACTTTAATCATTTAGTAGAATTTGTTCAACGTCATGAATTTGATCATGTGGGTGTATTTACCTTTTCCCCAGAGGACGGGACATCGGCCTATAGTTTAGCCAATCAATTGCCCCAAAAGATAATGGACGAACGACGGGCAAGGTTGATGGAAGTTCAACAACCGATATCTTTAAAGAAAAATCAAGCTTGTATCGGACAAGTGGTAGATGTGCTCATTGAAGGGGAAAACCCCGGAAGTGGTCAATTAGTGGGGCGCTCGGCACGTTTCTCCCCAGATGTGGATGGTTTAGTTTATGTGGATGGGGAAGCGCGCTTAGGTTCGATGATATCTGTGGAAATTACCGATGCAGATGTCTATGACTTATATGGATGTGTGAGTGGGTAATGGGGACTAGGGACTGGGGACTAGGGACTGGGGACTAGGGACAAGAAAAATTTCACCAATCCCCAATCCCCGATCCCTGCCCAGGTGAGGAAATCTCTACTTATGAGACAGTTTAAAGAATTTAATGTTTTGTTTCTGAATGTTAAGATGTATGATAATAAAAGCCACCAAAAGAGGGGATGAGTTTAGATACTCAAGGACGGCCGTCGAGTCGGTAAATTACTCTCCTCACCTGCTGCCCGATACTCGATAGATACATAAGAGGCGCGTGGTAATCGACCGCGCTAGATAGAACTCTTATGAGTTCCTGTTATTGTGGAGAAATCCGCATCCGAGTTGGGCAACACCTTGCGGCTGAAACTCGAATTATTAGGAGAATTAATGAACTTAACGTTTGAAAGCTTGGGTATTTCAGAAGAGCGCGCTCGCCATCTGGAGACGATTGGTTTTACTGAACCCACGCCGATTCAAGCACAAGCCATTCCTCAGTTACTCGCAGGTCGTGATGTTGTCGGTCAAGCCCAAACAGGGACCGGAAAAACAGCAGCCTTTTCGTTGCCCATCTTGGAGCGGATCGATCTTAATACACCTGTTGTACAAGCTTTGATTTTAACGCCAACGCGTGAATTAGCACTGCAAGTAACCGAAGCCATCCGTGAGATGAGTGGTCAGGGAAGTGGACCAGTAAAGATGGGTCGCACTTTACAAGTGTTGACGGTGTATGGGGGTCAGTCCATTGATCGCCAGATGCAACGGTTACGTCGTGGGGTTCATATTGTGGTAGGAACTCCGGGTCGCGTAATTGATATGTTGAATCGCGGATGTTTAAATCTGGATCACCTAAACTGGATGGTTTTGGATGAAGCGGATGAAATGTTGAGCATGGGCTTTATCCAAGACGTGGAGAAAATTCTCGATTCTGCGCCTAATCGGCATCAGACGACCTTTTTCTCAGCAACGATGGAGTATTCGATTCGCAAGTTAATTAGTAATTATTTGCGAGATCCGATTAATATCACTGTGGAACAACCGAAGGCGACCCCGAAACGGATTCGTCAAATGGTTTATATGGTTCCGCGGGGTTGGTCGAAGGCGCGTGCCCTTCAACCGATTATTGAAATGGAAGATCCTGAGTCGGCTTTGATTTTTGTGCGGACTCGCCAAGCTGCTGCGGAACTTACCAGTTTATTACAAGGTGCTGGCCATAGTGTTGATGAATATCATGGCAATTTGAATCAAGCGCAACGGGAGCGTTTATTAAACCGTTTTCGTCAAAGTCAAGTGCGTTGGGTTGTCGCGACGGATATCGCGGCACGGGGGTTAGATGTGGATCATCTGACTCATGTGATTAATTATGATTTGCCTGATAGTGTGGAAAGCTATGTTCACCGCATTGGGCGGACTGGCCGGGCCGGACGTGAAGGTACCGCGATTTCGATTATTCAACCTGTTGATCGTCGCAAGTTACGTTTAATTGAACGTCATGTGCGTCAAACGTTGCAAGTGCGTTCGATTCCGACACGCGCCCAAATTGAGGCTCGCCATTTGGAGAAGATGCAGGATAGTTTACGCGAAGTGTTAACTGGGGAACGGATCGCGTCTTTCTTGCCTTTGGTGTCCCAGATGTCTGAGGAGTATGATCCTCACGCGATCGCGGCAGCCGCGTTGCAAATGGCGTTTGATCAGAGTCGTCCGGCTTGGATGGGTTCTGACTATGCCCAACAGGAGGAGGAAATTATCCCACAAGGTTATAGCGATACTCCGAAACCTATTTTGATTAAGAAGCGTAGTCCTCGGACTTCTGTGGGTTCTGGGGTTTCTGATAATTAATTGGTTCCGATAGTACAGGTTTTATCTCTATACTATTTTTTTCCTTGGGAGAGGCGCGATCGTGTCTCTCTTTTTTTTGGGAATTGGGGGGGAAACCGCTCCTCAAGGCAGATAAACGCAGATAAAGGCTGATGATTTTTTTGATGATTGCTTGATTAGTACCTGATTACTCTTGTTTTTCGGGCGCGATCATGGGATTTATGCAGGGATCGAAACAACGCGATCATCTTCAGGGCCAACCCATGAAAATTGGGGAAGCCATCGCCCTTAAGACTTGGAGAACGCCATAAGTTAAAATACTTGGGATTGAAAGTCTTGCTAGGTAAGGGATTCTCTGTTTCTGTCTTTGCCCTAACTGCATTGCAATGCAGGACTACTGAAAAAACAACGAAATCTCTATTATCCGTCAATAGATTTGCTATTTACTACTATTGATGCTCACATTAATCTTGAGTATCCCTACCCGTCAATTTACCTTTGACAGGCCGCGATCCAAGGGTTCTGAGCGTGATCGTGCTAAGTAATTTATTTTCCCATACCTGATCAAAGAAATATTTTTTTTTGATTTTCGATAGCTTATTTGTGTGTCGTCATCTTTTCGACAATTCCATCAGATTTTTATCTAAACCTAAGTTTTGGCTATCGTGTCCCCATAGATATAAGACTTATAGAGCAAGAAAGCCGATGGGCATTTGTGGCATGAGGGGTTTTAGATAAGTCCCCAGTGGAAAATGGACCT
>JBBITB010000102.1:0-22273 GCA_037440985.1 Microcoleaceae cyanobacterium bin_387
GGGGGGCTTCTCCGCTTCCCTCTTTCACAAAGGAAGATCCCCCCCAACCCCCCTTTCCAAGGGGGGCTTCTCCGCTTCCCTCTTTCACAAAGGAAGATCCCCCCCAAACGCCCTTTCCAAGGGGGGCTTCTCCGGTTCCCCCCTTCTTAAGGGGGGTTAGGGGGGATCAACTGGAGACTCTACCCAATATTGATATTAATATAAAATGTGGTAATTCTTTAATTAGTCGTTTTGCCTTAGATGCTGATTTGCGACAAGCTTTAAGGAAGGGTAAATATGATATTGATACTTACAAAAGGGCTGTACACACTTACCGAAATGCCGAGACTAAAGAGCAGACGCGGGAAATGGAAAGGATCATCTCATCTATTAAGGGAAATTTTCGCACCACACTTCAAGGAATTGATCCGAAAAAGACTAAGTTAAGAGGGTTAGAGGGTGAGCTTTATAATTTGGAGAATCAAATCTTGTTGTTTGAGGAAACAACGGCGGAAAAAAAGGCACGCTCCAAGAAAATCACGAAGTTAAGTAATGAGATTGATAAGTTAAAGGTTGAGATTGAGGAGATAGAAAGTGGCAAAATTTACGAAAATGCTTTGGAATGGCGTTTTGAGTTTCCAGAAGTGCTGAATGATGAAGGGGATTTTGTGGGTTTTGATGTGATAATTGGGAATCCGCCGTGGGGAGCAAAAATCGATCCGAATCAGCTACAACATATAAAAGCGATGAATGCTGATATTGTTGTGAGAATGGTAGATTCTTTTATGTTTTTTATTAATCTAAGCTTCTCGCTAAAATCAAAAAAAGGTCTGGTATGTCAAATTATTCCCGATGTGATTTTATCTCAAATTGACCAGGAAAAATTACGCGAAAAAATATTCAAAAAATCTCAATTAGAGATAGCTTTAAATTTAGGAGATGCAATTTTTGAAGATGTCTCAAGACCTTCTTGCATTATACTACTCACATCTAACTTTACCAATAATTCTTGGGTGGGCGAATATTTTGGTGTATCTCACCAATTATCCCATAATTTACTAAAAGAAATCAAGACCTCTTTTTTCCATGATCTGCCTCATAAAGTTATTACTACAAAAAATCTTAATGGTTATCAAATAATTAATAAATATCAAAAAAATACGAAACTCATTGAATTAGTAGATAATGATGAGATTCAAAGAGGCATTAGTCCTGATTTGAAAGAGGCTTTTCTTGTTGATGATAAAATTATTCAAGAATTTTCATTAGAAAAAGAGTTTATTTTTTCCACAATTACAGGGGGTCGTGATCTGAAAAGATATCTAGTTCAAGATGTTGGGAAAAAAATTATTTATACACAAAAAAACGACGATTGTCAACGGATTCCTAATATTATCAGCTATCTCCAAACTTTTCAGGATAAGATAACTTGTCAAGAGGTTGAGGAAAATAAACATCCTTTTTGGTCTTTACATCGACCTAGAAATCAACAAATTTTTCTGAAAAAAGAAAAGATTATTGGTGTAATTACTGGAGACAGAATAATTGTGGCTTTAGATGTTAATCAAATATTTCCGACTGATGGATTGTATGTAATGGCGACTAAGGGAAAATATTCTAATAAATTGCTGGTTGGTGTTTTAAACTCAAAATTATTAACTTATTTTTATAGATTGTTATCTATGGAAGTGAAGAGAACATTAGCGCAAATTAAACCGACAATTTTAAAGGATTTACCTGTTAAATTTGACAATGAACAAATCCTAAGACAAATTGAATCAATAGTTGAGCAAATCATCACGCAAAAAAAATCTAACCCTGATGGGGATACAACTGTATTAGAGAAAGAAATTGATCAACTGGTGTATCAACTCTACGAGTTAACGGAGGAGGAGATTAAAATAGTAGAGGGAGATATGGGATAATTTAAAGAAATTTAATCAGAAAAAACCGCAAAGCAAAACCAAAGATTAACCCCCCCAGAGACACCAAAGCTAAAATCCCAAAAGCTTTCCATTTTTTATAACCCTGGGTTTGTAAATCTAGGCGAGCTAAAGCTTCCGCAGCGAGCAAAATTAAGGCACTACTAAAAAGGTGTAACCAGGTAATGATGACAACGAAGAGAAACGAAAAGAAAATAATAGAAAAAAACGCGACTTGATCTGAGCGAAACCACCGTAAAATCAGTTGTTGGGTATTGCTGAGGGGGGAGGTTAATAACCACGCGAAAAGAAATACTACCGCGATCGCGATCGTCAGGGTAGAATAGCCGATATGTCTCACCCAGATCATCCAACCAAAGGTGCTATAAGTGAGAAATAGAAGAGTGAGGGAGAGACAGAGATTAATATTCACATTCTTTCTGGTTTAATAAAATTATAAATTAGTAGAAATAACTTGGGCGAAACACCCGGTAATGCACTTTTCGCGAAGGAAACAACCCATGTAAAAGTTAATTTATAACTTTCTGAGGATCGCGTCAAGGCTTCTCGTCGATTAAAATTTCTTGACTCCCCAGGGATCCCCCAATATCGCGATCGCATCCCTTTTCGGGAAATTGTGGACCGCCGAGATTACAAAAGTGTCAGTTTATGCTACAATAACTCTCAACAAATCTGCAATTATTATCTGATTTATGCCCGACAATTCTCTTAATTCTCCTCCTACGACTAATACTCCTGATGCCGGTGTAAATGTCGCCGCACGTCTGAGAAATTTCTTGATCGTTTTCGCCGCGATCGTGCTTTCTCTAGCCCTCTTTTTCGGGTTAAATACTCAAACTCCTACGAGTTCACTTTCGCAATTAGCCGAACAATCTACACCTTTTGATGTCGCGTTAACTAATCAAAAACCGACATTATTAGAATTTTATGCTAATTGGTGTACCAGTTGTCAAGCGATGGCTCCCGAAATGGTAAAAATTAAAGAAAAATACCAAGATCGTCTCAATTTTGCCATGCTTAATGTCGATAATACTAAATGGTTGCCAGAAATTATGAAATATCGTGTCGATGGCATTCCTCATTTTGTTTTTTTTAATCCTCAAGGGAGCGCGATCGCGGAAACAATTGGTGAAGTACCCAGACCAATTTTAGAAGCCAATTTAGACGCGTTAATCGTGGGCAATTCTCTCCCCTATGCTAATGCTACGGGACAAGTTTCTGCTTTTAATCCCCCTGTTTCTGCTCCTAAATCTAGTAGTACCGATCCCCGTTCTCACGGTAGTCAAGTTAAATAAAGGGATTGGGGATAAGCGATTGGGGATGGGATTCCCAGTCACTTATCACCCGTCACTTTTCACCTATTAATAATTATTGTAACAAATATCGCTGTGTAAGTCAAGAAAAATTAACATAAGAGACGAAACGCGATCAACCGGATAATGAGGAAAAGTTTTTCTTATTAAAATTTACGAAAAGTTGTCATTCTTGCCCCCACAATTGATATAATTATCTGTAAATGTTCCAGAGCCAAAACTCTCCGAAGAGAATTAATTAAAAGTCCGAGTAACACAGAGTGTCCCGAAAAAACCATCCTGCACACCCAAGGTATAAGGATTTTCTATGGATGTTTCCTTACCCCCAGAATTATTTTGTCCATTTCTCTCTGCCTACCCCGTCACCCTGATGACGGTAAATGTATCACGTCAAAAGTTTTGTGAAACAATCAAATATCAACCGGGGCAATTATCCGGCTCTGTCACCTTTAAATCGATTGATTCACCAGAAAAACAAGAACTTGAACGAGAAAAAATTAGAGAATTATTAGCTGGAAAAATTGACTCATTTTCCTTAGAAAAATCCTATATTAATACAGAAAATTCACAAATTTGGATACATCAAATCGTGTCTTTGATCAGAGATAATGCTGGAAAACCTCAAGAGTTCCTGGTATTATTAGAAGATATCAGAGAACGGAAACAAGCCGAAGCGAAATTACAAAAAAGTGAAGCGAAATTAAAAGCAGCAGAGACTCTGGCAAAAATCGGTAATTGGGAATATGAATTTGCTACAGAAAAGATCACCTGGTCCGACGAAACTTTTCACATTTTCGGCTTAGATGTAAATCCATTCGGTCCCAGTTTTGCTGAATTTACTCGGATGATTCATCCTGAAGACTTTGAAATGTGGCAAAGTCTTTTTCTGCACGCGGTAAATGAATGTACACATTTTCAATGCCAATATCGAATTGTTTGTAATAATGGTGAGATTCGTTATCTTGATTTACAAGGGCAACCGGAAATTCAAGGGGGAAAACTTGTCTCATTTTTTGGTATTCTCTTAGATATTACCGAAGAAAAATTAACGGAAATTCAGTTACAAAAAAACTTAGAAAACTTAGAAAATAATGTCGTTCAACGTACACTAGAATTACGGGAGAGTATCAAAAAATTAGAGGTAGAAATTAGTCAACGTGAAGAGATCGAGTTACAACTACGTCAAAGTCAACGTCAATATCAAACGTTAACGGAAGTCGCGCCTGTTGGTATTTTCCGCACTAATATTATAGGCAATTGTATCTATGTTAACGAACGTTGGTTAGAAATTGCGGGTTTGACTTTAGAAGAAACTTTAGGGGATCGCTGGGTTCAAGCTATTTATCCAGAAGATCGAAATCGTGTCTTTAATACTTGGCAAGATGCGGTGATCAATAATATTCCTTTTTTATCGGAATATCGATTTATTAATAAACATAAAAAATTGACTTGGGTTTTAGGCCAAGCGGTGGCAGAAAAGGATGAATTTGGTGAAAATATTGGCTTTGTCGGGGCTATTATTGATATTACGGAAAGGAAAAACAACGAAGAAAATTTATTACGCATTAGTAAAGCTGTGGAATCTGCCGCGGACGCGATCGCGATCACCGATGCCGTCGCAACTCCTATTTATCATAATCGTGCCTTTTCCCAACTGTTTGAATATGAGACACCAGAAGATTTTAATAACGCGGGTGGGATCTCAGAAATTTTTACAGATACGGCGGTTATGCAGGCAATCTTTAGTACGATTATGCGGGGTTATTCTTGGAGCGGCGAAATTGAAATGCAGTCTCGTAGTGGTTATATTATTGATGTCTTTATTCGTGCTGACGCGATTAAGGATCAAGGGGGTAAAATAATTGGTTTAATTGCCATTATTACTGATATTACCGAGCGTAAATTAGCAGAAGCAACCCTCCGTCAACAAGCGCAAATTATCGAACAAATGCGCGATGCTGTTATTACCACTGATTTAGCTGGAATTATTACAGGATGGAATAAAGGTGCGGAAAGATTATATGGTTATACATCTCCACACGCGATCGGTAAATCTATCACATTTATTCATCCTCAAGAAACTCATCAATTTCTCCTAGCAGAAATTTTACCACGTCTCTTTCAAACTGGAAATTTTGAAGGGGAAATTAAAGGACTGCGCCAGTCAGGAGAAATCTTTGATAGTTGGTTATTATTATCTTTACAACGAGGAAATTTAGGTCAAGCATTAGGGATTATTTTCTATGGTATGGATATCAGTGATCGTAAGCGTCAAGAGGCAGAAAAAAACGCCCTCACCCAACGTCTTTCCCTCCTGGTTCAACAAACACCGATGGGCTTGGTAGAATGGAATACTAATATGGAAATTGTGGCTTGGAACCCCGCGTCGGAGAGGATTTTTGGCTATAAAACAACTGAAGTTTTAGGGCATCGCTGGATTGACTTAATTATCCCTGAATATTTACGAGAGGATATGGATAAAATACGCGGGACTTTAATTGAAAATCGGGAGGCAAGTCATAGTATTAATGAAAATCTCACCAAAGATAGAGGAATTATTATTTGTGAATGGTATAATAATCCTTTAGTCGATGAACAAGGGAATATTATTGGATTAGCTTCTTTAGCCCTTGATATTACTGATCGTCAACGGGCAGAAGATGCGTTACGGGAAAGTGAATCTCGTTTTCGGGCTTTAGCACGTCGGGCTGAATTACTCAATCAATTAACCCAACAAATTCGTCAATCTTTAGAAATCGATCCGATTTTAGAAACCCTTTGTCAAGAAATTTATCACTTATTACAAGTCGATCGCTGTTTATTTCTGTGGTATCATCCAGAACAATATATTTGGGAAGCCGTCAAAGAAGCTCGTTATCCAGAATTATTAACCAATTTAGGTGATTATCCCGTCGAATTTATGGGAATATTT
This sequence comes from Microcoleaceae cyanobacterium bin_387, assembly GCA_037440985.1. Lineage (GTDB taxonomy): Bacteria > Cyanobacteriota > Cyanobacteriia > Cyanobacteriales > Microcoleaceae > JBEDKD01. The sequence continues at coordinate 6,168 of JBBITB010000102.1, forward strand.
CCCCAAGAATTAATCGAAGTAAAATTAATCGAAGTCTCGGATGTAAAAGCCATTTCTGATTATCGTTTTCGCTATTTTTTAGAGAGTTTAAATTATGCTTCTTTCTTATGTATTCCTGTTATTACAAATTCCGGTAAAATGGGTGCATTTTCTATTAGCATGACTCGTCATCTCCGTTACTGGAGTGAAGATGAAATTCATTTAATGCAAGCTATTGCTAATCAATTGGAAATTGCTATTAATCAGGCTGAACTCTACGAAGAAACTCGTCAAAAAGCACGTGTCGCCCAAGCTCAAAGTCGTCAATTACAAAAAACATTACGAGAGTTACAGCAAACCCAATCCCAATTAATTCAAAGTGAAAAAATGTCATCATTAGGTCAATTAGTCGCGGGCATTGCCCACGAAATCAATAATCCTGTTAATTTTATTTTTGGTAATTTAATTCATGCCGAACTTTATACCAATAATTTGATGCAATTAATTAATCTTTATCAACAACATTATCCTCAGCCACCCCAGACTATTCAAGACGCGATCAACGCGATGGAGTTAGATTTTTTGATCGAAGATTTACCTAATTTGATGAACTCTATGAAAGTCGGATCTCAACGCATTGAAGAAATTGTGCGCTCCTTAAGAACTTTCTCCCGTCTGGATGAGTCAGACATGAAATCTATTGATATTCATGCGGGTATTGATAGCACTTTATTAATTTTAAATAGTCGTTTAAAAAATAGAAATGATTACCCGACAATTCAAGTTATTAAAGAATATGGTGATATTCCCCCAGTTCAATGTTATGCCGGACAACTTAATCAAGTTTTGATGAATTTATTGAATAACGCGATCGATGCTTTAGAGGACGCGATGCAACAGGGAAAATGGACAAAAGAAAAAACAGAGTTAGGTGAATTTCCCCAGATTAAAATTCGTACCGTGTTTCCCGATGAACATGATCGCGTGTTATTAAAAATCATGGATAATGGTTGTGGCATAAGTAAATCTATTCAAGAACACATTTTTGATCCTTTTTTTACGACAAAACCCGTAGGCAGAGGTACAGGTTTAGGATTAGCCATTTGTTATAAAATTGTTGTGGAAAAACATAAAGGTTCCCTCCGTTGTATATCCACAGTAGGAGAAGGCTCGGAGTTTATCATAGAAATTCCCTTGCGGCAAAAAAAATATTAATCAAGGTTTTGTCGTCAACCCTTTAATGCTGTCATTGGGACAGGATTTATCACAAATTTATCTTTGATACTACACATAACGCCAAATTTTATGTCACAATACTAATCACACTGTTAGCCATCTCAAACTTAACCCAAAACTCGATGATGGAACCTAAAATTAACCCTTCGGGCAACGTTGTCAAAGGTGATCCCTCAAAAACAAAGATCGTGCCTCAACCTCAAAAGTCACGGCGACGTATTCCCAAAACGACTCAAAAACTACTTCCCCCAAGCCCGACTCCCAAAGGCCCCCAAAAACCGAAAAGTGCGACATCTATTCCTTGGTTAAAGTGGTTGGCGCAATGGACAGCTTTGGGTATTTTATTTGGGGGTACGAGTCTACTCGCTCTCGGTACATGGTTAAGTGTGCAATTGATTCTTGATCCTGATTTAGGTTTATCTATTAATCAGAAATTACCTAAGTGGACACAAATACCTATTCCCCTGAAAGGATCAGCTCAAACTTTAGGGCAAATTCAATCAAGTTTGGAAAAATCTGGCTTTGTCGTGGGGAAACTGATCGCGCTTCCGAAATCAGAAGCAAAACGAGGATTATTCGCCGGACTTCCCTCGGATTTATTATTACCTGTATTAGTCAATAAAAATGATGCTTCTCGTTTAATATGTGCAAAAGCTTGTCCCCAAATCATTGAATTACGAGTCTATGAATCGGTTCCCAATCCTCAACAAGATCCCAATGGAGCGCAATATTATCGTTTAGTTAATCAATATCCAGTCGAAGGAGTTGCCGCGTCTTTTATTGTCGAATCTATGCCGATTTTTCGTGGTATTCAAGGTTCCAATAAATCCGTTCCCTTAACTAAGACGAATTTAATTGAAGGAAAAGGTCCTGGTATCGGCGCCTGGTTAACTATTAGTGGTGAAAAGACAGAAAATAATAGTAAAATCACCTATGGTCAACTCCTTCATTATAATCCTCAATATTATCATATTATCACCTTGACAGATTGGGTTTCTAGTGGGGAACGTCTCCCTTCTTGGCAACAAATAAGTCGGGAAGGGGAACCGGAATTAGTAATTGATCGCACGGAAGGTTTAGATCCTTTATTTAGCGTTTATCAAGTGAAACCTCGTCCTTTTACACCTAATCCAGTGCAATTAACAAGTTTATCATTAGATGAACCCGCGTTATCTGATGAAGGTTATAAACACGCGCTTTGGTTAGCGCGTAATGGTTTATGGTCGATCGCGCTTGATAAATTAACCACATTTCGGGCAAAATATCAAGGAAATTGGACGGTTAAAGCCCAAGGGCAAATGGATTTTATTCGCCTTCATTCTAAAATCACTCAAGGACAAGCGATCGCGTCTTTATCAAATCCCAGTCAAAAGATTTTAGCTAATTTAATAGATGCCCGTTGGAAAGAAGCTTTAGATATTTTTGAAGCGGAAACCAATAAGAGTTTGGAAGTATCGAAGTTATTAAAACAGGAAAGAAATCCACTGCAAAAACGTCTTGATACGGTAGAACAAATTACACCTGATCGCCCGGAGGTACAAATTTGGAACGCGTTAATTATTGCCGCGACGGATGGACGGGGCCCCGCGTTGAATTGGTTACGTGATCGTAATTTAGATCAAAGTACCCGCGATCGGGCTCGGACTTTAATTAATCTTATGGAAAAAGCACCTTAAAAAGACATCTCTATAAACTACTGTAGGGTAGTCAGGATTCCTGCCATTGAGCCGATTTTTTCCAGATGTCTAAAGAATAGAGTTATAATATTTCATGCCAGTAATTAAAACATCATTTCTCCTTTAAAATCATTATGACACCGATCGCGAATAATCTTTCTAACCTCAATGGTAGTAACGGCTTTATCATTAACGGAAGCAACCCCAATGAAGGCTTTGGTAGTGCCGTCAGCAAAGCAGGAGATATTAATAACGATGGTGTTGATGATCTCATGGCAAGTAGTCCCTTTGCCGCGTTCAATCAAGTTGCTAATGCAGGTAAAACTTATGTCGTTTTGGGAGAACCGGGTACATTTCCCGCGACAATTAATATTTCTGATATCAAACAAACTCAGGGTTTTGTCATTAATGATAATATCGGTTATGAATTTTCAGGCAATGATATTACCTCATTAACTGACATTAATGGTGATGGGATTAATGATATTATCATCGGAGCAGAATCCGCGTCTCCCAATACCAAAATAAGGGCAGGAAAAACCTATGTTATCTTTGGTAATAGTGGCACAACTACCAATATAAATCTCTCTCAAATCAATGGAAAAAATGGTTTTGTGATTAATGGCTCACAACCGGAAGACTTTTTCGGTTCCGCGGTTAGTCCTGGGGGAGACATTAATGGCGATGGGATTAATGATTTTATTATTGGTTCCCGTTTTGCCTCTCCAAATCTTCAAAGTGGCGCGGGAAAAACATATATTATTTTTGGCAAATCTCAGGGATGGCCAAGCCAATTAGATCCGAACACTCTTAATGGTAGTAATGGCTTTGTTATTAATGGTATTACTCCCAATGAATTTTCCGGTAGTGCGGTGAGTAAATTAGGCGATATTAACGGCGATCGCGTAGATGATTTTATCATAGGAGCCCCCAATGCTTCTCCTAATGGTAAAATGGGAGCAGGTAGAAGTTATGTAGTATTTGGTAAACCCGGACAATGGCAATCACAATTAAACCTATTATCACTCAATGGTAATGGTTTTAGCCTTAATGGTATTGATGCCAACGAAGCCACGGGAACTGCCGTTACTAGCGCAGATATTAATGGAGATGGCATTAATGATATAATTATAGGAGCACCCAAGGCGTCTCCGAATGGTAAAACCAGCGCAGGTAGAATTTATGTAGTATTTGGGAAAGCAGGAGCATTTAACTCCACAATTAATCTATCAACATTAAATGGTAAAAACGGGTTTATTATTAATGGTATTAATGCCGGAGATAAGACAGGAGAATCATTAGCGACAGTCCCCGATATCAATGGAGATGGAATAGATGATTTAATTATGGGAGCACCCGGAGCCTCTCCCGATGGCAAAGAATTTGCCGGTAAAGTTTACGCGTTATTTGGTAAACAGGGAACATCACCTGCTGTTGTTAATTTAGCTGATATTAATAGCACCACAGGATTAGTTTGGAATGGTACGGAAGCGGGAGAAGAAGCAGGTGCTTCCGTCAGTAGTGCCGGAGATATTAATCGTGATGGCATTAATGATTTAATTATTGGTGCGCCCTTGGCATCTCCTAATGACAAACAGAATGCAGGAAAGAGTTATGTTGTCTTTGGAGCCAAGACGGTTTCAGTTTCTACGGGAGTGCTGATCAATGGAACTAATAATAATGATACCCTCACGGGAGGCGATGGCAATGATATCATTAATGGATTAGGAGGCAATGACGCGATCGCGGGTTTAGGGGGGCAAGATAGTCTCTATGGAAATGGAGGAAATGATTATATTGTAGGTGGCAATGGAAATGATATCTTATTCGGAGGTACGGGAAATGATACCCTTGACGGTAGCAAAGGAAATGATATTTTGAGCGGAGATAAAGGCAACGATTCTTTATCAGGAAAAGAAGGCGATGATCAGTTAATCGGAGGCGCGGGCAATGATACCCTTTCCGGTGGTCAAGGGAATGATACATTAACGGGTGGAAAAGGAAATGATTTCCTCTATGGAGGTCAAGGATTAGACGTTTTAGAGGGTGGTTTAGGACGCGATACTTTTGTTTTGGCCTCTAATTCGGGACTAGATACAATTCGTGATTTTCAAAAGGGACAAGATGTAATAGGATTAACCGGAGGTTTGACATTTAATCAATTAGGGATTAGTCAAGTAGATAATGGCACAACCTCTATTCGCGTAAAAAGCACAGGTGAAGTGATAGCATTATTAAATGGAGTGATCGCGACATCCTTAAATTCTAAAGATTTTGTCGTTATTTAAGTATCGCGTGCCTCAGAACAAATATACTCTCAATGATATCACTTTTAGGAAAATAAACAAAGACGCGTATCTTTGTAGATATCTGCGTTTATCTGCGGTTTACCTCCCAAAAGTCTCTCTTCTCCAAGAAAAACGATCGCGTTTTTTTCTACTCTCCCCAAAACCGCGATCGCGGCTTATGATATGAAACCTACTCAATTAGTTAATTCAATTAGTTAGTAGATGTTACCCGTTGAGATTTATTATTAGTTAAAAGGATTAAAGCCATGAGTCAACAAGATCGAAAAGGTTTCTCCCATCTCGATAACAATGACGGAAATAAAAATAGAACGGGTGGACTATTTCAGATTATTTTAGTCTCACTTTTAGTCGGTTTTTTAGGCGGTTTATATACCGGATATAAATTAACATCCGATCTCCTAAAATCCCAACAAATTGCCAACAATTCTACTCCCATACCAAGTTCATTGCCAAGTTCATCAACCACGCCATCACCAACATCATCTAGCCTTTCATCACCGACACCTTCACCTACTATATCATCGGTTCAGCCCACTGTAACTCCTACGGGAAATTTAAACAGTAGTCCAACACCAAGCACTTCCCCGTCTTCACCAAGTAGCAGTTCAACTATATCTAAAAATAGTGAGCTTCCGGGCTATTTTCCATCTCAAGGCTTCAAAGCACCACCATCTGATTTGAGTCGGTTTCAAAAAGCTAGTTTGTTGATTGAAAGTATGGTGATTTCTGGGCAAGATTATATCCGCTTTATGCAAGGGAAATTGCTAGTTGGTAGTCAGTTATATTCGCCTGTATTTCGCTTAAGTGGAAATACCAATGAACAACGAGTTGGTTTTGAGTTAGATGGTTCCCAGAAAGCACTGTTATTACAATTTGGACTACAAGACTTAACGGCTGGTGATAGCAATTTGACTTATCTTGTCAGGCTTTCCTTTGATGGAAAATTGCTTTGGGCCGGGGAGTGTAGATACGGGAAAAATCAGCAAATTATCTCGGTTCCGGTGGATGTTCCAGGGGCGAAAAGTATGGTAATTGAGTATGCTGTAACGGAACGGGGTGGGTTTAATTATTACAGTTTGCCACCTTTATATTTCACTAAGGCTGAATTATTGTACTAAGAAATTTTGGGGGGTTGGGTTTCTTGGTTGCTATTAACCCAACGGAGTTTTCAGTCTTATTATGGACAAGACTTACCCTCTAACCCGGTTTCTTATACCATAGGGTAGGGACACGGCAGTGCCGTGTCCCTACACGACAGACAGCACGATCGCGCATAAAAATTGCCTAAAATTTGCCTAAATATTAAGGAGATAAACGCCAAATTTTAATCGTATTATCAGCACTACCACTGACTAAAGTTTTAGCATCTACACTACTAAAAGCCACAGATTTTACCGGGCCTAAATGTTCGAGCGTCTGTAACAGTTCTCCTGTGTAAAAATTCCAAATTTTAATAGTATTATCTGCACTACCACTGGCAAGGGTTTTACCATCGGGACTAAAGGAAAGAGAATAAACAGTATCAGTGTGATCAGTGAGGGTACGCACTTCTTTTCCTGTCTGGGCATTCCACAGTTTTATCGGTTGATCGGAACCGCAACTCGCGATCGTTAAATTATCAGGGCTAATGGCAACACACCAAATTATTCCGACAGAAGAATCGAACCAAGATACCATAGAAGCAACGAAGTCATCAGGAGCAGGTCGATTTAGGGTATAAAGAAGTTTTTCTCGATGCCAATTCCAAACTTTAATAGAACAATCCATTGCACCGCTGACGAGAATTTGTCCATCGGTGCTAAAGGCGAGGGAATTAACTTCCCAACCGTGTCCCGTCAGTTTAGAACGGATTTTGTTAGTCGCGAGATTCCAGAGATTAATAATAGAAGAAAGGGCTGTCACGCCAATCTGTCCACTCGCGAGAGTTTGTCCGTCTGGGGAGAAAGCTAGACAGCTAGTACGAAGAGAAATGGGAGAACTTCCCAAGGTTTCGATCAGGTTTCCGGTGTTAACATTCCATAATTTAATTGTGCCGCCGTTGAGTAATTCCATGTTACTTGCACTCGCGAGGGTGTTGCCATCGGGACTGAACGCGAGGGATATTATTGCTGTTGAATGCCCTGTGAGGGTGTGGAGGAATTCTCCTGTTTGTAAGTTCCAAAGTTTGATGGTTTTGTCGAGACTGCCACTGGCCATTATGTTGCCTTTGGGACTAATCGCGACTACTTTTACTATGTCTTGATGGGCACTCAAGACGCGATCGAGCTTCCATCTGGGAGGGGGAAGAAACCCTTTCCAAGTAGGAGGTTCTACTGTAGGATTTTGATAAATGATTGGCAGCCAAGTTGCACCCGGAAATTGCTGATCTAAACCTTCTGTATCCAGACGATCGCGTGCTTTCCTTACGGCCATATATAAAGATTCGCCACTAGAATAGGCACTGAGAAAATATTTTAAAAACCCTTGTGCCATAAGATCAGGTACAGGTTCTCGCATGACTATTACTAGGGGAATGTGCAAATCGGCTAAATTTTCAGCTAATTTTAATCCATCACAAGAATTAAAAATTGCTAACTGCAAACCCCGTTCTATTGCGCGTATTAAACCACGCTTTAACTGACTCAGGGGGAGTTTTTCATGGGGATTAATATCAATATTACCATTGCAGCTATCACTAGAACTGTGACCCGCAAAAAATAGAATATCCCAGTTTTTTTCCCAAAGATTATCGCTCAATTCTGCTCGTTTCGGTTCTGTGAGAAAGACGGGTTTTGTATAAGGTAAATTATTGAGAAAAGCACGGTCTTCCTCAATATTAATCCCTTCATTATTACCCAAAATAGCTAACAGTTTGATGTGAGATTTAGAAGTTTCTGGGGTGTAGGTTCTGGGAATAACTGAGTTTTCCGGTGGACTCAAGACAATTTCAGCTTGGGTATATATATCGGAAAATAAATCCCATTCTAACCAAGGGAGTTTCTTGAGTAAATCATCCTGAGTTTGAAGGATTACCTTAATTTCTTCTTCTCTCTTTAATTCTCCTCTCAACAAGGCTTCTCTGATTTTTTGAAACTCCTGTATCGGGGAATAATTCAGCCAATTTTTGATACTATCTCTTAATTTTTGAGAGGAAGCCTGACAGTCTTCGAGAATACCAGCCACGTTGAGGATAGGCTCTTCCTTTCTTGCCCGAAAACACCAGTCCATCTTTAAATAGGCTTTGCGCCAATTTTGATAAAGTTCGGGAATATGTGGGGCACAGGGAAGCCGGCCATCAACTTCGATAAAAGAAGAAGTGTGAGGTTGTGTCATTCGTAGAGTGACGTCAAATCCCTGATTAAAGTCACCATTTTTGAGTTTGAAAAAGACTAATTTTACTACAGCCATTTTTTCCCCTGCCCTCTGATTAAATTTCAAAATCTTCTCTATAGATGAAATCCCCCATAAGTAATTCGACTGTGAATTGTTCGCCAGGTAAAAAGAATAACGGTTGTACCATTCCCTCACTCTGGCTTGGGGCTGAAAGTTCTGCTAAAATTTCTCCTGATTCATAGACAGTGAGTTTGAGATTTTCGGGCAGATAAGTTTGATTACCAATGGGATAGACTCCCAAATTTGTGCTGATTTCTTGGTTGTCGGCGGGTTTTAGATCGAGAATTAAGGCTAAGGCGCGATCGTCGGGTAATTGGATCGGTTTAGCGCGTTTCACGGCATTAGATCTAAATGCAGGTGTTAATGTTGTTGTCGCAAAAATTTCTTGAAGTGTCTGCCATCCTGCTTGAATTGCTTCCCTAAAATTATTCTGTAACCATTGACTCAAGTTGATAATTGGTTTTGATTTTGTTACCAGTTGAGATTCAAGAATAGCTCCTACATCCAACACTTCGATACCGAGTAAGTCACTAAGTTGTCCCTCTTCAAATAGTTCCAAAATTCGGTAAAAATCAGCCTGAGAACTTTCACAAATAAATAAGGTGCTATCACTTAGATTTTCCGGTTGACTGTTGCTCATTTTATTCTGCATTTTCTAACCTCTCAATTTTTTCTAGTTCTATCCCATTTTTTCTCAACGCTTGGTCAATCTCATTTTTCGATTGATTTCCTCGGACTCTAACTATAAATAAATACCTTTGCTCTGGTGAGTTAGATAATAATTCATTTTTCTTGCATCCTTGTTTCTGAAAAAATAAGACGACTTGTGACCAGGGAGGAATACGTCTGCCTTCATCCTGTATGCCCATTAACTCTTTAACATAAAGATGCACTTTATCTGACATTTCGGAGCTCAAATATCTAGTCTTTTTCTCCATTTCTGGATTCGGACGATTGAGTTCTTCTAGTGTCGGCATTCTCTTTTCAGAAAGCAAGAAGGCTACTTGATATCTAGTAAATCCACATAAAGATGCACATAAATAGCGAGTTTCAGAAGGGGAAAGATTATCTTTTTTTTGGGATTTTAGTTTATCCAAAACACACTGGATGTCTAGTTTTTCTTTCTTTTCTGCATCTATACACTCTGGGCAAAGTTGTCTTGATGTATTTGTCATTAGCAATTATCCCATTTCATGTTGAGTAACAAATTTCAGACGCGAGATCCGACATTCGAGAAGAGGGGATTTAAACAATCCCAACTTGTGTTGGTTTTGTTGGGTTCCTTGTTGGAGGATCAATTTTTTACTGTGAGTATGGAGACAAAACGCAGTTAGGCCTAACTCGCAATTCTCCTCTGTCAACCCAAGATTTTCAGAGAGACGCGAGATGAAATACCCAGTCTTGATTTCCATACTTTTCACACCCATTATACTTATGGAGTCCACTTCGATACTAGGCGCGATCGCGTCTAGTCAGTCCCACCTAGGGATGAGTCATTCTCCTCACGAAACACTGCACATTAGTGATAATACCAAAAAATGCGACGAACCTAATGGGGAAAAAGGTTGTACTGTTCCTCCGAGCTAAGGCAGAAGAAGAAGTGTATCTTCTCGGAGACTGCTGTCATTAGGGGCATTTCTCATGCACTGTTCCCACTCTGCATTGGAATGCCCCCCCTCTTTTGCCAATAATTTTGCTCGCACGCAATAGGCAACTGCACGTTGTGGATCTAGCGCGATCGCTTTTTCTACATAGATTTTCGCCTCTTCGTTAAGCCCTTGCTTGAGCAGTGCCAAAGCCAGATTTTTGTTTAATGCGTATTGCGTCTCGTTACTCTGGGGTAAATCTAGGGCTTTCTTGAGTAGTGGTATCGCCTTTTCATATTTTTCTCTCCGCATATAAAGTCGAGCGAGATTGTTAAAAGCAAGGGCGAATTTAGGCGAAAAAGAAAGGGCGATTAGATATTCTTTTTCGGCTTGGTCAAACTTTTTATCTGCTTGATAAAGCGAGCCGAGATTATAGTGAGGTTTAGCATAGTTTGATTGGAGTGTGATAGCACATTTGTAGGACAATTCTGCAATCCCTAACGGATTATTTACATGATTCTTCACGCCTTGATCATTGCAAAATACAGCTATCTGTGGAGCTATCTGTGGCGCAGCCAAACGAAACGCGATCGCGCCCCCCAACACCACCCCGATTACCCCTATTTTAACCATATTTATAAGACCTCTCCTAAAAATATGGTTAAAGGCAGGCAGGATGCCTACCCTACAATAGTTTTTGGATATTTCTATAAGATTTTGATTAAGGATTAGAGAGGGTATTCGCCGTACCTTTTCGTATTTTTTGGTAACAAAAATAAAAGACTCAATTTCCGTAATTTGTTGCCAAATTTCGTGGGTATTATTCGGACGTTGTGTAGGGAGAATCGCCATAAAATCATCAATTAAATCGCCGAATTTTTCACAGAGATTCGGGACTAAATTACGCCAAATCAAAGCATCAGTCCAATCATCCCTTGGGATATTTCCCGGGCTGGTTCCGGTTAATAAATAAACGAAAGTACAACCGAGAGCAAAAAAATCAGATTGGGGTAGAGGTTTTCCCTCTATTTGTTCTTTGGGTGCATAACCCGGAGTATATAATTTAGTAGCTTCCCCATCTTCCACTAATTTAGCCAGATAACTTCCCGTAAGTTCCTTAACACTACCAAAATCAATTAACACAAGTGTTCCATCGGGTTTTATCATAATATTTGATGGCTTAATATCCCGATGAAAATAATTATTTTTATGTAAATATTCTAAAATTGAGATTAATTGTTTTAACCAGTCAATAGCCAATTCTTGAGAAATTGGTTGCTCGGAGTTTTCTTGTAACCATTCCTGTAAAGTTTTTCCCTCAATTTTCTCCATCACTAAACCATAACAGGTGATATTTCCCTCGGAAAAAGTGAAATATCCATCGGGTTCGACATGAGGAATCCCCGGATGCTTTAATTGCATTAAAACGTCCGCTTCTCGCAGAAAAAGTGTAATAGCTTTTTGTTGTTTTTCGCGATCGGAAAAATGATGTAATATTTTGAGGACTTTACGCGTTCCGTTATCATCAATTTCAAAAGTTTCACCAAAACCTCCTTGACTGAGACGTTTCACAACCAGAAAGCGATTATTTATGAGCTGTTTTTCTTGAACCATAGTTATTTCGACCCATTAACTTAAGTATCAAAACGCTTGATCATATATTTTTTTACCACACTTTGTAGTGTAAACACAAGGCATTCATTTTCCCTTCTCTTTTCAAGGAGCGATCGCCAGTCTAAAGATTTTAATGCTTCCATTAATTGGGAACGAGATATAGGAGAAGGAATTTTCTCTTGTAATTCCTCAATAGAAAGAGGAGAAACGGTATTTGCCAGTTGATAGACAATCTTAAATTCCCAGGGAGAAAGTCGTGCAAAATGCTGATCTAAAACATCTTTAATTCCATCTAAAACCGTTGTATTTTGCCGAACAAACTCCGACACTTTCCCATCAAATAAATCAATAATTATCGGGGCTACCATATTAAGATATAATGGATTCCCTTCATAGCGTTCGATGAAAATCCCCCATGCCGGTTCTTCAAATAACTCTTTTTCTCTCAATAATTCCTTAGCCGCATTTTTCGATAAACCCTTAACTTTATAAGAGCGTACCGGACTGGTTTTCCCTTCGAGAATAGCTATTTCTTGAGATTTTTCCGAAGAAGTTAATAAGCAACAACTTTGATGATTCACTTCACCAATTAGTTTAAATAACCGACCATATTCTTGATATTTTTTTTGATATCTCCCGGCGAATTGACCTGTTTCTAAAATGTTCTCTATTCCATCTATGATAATTAAACAACGATGATGGTGTAAAAAATCTATTAATGCCGAAATTTTACTGGCTAATGTCTCAGGTAAAATCGGCTCAAATTCATTAGAAAAAAAAGTGAGTAAGTCATTAATAATTTCTGTTATGGGTGGTGCATCGTGAAGACTTCGCCAGATGACATATTGAAATTTATCTTGAAGTTTTTGAGCTAATTTTACCGATAGGGCGGTTTTGCCAATTCCTGTCATTCCCCAGAGGGCAACCAGTCGGCAATTTTCTTTTACAATCCAGTCTTCTAGGGTTTTCAGTTCCGAAACGCGATCGTAAAATACAGAAATATCGGGTACATTTCCCCAATCTTGACGTTGGGGAGCCTTGGTGAGAAAAGACTGATAATTCTGTCTTTTGATGACTTGTGCAATAATCGCTTTAAGATTTTTTTTTGTGACTTTTTCTCCCATAACTTCTGATAATAATTTCCACAAATCAGGACCTTTCATTTTCTTAATATATTCCGTACTCAAACCGAGAGCTTCCATGTCATCGTAGGCAAGTCCCTCCCAAGTTTGCCGAATAATCTCTTTGTCTTGATAACTCAAGCCGTCTCCTCTTATCGCAATTACTTCATTATCTAATAAGCTTAATACTTCTTCAATATTCATATTTAAAGCCCCTGTTTATTTTTCCTGAGATTTTACCATGAACTTACTCAGAGAAAAAAGGTGTGATCGCGAAAAATCAGACTGAGGGGAAACCCCCAGACACGGCACTGCTGTCTCCCTACAGACATTATCAATGAATCAAAAACAACGATCGCGTTTCTTTCCACCTTCCCAGAAAGCGCGATCGTCTCTAAAATCTACATTTATCTGCGTTATTCTCAACAAAATGATGAAGTCTAATTTATTCCCTGTTTCGTCTTAAACATTCCCTATGAAGAGTTCCCTCAAGGAAGAAAGAGAAAAAGGAAGAGGGATGAAGAAAACCGCATCTGTGTTTATCTGCGTTTATCTGCGGTTAAATAAATTTCTATAAACCCCCCCACTCCCAAATCCCCCATCACTTACCCAACTCTTGAGAGCGAGAAGACGCGGCTTTTACCGCCTCAATTAAAGCCGAACGAAAACCAGATCGCTCTAATTGGGCAATACCTGAGATCGTCGTACCCCCAGGGCTGGTAACTTGATCCTTTAATTGTGCCGGATGAAGCCCCGTTTCTGCTAATAAAGTCGCGGTTCCTAATACTGTTTGTAATGCTAATTGAGACGCGATCGCTCTCGGTAAACCCGCGTAAACACCCCCATCCGTTAAAGCTTCAATTAAAATCGCAATATAACCAGGGCCCGAACCCGAAAGTCCCGTAACCGCATCCATTTGATACTCTGGAACTTCCACCACTTCACCAACAGCCCGAAAAATACGTTTCGCTAATTCTAAATGACTCGGTAGAATGAATTTACCAGACGCGATCGCGCTCATGCCCGCGCCCACCGTAGCCGGAGTATTAGGCATAACTCGGACAACAGGACATCGAGGAAACCCCGACTCTAATTTATTAAGAGGAACCCCAGCTAAAATAGAAAGAACAATGCCATATCGAGCCGACGCGTCACCACTAATCTCTAATTGGCTGATCAGAGTATCAAAAACTTGCGGTTTAATCGCGAGAAGCAACACCTCACAGGCGCGGAACTTCTTACTATCAGCAATAACCTTAACACCATAACGATCCTTCAAAAAAGCGCGGCGTTGCTCTTGAGGATCACTCACTAAAATATCCGATGGAGAATAAATACCTTGGGCAATTAACCTCGATAAAATCGCCTCTCCCATTACCCCGCCGCCAATCATGCCAAATTTTACCGTCATTTTTCCACATTCAACTATAGAAAATAAGCCATAAACCAGAAATGGGCAATTGAAAATAGAAACCTATTACCCATTGCCCATTCCCGAAAAGATTACAGAGCCATTTGAGCGGACTCATTCCAAACGGGCGCGCTAGGCGGAGTCACGCGAGGACGATTTTGAGGTTGAGGGACTTCGTGAACCACCCCAGACTGAGTTCTCACCTGTACACAGCTAGGAGTAAATAGGAAAATACTTTCACCAATACGCTCTTGATGACCATCCAAAGCATAAGTACCCCCGGCAACAAAATCAACGGCTCTTTGGGCTTGATCCGGGTCCATAATCGTTAAATTTAAGACTACAGACTTCCGTTCCTTGAGGGCACGGATAGCCGCGGGCATTTCTTCAAAGGTGCGCGGTTCCATCACAACCACTTCGGAAATTCCGTTAATGGCACCGGGCATCCCAATCACATTATTCATTACTGCTCCTATTCCACTTGAGGGTGTTATGACATCTGGACTTGGTGTGGGCGAAATGCGCTCCCGTAACCGACGACTACCAGGGCGCTCTTGCGTCGCGGCCATAGCAGCAGGTGGTTCTTGCGGTTGGTAGGCATTTGGCTCGCGATCACCTTCCATTTCATCGTACTCATAATCGTACTCTGGCTCGTTATTGAGTCCGACAAAATCCTTTAACTTGGTAAAAATGTTCACAGCGTAAGCTCCATTACGACTTTTTTGACTCCGACTATCCCCCCTTATGGGCTTTGTCGCAGCTTATTGACACTACTGTAATCTGATTAGGTTCAATATGTCTCTACAAGGATATCTGATCCCCTGCAAAATGGTACTATTAATTGAACTCTTAGGTATTCGGTGGTAGGTGAAAAACTAGCACCCATTACCCATTAACTCTCACCTATTACCTCTGGCCAAACAATATACTACCCAGACGAATCATTGTAGCACCTGCTTGAATGGCTAAAGGGTAATCTTGCGACATTCCCATTGAGAGTTCTTCAATTGTGATATGTGACCAATTTTGTTCTTGAATTGTTGTCCTCAAGTTACGCGCTTCTTTAAAAAGTTTTAATATCTCTGTTTCATTTAAGCCTAATGGGGGAATTACCATTAAGCCTTTTATCTGTAAATTTTGACATTGATTCAGCAGAGGTAAGTCTTTTAATAATTCGGGAACTGTCCAACCGTGCTTATTCGGATCTGGCAGCATTTTCACTTGGAGACAAATTTCAGGCGATCGCGATAATTCTTGGGCCATACGATTGAGACGTTGTGCTAATTTTAAGTTATCAACGGAGTGAATCCATTGAAATAGCGCGATCGCTTTCACAGCTTTATTAGCTTGTAGATGGCCAATAAAATGCCAAGTAATATCAGGTAAATCTTGCAGTAGAGCCTGTTTTTGGGTGGCTTCCTGAATACGACTTTCCCCAAAATCACGAATACCCATCTCATAGGCGATACGCATCGCGTCAACAGATACCTGTTTACTCACCGCGATCAAACGCACGGAAGGAGGTATTTCTTCCCCAATTTTAGCAATTCGAGTCGCAATGGAGTCAGTCATCTCAGTAATGTAACAATGTAAAATACATAATCAAGAATAGAGATAAAAAAACCGAGAAAGTCCCCTCAAGAAAATCCCATCAAAAATGAAAAAATCAAGATAGCCAGTCAAGGAAAATGAAAGAGCGCGATCAAACAATATTAAACCATAAATATTATCCTTCTTCCCTCTTCCCTCTTCCCTCTTCCCTCTTCCTTCTTCCCTCTTCCTTCTTCCCTCTTCCTTCTTCC
>JBBITB010000103.1:0-10441 GCA_037440985.1 Microcoleaceae cyanobacterium bin_387
TGTTGCCGGTAATTCTAAGACACCCGTAAAAATATTGGAAAAATTAGCATCGGATACTGATGTTGATGTTCGCTCAAATTCTGCCTTTAGTTTTGATGATTTTGATGAGTTTGATTTTCTAGCTGGTTTTGATGAGTTCGACTAATTCTCGTTGTTTGATGATGAGGTGTTGACTGATACTTAAGTCCGTGGTAGTCTTGCCCCTAATTATCAAATACCAGCATAACTTTTGATAAAATTATCCAGTCTCTCTATCTTTTTCGACTTTGCTCTGCTTAGGCACAACCACCAAAGAAACCAGGTTTCTCACCTCAGACGATCGCGCACAATCATCACAATCTTGCCACGACTAACCCGGTTTCTGGGTAAGTCTTACTCCATTCTATCCCCAAACTTTAGGGCTTCCCGATTTCACCTGTATTAAATTTAACCCCGATGGGGTGCCGATGCCCAACACCCCAGAATTTCAAAAGGTATTAATTCAAGAAATTCACATATTATTATGTATGAGTGCATCGGTAGGGGGTTTAATCGTAATAATTAGACATCTCCAATAACTAACTATTGTGGCGCAGGCATCCTGCCTGCGATTGACATGATTTTTGGGAGATGTCTATTGTTGGGGATGTCCCCTTAAAGGCACAATTAGGAGCTATTTTAGCTTCCGAATTTGGTTCGAGGGTACAGGTGGAAAAAACTGAGTTATCGGACAATGGTATTTTAGTCACAGGTTGGGAATTTTGGCGACAACATCAGGGGAATTTACCGACTCCTCATTTATGCGCGATCGCGACTTTACCGCTTCCTTCATTAGAAAATCCCTTAGTCGCGGGGCGTGTTGCCCACTATAAAGCACAACGTAAAGACTGGTTTCGTTTATATTTACTACCGTGGGCGTTAAATGAATTACAATGCGCGATCGCGCCCCTAAGAGAAAGTCAAGGAGTTGTCGCGTTATTCGATAATCGAGTATTACATCGCACTTACGGAAAACAAGTGCTTTCTGCCTTAAGCCCCTACGCGAAAATAGATTATCTTGATACTATTTGGTTGACAGGAGATAGGTGATTACGGAGGGACTATTCTGGGTTATTTTTTCCCGATAAAAATGAAATGAACCACAAAGGCACAGAGGACACAAAGAGGGTATTTTCTATCATTTTGAGGTGCGGAAATTAAGATAAGAGAAGAAGCGCGATAGTCCTCTCTCTTTTTTCTGCTTTCTCTGTGCCAAACATCATTAAAATGCACTATCACCTATTATTTTTCTCAACTGTCGCACCTCAAAACCTAACCTAAAAATAACTTATAGGCAGGATTTTTATTCTCATCCCAATAACGATAACCAAGAGTATCAAGAAAAGCTTGCCAGTCTTCCATTTCATGGGGAGGCACTTGTATCCCAACCACAATTCGACCATAATCCGCTCCATTATTGCGATAATGAAAAAGACTAATATTCCAGTCAGGGCTCATCGAACAAACAAATTTAGTTAAAGCACCCGGCCGCTCAGGAAATTCAAAACGATAGAGTAATTCATTATGGGCAAGGGGTGAGTGTCCCCCTACCATGTGTCTCAGATGTAATTTAGTTAATTCATCATCCGTTAAATCAATCGTTTTGAAGCCATTTGCTTCAAAAGTTTCGACAATTTTCACCGCGTCAGCACGGTTTTGAATTTGCATTCCCACAAAAATATGTGCTTCTTTTTCACTCGCGATCCGATAGTTAAATTCCGTGAGATTTCGTTTCCCAATACATTCACAAAATTGGCGCAGACTCCCCGGTTTTTCGGGAATTGCTACAGAAAAAATTGCCTCTCTTCGTTCTCCAAATTCTGCTCTTTCTGCCACAAAACGCAGGCGATCAAAGTTCATATTTGCACCACAAGCAACCGCGATTAATGTTTCACCTTCAATTTGTTCCCGTTCGATGTAGGCTTTCGCCCCCGCGATCGCGAGAGCCCCCGCCGGTTCTAAAATAGAACGAGTATCCTCAAAAACATCTTTAATCGCCGCACAAGTATCATCGGTATCAACTAGAATAATCTCATCAACATATTGTTGACATAAACGGAAAGTTTCTTCCCCCACTTCGCGCACCGCGACACCATCCGCGAATAAACCCACCTGAGACAAACGCACCCGATGTCCCGCGTTTAAAGATTGAGACATCGCGTCGGAGTCTACAGGTTCAACTCCTATAATTTTAATCTCAGGACGTAACCGTTTCACATAGGCAGCAATACCAGAAATTAAACCACCACCACCAATGGCAACAAAAATCGCGTGAATCGGTTTTTGATATTGTCGCAAAATTTCCATACCGATCGTACCCTGTCCCGCGATCACTTCAGGATCATCAAAGGGGTGAATAAAAGTTAAACCTTTTTCTGCTTCTAATTGACGCGCATAGGCATAAGCATCATCATAAGTATCTCCATGTAAAACCACCTCACCGCCCCGTGCTTTCACTGCATTCACTTTCACTTGAGGGGTTGTAACAGGCATAACGATAATCGCCCGTGATCCCAGTTTACGCGCACCCAGAGCGACTCCTTGGGCATGATTTCCCGCGGAAGCTGCAATCACTCCTTGGGCGAGGCTTTCGGGGGAAAGGTGAGCCATTTTATTGTAAGCCCCCCGTAGTTTGAAGGAAAAGACTGATTGCATATCCTCCCGTTTCAGCAAGAGATTATTATTGAGGCGAGTCGATAAGTTGGGTGCGTATTCCAGGGGAGTTTCTTGGGCTACATCATAGACAGCCGCGGTGAGAATTTGCACTAGATAGTCGCAATACATCAGTTTAGGAGTTAGCAAGAGATGGATGAGTTTGTAACAGGTTATAATTTTATCTCAATGAGGTACTAATTCTAGGAAATTATTTCTAGGGATCTCTAATCTTTTGCTGTAACTCTAGTAAATCTTGAGGGAGAAATTTTTTGAATTAGCCAAGAGAAGTCTTCCGCAAAAATTTAAAATAGCTATCCCTCGCGGGAAGTCAAGATTTGTCGATTAATCTATTATTTTCCGTTTAACTGAGATGAATTTAAAACACTACAACTACTATTTGGTGCTTGATCTGGAAGCTACCTGCTGCGACAAAGGAACGATCAAACGGCATGAAATGGAGATTATTGAAATCGGAGCGGTTATGGTAGAGGGAAAAAATCTTACTATTATTGATGAATTTCAATCTTTTATTCAACCGATTCGCTATCCCTGTCTCACACAATTTTGCAAATCTTTGACTTCGATCTCTCAAACACAAGTTGATCAAGCTCCTACTTACCCCGACGCGATCGCGCTTTTGAAAAAGTGGCTATCCGGTTACTCAAATGGTGTATTTGGTTCCTGGGGTGACTACGATCGTAAACAATTTCAACAAGACAGCAAGTTTCATAAAGTCCCCTTTCCTATTGCCTATCCTCACGTCAACCTCAAACAGTTATTTACTGAAACCCAAGGCTTACCAAAAAAGTATGGAATGGCACAAGCTTTGGAAATAGCCGGTTTAACATTAGAAGGAATCCATCACCGAGGCATTGATGATGCCAGAAATATTGCGAAAATTTTGCCTTATATCTTAGGGCATAAACAACTTCCCCCTAGGGGAAATTAACGGAACATCCCTTTTGGAAAAAAGACGGTTTTGAGATGTTTTAAAGAGGTTTTTGATATATCACAATTAAGTTTTTCATCAAGAAAATTATAGGGAAATTAAACCCGGAAATATACCTCTGATTACTCCATTGAGTCAATAATTTTCATCGTCTCCACGCTTACAGTACAAACTCGTGCTAATAATTCTATTACCTGTTCCTTATAATCAGCAAATTTGTAGGTATTAAATCTTTCGGCAATAGTCGGATCTTTCGGTTTCTTTTCCTTATATTGATCTAACACCCATTCTAAGGCACAACGATTCCCTAATTTATACTCCCAAGCACTTTTAGGAATCCCCTCTAAGGTGGTAACATCATCTAAAATAATGCTACCTTCGGTTTTATCGGCTTTTAGTAGGGTTTTTGGTGTTTTTTGAGGTTCTTTTATGGGAAGGTCAATACGGGTTAATTTATAAGGTTTTACCGTCTCATAGTTAATATGTAAATCCATGAGTTTTTTACCCCATTTTACCCATTGAGAAAAATCATCATAAAAAGGAATACGGGGAAAATCTCGTTTCAGGTTTTGTGCGTATTTTTGCCGATATTCGGGATGATGTAAAACCGCGTAAACATAATGAAATATATCTAATTTGTTGATTTTTTGATCCTGATAATAGGTTTGAAATTGATTTAAACCCCAGTCGGTAATATTGTCGATTTTTTCGCCGTCTTCAGTGTCGCGATATAATGGGAGACATTGAGTTTTTTCTAAGCAATCCAAACCCGTAATTAAATTACTAACTAAAGCCTGAAATTGTTTTGATGAACCAATTCCGGACACACATATATAATATTTTTTTGCGGAAGTTTATACATATTTAACCACTGATAAGTCCTGCCGTTAAAATGTTTATCAAAATAAAAATATTGCTTGAAATAAGGGCGATATAAACCAGTGACAATTTGTTGATATTCAAAATTTTTGATAATTTTTCGTTCCAAATATTTAGTTAAATCTGCATCCCATTTAATTAGCTGTTGATCTTCATAATTATCATCATTTAAAGTTTGCTGATAAACTCCGATAAAAACTTAATTTTCTCCTGTAAACGCTCCCAAGAAAAATCATAAACCCATTCATCCCGTTGAGTTTTCAAACCAGAGGAAAATAACTTAAATATAGCTGTTTCAGCTTTACCTCCTTTGACATCTTTATCAATCAATGCTAACAAGTCATCAAAATCATTATCTGTTTGATTTATCCAGTTATATTTTTTGTCGGGGATAATATGAGTAAAATCAATATCTTTAAATTCAGTTGATTTGAGATAATTTAACTTATTTTCTCGCAATTCGTGAATAGAGAATGGATGACAATAATATATTTTACTACCTATTGATTTAGAATTTTTAACTAAAAAAACTATAGCAATACCAGTCATCGCAGCCGTACCAAAAATAGTATGCTTTTCACTAATAAATATACCATCTTTGCCGGAAATTGTTCTAACATTACCTCCTAAATCAAGGATATAAACATAATTAAATTCAGATTGCAGGCTTTTTCGGAAACCATCAAAAGCTCTACTATCAATAAAAGACGAATTAGTAATAAAGCAAACGATACCATTTTGATTAATTCTATCAGAAGCCCAGCGTAAAAAACGCACATACATATCATAAACTACTATTTTATTTTGTGCCTTTCCCTGTTTAATATAAGTATCTTTAATCCGTTTATCAATAGCTGCATAATAACGATTAGCATTATTTTGATTAAAGTTTTCCTGTTTGGCATTATAAGGAGGATTGCCGATAATCACCGAAATAGCGCGATCGTTTTGTCGTTTAATTCTCGCGGTATTTTCCACCGTCATCGCGAACAAATCTAACTGTTTACCCTCAAACCCCGTATGATCTAAAGTATCCACCAAACAAATATTAGCAAACTCTTCATACTTACCCATTTTCTGCTGATAAGTAAACTCAATATTCAAATTAGCAATATAATAAGGTAAAATCGCGACTTCATTACAATGAATCTCATTAAGATACTTATAAGTTAACTTGTTTTTGGGTAAATATTCGATTAATTCTGTAATAAAAGTGCCAGTACCCGTTGCGGGGTCTAATATTTCTACATCTTTATCGGCGAGAATTTTACCAAAATGTTGATGTAATAAATAATCAACACTTTCAATCATAAACCGGACTATTTCATTAGGAGTATAAACAATACCCAATCTATCGGCAGCTTTGGGATTATAAGCTTGATAAAAATTCTCATAAACTGCTTTGAGAAACTTCTGCTTTTCGTGATGATTATAAATATTTGCCGCGGTGCGACGAATGACGGCATAATAACGTTCAATAGTGCTTAAAGTGTTGCGTTTAGTGGGGCCAGTAAAAAAGGTTTCTATTACTTCTTGTAACTGACGGGCAATATTATTTTCTCGGTGAAATTGTGACTCATTAAAGATACTAATAAAGATATCTTCCGTTAAAATATGTTGGATCATCATTTCTCGGATATCTTCTAAGCTGATCTCCGGGTGAATGGAGTCTTTACAAACTTGCCAAAAATCATCTCTAGCTTGTTGAAATTTGCGGTTATTGATTGATTGTGTATCAATCATTTTTCGCAGGGTGTCTAAAATAGTTGGTAAGTCAGCTTGGAAGGCTTCTATCGCGTCCCGAAAATGTTTAACTTCGGGACGAGTATAGTTAAGAAACGCATTAAGAATCGCGTCTAATTTTTCCTCATCTCGCAGAGGAATCCGCATTACTTCCTCACCTTGTTGGATTAAAACGGCAGTTTGCGAGTCCTCAAATAGGATATTATCGTTAGGATAACCTTTGGCTAATTTCTTTTCTATTTCTTTATCTAAATTATCATATTCGTCTTTGCTTTCCCAGTAACCATAGTCTAAACGGATGGCATCTTTGACAGTGCCATCGGGATTAACAGTTTTACCGGAAGTTGTGCGATATTCTAATTCGGAAGGAGAAAGTTTTTCGTTTTACAATATTCGTTTAAGAGGTTTTGAAAGGCAGTACGGATGGCTGTTTCTTTGCGGGAACCGCCGTATTGAATGAGGTTATCTAGGTTAGTGTAGAATTGATTGATTAAGATTTTGGACATATTAATTAAGGATTGGTTTTAATATTTCTCAGTCCCCAAGGAAGTACCCAAGGAAGTACCCAACGAAGTCCGACTGCACGGACTAATTAACATATTAACATAATGTGTTCTCATTTGATCTTCAACCCACGAAGGCGGGTTTTGTTTGTGTAGCCACGATTTCAATCGCGGGACTCAATTTTTGGGGTTAACTCAAATCAAATGTTGCAAATCATTAATAATTTGGAGCATAGGAGCAAAAACCCGATACAATACCGTCAGGGTTACAAATCAAAATATGAGCCAAACTTACACTGTTGAAATTCACCATCAAGGGCAAACCTATACCATAGAGGTGCCCGAAAATCAAACTATTCTAAATGCGGCCTTCGATAAGGGGATTGATTTACCAACATCCTGTGGCGCAGGAGTCTGTACGACTTGTGCCGCGCAAATTTTAGAGGGAACTGTTGATCAAAAGGAAGGTATGGGAGTCAGTCCCGAATTACAAAAGGAAGGCTTTGCCCTGCTGTGTGTCGCCTATCCACGCTCCAATTTGAAAATTGAGACGGAAAAAGAAGAAATTGTGTACAAACGTCAATTTGGCCAATCCTAGAGGTAGCCTATTAATAGCTCTTTCCTCTCATAAGCTCTTCCACTATTAAGGAGTAATCCATTGTATGACTACCCATTTTATTACTGCGGAAGTTGATTTACCGGATACAGCCGAACAACTCCATCAAGCCATTAAAACGGAACTCTCTAAACAGGGGGAACCTTTGCGCTGGGCTGTTACTGATGTTGATGTCCCCAGACAAAAGGCTTTGATTGAAGGGATTGTGTCTATTTCATCGAGCCCAAAAGCTGTTAGGGTTTAAAGACTCGTGAGCAATCGTCCCTTTACTGTTGTCTTAATTGTTCCCACTGGTATTGGTGCATCCATTGGGGGTTACGCGGGTGATGCTTTGCCCGTGGCAAAGGCGATCGCGACTGTTTGTGATACTCTCATTACTCATCCTAACGTCCTCAATGGTGCTCAATTATATTGGCCTATTCCTAATGCCTTGTATGTAGAAGGTTATGGGTTAGATCAATTCGCCGCGGGAAATTGGGGGTTATCTCCGGTACTACAAAACCGGGTGGGTTTAATTCTCGATCGCGCTATTGACGCGGATTTACAATTACGACATTTACAAGCGGTAGATGCTGTCAGAGCCACATTAGGATTAAGTTTAACGGATTATGTTATCACAGATGCACCCTTAAATGTGCAATTGCAAATCGCGGAATCCGGCGCGTCTTGGGGAACAATTGGCAACCCGGATAGTTTATTAAGGGCCGCGGATGCCTTAATTCATCGGGGAGGGGCTAACGCGATCGCGGTTGTCGCCCGTTTTCCCGATACGGAAGATAGCATCGCGTTGGAAAATTATCGTCTTGGGCACGGAGTTGATCCCTTGGCAGGGGCGGAAGCCGTAATTAGCCATCTGATTGTGAAAACTTTTCAAATTCCCTGTGCTCACGCCCCCGCCCTTTCTCCTCTTCCCCTTGATCCCCATCTCTCACCGCGATCGGCGGCTGAAGAATTGGGTTATACTTTTTTACCCTGTGTCTTAGTGGGATTAAGTAAAGCCCCTCAATTTATTACCAATATTCAGGAATCTATTAACCCTTCCTTATCCCCCATACCTAATACAGTATGGTCTAATCAAGTAGACTGCGTAATTATTCCCGCGACGGCTTGTGGTGGAAGTGCTATTCTGAGTTTGAGTCAATTTCGGGATGTGCAAATTATCGCGGTTACTGAAAATGAAACTCAAATGAAAGTTACTCCCGAAAAATTAGGGATTAAGGCAATACAGGTAAACTCTTATTTAGACGCGATCGGAGTATTAGTCGCCCAAAGAGCTGGGATAAGTCATTCCGCGTTGCGCCCTCAGATTTCCCCCTTAGATCATCTCCCCTAGGAGGATCATTCCCCCCCCATGATATAGTGTTAACCTTTCAGAAGTGAAACTTGTGGCACAGGCATCTTGCCTGTGACGGGATCTGAACCCTGCATTTACATCTCATTAAAAAATGCTATATAAGGTGAAGAAAGTAGTAAAAAACAAGCCAAAAAGCGCGTAGTGTAGCAGGCTCTAAGGACAAAAAAACTTCTTCCTTCTTCCTTCTTCCTTCTTCCCTCATCCTTCTTCCCTCATTATTCTTCCTTCAAAAAGTGGCTGAACAATTCCCTGAAACACCCGAATTAGAACCATTAACTCGCACCCAAGTGCTCATAGCAATGGGTGTCACCGCGGTGATTTTATTTGTCATCGCGAAGGTATGGTTATTACTAAGTTCTATTTCTTTAGTCCCGGTTATTTTCACCCCAAAAGCATTAGTTTGGGGACTGACATTAGGGCTCATCATTACTGGAATTAGTTCCATTATTTATCGAGTATGGCCGGCTTATCAACGCAGTGCCGATATTTATTTAGAAGTGGTACTAAAACCCCTATTATGGCCGGATTTAATTTGGTTAGGATTGTTACCAGGAATGAGTGAAGAGTTACTCTTTCGTGGAGTAATGTTATCCGCGTTAGGATTTAATCCCAGTGGGTTAGCCATATCAAGTATGTGTTTTGGGATTTTGCATTTAGGGGGTTTACAACAGTGGCCTTATATGATTTGGGCAACTATTGTCGGATTTTTATTAGGGTTTAGTGCCTTAACAACGGGAAATTTACTCGTTCCTATTGTCGCCCATATTTTTACGAATTTGCTTTCTAGTTTCATTTGGAAATTAGAACACCCCGTCGTCAAGAAATAGCCATTTTACGGTGGCTCAGAGCCTCGCAGATTTACATGAATTGTCCCTTAAGTTTAACCATTAAATCTTATGAATTTAGAAGTAATAACAGAAGAGGATTATCAGACGGTAGTCTCTGAATATGCTAATCATGTTAGCGAAAAAGGTTATCAATTTACATCGGATTGGTTTAGTTATCATACCCATCTTTGGAAAAGTTTTCTGCCCCAGAAGTTTGCGAATGTCCCCAGTTTGAATTTTCTGGAAATTGGTAGTTGGGAAGGGCGATCGACTTGTTGGTTATTAGAAAATATCCTTACCCATTCGTCGGCAAGAATTACTTGTGTTGATACTTTTGCAGGTAGTGTTGAACATTCTGTGATGGGATATGATAATAATCAACTCCAAACCATAGAATCTCGTTTTGATTTTAATGTCGCGTTAACCGGATATCCAGACAAGGTGCGGAAAATTGTCGGCTCGTCTCAAGAAGTATTGCGATCGCTGCCTTTAAACAGTTATGATTTAATATACATTGATGGTTCTCATATTGCCAGTGATGTTTTAGAAGACGCGATATTATCTTGGCGGTTATTAAGAAAAAATGGTTGGATGATGTTTGATGATTATGATTGGCCGGCTCCTCATGATTATAATCATCCTAAAATAGGGGTTGATGCTTTTTTAACTGCCTTTGGCAATAAAGTCAATATCCTCCATAAATTCTATCAAGTTATCCTAGAAAAAGTTGTTTGATTGGGTGATGGGTAATGGGGATTAGGGACTAGGGACTAGGGACTGGGGACTAGGGACTGGGGACTAGGGACTGGGGACTAGGGACTGGGGACAACAAAAATTTCATCATCCCCTATCACCAATCCCCTATCACCAATCCCCTATCACCAATCCCCTATCACC
>JBBITB010000103.1:10541-22022 GCA_037440985.1 Microcoleaceae cyanobacterium bin_387
ATCCCCTATCACCAATCCCCTATCACCAATCCCCTATCACCAATCCCCTATCACCTATTACCAATTAACCGGAGAGTAGCAACAATAATTTTATGCTCTTGAATTTGAATACGCGCGTGCAAAGTTTCAGGAGTATCATCAGGTAAAATAGGAACAGCCGCTTGCATTAAAATGGGGCCACTATCGACTTCTAAACACGCGATATGCGTCGTACAACCAGTAATTTTAACACCTGCGTTTAAGGCTTGCTCAACACCATTAATACCCGGAAAACTCGGTAATAAACTAGGGTGAATATTAATGACTTGATTGGGGAACGCGTCTAATAAAATCGGGGTAATAATTCGCATCCATCCTACCATCACAACCCAGTCAACATCGTATTCTTTAAAAGTTTTAACAATATCGGTATCTAAGGCTTCTCGACTTTGATATTTGCGGTGGTTTAACAAAATAGTAGGAATGTTAAATTTTTCTGCCCGTTGTACAACCCCTGCCCCCGGATTATTATAAATTAATACTTGAATTTTAGCATTAAGTTCCCTCGCTTCGATCGCGCTGGCAATTCGTTCAAAATTACTACCACTACCCGAAGCCATAACACCTAACTTTAAACATTTTCCCTGGATTTCCAAAGGTGGAATCGCAGGGGAAATCAAACTCGCAGTAGAATCAATCGAATCACAATAAGAAGTCATACCGTTAGGAAAAAAACTATTTTTAGCATTAAGCATATCATAATACTGTTCATTCTAGTATAATAGATTCTATCTCAAATATAAAATCTAAAAGACCAATGATTTCATTTAACGGGAAGCAGAGTCAAGCATTAGATAATGACACGATCGCGGCGTGGGTATTTCTCGCCCCAGCATTTTTGCTCTTAACCCTATTTCTCTTCGGGCCGATCGCGTATCTGTTTTATCTAAGTTTTACCAGTGGGAGTTTTAGCCTCGCGGGAGTGCGTTTAGTCGGCTTAAATAATTACTTAAGACTGTTAGTATCACCTGACTTTTGGCAAGTCTTGGGAAATACAATTTATTTCACAATCGCGACAGTAATACCCAGTTTAATAATACCATTAGGACTAGCAGTATTCTTAAATAAGACCTTAAAACTAAAAGGAATTTTGCGAACCGCGTATTTTATACCCTCTATAACCAGTTTAGTAGCAGTAGGTTTAGGATGGCGATGGCTCTTTCAAACTGATGGGCCAGTCAATGGATTATTACATATAATTGGTATAGGAGAAATACCCTGGTTAAGTAGTACAACTTGGGCAATGCCCATATTAATCCTATTAAGTATTTGGAAACAAATAGGGTTTAATGTAGTAGTATTTCTGGCGGGTTTACAAACGATTCCTCTCAATAGATATGAAGCCGCGGAATTAGATGGAGCAAATAGTGGGCAACAATTTTGGCATATTACCTTACCCGGATTGCGCTCGACATTAGTCTTTGCCACAGTAACAACGGGGATTTTCACCTTAAAAAGTTTTGAACAAGTTTATGTAATCACAAAAGGAGGTCCCTTAAATACCACCAATTTATTAGTTTATTATATGTATGATCAAGCCTTCGCCCAATTTGATTTCGGTTATGCGGCAGCCGCGGCTACTTTATTAATGATTATTGCCTTGATTTTTGTTTATCTGCAATTAAAAGTATGGGGAGAAGAAAATTAAGACGTGATCTGCCCTCTCGACAAAACCTTGATTCGCTCCAAAGTCAACCCAAACCCCCAATTCTCAGGTGATCGTGCCAGAAAGGAAAAAGAATAGAGGTAATATGAAAAACAGTAATCATACCAAAAAATATCTGTATTTCTCTGCCTTTATCTGCGGTTAAATAAAGTGATCTCCCATTAGCCAAACCCCCCGATACGCAATTAGTATGCCCCCTCCAGAATCATTAGGAAAATATTAATTTTTTTTATCTGTCTTGACAATCTACAAAATATATGATATGTCAAAAGTTTTTTTTTCTACAGATAATGTGCCATAATTATAACTAAGGCTAGTGCCATCTCCAAGGGAAAATTTCCCCGTCGACAAAAGATCAAATTTCCCAAATTTGATATGATAATGACAGTGGAAAAAAACACTCAGAAAAATCTCATAGGTTTAGCTCAGTTTCCCTATCCACGACAAAAACCGAGACTTGAAACTAAGGAAGTGGTATAAACCGCCCATCTTCCTCCTCGTTCAGTCAAAAATGGGGTATTTCGCGGTAGGATATTTATGGATACAAAAATTTTTGAAGACTACCAAAAGCAGTTTACCGAGTGGCAAAAGAAATTTGTTGACACATGGCTCTCAACACTACCCAGTGCTAATAGTTTTAAAGTGCCAGAAAACCTAGGCCAAGGTATAGAAGTTCAACAACAATTAGTCACTCAGTACCTAGAAGCCCAAGAAACCGCGATTAAGCTTTCCTTGGAAACCCAAAAGAAATTTTGGGAAGGTTACTTTGAGCTAATGCGGAAAACATCGGAAGCGAAAAGTACAGCCTCCAAATAGTATCAAAATGAAAGTTTTGATCGACGGCATTACAGCACTTTTCGATATTATGAGGTACGTGAGATCCCCCCTAGCCCCCCTTCCCAAGGGGGGGACAAAGAAAGTCCCCCTTCTTAAGGGAGATTTAGGACGATCAAGCTCTAAAGAAAGTCCCCCTTCTTAAGGGGGATTTAGGGGGATCAATATCTACTGCATAGCAGAGGAAACTGCTGTAAATTGTGAATCATAATAAAATCCCTCAGAAATTATACTCCGAGGTTTTTTTGTTATGAAAGTGGTGCAGACTTCAGGCTTCCAGCCTGCTTTCAAGTGCATCAACACAGCGCGAAAAATGGTAGCTTTGGAGGTTGATTCCCACTGAAAGTCTTGCTTGGCAAAGGTTTTAGATGTATTCAGCCAGCCCTCTTCAGTCCTCTTTAGAGGACTTTAGCTTTTAGGCAGGGGTTTTAACCCCTGACGGGACTAAGGATTTGACGTTAATTTCCATTGGTTAGATCAGTGTAGATCAATGATAAAACAGTGGGGGCGGGTTGATCAATTGCTTCAATTTCAATTAGGTTAACCCGCCCTGACAAATATAATGGTTAAGCAGCAACCGCAGCTAAAATTATCCTCTTTGTTTCAACCAATTAACAATCGTAGGAGGTAAATCGCGTTGTACCTTTCCACTCACATACATCCCAATATGTCCCACAGGGAAACCCTGGGCGGTATAATCCTTCGAGGATATATATTTTTCCAGAGCCAGGGTAGAAACCGGAGGAACTAAATGATCCTTGTCTGCATAAAGGTTCAAAACTGGCATAGTGACATTTTTTAAATCAACCCGTTTATCCCCAATCATTACTTCTCCTTTGATCAGTTTATTATTTTGATAGAAATCTTTCATAAACTGACGATAGGTTTCCCCAGCTTGATCTGGACTATCAAAAATCCACTTCTCCATTCGCATGAAACTGGTTAATTTATCTTCACTTTCCATAATATCGGGAAAATTAAGATACTTCTGATAACCTAACTGGTATGGTTTCAGCATCAAAAACTCTAAATTCAGATACTCTCCGGGTACATTTCCTAAAGCTTTTACCATCAGATCTACGTCTACCGCTTCAGAGCCCAAAGAACAACCCCCCCTCATATTCAAGAGGGTTTCTTTCTGATAAAAATCAAAGGGGGCAACCATCGCGATCAGGTTTTTGATTTTTTCGGGGTAAAGAGAACTATAACAGGTGCTAAATGTTCCTCCTTGGCAGATACCCAAGATATTAATTTTGTCTAATTTATGTTGCTGACGAATGAAATCAACGCAATTATTGACATAACCATTGATATAATCATCTAACGTCAACCAGCGATCGGCGCGAGTGGGATAACCCCAATCAATTAAGTAAACATCTAATCCCAATTTCAGCAAATTGGCTACTAAAGATCGTCCTTCCTCTAGGTCTACCATAAAGGGACGATTTACCAACGCGTAAACCATCAATAGAGGGATAGGAAAGGGTTTCTCGACTTGAGATTTAAACCGATAGAGGATAATTTTATCTTCTTGATAGACGATTTCTTTGGGTGATACACCACTCTCGATATCTTCTTCGCGCAGTCGACTTAAATTGTCTAGTCCCTTCAGAACTTTCTTGGAGATGTCCATATATTCATGGGCTGCATCTTCAAAGCGTAGTTGAGTTAAAAAAGGTAGCATAATTTTGAGATAACTCCCTAAATTTTTTAGTTGCAATTTGTGGCTTTTTCTGATCATTAATTCCCGATTAATTTTCGGATTTCCAAATTAGCCGGAAATCTGGGTATTATCACAGCCCAATTAACTACTCGCCCCCCCGGTAGTGGAAGGTTTACTACTGCTCTTGGAGGGTTTACTACTCACCGTTGGTTCACTTTCCACAACTAATGGTGCTTGATTCTTTTCATATTTTTCTACTACTTTTTTCAGACGCTTAACTTCCTTGCGTAACTCATACATATTTTTGTGAATTTCATCCACTTCCGTGCGAAGGGGTAAATTCGTCATCTTCATAGAAATTTCCATTAACTCTTGTTGTTGAATGCGATAATAATTCAACGAGTTTAAGAAGTTACCCCGAATTTTGAGATTATGTTCATCAAAAAATGCCTTTTCAAAGACATCATCAGCGACTTCACTCCAGATTGTCTGAAACTCACGCCAGTCTTTGACTGTTTTTCCTGCTTCGGATAAGGAAACTAGCTTTTTCATCAAAGCTTCAAAGGATTTAACTTGAATATCTCCTAAGACGACTTGATAATCAATACTAGCTTTGTAGAGATTTCTCCAAGCTTCAAAACCTTGGAGAATTTTGCCGTTAAATTCTCTCGGCAGTCCCAGTAAAGGGGTTTGCATCAAAGAGCCAAAACTTTCTTCGTAGAGGAGATTCCATGAAAGATTATTGAGTTCAATTAAAGCAGAAGGTTTGCCCGTTGCGGCCTGGCTAAAGGTTTGGGTAAATACCCCCAAGGGATCTACCCAAAGCTGGTTAAATTTCTGCATTTGTTGGAGATAAACTTGCCATAATTCAGAAGTATCCTGACTGACTTTCATCGCGCCTGTGGAGAAACTGCTGAATTGATCGCGCATTTGTTCAATTGATTTAGTTAAGACTTGTTGCCAGTCATCTCCTGTTTCAATTTTGGGAAAAATATTTTTCCACGCGTCTACGGATAGTTTGAGAAAGCGTATGACTAATTCCCGATTATCTAAAAATCTTGTGGTGGCATCTTGTAATTCGGGAACGGCATTGCTACTGCTGGTAGCTGTGGGGACTGCATTCATTAAATCAAACCAGCTTTTCCACATTAAGGTGCCGGTTTCTGTCCAGGTGTTGACAACATCTGTTGCCATATCAGTCCGATCTTTATTGACATTAGAATTGGTCATTTTTCCCTCCATATTAGGGATTGCTCTGGGTTTGATTCATGGTTCATCATAGATGGGAATTTACAGCACCATCTCTATTTGAACCATGAATAGTTTTTACGGAAATTTTTTCTACTTTAGTTTTTTTTCCGATTAGGTGTGGTGGGCTCCATTTACTCGGAGAACTTCCCCGGAAACGTAATTGCTGGCGACGGGAGATAAGAGATACGCGACTGCCCACGCGATATCTTCGGGTTCACCAAAACGACGGAAAGGTATTTCCTCGTAAATTTTTTCTTTAACTTTATCGGGGACGGCTTTTGTCATTTCTGTATTGATGAAACCGGGCGCGATCGCGTTGACTCGGACTTTTTTGCGAGCGGCTTCGCGTGCTAAGGATTTTACGATGCCAATAACTCCTGCTTTGGTGGCTGAATAGTTAGTTTGTCCGGCATTACCGCGATCGCCGGAGATGGAACTAATACAGACGATCGAGCCTTGCTCTTGATCATACATCCCCTGAATAAAGGGTTTAATTGTATTGACAACTCCTTTAAGGTTAACGTTAATTACTGCATCCCAATCTTGGGGAGTAAGTTTAGTAAAGAAATTATCCCGTGTAATCCCAGCATTCGCGACTACTCCATAAACGGGACCGAGTTTTTCGACGATGATTTTACCGGCTTCTTCCATAGACTCAAGACTGGTGACATCGGCTTTAATTCCTAAGCCTTTTGTGTTGCCTTCATCAATGACAACATCGGTATAAGCGACTTTTGCTCCTAAGTCGGTGAGTAAGGAGACAATAGATGAACCGATACCACGATTTCCACCTGTGACAACGATGACTTTATCTTCTAATCCCAAGGATACCATAATTACTTCTCCATTTCTGTGTCAATTTTTGAAGAGTCAATCAATTACTAGATAGATGTAGATTGACTCGGAATAGTTGGTTAAACTCGTTCGACGGCAAAGGCTGTTCCGCCACCCGTGCCGTGACAAATCGCGGCTAAACCTCGTGTTTTATTCTCTACAGTTAAGGCATTGAGGAGGGTGACAACAACACGAGCCCCTGAAGCACCGATGGGATGTCCGATCGCGATCGCGCCGCCATAGATATTTTGTTGATCATGGGCTACCTTTAAATCCCGTTCAAACAGAATATTATTGAGAGCAAAAGCTTCATTATTTTCAAACAGATCAAAATCAGATATCTGCATTTTGTGAGTGTCGAGCAGTTTTTTCACCGCGTGTACGGGATATTCAGGGAAACGCCAGGTTTCTCCACCTGCCAAAGTGCCCCCAATTACCTTTGCAATCGGAGTCAGTCCATATTCTTTAATTGCCTTTTCGCTGGCTAAAATGAGCGCGGCGGCTCCGTCGGAAATTTGGCTACTGTTACCCGCGGTGAGGGTTCCCTCTGGGTTAAATGCTGGACGTAATTTTCCTAAACTCGCGGCACTACTGTCGGGACGGATGCCCTCATCGGTGTCAATAATTTTCGTTTCTTTTTTGACTTTAATTTCGATGGGGGCAATCTCATTTTTGAAATAGCCTTTTTCTGTGGCACTCGCGGCTCGGAGATGGGATTCTGCCGCGACTGCATCTAATTCCGCGCGACTTACCCCGCGATCGACACAGAGGCGATCGACTTGTACCCCCATTCCTTCGGAGGCTGTAGCATCGGTAAGTCCATCATTAAGTAATAAATCACTCAACTGCTCTGGGGCCCCCAAGAGGAACTTGTATCCCCAGCGGGCACGATGGGAGAGATAAAATCCCGTTTGAGACATAGATTCCATGCCTCCGGCTAAGACGAGATCCGCATCACCAGCGCGAATAGTTCGGGCAGCATTAATCAAACTCATCATGCCCGAAGAACAAACCATATCAATACGATAACCATCAACACTGGCGGGAACTCCAGCTTTAAGAGCGGCTTGACGGGGGACTAATTGCCCATGTCCCGCGCCTAATACATTACCAAAAATATATAAATCAAGTGCTTCAGGCGGTACGTTAGACTTAGCTAAGGCTGCTTTGATCGCGTGGGCTCCGATATCTGCGGGGGACAATTCGGCTAAACCACCTCCGAAGCGACCAATTGGGGTGCGTACTGCTGAAACAATGTATGCTTGCTGCATAGATACTCCACTTCGATGACCTTTTGATTCGGCTTAGGGATGAGCTACAACAATGATGATTCGTCTTATTGGTTGTTACTCAGTTAATTGGCCTACCTCACCCCATACCCTATCAAGACTTGTCGGGCATCTGGAAAAAGCTATTGTTTTATTTAAGGATTCTGTTCTGATGCCTTCGCGAATAAATCATATCACCTGATTGATTAAGTATTTCGACTTAAGTAATAATTCTTAACTTACTCCTGAGTGATTGCTCTCTTGATCACATTTTGATGGCATTGTGGATCTGGCAACAGCGCGATCGCGCTCTTTTGTGATCAATGTTGAGGACTTACCCAGGGGAGAAGGGGAAGCGGAAGAAGTCCGGGTAAAAGTGGGATTGAAGGAATGAGAATCGGATATTTAGTGAACATTGCAGGTTGGGTGGCACAAATATTTTTTGCCCTATTCTCAGAGCGATCAGAGGGCAACGCAAGCTACTAACTTGTGGCACAGGTATCTTGCCTGTGACGGGTTCAGATCCCGTATCACATTTACATCTCAAATGGAATGGCTATAGCAAGAGTTCTGTTATTTTGCCGATCAAGTGTTAAATTGTACAGAACTCTGACCGCATAAGGGATGGTAATGACTAGGACTTTAGACTCACAAAACTTGTCTGTGGGAGAGCTATCCTCAGAACAAGATCATGTAACTTGGCAATGGCAAACACAAGATGGATTACCTTATCTTACTTGTAGTTTATTAGAACCTTGGCCTCATGGCTTTTTTACTAAACACTTTTCCCCTCGCACACCCGCGGATTTAGTACAGGAACTCCATTCTAGTGCTAAAGTCTTTCGGGTGAAACAAGTTCATGGTAATACTGTCGTGAAAACGGGAAATCTCACACCCGTTGCTGATAATGGTGTTATCTCATCTTCAGATACTTACGTCGAAGCGGATGGTATTATCACCCAAGCTGAAACGGAAGCGGTTTGGGTTTGTAGTGCCGATTGTGTGCCGGCGCTCATTGCCGATAGTGAAACGGGACAAGTGGCCGCGGTTCACGCGGGATGGAGAGGAACCGCGAGTAAGATTGTCCCCGAAGCGATCGCGCAATTTCTAGCTCAAGGGAGTCGAATAGAAAATTTACGAGTCGCCCTAGGTCCCGCGATTAGCGGAGAAGTATATCAAGTCTCACTGGATGTCGTGGAAAAATTGGGTAGCACGATCGCGCCGAATAATGAGAGAAAAAATAGAGATGAGTTAATCGAGTATTTATACCAATTACCGCAGACACCAATTTTAGCCGATGCCGAACCCGAAAAAATACGAGTTGATGTCCGTCGGTTTAATCTCTTACAATTAGAACAATTAGGGATGAAAGCTTCTCAAGTCGCGATCGCGCCATTTTGCACATTCCAAACACCCGATTATTTTTGCTCCTACCGTCGGGATAACTTGAAAAAAGTGCAATGGTCAGGCATAGTGAGCGTAAAGTAAGCCAAAATACTACATCCCTAAACCCTTGTAGAAGCGGATTAAGTTAAGCATGAGTGAGCAAAGTCCATATCAATTACTTGGAGTCACAGAAGATGCTTCCTTTGAGGAAGTGCAGGCGGCGCGTGTACGTTTAACCCAACAATATACCGGGGATCAAAGACGTACACAAATGATTGAGACGGCTTATGATGCTATCCTCATGGAGCGTTTAAGAATGCGCCAAGAGGGGAAAATCAAAGTCCCAGAGGGGATTCGTTTTCCCGAACGCGTCGCGGAGGTGCCTCCTAGTTTTCCCACGCCTTCGATTAATTCTAGTCCCGCGTGGTTACAAAAACTGATTGATACTCCGAGCATACCAGATATTGTCTGGCCTGCGGGGGTATTTGTGGGATTAAGTGGTTTAAGTGTTTATCCAGACGCGAGTAATTCAGTTTTACAACTTACTTTAGCATTAGGAGTAGGGGCAAGTCTTTATTTTCTTAATCGTAAGGAAAATAAATTTGGTCGCGCTGTATTATTGACAGTCGCGGGTTTAATTACAGGGTTATTATTGGGGGGTTTGATCGCGTCAGGGATCACGATTCCCATGTTAACGGCTGAAAAGTTTATTACCCTTGTTACATTTCTAATTCTTTGGTTAGTAAGCAGCTTTTTAAAGTAATGGAAAAGGAGAAGGCGAAAGCGAAATTTCTAGGGAGCCTCTCACATTTGCAAATAACCTGTAGTGGGTTGGCAAAGCCTGTGCATCGCGTGTGCGTAGCACTCAGCACAAACATCTCGCTCCCTAGGAATCTAATAGGGAGCGTCTCGCTCCCTATTTCTATTTCCTTCTTTCTCCTTCTTCCCTCTTCCCTCTTCCTCTGTGCCCTCTGTGCCTTTGTGGTTCATTATTTCCTTCTTCTTCCTTCCTTCCTTCTTCCCTCCTAGCCAACTTTTGACAAATTTTCTGATAAGATAAATTCGACAGATTCGGCTAAATTGTTCAGAATTAGATCCGGTTTATACTTTTCTAATTGCGCGCGATCGCGGATACCAGATAAAACTGCAATAATAGGAATACCTTGACTTTGAGCCGAAATAATATCAGCCTCCGTATCCCCTACCATCCAGGTTTTTGACACAGGAGGAAGAGACGCGATCGCGTTAGCCATCAACAAAGGTTTATCATGGATATCCTTCGTTTTATGGTAATTATCACCAATACAAAAACGGCGATTTTTAGTAAAAAATTTCCTTAAATGACAACGATATAAAGCTTCATCTAATTCTCGTTGTCGTCGCATCGTCATTACCACTAAATCAATACCCGATTTTTGACAAGTTTGTAAAGCTTCCACCGCACCAGCCACAGGTTGATCATAAACTAAAAGTGACATATTATGGGCATTTTGATGACGAATCTTCACAAACATTTCCGCTTGTTCTTCATCTAATCCCGATTTTAACGCGATTTGACTCTCAGGAATACGCGATCGCTTCAAAGCCCAAAACTCTTGTTTAGTTAAAATCGTAATCGGTTGTTTAACTCGTCGCGTTTGCGCTAAACATAACTTATAAACATGATAATATCGATCGGAAATATTCATAATCGGGCCATCGAAGTCAGTAATAAGTCTTAACATCGGCTCATATCTTCTAAATTTAGACATCATTATATCGCAGAAGGAAGAAGGAAGAGGGAAGAAGGAAGTTTGAAATAATTTCGGCGCACGCGTGGAAGATTCTCCCACTCCGAAACTCCTCACAACCTAATTTAGGATTGCTATATCGCAGAAGTAAGAAGGAAGAGGGAAGAAGCAATAACATCACGGTTTTTTGCAATATACTAACCCAAGGCAAAGAAACCCGGTTTCTGTCGATATTGTTACCTGATAACTATCTATTTTTACCGAGAAACCCGGTTTCTTAGGGTGGATTTTTTTCACGAGCAATTTCCGTTACTTATCGGGGCTTATCCATCCCAGCACTATCGGATTTTATCAAAAAGAAAAACCCTATTTTATAGTATTGGTTGATGGTTGCTGTTATCACTAAAAACGATACTTATATCAAGGCAAATGGTAACAAAATTTCTTAAAGAGTAATCCAAATGAATCAGTCTATATTAGGATAAAATCGTTGATCAATAACTTATCATAAAGGTACGAAAATGAGACATCCCATTGCTTTACTAACATTAACCGCGGGACTGGGTTTACTCAGTCTCGGTAATATTACAACAACTTGGGCAAAATCTTCCCCTGCCTCCGAAAGATTAGCAGGAGGTCCCCCTCCGAGTCAACCCGCCCCATCCCCCACTCCGACATCGACTCAACCGATGTCAACCCCCCCCACGGCAAAACCGACATCGACTCAACCGATGTCAACCCCCCCCACGGCAAAACCGACATCGACTCAACCGATGTCAACCCCCCCCACGGCAAAACCGACATCGACTC
>JBBITB010000104.1:0-21517 GCA_037440985.1 Microcoleaceae cyanobacterium bin_387
TTAAGTATCGAGATAAATTAATAGAAATACTCTAGTTTCGCAAGAGGTCTATTGAATAAATGCTAGTACGTCCCAAAAACTAGCAGGACTTCCCTGCTGGTTTTCTTTCATATCAACAATATGACTATATAGCTATATTGTTGTCAAGAGTTTTCCGAATTTTTTTTTCCTGAATGCAGAAACCCGGTTTCTGTCCTCAATACCTTCGCCAAAAACGATAAAAGGCCGAAAATCCGTGGTGTGTAGGGGCGGTGCCCCCGTGCCCGCCCGAAAAAAGGCGAAGGTATTGTGAATGAAAGTATGATTTACCTGTAGGGGATTAGCCCCCGTTCCCGTCCGTGGTAGGGGCAACCACGGGGGGATTGCCCCTACTGATTTCATATCCCAATTCAGTGGTAGGGGCAACCACGGGGGGATTGCCCCTACTGATTTCATATCCCAATTCAGTGGTAGGGGCAACCACGGGGGGATTTGCCCCTACTGAGGTTTAACGCCCCAGTAACTTATTGAAAGGCTTCAACAAATCAGTCTCAAAAGGTTTACCCTTCAACATCCGATGCCAATAAATCCAGGGCAAAGCATAAACCTTGGCAAAAAACATAATATAGCGTTCCTTCGCGGGATCGAGAGGGAAGGTGGGAGCAGGGTGACAGCCATAATCAAACTCAGCCATAATCGCGGAATTGTACCCAGTAATCAAAGGACAACAACTATAACCATCATATTTACCCGTCTGAGGGGTTCCATCCATCACAGCCAATAAATTTTTCACTAAAACAGGGGCTTCCTTACGAGCCGCGGCCGCGGTTCTCGCGGTGGGAACAGAAGACGCGTCTCCTAAACTAAAGACATTAGGATAACGATAATGTTGTAATGTCTCCGGGTGAACATCCACCCAACCCCCTGCACTATTGACGGCTAAGGGACTCTTTTTGATAAAGTCAGGGGCACTCATGGGGGGCGTTACATGAATCATGTCGTAATGAATACTGACTTCTTCTATTCCCTCATCGGTAATGACAGTAAAAATAGCTTCTTTGGTGTCGCCTTTAATGGCTTTGAGGTTATGCTGAAATTTCACATCAATACCACGACGTGCCACTACTTTCTCTAAGCTCTGAGCATACTCTGGTACGCCAAAGAGTCGGGTGAGCGCGGTACAGAATATTACTTTAGAGTGAGTGCCTACCCCACTTTTGCTTTTGAAGACATCATCGGCCATATACATCACTTTTTGGGGAGCACCACCACATTTAATTGGTGTATTGGGGAAGGTAAAAATCGCGGTTCCCCCCTGAAAACTCTTGATGCTTTCCCAAGTATAAGGGGCTAAGGTGGGAGAATAGTTAGTGGTGACACCATTTTTACCTAGGGCTTCTTTTAACCCTTCAATCAGATGCCAGTCAATTTGAATCCCAGGACAGAGGATAAGATAGTCATATTCAATGTGTTTCCCCGTTTGGGTGATGACGATATTGTGATCGGGGTCCAGTTGAGTTACCGAGTCTTTAATCCAGGTTGTGCCTTTGGGGATAAAGTCTTTCTGATCTCGCATGGTGTCCTCGATCTTCATCAAGCCACCGCCGACTAAGGTCCACCCCGGTTGATAATAGTGTTTCTCCGAGGGTTCGATAATCGCGATGTCTAACGATCGCGCTTGGTTTAAAAGATGAGACGCGACGGTTATTCCTGCGGCTCCTCCCCCAACTATGACGATTTGATGATGTTGGGTGCGCGAGCGATCCTGGGTGACGTTGGGGTTGGAATCCTGCACAAGAGAGGTTGTCATGGGCTATTACTTCCTATCAACACGATAATTGGGACAATGGGACAGAATGAATGTCTGTGGTGAGCCCACAGAAACTTATTGATGGAAAAATATATTGCCGTATACATCATATTACTATATAATCATATCAAGAAAATGTGGAAATCACGAAACCTATGAGACATATCCAACAACTGCTGTAGGGTAGGCATCCTGGGAGCCTTTGCTCGGATTGTTGGGATGAATTAGAGATGGGGCTGTGATTCCACAGATAGCTAGGAGGGAGTAAGAGATGTTATTTCGTCAACTGTTTGATCAAGACACTTGGACTTATACCTATTTAATTGCGGATCTCCAGACGAAAGAAGCCGCGCTGGTTGATCCCGTATTAGAACAAGTAGAGCGAGATTATCAACTGATTAATGAGTTAGGGTTGACGCTACGTTACTGTTTAGAAACTCATGTTCACGCGGATCATATTACGGGGACGGGCAAACTACGCGAATTAACCAACTGTGAGGGTATTGTGCCGGAAAATGCCCAAGTTGCTTGTGCCAGTGGTGTGATTAAAAATGGGGAAGTGTTACGAGTGGGGGATGTGACGATTGACGCGATCGCGACTCCGGGGCACACAGATAGTCATAATGCGTATTTAGTCAATGGCACTCACTTATTAACAGGAGATTCACTATTTATCCGTGGTTGTGGGAGAACAGACTTTCAAAGTGGTGACTCCGGTTTAATGTATGATGTTGTCACCCAACATCTATTTAATTTACCTGATGAAACTTTAGTTTATCCTGGCCATGATTATAAAGGCCAGAGTGTTTCTACCATTGGAGAAGAAAAACGCTTTAATCCTCGTTTTTTGGGACGCGATCGAGCCAATTTCATTGAATTTATGAAAAACTTAAATCTTCCCAATCCTAAGAAAATCATGGAAGCGGTGCCCGCGAATCAAAGTTGTGGCAATGTCCCCGCGACAGTCTGAAAATTTTGTCCAAAATTTCTTATAATCAAATCAAGTAAGTTGGGTTGATAGGAGATGCTCCGAGAGCGATTAAGAGATTCAAGAATCAACCCAACTCCCATGCACGAAAAATCATCTAAATGGAGTCCCCAAAATATGACCACGACTAATGAAAAAAATCAGCAGAATCGCTTACAAGTTGTTGATGCCGCGACACTAAAACAGTGGTTAGACAAGGATTACGTCATGTTATTTGACGTGCGAGAACCCTCAGAATACGCGGGGGAATCAATACCAGGAGCTACCCTAGTATCTTTGTCTAATTTTGATCCTAATAAAATTCCGCGTACGCAGCAGAAAGAGAGAGAAAAACCAGTAGTTTTACATTGTCAAAGTGGCAATCGTTCCGCCCAAGCCGCCCAAAAATTATTTGAGGCAGGATTTGAAGAAGTGACGCATCTGCAAGGGGGACTGAATGCTTGGAAACAAGCGGGTTATCCCACAAAAGTGAATAAAAATGCACCGATTAGTATTATGCGTCAGGTGCAAATTGTCGCGGGTTCTCTTGTTTTAACGGGAACCTTATTAGGTGCATTTGTCTCGCCTAAATTTCTTTTTTTAAGTGGATTTGTTGGTGGTGGTTTATTATTTGCGGGTGTAAGCAATACCTGTGCAATGGCGACTTTACTGGGGAAACTTCCTTATAATCAAATGAAGTAGGTTTGGTTAATTCCAGATTTTCTACCAGTTATCATAGAGATATCAAAATCAACCCAACTTATGTTTTAGGTTGGGTTGATTCCAGATTTTCTACCAGTTATCAAGATGCCCTAATCAGCCCAACCTACCCATTAAAGATATTGCTGAAAAATCCTGAGAGACTCTAATTGAATATTTTGTTGTGCTAATTGGTTTTCTAGGGCATTACATACTAAATCACACATAGGAAAAACTAAGGGATTCGCGATTTCATAAACCACATTAATCCCTTGCTGCGATCGCGTGACAATTTTGCCTTGAGTTAATAACTTTAAATGTTTTGAAACATTAGCTTGCCCTAAACCGGTGATTTCAATAATTTGAGTCACTGTTTTGGGACCAGACTTCAAGGAGCAGACAATTTGCAGACGACTGACTTCTGATAGCATTTTAAAGAAATCCGCGATCGGAGTTAAGACTGTGGGGGGAAATTTGGACATTTGACAGTCTGTCGAGGAGATGCTAATTTCTGGGACAGTTTTCTGGGAGAGGGTTTGAGACATAGGAGCCAGGGGACTAAAAACACTGATCTTGATTAGTTCCAGTTTACCATATTGCCAAGTAGTTGAACAAGAATCATAAAAAAAACCGGGTTTTTGTCGAAAATTTCCCTAAAAAACCCGGTTTTAGGCTGTGATATTTATATTTTGAAAAACTCTTGCAATTTGTGAGTCATTTTCTCAATAATGCCCACGGATTGATCGAAATTAATTCCAGAGTTGGTTTCAATCTGTTTCACCACATCCTCTGGTAGATTCAATAATGTCACCAATTTTTGATACGCGACTTTTTCTTCCGTGTTAATTTTGGGCTCATCGGGTGTACGAGCACTGGACGCGATCACTTCATAGCCCAATTTTAACACTAATTCCCGCTCTTCCTGACTTTCCAAATGAGGAATTAATTCCTCTAAGGGGATATTTTGCATTAAATAATCCCGTAATTCCTGTTTCAGTAGCTCCTGTTGACTTCCTGTGGCAAATAAACGACTAAAGCGATCGAGCATTATATCCACTTCTTCTGTTGCTAATTCTCCATCAGACCAGGCCATCGCGGCCACAATTCTGACTAAATTCATCTGACGAGGCGAAATCGAAGGCGGTGGTGGGGGTTGCACAACTGTCATAATGATTTCCTCTTTGTGGGGAAAATATCTTATAGGTTAACATCCGCTCTGTAAAAATCTGATTTTTTTTTAACTTATTTACAGAATTGCATTGAGTGATGCCCCTAACCATCCCATAAAGTTTTTTTGCTGTTTTGTTGTTACTTGTGGCAGTTTGACAATTTGATAACGAGTGGGGCGCGGGTTTCCTAGTGTCACGGCACAAGTTATTAATTCGTCGTGATGAAAAATTGTCATTTCTACTGTGTCACCGGCTTTATATTCTCGGACGCGATCGCTTAATTGTTCCGCATTAACACGAAATCCATCCAATGCTAATAATTCATCTCCCGCGTCAATGCCCGCTTCCTGTGCCGGACTTTCTGCTTCCACAAATTTAATAATTTCTCGCCCATTTTCCCTGTGGACTGTTAACCCTAGAAAAGCCGTTTCATGGGGATCATCCCCTTGAATCTGTAAACCAAATGGTTCTAAATATTCATCAAAGGGTAATTCTTCCGTACCGTCAATATATCGGGCAAAAAAGTCCGTTAAATCCACTTCTGCTACCGATTCAATTACCCTCTGTAATTGTTCCGGTGTAAACCCAACTTCTGACTTGCCAAATTCTTCCCACATTTGGCGCATCACATCATCAAAGGAACGATTATTATTATGGCGTGATCGAATTAATAAATCTAGCAAAAATGTGATTAATTCTCCCTTTAAATAATAGGATATTTGACAATTATCACTATTAGAATCCCTGCGATAAAGTTTAATCCAAGCATCCCAACTAGACTCACTGACTGGTTGCACAAAACGTCCGTGT
The DNA here is from genome assembly GCA_037440985.1 of Microcoleaceae cyanobacterium bin_387. GTDB lineage: Bacteria > Cyanobacteriota > Cyanobacteriia > Cyanobacteriales > Microcoleaceae > JBEDKD01. The sequence continues at coordinate 5,435 of JBBITB010000104.1, forward strand.
ATTGTCTGTAAGCGAGTAATTTCTTTGCTCAAACCGTTCAAAAAATCTTTACCCTTAAAAAAGCCACAACGGTAGGGAATAACTAAATCATAATAACTGGTTGAACCTTCCGAAAACCATAGGGAAGGTGTATAATTTTCCCCTTCGTAATTAAATATTTCTAAAGCTTTTGGGCGAATCCTTTTCACATTCCAAAGATGAAAAAATTCATGGGCAACTAATTGCAGGAAACGTTCATATTTTTCGGGATTACTAAACCCAAATCGGGGATAATTTAAAGAACAACAAAATTTATGTTCTAATCCCCCAAAACCCGAACTTGATAAATGTAATAAAAAGAGATATTTATCGTAGGGCAACCCCCCAAAAAGTTCAGCTTCTACTTCAATAATTTTCTCGATATCTACCCTTAATCGGGTGGGATCTACATTTCCTCTACCCCAAATGGCTAATTCATGAGATTTACCTCTGACTTCAAACTCATAAAGTTGATGATTTCCGATTTCAAAGGGACTATCCACCAGTGTATCAAAATCGGGTGCTAAGAAAGTATTATCTATTTCCGATATACGAGTTAAAGCCGTTGAGACTAGCCACCCTGGATCGGGGGGTTCAATAGTAATTTCAATGGGTTGATGTAAACACTCAGGGAGATAAAAGAAAAGGGCTGCACTATTAAAATAACAATGAGTCGCATCCAGGTGATTAGTTCTTACCGTTAATTCATTAGCAAAAATACGGTATTTTACTGTAATCTCTGATGCTCCTTCTGTTTCAATTTGCCACTGATTTTTTGATACTTTTCGCCAGACTAAAGAATGATGTTCACCCGTGGTAAACGCGTGGAAATCTTGGAGATGACGTGCATATTCACGCACCAGATAGGAGCCCGGTGTCCAGACGGGCATTTTCAAGTTTAATCGCGATAATTCTTGGGGAGGTGTTTGATAAACTACTCCCAAATTCACGCGTAGCGTCACTTCAATTAAATGGGATTCAGGCTGGGGCATTTCTACCCGGTATTGTATCCCCGGTTTGGTATTCAGTAACGCGGAAACTTCACGGGTTTGGGTAGAAGAAGAAAGGGTGACATCTTTCATGCTGGCTGGTAAGTGAGGTTATTTATTGACGTGCTAGGTTACTTAATTGTTTGAAATTCAATAAATGGATTAATTGGCGTTCGGTATTGATTTTAATCCAACCCTTACTTTCCAGTTTTTCCATAATTTTTCCCGTTTCTTCAACGGTAATATCTGTAACATCTGCCAAGTCTTTGACAGGAATGTTAAAGATATCTTTACCTTGTCCATTTCCTTGGCCATAATTTTCGCCAAATTCCACAAGAGTATTGGCTAGTTTCACCGCGGGGGGACGATGACGCAGTTGATAGCGAATATTGCTTTGACGCAAACGCCTAACCATCAGTTGTAACATTCGATGATGTAACTGTTGATCTTTGAATAGGGTTTGAATAAATTTTTGCGCGGTGAAACTAATTAAACGCACGGGAGATAACGCGAGTACATCATTGGCGCGGGGAGACTCGTCTAAAATCGCCATTTCGCCAAAAAAGTCCCCTCGTCCGAGAATTGCCAATGTTACCGCGTTATCACCTGATAGGCGACGTACTTTCACCCATCCTGATACGACAAAATAAATGGCATTACCCCACGCGTCTTCCATTAAGACAGCTCTACCGGGGGGATACTCATGTTTAACGGCTGCCGATAAGAGACTTTCTAGTGTCTCTGGGTTTGCGCCCTTAAACAGGGGAAAAAGCTCACTGAATGCTTCTGTTTCTATCTGCATGAAAATTCACTGCAAATGTTGATCTATGATCGCGAACGATGAGGAAAATTACATGGTCTGACATCAACCTTTGTTTTCCATCTGCTTAATCTTAGCATTGATCAGAGTCGATTTTAGTCTAAATTTAGGGCTTGTCTTTGTTGTAAGACAGCCTGACGTATTTTTTCTCTATATTGTTGGATATATTCTGGCCATCCGATGACGACGGGTTGTTTATGGGTAAGGCTATTGATATCTAGGGTGTCCGATGTCCATTCTATGGCGTTTCCGTCTAAGTCGCAGCAGACTAAGCCCGCGGTTTGGGCAAGAGCGAGGGGACCTACGGTATCCCAGACTTTCACTCGACCATTAAAGTATAGATATAATCCTGCTCTTCCTTGGATGATTTCGAGGACTTTTAAGCCAAAGCTTCCCAGGGAATAATATTGGGCTCCGGTGATATATTGCCCGATCGCGTTTCCGTAATTTTTTTGGTCTTTATCACCTAAGACGATGGTACAATTTTCCGGGTTAGGCGGTGGTGGAGGGATCACCGCGAAAGGTTGAGGTTCCCCATCACCGATGGTTTGAAATAATCCCCACTCTTTACCTCCATAGTACATTTGATCAAAGACAGGTGCATAAATCCAACCCGCGATCGGTTGATTATTTTTTAATAATCCTACCATCACCGAGTAAGAGGTAGAGCCGTCGATAAAATCCGTAGTTCCATCAATGGGATCAATACACCAAAAACGTGGATGATTTTCCCAGTATTGAGAGCGAGATTTTTCATTTTCTTCAGTGATAATGCCGTCTTCTGGAAATAAACGGGTAAAGCCACTGCTGAGAAGAATATCGAGTGATCTATCTATACTGGTAACATAATCATTGGGGCCTTTTTGGGAGATTTCAAATACTGACTCTGCGAGTTTTTTGCCCTCTTGTCCACATTCTCGTATGAGTTGATATATTGCTTTTTTTTGGCTTTCGGAAATATCCATATTTTTAAGAATTTGTCACTATTTTCAGTATATCATAATTTTATTTTTATGCACCATCTTTGGTCTTTCTCGGCCAGTGCTAATCTTGAGATATGCAGAAAACGATGACGGCTTCTCTCTTCAACCCAACCTACAAATATAAGTTAGTAGGTGGGGTGGAATCTTGAGATATGAGAAAACCGTGAGGGATTCTCTTTTTAACCCTAGCTACTACGATTATTACTGCTGATGACAGATAGGGTTCGTAAACGGTTAATTGCCGCGGCTAATTCTAGGCGGCGAAACATGGCAAAGTCACCTTCTCGAAAAGGTGATAATATATCCATACCTTGATTTTCAATATCGGCCATGACTTGATCAATAATTTCTCTTAATGTCTTTTTTCCATCCATATATTTTTGTTTGCCATATACCATCGCGGAAACGATCGCGCGCAATTGTGCCTTATCGACAATTTGTTCCACCGCGGTGACATCAATTTCTTCAGTACCAAAGGTAACTTCATCCATATCTCGGACTTTTAGTCTGACATCTTGCCGTCCTCGACTCGGATCTAAACTACTCGGAATAGGTATTCTGGGAGTAATTTTCCCAAAGGCTTCACCCCCTTCTATGGTGCGATTACTAATGTAATTATTGGCAATTTCTTTCGCTTTTTCCGTGACGTTAAAAGCTTGAAAGTTCTCCATTGAGATCACAGTATCCGCGACATCAAAATAGTCACCACTTCCTCCCATAACTAAAATCGTTGATACACCATAATCGAGATATAATTGTCTGACTTTATCAATAAATGGGGTAATGGGTTCTTTATCTTTAGAAATCAGTTCTTGCATCCGCCGATCGCGGATCATAAAATTACTCGCGGCCGTATCCTCATCCACTAACAAAACCGGGCATTTCTCCCCCCTTACCAAGGGGGGCTGGGGGGGATCATTCGTCGGAAGTTCCGTCACTAAACCCACTTCTAAAACTTCCATAATATTCGCGGCTTGGGAGGTACTACCGCTGGCATTTTCCGTGGTAAATTCAGTAGTTGATCGCCCTTGAGGTAACTCATTAATAAAAGGAGAAATATCCACTCCCGCGATACTTCTGCCATCTTCGGCACGAATTTTCACCGCGTCGGGATTTGTCACGACAAATTCTCTCCCATCCCCAGGAATATGATTATAAACTCCTAGCGCGATCGCGTGTAATAAAGTTGACTTCCCATGATATCCCCCTCCGACAATTAAAGTCACACCTTTGGCAATTCCCATGCCACGAATTAAACCCCTATTCGGACAATTAAACTCAACACTTAAAGAAGGAGGTGATTGAAAAAGAATTACATTATCTAATAAAGGACGTTCATCAACACCGGAGCGACGGGGTAAATTTGAATCATCCCCAATAAACGCGACTAACCCTTTTTCGGCTAAATTTTTCCTTAAAAAATCCGCATCTTCTACCGTCTCCACTTGACGATAACATTCCTGAGAATTTAACGCGGAAAATTTAACCGATTTTCTCACAATCTCTGGGATATCATCACATAACATTTCCGCAGCTTGACGACCTAAAATACTTCTGCCCGAGGCAGGAAGTCCGACAAAAAAACGCACTTCTACCACTTCATCATTAATAAAAACTGAAGTTCGTTCTAATACTTCTTGTCCGTAATTAGCAATGACAATTAAACCACTTGTTCCCGTTCCCCTTCTCACACTTAAACGATAGGCGGCTTCATCAAATTTACGAGTAATATAATCTCTTAAAGCAATTTCGCGACTTTTTGTTTGATATAAGTCCTTGGGAAATTGCGCGATCGTTTGGGGAACTAATACCCGAACTTTACTAGGAGATGCAAAGGGATCGCCTTGGACATAATCAATGATAAGAGTAAAATCGGGAAAGTTATAATTTCCTTGAATGTCTTTATAGGCTTTATAGCTACGACGATCAAGTTCCCAGAGTAAATGGTAGAGTGTTTCTTTGCTTTTCATGGCTGATGGGTAACGGGTCATAGACAAGGATAATGTGCAATATCAATCACTATATCAAAAAATGTGCAGGGTTGGTTGATTGTCGTCTATGAATTTGCTATCATAAGCCAAATCTCTAAAGGAGTCCCCCAATGGCTGAAGTTAAAATTAAATGTGAGTACCCCGAATCAATTAAAAAACTATTGCAGAATGCCATAGATAATGGCAAAGTTTATTAGATGGTATTGCGCGAACAGAAGCCCGTTTAAAGGAATTTGAGGCTAAGTATCAATTATCTACTGAGGAATTTTTACAGCGTTTTGAAAATGATGAAATTCAGCATAGACTTGATATGGATTTTGATGAGTGGATCGGTGAATCTTGGATGTTGAAAATTTTATCAGAAGAGTTGGAACATTTAAAAGGAGTGGAAATTGTTAATTGAAGATTTTTTTCAACAGTTGCAGGCTATTATTAACCGTTTTTACATTGTTGAACTATTTACTATAAACCCAGATAAAAGAAGTAATTATAAGGGGTTTGTTTTGGGAGAAGTGACTTTTCGGGATGGTTGGGTTTTGTTTTGGCGAGAGTTTGTGAATGTTGAGAACTTTATAGAGCGAGGGATGTACTCGTATCAGTATATGAATAGTTCAAAACAGCTTATTTTTCGCGATGATAATGCCCAACATCACAAGAAGTTAAATTTACCGACTTATCCTCACCATAAGCATAAGAAAAGTGAAGAGAATATCGTTGCTTCTCCTGCACCCACGTTAGCAGAAGTCTTACAAGAAATTGAGGGGTTATTGCTGTAATCTGCGGTAGCAGGAGGAAACGAATTTCAGACTGCGTTGCTCAAATTGATGATGACTACTGCTGAAGATCATGATGTTACGGATAAATTTTGGCTGAAGGGGTGAGTTGATTAATCCGGGGTTTGAACCCCAGTGGGTTGTTGCTTAAATCTCCGATTACCCATTCCCCATTACCCATTACCCATTCCCCATTACCCATTACCTATTTAATAATTGAGAAGTCGCGTTAACGACTATTTGGGCAGCTCCTTCAAAAAAAGAACGATCAATATTTTCTAATGTATCCGTGGGTTGATGATAATGACGCGATCGTAAATTCGCGGTATCTGTCACTAATACCGCGGGAATATTATTATACCAGAAAGGAGCATGATCGCTGCGTAAAACATCAGGGGTTAATAATCCTTTTAAGGGAATCGGTACTGTTACCAGAGGGGGTAAACTTGATGACTTCAACTGAGAAAAACTCTCGAAAAGAGATACAGCATTCGTTTCTCCCACAACGGCTAAAAATTCCCCTTGATCTGGAGAAGTTACTCCCGCAGCTTTTAAATAATCTGTTGCCGATATTCCCTCTGGATATTGTTGACATCCGGGGGTACGACAAGCATGGCCAATCATATCTAAAATGATAACAGCTTTTAAATCTTGTAAAGATTTTCTTTTACTGGTAAATGCCAAACTTCCTAATAGTCCTTTTTCTTCTCGATCAAAAAATATTAATTGTAAAGTGTTCGGAGTAGGTTTACTCTGATATAAACGGGCTAATTCTAAGAGCGTCGCGATCCCTGTGCCGTTATCATCAACTCCGGGTGATTGTAAGACGGTATCATAATGAGCTCCTACAGTAATTTTCCCTGCTTTGGGGTTAATTCCGGGGCGTTCAACTATGATATTAATACCCCCTTCAAAGGGTTGTAATATTGGTTGATAACCCCATTGTTTTAATTTTTCCGTAATATAATTACGAGAGAGAGCACGATCGCGCTCGTGATATCTTTCTCCCTGTAAAGCTTCCAGATGTTGCCAAAGGATCTTGGAATTGATCTTCGGTATTTCGATCTCCCCTATCACATCTTGAGTTTGAGGGGAAATCGGTGTTATGATATCCGTGATAGTAGGAGCAGGAGGTAAAGAAGACTTTGAAGCCCACGCGATCGTACTGAGGGCGACAAACATCACCAAAATTGCCCAAATAATTTTACGCATTTTTCATAACAAGGAAGAAGGAAGAAGAGTGAAAACAATATCTCAGAAAACTGGTTTATCAGGGGAAAAATCTCAGCTTTCAGATAAGGAGAATTGGCAGAAAACTGGTTTCTTAGTCCGGGGGCAATATCTCAGTTTTCTCTATTTACCAGTTCCATGTTTTGAAGAAATAAGATAGTTTTTGTGGAAATATACTCTATTTTTAATACTTAAATAGTTTGCCAATCAATATCTTTATTAACCACTTCCAAACCTTGGCCAGCAACAACAACATAGGGAATCGTTTTTGCCGAATATTCAACAATATTGGTAGACTTGTGTAACCATTGACAATAAAGAGGATTTACTTCTTCCGAAATCACTTTTAGAGTTTGTAATTCCCTCTCCAACTGTAATGTAAGCTGATTAACCTTTTGAGATTGCATCAATAAACGTTGACGTCCTAATTGCAGTTTAAATTCTAATTCTTGCCATTGGTGTTGCGCTTGTAATTGCTCTAAAACAGTCTGTTTTGAATCCAGTATCCCTTGTTTTTGCTTGATCTGCGTTTCCACCTCACTCAACAATCGAGTTAAATCTTTAATTTCCGCGAACCACTGTTCTTCTATGATACAATTATGCTGGTGAAACTCCGCCAAACCCTCTAGGGTACTATTGGTGGCAAAATTGACCACCATGCGACAGTGAGAAGATTGAGCAATCAGCTTTTTCTGGGAATTGTCAAGGGTAGTAAGCTCCCCTTGAAGTGTCGCAATTTCCCCTTGCAGTTGTGAAATGGTATCTAGCATGGTAGCCATGATATGGATTCTCCGATAGATGGGATGCTTCAAACCTTAATGATATTGATCATATCAGGAAGTCGATACCAAGTTCTCAAAATTGCCCCTTCAATCATTGAATCCTTCCCAATTCCCTAATTTTGACAATCAGGGAAGATCACATAAAATCTACTTAGGGAAATGGAGCAAAGCCCTTAACCAAAATTTACCTAAAACTGTGGAAAATTACTGAGATTCTCAGCTATAATCAGTGATAACTACTATTAGGTATTTTTCAGTACATTTACGAGAAGCGCGATCGGATTTTTACCATCAATTATGGGTTTTGCTCATATTAGTAGTACCTATATAGTGTTCATTCGTCTTTTTCTGTGGCTAGTTGAGACGGATGAGAAAAGGACATCTTTACCCAAGATTAATCAAACTGTTGGATTAAGTCCTGAGTTAGCTAAGGAATCTATATTCGGATCACCAGTGTTAATCAGGAGTAAAACAATGAATCTCATCAAGAAAATCTTATTAGGGGGGTTAACGGCGACTTTTCTTTTAGATTTATTCAGCAATTCAATGGCAGACGAAATCATAAAGAAAACGATAAATACAACCAGTTTAGTATCCTTAAATACCGTCAATACAAAAGCTAATTTATTACAGAATAAATCTCTTTTGATGGTTTCCTCTGTATCAGAAAAAAATGTAGTAAATTACCCAGTCATGGCGGTGTTAAAAAATGAAGAAAATAAAGAAGTATTCTCTTCTCAAAAGGGCTTCAGATTCATTGATTATGGCACAATGGGTGGCCCTTTCATATTTATTTCTGCAATTTCTATCGGGTTAATAGTATCTAAAATCCTCAAAAAATATCGCCCAAAATTGAATAATTTTCCTGAGTCAGTAACACCGGAAATATTATTTTATCCTGCCCCAGAAAAAGATAATATTAGCCATTCTGGTATCGGCAAAAATGGGATAGATGCAGCAGAACAAATTATATGCAATCTCTATGAAAGTATAATCGCTTCGATTATTATTGTCTCCTCAGAAGATGTAATAACATTTGTGAATCAGGCAACTTGTGAACTATTAGGCTATACCAAAGCAGAATTGATGGGTAAATCCCTTAACTTGGTACTCCACAAAAAAAAAGAATCATTTTCTCAAGAGCCAGCCCCCGAAAACACACTAAAAAAAAGGGAAACCCATCAAAATTACGAAGGAATTTATTTAGCCAAAACCGGGAAAAAAATTCGGGTTATTGTTTCCTCATCTCCACAACAAGAAGGAAATACAAATTTTGCAACACTGTATATAGCCCAGGATATAACAGAACAAAAACAGGTAGAGCGTCTCTTACGACAAAGTGAGAAAAAGTTTCGCCAATTAGCGGAAACAGTAACAGCCGCGGCATTTATTTATCAGGGAAGTGAATTACGTTATGTCAATGCGGCTACTGAAACGATTACAGGCTATACTCGTAATGAATTATTCACGATTAATTTTTATGACTTAATTCATCCTGACTTTCGGACTTTGGTGACTCAAGTCGGTGTTTTAAGTAATCTTCGTGAAAACCGCCTGAGTAAATGTGAAGTAAAAATCATTACAAAACAGGGAGAATCTCGTTGGATTGAGCTGACAACAGATATTATTAAATTTGAAAGAAAAATCTCAGTTTTAGCCACAGCTTTTGATATTAGTGATCGAAAGAAATCTGAAGAAATTATTCGTTATCAAGCCGCCTATGATCAATTAACGGATTTACCGAATCGGACTTTATTTAATGAACGTCTTTCCTTATCGTTAAAACAAGCAGAAAAGACCGAGAAAAGCCTAGCAGTAATGTTTCTGGACTTAGATCGTTTTAAAAATATTAATGATACATTAGGTCATGCAGCAGGCGATCGCTTATTAGAAAAGTTTGCCGAACGCATTATTCATAGTGTACGTTCAACGGATACTGTAGCGCGATGGGGAGGGGATGAATTTACCGTATTACTTCCGAATATTACACATATTGATGACGCGATTAAAACTGCCCAAAGAATTTTAGATAACCTAAAACCGACATTTGACATTAACGATCATCGACTTCATATTAGCAGTAGTATTGGGATTGCCCTTTATCCCAATGATGGTTATGATGCCGATACTCTCTTAAAAAATGCCGATACTGCTTTATATCGTGCCAAAGAAAATGGACGCAATAATTATCAATTATATACAGCAAAATTAACGACAAAAGTTGGCAAATATTTAACCTTAGAAAATCGACTATATCAAGCCCTTGAAAAAGGAGAATTTGAAATTTATTATCAACCCAAAGTGAATATTAACAACTGGGAAATCAAAGGAATGGAGGCCTTATTGCGTTGGAATCATCCCGAATTAGGTTTGGTTCCTCCTAATACATTTATTCCGATCGCGGAAGAAAACGGCTTAATTCTGCCCATTGGGGAATGGACTCTGCGAAGTGCCTGCCAACAAAATAAAATTTGGCATAACATGGGGTGGTCAAACTTGCGGATCGCGGTAAATTTATCCGCCCGTCAATTCCAGCAAGAAAATCTGGTGAAAAAAATTGTCCATTGTTTAGATGAAACGGGGTTAGAACCCCAATTTTTAGAATTAGAAATAACCGAAGCGACTTGTATGCAGGATGTGGAATTAACCAAACAAGTTCTCACGGAATTAAAAAAACTGGGAATTGGCATCGCGATGGATGATTTTGGTACGGGTTATTCTTCCCTAAGTTATTTAAAAAATTTCCCCCTGAATATCCTTAAAATTGATAAATCCTTTGTGCAGAATTTAACAATGGCTCCCTACGAACAGGCGATCGCGCAAGCGATTATGGCCCTAGGACAAGGTTTAAATTTAAGCATCGTAGCCGAAGGAGTAGAAACCAAAGAACAATTAGACTTTTTACAATCCCTCGATTGTCAAGAAATCCAAGGAAACTACTTTAGTCCTGCCTTACCCTCCCAGAAAGTGACGCGACTCATGCAAAAAAAGCGTCTTCAGCTCATTAAAACCGCATAAAGTGAGAAGTGAGAAGGAAGAAGGTTGACAGTTGACAGTTGACAGTTGACAGTTGACAGTTACCCATTACCCAATCCGCAATCCCTAATCCCCAATCCCCATTCCCCAATCCCCATTCCCCAATCCCCATTACCCAATCCCCATTTACTATGCGATCTGAAGAAGTTTGGCTCGCGTTAATGATAGGTAATTCACGCCTTCATTGGGCGAGTTTTAAGGGTTTAACTCTTCAAGATACCTGGGATACAGGCCATCTTAGTCAAGGAGAGAGAAATGAACCGGAAATCGGAGAAAATGCACTTAATTCTCTTGAAAATAACGCGTTAGACTCACAACCTTTAGTCATCGCGTCGGTGGCATCTGAGCAAACAAAACTCTGGCAAAATCATCCTCATGTTCATATTCTTAATTTAGATGAAATTCCTTTGAGGGGACTCTATTCGACTTTAGGAATCGATCGCGCTTTAGCTGTCTTAGGTGCGGGGACTCGTTTCGGTTTCCCGGTTTTAGTGATTGATGCGGGAACGGCTTTAACTTTAACGGGATGCGATCGCGATCGAAATCTAATCGGAGGAGCAATTCTACCCGGTTTAAATTTACAATTATTATCTCTTAAACAAAGAACATCAGCTTTACCATTAATTGAATTACCAGAACATTTACCCCGTCGCTGGGCAATGGATACACCAACGGCTATTCAAAGTGGTGTAATTTATACAATTTTAGCCGGTCTGCGATATTTTATTGTCCATTGGCAAAGGCGTTTTCCTGATAGTCAAATAGTTTTTACTGGGGGAGATCGTGCCTTACTTTTAAATTATTTTCAATCAGCATTTCCTGAGTTAGGAGAAAGCATTATTGAAACTCCTGACATCATTTTTTGGGGAATGTCAGAAGTTTTTTCCCGCATAAATTAATCGGTTATATCTTCCCTTAGTTTGGGTTCACGGGTTAACGTCTCAGAAAAGAAATTAACGCGTCACTCACCTTTTCGGACCAATGTTCTTGGGGATAATGAGCCGCTTCTGCTAGTTTTACTAATTCCCCATTAGCCAATGAAGCAGCTATTTTTTCCACTGGATTAATGTCAAGCCAAGGATCTTTTAAACCCCAAATAATTAACGTCGGTTTTTGCCATCCTTTTAATCCTGATTCAATTTGCGCGATCGCGTCGGATAATTGGAAATTACGAAGGGTTGCCAAAATAGCCCGCCCCGCGGAGGAAGTTTGCAACAAAGGACGGCGATAAATATCTAAATCTGCATCAGAAATCGGATAAAGACAACCCGCTTCTAAAGTCCGATCAATCATTAAGGGATCTTGAGTCAGCATTTCCCCCACCAAAGGAAGCCCTAATTGTTTGATTTTCCAAGGCAATCTCGTTTGGGTAGAAATGGGAGCATTAATAATAATTAATCGTTCAATTTTATCAGGATTTTTTAACGCGTATTGTATCCCAACAGATCCTAAAAAACCTTGAACTACTAAGTGAAATTTCTCTAATTTTAACTCTTCAATCAAATCAGATAACGCCTTAATAAATGCTTCCGGTGTATAAGCAAAATCATTTTTCTCCGGTCGAGAAGAAAACCCAAAACCGATCCAATCAGGCGCGATCGTGTGATAACCAACATTTGCCAATTCTGGCATAATAACCGTCCAACTATGACTTTGAGACGGAAAACCATGTAACAACAAAACTGGTAATTTATCTGTAGGATTATCCGGTGTTGCTTCCCGAATAAACCACTCTAAAGAACCCACCGAAATATTTTTCTTATCTAAAACCATTATTAACCTCTGTTATGGGAGAAGGAAGAAGGGAGAAGGAAGAAGGGAGAAGCAATAAACATCTCTAAAATCACTGTAGGGTAGGCATCTTGCCTGCCACATTGGTGTTAACTTAAGGTCAAATCCTTAGTCAGGGGTTAAAACTGAGGACTAAGAGCTTAAGTCCTCTAAAGAGGACTAAATAGATATATGAGCGAAATTCATTCAAACCGTGATTCATAGTGAACCATATTATAAGCTTTTCAGCTTATTTCGCAACAAGTCTAATATTTAACAATTTTTTTCTTAGTCCTCTTCAGAGGACTTTAGCTATTAGACTCTTACTTAAGTCCCTGGCGGGCGGGCGGCTTTCTGCTGAAATTGACACCAATGTGGCTGCCATTGATCCAAGTTTTAGGAGATGTCTAATACCATCAATAGTTTCAGCATTAACAACTTCCTAAGCGTCGAGGTTGCGATCGCGGTTCTCACAAAAATGGAGTATGGGAAAAAAACAGTGTTGTCAAGCTTTTTCAATTTACATCATCTATCCAAGAACTGCTATATAGCATTTTTAAATGAGATGTAAATGCAGGGATCAGGGCCCGTCACAGGCAAGATGCCTGTGCCACAAGTTTTACTTCTGAAATGGAAACACTATATATCTGTTTGTTTTATCAAGTCTTAACTCTAAATAAAGAAGGTGGGCAATGCCCACCCTAGCAGCAAAGAACTTGTCGAAAAATGCCTTAGAAATTTAATTCCGCGGCTTGAACTTTTTCCACTTGCTTCTTCTTCAGCACAAGCATAACTTGAGCCAACATAACAATAGCAAAGAAAGCAATTAACCCTTGGATTCGGGAAGCACTTTGTAGGACAATTTCTGTATCCTTTTGACCAAAACCACCTACATTAGGATTATTGGTAATTACTTCACCCGCGGTCACTTCTTGACCTTGAGTAACAATCAATTCAGGACCAGCAGGAACGGATACGACAACCGCGGCACCTTCGGCCGGTTGAATGGTGACATCATAGCCACCTTCTTCGGTTTTATTAATCTGGGAAATAGTGCCCGCAACAGTAGCATTATAAACAGTATTATTGGTCTTTTCACCCGTAGGATAAACCTGACCGCGACCGCGGTTTCCACCAACATGAACAGGATATTTACCAAAACGGAGAGACTTATCTGTACGAGGATCGGGAGACAATACTGGGAAAACAATTTCTTGATATTGTTCACCCGGTAAAGGACCAACAATTACTACATTGTCATCCCCTTCTTTATATGTTTGGTAATTAAGTCCTTCTACCTTTTCCTTTAATTCTTCAGGAATGCGATCTTCTGGAGCAATTTTGAAACCTTGAGGTAACATCAAAACAGCACCAACATTTAAACCGCCCTTACTACCATCACCAAGGACTTGCTCTGTCTTGGTGTCATAGGGAATTTTGACAACAGCTTCAAAAACCGTGTCAGGAAGTACCGCTTGGGGCACTTCAATTTCAGTAGGTTTTGCACCTAAGTGACAGTTAGCACAAACAATCCGGCCTGTGGCTTCGCGGGGGGTTTCGGGCGCTGTTTGTTGAGCCCAGAAAGGATAAGCAGAAGCAGCAGAAGGAAGGGCTAAATCACTGGTAACGAATAAGACAACCGTTGCGATCGCGACTAACATAGTCTTAACGAACACATTGGCGCTACGGCGTCCAATCGCGCCTAAATCAAATTTGGACATCAGAAATTACTCACTCTCAAAGGATTTTGGATTTGGGAGAAGGGGAAGGGATTTTGTCAGGAAAATCTCCTAGTGAAAATCTCAAATCAATTAGCTCCACCAAGGGGCTTCGCCATTACGGAAATCAGTTTCTTTCCAAGGAGTAAGAGTCAACTTGTCATCCACGACATCCGCGTGAGCCAAGGCCAAAGATAAAGGCGCAGGACCACGGACAACCTTACCCGTACTGTCATATTGGGAACCATGACAGGGACACATAAACTTGTTTTCGCTGGGGTTCCAAGGTACTACACAACCCAAGTGAGTACATACCGCGTTAATTCCGTAAGACTCTAAGGATTTATCTTTATCAACCACAATATAAGTGGGGTCGCCTTTTAAGCCTTGAGCTAAAACGCGATCGCCCGGATTATGGGAAGATAAAAACTCACTTACAATAATGTCATTACCCAGCGCATCCTTCGCCGTGACTCCATTTCCCGCACCGCCGCTAGAGGGAGGGATAAAATATCTGACAACCGGGTAGAGGGCGCCAAGGGCGACCCCCGTTACCGTCCCGAAAGTCAGTAAATTCATAAATTGGCGACGCCCCATGCTGGGGACGTCAGAACTTCCACTAGAAATTTGAGTCATGTTCTCGGAAGGGGTGTTAAGTTACGTTTGTTGACTTGCCTATTAGCGATTTTGTCTGTGCAGACAACGGGGATAATTGCGGTTTATCTGCTGGAGAAGGTACCGCGACTTTCCTTAGACATCTCCAAAAACTACTGTAGGGTAGGCATCCTGCCTGCCTTTGATCGAATTTTTGGGAAATGTCTCTTGATGGAATCGGCTGTACTACCTATGGGAAAATTATTGCACCTTTTGGACAGCTTGCTTAATGTTAAAAAATGTAAAAATCGCCGAAAAAGGGGATCAGGGATGACGGGAGGGGACTTACAACAGTTATTGTTAGGCAAATGGGGAAAGTCTTTTGATGTGCGTCTGAGACGGACTAGGGGTAAGATTTTTGTACTGGTTATGTGGAAATACCTAGAGCAGGCTTCTTTCCCTCTGACTGAGCTTGAGTATTTGGAACATTTAAACGCGATCGCGCATTATCTCGATGGTTGGGGCAGTAGTCAACAGGTAATCGAGTTTCTGGAAAAGACCCGCGATCGGCCCCGTGTGGGTCACGCGGTCAGTATTCCCCTGGATTTAGGAGAAAGAGCCTCCGAATGGTTACTCGAAGAGTTTTGAGAAGTTTCTCCTAATAACTTTAGTCGTTACGTTACCACGGTAAGATAAGGTAGCGTATCCCTGTTCATAGGAGAAAAAATCATGGGAGTTGCAGTCGGGATGATCGAAGTCAAAGGACTTCCTTCCGCGGTAGAAGCCGCGGACTCAATGGTAAAAGCGGCCTCTGTTACCCTTGTTGGCTATGAAAAAATTACTAGCGCCTATTGGACTGTCATTATTAGAGGAAATATATCAGAAGTCGAAGCCGCGGTTACCGCGGGTATAGAAGGCGTGAAAAGAGTTCAGGGTGGTGAACTGATTTCCCATCACGTCATCGCCCGTCCTGATGATAATTTAGATTGTGTTTTACCCATTGGCTTTACTCCAGAAGTTGAGCAATTCCGCCGTTAATTTTTCGGTATTGTGAGAATGGGGAGGAAGTGATCTCTTATGAGTTATGAGGAGCTTAGGGATTATAATTTATCGTTATAAGTTCAAGCCTTATTAAGGAAAACTCATCACCTCTCATAATTCATAACGATTCTTCCTTTTTCCTTGAGAAAAGGGTACTGGGGAAACCGAGAATACTTAACAGTTAATAATCTCTCCTCTACATACCTTAAAAATCCATTGCTCTCCCTTCTTGCTTCTCGCTTTTAGCTTCTGCCCTCTTCCTTCTTCCCTCTTCCTTCTTCCCTCTTCCCTCTTCCTTCTGCCCTCTTCCCTCTTCCTTCTTCCTTCTTCCTTCTGCC
>JBBITB010000105.1:0-21043 GCA_037440985.1 Microcoleaceae cyanobacterium bin_387
GTTGTTGTACCCGTCGGTGCTGGTGTGGTTGAGGGCGTTGGACTGGGTGTGGTTGAGGGCGTTGGACTGGGTGTGGTTGTTGGTGTGGGACTGGGTGTGGTTGTTGGTGTTGGGCTTGGTGTTGGGCTTGGTATCGGTGCCTGTGGTAAATTCGCCGCGAGGATCGCACTACCCGATAGATTGTTAATAGTTTCGATGAAGCCAGTACCGGCAACTGTTGGGGAAGTTCCGAAGAAGTCTACAATCACCAAGTCATCCGTCGGATTGGCAATCCCGTCTTTGTTCATGTCAACGATCAGACTGGTCCCTTGCCGCCCTAACCCCAGAGTTCCCGCCGCCAAGGACGTGGAAATGTTGACTGAGGTACCAAAACTGATCTGCACATTATCGATGCCATCAGTATCCTGAATTTGACTCGAGGCGCTGTCCGAAACCAAATAGCGATCGTTGCCTGCACCACCTCGCAGCAGAGTATTGCCGACAGTAGTCCCATAATTAAAGTTGTAACTTGCATCAAGAGTATCGTCACCAGCACCGCCATCGAGGGTGTCGTTGTTACCACCTCGGAGCGTGTCATTCCCTGCACCCCCACTCAGGCTATCATGTCCAATACCCTGATCAAGGCTACCCCCATCAAGGGTGTCATTGCCGTCGCCACCCTCAAGAGTGTCATTGCCGTCGTTACCCAGGAGGCTGTCATTCCCTGCACCCCCACTCACATAGTCATTTCCCAAACCACCCACCAAAGTGTCGTTACCATCTAGTCCAGCAATGCTGTCATCTCCCTCCAAACCAGAGATGTTGTCAGTGCCAGAAGAGCCTGTTAGATTATCGTTACCTGGGGTGCCAGTGATTACATTGAGTCCGCCTGCTACCGTCGCGTCTGGGAGATTAGCAGCGAGGATGTCGGTACCAGAGACGTTGTTAATGGTTTCGATGAAGCCTGTACCTGCAACAGTTGGTGAGGTGCCGAAAAAGTCTAAAACTACCACATCATCTGTAGGTCTAGCTATCCCGTCTTGGTTAATATCAATCAGCAGGCTAGTACCTTGCCGAGCTAATCCCGTCTTTCCTGGGGCTAAGGATAGAGCGGTTTCACCAAACAGTCCATTAGCCGCGTTCAGTGTATCTACGCCACTGCTATCCTGAATTTCAATGCCGCCTCCCACAGAATTTATGTTGAAGAGATCCGATCCTGATCCGCCTCGTAAAATAACGTCTTGACCCCCAGTCACACTGAGGGTATCATCGCCGGCACCTCCATCCAATGTACTTTTTCTCGAATAATATGTGAGAATGTCATTGCCATCGCCACCAAAGAGGCTATCGTTGCCATAACCATCACTGAGGATATCATTTCCCGCACCACCATCTAAGGTATTACCATAACCATGAGCAATAAGGCTGTCATTGCCGTCGAGACCTGAAATGCTGTCATTGCCAGTCGAGCCAGGGTCGTTCGAGAGAGAGTCATCTGAGGATGTACCAAGAATTATTGCCATAAGTTTTTCCAAGTGAATGTGGGACATATAGGGGCAGCCAAGACTCTGAGGACGTGGACAGAGGGAAAGTCTGATTCCACAACCTTAATTGAGTCCATGCCCAAACCTGACACAGGTTTAATTCTGTAAATGAGACTATTTTTCAAGCTTTACCCAAAAAAGTAAATCCATAAAGTTCATACATTTTTGCCATTAGTTCAGTCATAAAGTTCATAAAGTTCATCACCCATCCACCCACCGCGTCACTGTAACCGAAAGCAAAACTGATCCCTCCAGAATAATCCACAATCCTTGCTCTGTATCCCCTAAACGGCTCACCATAAGGCTCTTTTGGCTCAACAAAAAAGGCTCTTTTGGCTCTTTTGGCTCTTTTGGTTCTTTTTTGCCACCCAAGTATGATATAATCCTCACGATCGCGCACTATCGGGCAGGTATCGAAGATGACAGCCACCCTGATCCAGCCACCCCAAGAGAAACACAGTCCCCTTGCGGATCATGTTCTTTTGAAAAATATTAGTTGGCAAACCTATCAATTGCTGTTACATGATTTAGCGCAACAGCCAGGGATTCGCTTGACTTATGATCGAGGTTTACTAGAAATTATGACACCTTTAGATCCCCACGAAGGTAACAAAAAACTATTCGGCCGTTTGGTGGAAACTCTCACTGAAGAATTAAATATTGAAGTGAGGAGTTTGGGTTCGAGAACTTGCCAACGTCAAGATTTAAACAGAGGTTTTGAACCCGATCAATGTTACTACATTCAAAATGAACCTTTAGTCTGGGATAAAGAGCAAATTAACCTGGAACAAGATCCACCACCAGATTTAATTATTGAGATTGATATTACCAGTAGCTCTATTAATCAATTAGAACTATATCGCGCTTTTCGAGTGCCTGAAGTTTGGCGGTATGATGGCAAAAATCTAATCTTCTATCAATTAGAAGGAGATGCCTACCGAGAACGCGATCACTCTCCTACTTTTCCCTTTCTTTCTCAAACTGACATTATGCACTTTTTGGAACTCAAGAAAACTACGCGGGAAAATGCTTGGCTTCGCGTATTCCGTGAATGGGTGAGAAGTAAAATTCCAACATAAAATTGAATGAGTAAGAGGTTGGGTGATGGCGGGTTTACTCAGGGCATCCGAAGAGGGGCTAACAATTATTAATATGATGAGACGGAATCTCGGATGGAATAAAACTGAGGTTACTTGGTGTCTTGCAGCCCTAACTTCACAAGCAACCTTAAAGCGGTTTTGGGCTCGAAGGCAAATTCGTCGCGAAACATTTATTGATATTTGCAAGGCGGTAGGAATTAATAACTGGGAAGATATTATTGAGCGCAATGATATAAAACAAACAGAATTACTTTTAGCCGCCGCGATCGCGGATCTCCCCCAAGACTCAGAAAATGATAAAAACTTCCCCCTCCCTGATAACTTACCCCCCGTGAGAAACTGGGTAGAGCGCACAAAAGAAATTGATATTTTAAAAGCTACACTTATTAACACAGATATCATCGGGCTCTCAATTATCGGATTACCAGGCATAGGAAAAACCTCCCTCATCAGCCAATTAATTCGCCAACTCCACACAGAAAATACCCCCTTTACTGCCGTTGCTTGGCAATCATTACAATCTGTAACAAGCAAAGCTCCCCCCTTTGATTGGATTATCGACTCCCTACTATTCGCCCTATCCAACGACGACATCACAACAGCCGTCACAGCCCAAGATAACTCCCTAAAAAAGATAGAAAAACTCATAAAAATTCTCAAAACCAAACCTTGCTTAATCTGCTTCGATCGCGTGGAAACCCTCCTCAAAACCAAAGAAGCAGAAAGCGCGGGCTACTTCGCGGACGACTGTACCGAATACGCGTGGTTATTCAAACAACTAACCGAAACCGAACATCAAAGCAAAATCATCTTTATCAGTCGAGAAACCTTAGCCGAATTATCCCCCATATTTACCCGTGAAATTACCATCAAAGGACTTGATAATCAGGCAGCAATTCACCTAATTAATAACATACTTTCCCAGTCTTCAGGAGAGGAAATTGGGGAGATATTTGCCGAATTAAGCCAACGGTATCAAGGCCATCCTAAAGCATTACAACTGGTAGCCTCATTAATTCGAGATGATAATCAATTCCAGGGAGATATTCGTAAATTTTTACAAGATAGAGACTGGTTACTATTACGAGATATTGAAACATTAATCGATGACATCATAGAAAGAATGAGTGACATAGAAAAAACTTGTTTAAGTCGTATTTCCGTCTATCAACCTTCAGAATATCCGATCACCTATGAAGCCATAGCAGCCCAAATGCCAGACATCAATCCCTATTTTTTGAAAGAAAATATTATCCTTGCCCTCAAACGGCGACAAGTATTATATTATCACTGTCAACAAAATTCCTATTATCTGCACCCTTTAGTCCAAGAAAAAGGCGATCGCGTCCTCCGTCAAAACCCAGAAAATTATCGCAATTGCCATCAACAAGCCTATCACTATTTTTTCAGCATTTCCTTACAGAAGAAAGGAAAATGGCAAAAAATAGATGATCTCAAACCCTTAATCTGCGCTCATTATCATGCCAATGAATCCAATGATATAGAAACGGCTAATAACATTATAGCAGAGATTTATGAATATCTACAAAAGAGTGGGAATAGCGAAATAAATCCCCTATCTTTATTAAATCCCCATTCCAAATTAGCCCTAAACAGTTGCACAAAAAGTTAAGAAACTGGGTTTCTCTCACACTTCATAGAAACCGGGTTTCTTCCCTGTGATTTTTGACCATACCGCGATATCAAGTGTCACAATAAAATCATTAATACAGATTTGTCGCGGTAATGCCCCTGTGCCTACCCTAGGGCTGTTTCATTCTCCATGATAAATCCTAAAACCTAACCCCTCAATCCCCTTCCTTTGTAGGGAAGGAGGAGTAATTAATATTTGGAAATCTCCCACAGATTTAATCGTAACAATTCTTCTCACCTCCAGCGAGAGAGACGCTTGCACTCATTAAATCTGTTACAACTCATTTGGGATTGCTATAGATTAATAGAGAACACGATCGCGCCCAGAATAAAGGAACCTGAATTAACTCTTTTAGGTGAAGTAATCAGCAAATAATCGATTCGATGAAAGCTTTATCAATGATCTCTAACTGGTTCATCTCTTAACAACCTCATTGGGATTGATAGATAGTAGAGTACCGTACCAATAATCAGTCCAACAATATAACCTTGTGGCATGGAAAAGGCAATCATTCCCACAAGTAACGAGATAGTAAGATTGGGTTTTGATCCCGCTTGATCGCGAACAAATAACAGTAGAGTTAAGGCTTCAAATAGCAGAACAATTCCTAAAATAGGTTGAGGAAATACTTGGACAATTTGGGCAAATACTTGGCTAAAAAATAAACCTATTACCACATACATTGAACCATACAAAATCACCGATCCACCAGTCCTCGCTCCCAGGGTATAATGTCCGGCTAATCCACCACAACCATGACATACAGGAATGCCACTGAAAAAAGGGACGATGAGATTTGCTAGTGAGTAAGTTAGTCCGATGCGCCGAATCGAAATCCCGCGATCGCCAAAGAGATCCTTGATCGTTTGCTCCGTAGCAATCACAGAATTAGAAATTGATAAAGGCAGTTGTGGTAAGGCGAGAATGAAAAAACCCGTGAAAATGTTTTCCCCGGTTGGATAATGGAATTGGGGCAAACCGAGACTGATTCCAGACACGATCGCGCCTAGGTTGAGTTTAAAGCTTACTGCATATAAAATTCCCAGTCCAATTACCACCAATCCCCCCGGAATAGGACTATTTTTCGGAATCATAATTAGGATCAAAAATCCCAAAGCCGCGAGGATATATCCAGAAATATTTTCCGCGGGGATATAGGTTTTTAGTGCTAAGGAGGCTAAGGAGAGTCCCAGTCCAAATTGAATCCCTCTCACCACACACAGGGGAATCAATCGAGCCAGCCAATTGAGTGTTCCACTCAGTGTTAAGAGTAGCATAATCGCTCCGATGCCGATGCCCGCGCCCCATAAAATTTCCCCGGAAACTTTTTGGGTAATAACTAACACTGCCATTGCTTTGAGAGGCTGCATCGGCATAGGTAATCCATAGACAAAACCCGTAATAATTTGCATCAGTCCAAACATGATAAATACACTGGCACTGTCTAAGCTGACAGCTTGAATCATGCCGACAATTAATGGTAAATCTGTACCAATATCGCCAAAACTCCCCGCGATTTCATGGCGATTAAATTGAATCCTTTTATTAAACATGAATGAGTTCCTACTAGGATCAAAAATTTGTCTCCGATCAAAAATTGGCTTAGGCTTAAACAGTTAAAAATCTCTGCAAAGCGAAGAATTATCGCGATCTAAAGCCTGATTAGTTCGCAGATAATCTCCCACCCAATTACAAGCAGAAGAAAGCGGTTTAAGATTAAGAATAGGCTCTAAATTCCACAAAATAATCGTCTGATCATCACCCGTAGAAGCAAGAATAGGAAGACTAGGATGAAACGCGACACTTCGCACACCAGAACTATGACCTTTTAATGTAGTGATCAAAGTACCATCACGTTTCCAAAGTTTAACCGTTTCATCAATGCTTCCCGTCGCGATCAGGGAGCCATCCCTACTAAAAGCAATACCCCAAACAGCACTTTTATGACCTGTGAGAGTCTTAATAAGAGTACCATCTCGCTTCCACAACTTCACAGTTGTATCACCACTGCCAGAGGCCAAAATTTCACCATCAGGGCTAAACGCGACTTTCCAAATAACACCAGTATGTCCTTTCAGGATTTTTATCAGTTTACCATCGGAACTCCACAGTCTAATAGTCCCATCATTACTCGCGGACGCGAGGAGCTTACCATCAGGCCTAAATCTAATATCCCAAATAGATATATCCGTTTCATGGAGCTTTAAAATTTTCCACAACTTGCCATCGGATTTCCATAACCAAATTTTCCCATCTGCACTACAAGAAGCAATCATCTCACCCAAGGGATGCCAAGTCACAGACAATAAAGTTCCCGAATCCCCCTTGAATGTATTAACTAAAGTGCCGTCTAGCTGCCAAAGCTTGAGAGTTTTATCTTCACTCACAGAGGCCAGGATTTTACCGTTGGGACTGAGATCAATATTGCTTAATGCGCCATCATGGGCTGGGATTGTTCGTAATAATGTACCGTCTAGTTGCCACAGTTGGATTATTTTGCCTGTTCCCGATGTGGCAATGACACTTCCATCCCTATTGAATAAAAATCCGCGAGTGACATCTGTTAAGCCATAAATGGTTTTCTGGAATATGTTCTGAGTTTTCCATAGGATCGCGACATTCTCCGCACCCGCAGACGCGATCGCGCTACCGTCGGGACTAAAGGCAATCCCCCAAATTGCGGCATCATGTCCTCGCAGGGTTGTTAATAAAGTGCCATCACGTTTCCATAACTTGACAGTTTTATCCCAACTTCCTGAAGCAAACATCTTACCATCGGGGCTAAATCGCAATTCTTCAACATTAGCCTCATGGGCCCCGATCGTCTTTAATAACACCCCTTCTTGGTTCCAAAGCTTAATGATGCCATTGATAGTGCCAGACACTATGGTAGCAGAATCAGGACTGAAAGCTAAGGAGTACACGGCCGAGGTGTGTCCTCGCAAAATTGAGCGCAAACTGCCGTCTCGGTTCCAGAGTTTGATAGTATTATCAATTTCGCCCGCACCAATCGTTTTACCATCTGGACTAAAAGCCACTGCACGAATCCCTGTCTTTGAACCCTCAAAGGTTTTCAACAATTCCCCCTCTCGCCCCCACAATTCCACGGTGCTATCAGAGCCACCAGAGATCAAATTTGAGCTATCTGGACTAAAGTCAATACTCCAAATTCCAGAGGAGTGAGTTTGAATTGTCCTGAGCAAAGTCCCGTCTCGTTTCCACAATTTAATCATTTTGTCGTCCCCAGCCGAGGCCAAGATTTTGCCATCAGGACTAAATTTAACTGTTCGCACAATCGTTTTATGTCCGACTAAAGTCTTAATCGGAGTGCCATCTCGTTTCCAAAGTTTGACAGTGCCATCGACACCCGCGGTTGCGATTTGCTCGCCATCGGGACTGAAATCAACAGTCAAAACTGCCGCGGTATGTCCGTTGAGGCGATTATATTCCTGAATACTTAATACCACTCGTTCTAAGATTTTATCTACCTGTGCTCGCAGAGTCTCGTCAATATTGCTCAGATGTTGGAGATGCTGTTTTGCCTTGATTGCCTGTAGTAGGGCATCAAACTTTTTATCAGAGGCAAATAAAGCTTCTGAAGATAGCGCGATCGCCCTTACCTCACTCAGGGCTGTTTTTTGATATTGACGATAGGCTAAAAATCCTAACGCGATCGCGACTATCATCATTGTGCTGACAATTGCCAACATCACCCGCTGTCGTTTCAAATGACGACGTTGCGCGAGAGAATGCTTATGCTCTAATTGCAGTCGTGCTTCCACTTCCTTCAGGCGTTCTGCTTCTGAAGTTTTTTGCACTTCCAGCCGATCTAATTCTTGACTAGCCGCGAGAAATTGATAATCGAGATCACTGAGACTTTTACCCTGAGACCAAACAAGCACATCGCGTAACGCTTTGCCCCGTAGTAACCAAGATTCATCTTGATATCCCGACACAATCCAAGCATTAATCGACTGAGAATAGGGACGTATATTTGCTAATTGTTGACTAATCCAATCAAAGTTAAAAATATGCTGATATATGGGATTTTTAATGTGAAGAAGTCTCCCTCTTTTTTCCACTAATCCTGTTAATATTAGTTCTGTTTGTTCTGGACGATTATCTGCGAGAATACCCTCCCTTTCTGAGTAAAATTCTTGTTCAAAAGATGAGTGTAGGATAATTTGCTGGTATAGTCCTAGTAATCGTCCGACTCGTTCTTCACTGTAAAGGATTCGATCGCGGATCGTTTTCAAATGTTCGGGTTCATCCTGTTCTTCCCAATTATTAAGAATATAACTCTCCACCACGCGATCGATTTGTGAAGAAGTCGCAAGAGCCGAATTATCTTTCCCCCCGAATTGGACGACTAATTGACATAACTTTTGGGTTAAAAACGGTTGTCCTCCCGTCCAGTAGAGAATACGTTGAAGAGCAGTTTTTGAGTCAATAACAGTTTCTGCCAACCCGGAGAGAAGGGGTGTAGCTTCTGTTAGTTGAAAGCCGCGTAATTCGATCGCCTGTCCGATATTAAAAGGAGTGCGGGTGGAATCAGAAATCAAGTCCGCGGGAGTGGCTACACCAAAGAGAGCAAAAGTCAAACGACGATATTCCCACTGTTCAGCCCGTCGGTTATAACAGGCACGAATGAGGGCAAAAAAGTCATCCGTCGAGAATTTCAGACTCAAAACACTGTCAATTTCATCAATAAAAATGACGATTGGTTCGGCAATTTGAGGGAGGAGAACCGTATCAAAAAACTCACTTAAACGGTTAACAAAAGAGAGATGATCGCGTTGTTTCCACCAACTTAATAAATTTACATCAAGCTGAAATTTTTTAGCAAGAAACCCCACAATGGAGCCATACCATTGTTCAGGTAAAACCTCCTGAGTCCCGATCGCGGTAATATCAATAACTCCACAGCGCACCCCTTGAGCTTGGAGACGATAGGTAGTCTGTACGCGCAAACTAGACTTACCCATTTGTCGAGCATTAAAAACATAGCAAAATTCACCACGCAACAGTCCTTCAAATAAGGTGTCATCGGCTTGTCGTCGGACATAGGTGGAAGCATTGAAGGGTAAACTACCACCGACTTGATAGTGCTGGTTTGGACTGATTGAGGTGAGCATAAAGAGGGTTTTTCGACAAGTAATACCACTGGGAAAAATTTATCGCAAAGACACGTGATCGGTTTCTATTATTTCATCTAAACTTACTCTAGCGCGTCATCCCTAGGGGCAATCCCCCCGTGGTTGCCCCGATTGATCAGGGGTAGAGACGGGGCAAATCTCCCTACAAATCTATATAAATGATTTTATTGTAGACACACGCTCTTTTCGCAAGTTTTTTTGAGAATGATATAACCACAAGCAGAGAAAGCAGAGAAAAAAACAGAGTAGATTCGGTTGAATAGACAAAGAGAGTCCTAGTAATTATCTCCATTTTCTTTAACCCAACTTACAATATCATAGTATAAAAGCGAAATTTTGTCAGGGAAAAAACAGAAGAATTGCGGTGGATAAGCTGTTCAGTATTTACAATACCTGTGCCATTTTTTTGTAGGTTGGGTTGAGCGTAGCGAAACCCAACGAATATGGGATCTACCTAATTTGCTATGCTTGTAAGTCTAAACAACCAAAAGCAAGATTGGGCAAAGGTTTGATTTTCTGATAGTTATATTTTTATAAACTTTTCTACCCACCATTGCTGTGCCAACTTTTTGACGATTTATTACATACTAAGTTCAGTAGAAACCGAATATGTTGGGTTTCCTATATGTTGGGTTTTGCGCGACGCGCACCCCAGGCAAACGTACCTCAACCCAACCTACGAATTAAGATTTTTTTAATTGGGGTGTTTTTTCTCAAAACGATAGCCTGTAAGGGTTACATCCACTAAATATCCATAGGAGAAAAATTGCGAATGTATTACATTTAAACGACATATTTGATAATAAAAAAACTGAGACTCAAACCCTTATCTGTTCACGCTCAAGAGTGCTTAATTAATATTTTTATCTAAATAATTAACTGAAATTTGTGACAGCTTAGTAGTTAATTTAACGATTCCAAATATGAGTAAAGTATTCTTGGTATAACTCACAACTGGAAAAAGCTAATCTCTGCTCAAAACGAATTAACCCTACCCCTTGCAGTTGAAAAGCTTGGGTGGGGTGAATCTCAATCCCCTCCGGGGCTAAAATCACCTTTTTCATAGTTTCTTTTAACTCTGGATACTCTTCTAAATATCCTAATTGTTGCCTCAAATGACTATCAAAAATACTATGAGGAGTTGTCACAGTTTCTAATAATTGCTCTTGGGTAATGTGTTGTTGGCTTAAGTGAAATAGTGCCAATTGAGTCAAGTAGGGATTTCCACCCACCAGCCTTAATAACTCACTAGCATAAGTATCTGGCGGAGTTAATCCATAGCGCATAGCCAATTCCTGCACCTGCTCCTGATTAAATCCTGATAATGTAATCAATAACCCCACATTAAAAGGCGATTGATGTATATTCAACGGCAAAAATACATCAGTAGAATAAACAATAATAAGCCGAAGTTTTTGCCAGAGTTCACTGCCATCCGTGCTGTGTCGCGATCGCTCATACCAAGCTCGTAACATTCCAAAAAAATCCGTCGCGATCTTGGGATAATGAAACACCACATTAACTTCATCCAATACCAAGACAAGGGGACTCTCAGCCGCAGATAGCAAATAGCTCTCAAAATAATCATTACAACTATAACTACTGCCAAACATCGGATTCCAAAAGTTATCAATTTGGTTAGGCAAACTCAGACTACGACTCACCATCACACACAACCACTGAAGGAATTGGCTTAAACTCTCAAATACACTACTGTCTGCCAATTGTAAACTAACCACTGCTGTCCGAACCCCCTTTTCTTCGGCTTGACAGAGGGCGCGCGCAACCAGAGAAGTTTTGCCAAACTGTCGAGGGGCGCGGATTCGGATTAAGGCTCCGGGGTGAAAAATCTCTTTGAGCAGGAGTGTTTCCGCGGGTGGCCGATAGATATAAAATGGGGAATCCAGAGGCAGTTGCCCTTTCAGAGGCGTGGGTGGCAAGCCCGCCCAAATTGATGCACTGGGATCAGGCTCTTGGCTGATGTAGTCATCGGCTCCCCAAGAAAGTCCAAAGGTTTTAAAGTAAACTGCTAAGGTAGGCAAATCCACAGGATTTTGGCGGCGACGTACCTTCGTTAGGGTTTTAGAGCTTAATCCGGTACGTTCGCTCAACTGTTCTAAGGTATAAGGAATACCCGCATTGTCCCGTGCCGCGGACAAATATTCCGCAGCCTGTAAGCGTTGCCAGCCCTGAGAGCTAAGAAGAACGCCTCTTCTACGTTTATGAGATGGTAATTGTTCCAAGAAATCGTCAGGAGAAACCAGAGGTGGCACAAGGATTATATTACTCAACAGAACTTTTTTTCAGACCATTTTTCCTCATTCTATTACTTTTGACTAACATTCCCTTTTGAATTGTTAAGTTTCCGACTTAAAGTTCCATCGTGGATGGCAATATAGATTTAAGGATGTAACGATTTAAGTTAGTAGAGTTAACGAATCTGATATCTCAAGGTAATAATACCGGTGGCAACAGGCATTAGGCTTCTTTATTGCTGATCATACCTAAAAGTAGGGGATCGGCAGAGGCCGACGGAACTACCTAGCCCGTCGATCATGTTGGTGAGCGACAATTTTTCAGGAGAAAAGGATTGTGTTGCAATTATTGAAAAATATTCTATCCCCCAATAACTATATTCCACATGGGCATTGTTACCTCTGGCAAACTCCCTTGGTGGGATTGCATATTGTCAGTGATGCCCTGATCGCGATCGCGTACTTTTCTATTCCCGCGATGTTGATCTACTTCGTCCGCAAACGAGGCGATATTCCCTTTTCCAACGTATTCCGTTTATTTGGAGCCTTTATTGTCCTCTGTGGTGCGGGCCATGTATTAGACATCTGGACTCTTTGGCATCCCGACTATTGGGTGTCAGGGATTGAGCAAGCTATTACAGCTCTAGTTTCCTGCTATACGGCCCTACAACTTGTAGAACTATTGCCCCAATTTTTGGCCCTGCGAACACCAGAGCAACTAGAAGCCGTGAATCGGGAATTACAACTGCAAGTTGCTCAAAGGCAACAAACTGAGGAAACCTTAAAAATGATTGTAGCTGGCACGGCTTCCGTAACTGGAGACGATTTTTTTCCCGCGCTCGTGAAAAATCTGGCAACAGCATTAGATGTCGCCTACGCGATGGTATTTGAGACAGTTGACAACTCCTTAGAAAAGCTCCGTAGTATTAATGTTTGGCATATAGATCATCTAGCAGACAACTTTGAATATGAATTGATCAATACTCCTTGCCAGAATGTAGTTCAAAAAAATATGCTCTGTGCCTATCCCCGCGGCTTACAGAAGATTTTTCCCAATAACCCATTGATTAAGAAGTTGGATGCAGAGAGCTACCTAGGTGTCCCCATAGTTGATATCAATCAGAATGTGATTGGGAACCTTTGTATTGTGGATGTCAAACCCTTTCAGACAGACGATCGCACAGAAACCCTTCTGCAGGTATTTGCCGCACGGGCTTCTGCTGAACTCCAACGAAAATGGGCAGAGGAAGAAAAACGCGCCGCGTATGAGGAACTAGAATGCCGGGTTGATGCACGCACGGCTGAACTGATGGCCGTGAATCAGGCTCTTGAAAACCAAATTTCGGAACGAAAGGCCGTGGAAGCCGAGATTCGGGTGATGGCAGAACGCGAAAAGGCAATGAATCATGTGATCCTGCAAATGCGACAAAGCCTGAACTTGGAATCGATTTTTAATGCTACAACAGTTGAATTACGGCAGGCTATTTACTGCGATCGCGTCCTGATCTATCGTTTCAATCCAGATTGGAGTGGCTCAATCGTTTCTGAGTCTGTTGCTGATGGTTGGAATGCCATATTTCCCCTATGGGCATCGACACCTCAACTAACACAAGTGACAGTAAATGAACCCGATTGTCGCATTCTCAAACTCAATTCTTCAGATACGTTGATTACTGACACCTATCTGCAAACCCACGAGGGAGGAATTTATCGGCAAAAAGACAGCCATTGCTCTGTTAGTGACATTTACCAAGCCGGATTCACACCCTGCTATATTGAACTCCTCGAACAATTACAGGCACGGGCTTACATCAATGCTCCCATCTTTTGTGGCAATCAACTCTGGGGTTTATTAGTCGTTTACCAAAATAGCAGTCCCCGCCAGTGGCAAGACGCAGAAGTGCGAATGGTAACAAAAATTAGCAATCAACTTGGGATCGCGCTGCAACAAGCAGAACTATTTGCCCAAACTCAACACCAGGCAAAGGAATTAAAACTGGCAAAAGAAGCCGCGGATACCGCGAACCGTGCCAAAAGTGAATTTCTGGCAAACATGAGCCATGAATTGCGTACTCCACTCAATGCCATCCTCGGTTATACCCAATTAATGCAACGAGATCAATCCCTAACTTCTGCTCATCAACGATATATCAACATTATTAATCAAAGTGGGGAGCATTTACTAGGACTGATTAATGATGTCTTGGAGATGTCTAAAATCGAAGCAGGACAAGTTACCCTTGATAACGCGGTGTTTAATCTACACCATCTCCTTAATAGTCTCAAAGGGATGTTACAACAAAAAGCTCAGTCGAAAGGTTTGCATCTAATTTTGGATGTTGGTGCTACTGTACCGCGAGCCATTAAAGCCGATGAAAATAAACTGCGTCAGGTGTTAATAAATCTCCTGGGTAACGCGATTAAATTTACTAGGAAGGGCAGTGTCACATTGCGAATTAGGAGTGAGGAGTCAGAAGTTGACACTGATAACAAACAATGGAATCTTTACTTTGAAGTTGAAGATACAGGATATGGCATTGCCACGGAAGAAATTGGGGATTTGTTTAAGGCTTTTAAACAGACACGCGTCGGGCGTGAATCAAAAGAAGGTACAGGTTTGGGATTACGAATTAGTCAGAAGTTTGTGCAAATGATGGGAGGAGAAATTACGGTTAAAAGTGAACCAGGTAAGGGCAGTTGTTTTTCCTTCCAAATTCACGCGGGTTTTTCTGATATTCTAACCCGGAGTGTATCCTCTAATCTCGATCGCGCATCACGTCTTTCACCCGGACAGCCTAAGTATCGCATTTTAGTCGCGGAAGATACCTCGGTTAACCGTCTATTATTGGTCAAAATCTTACAGGATTTGGGTTTTGAGGTTCAGGAAGCCCAAAATGGACAGGAGGCAATTACTCTCTACCAAAAATGGCATCCTCATCTCATCTTTATGGATATGCAAATGCCTATACTTGATGGTTATGAGGCAACTCGAAAAATCAAACAATATGTCCAAGAAAACTCCGAATTAACCTCACAAAACTCCCCTTTAGCCAACCATCCGATCATCATCGCGATCACCGCGAGTGCTTTTGCTGAACAACGGCAAGAATGTTTCGATGCCGGCTGCGACGCGTTTGTGGGCAAACCCTTTCGTCGAGACGAAATTCTCAGGATTTTAGCGAAGTATCTGGGGGTAAAATATGATAATGAAGAAACTCCCGTAATCTCCGAATCTACGAAGGCGAAAAATCTAATTGAGTCTCAACCCGAGCCAGTCTTGGATGCCAATGCTTGGACTATTATGCCGTCGGAATGGATTCTCCAACTCCACAATGCAGCCGCCCAAGGGAATGATGTGCTTAGTCTCAAACTCATTCGTCAAATTCCCCCTCAATACCCCTCGTTAATTGATACTTTAACGAAGCTGGTGGAAACCTATCAATTTCATCAATTAATTGAGATGATAACTGAACCGATGAAGTCCCAAAAGATTTGAAACAACGATGACAAAATTTATGCACATACACCAACTGTAGGGGCAATATCTTTCTGTTTGCCTTCATTATTTTTTTCTGGGATAGACTTCAATGGAAATAAATGTAAAAAATGATGAATTTATCGCGGATATTCTTGTTGTTGATGACAAAATTGAAAATATCCGCTTTTTATCAGATTTTTTCTCTGAAAAAGGATACAATGTACGCAAAGCAATCAATGGACAAGGAGCGTTAACTGCGGCCCAAACAGTGACTCCTGATTTGATTCTTCTGGACATTAATATGCCAGGAATGGGAGGCTATGAAGTTTGTGAAAAATTAAAACAACATCCCGAAACCAGTTCTATTCCTATCATCTTTTTAAGCGCGGGTGATGGAATTGATGATAAAGTTCAAGCCTTTGAAGTGGGAGGCGTAGATTACATAACTAAACCGTTTCAACTAGAAGAAATATTGGTGAGAATTCAAACTCAATTGAAAATTCAAAACCTTCAAAAAAATCTCCAAGTTCGGAATGCACAGTTAGAGCAAACCGTAACAGCTTTGCAAAAAACTCAAGCCGCGTTGGCTAGTTCTGAGGCGGAACTACGCGCTCTATTTAAAGGAATGACGGAATCAGTTATCGTCTTTGATTCTGAGGGATACTATTTAAAAATAGCTGACACAAATACTCAGTTACTCTTCCCCTATGACGGAGAAAAAATTGGTAAGAATCTACGGGATTTTTTACCTGAAACAACTTCGGATATCCTCTTATCTGCGATCCGTAAAACTTTAGAAAATCAGCAGCATATTGAAATAGAATATAGTCTAATGAAAGAGGGAGAAAAAATAGATTTATGTGCGAATATGTCACCCCTCTCTCCCAAATCTGTTCTCTGTGTTATGAGGGATATTAGTGAGCGAAAACGCCGCGAAGAGGCTCTACAATTAATTGTTGAGGGAACGGCATCAAAAACTGGTACTGAGTTTTTTCGTGCCTGTGTCCGAAACCTCGCGGAAATATTGGGTGCTAGTTATACTTTAGTGACCGAATATGGCTATGTTGAAAAAAATAGAGTGAGAACTTTATCATTTTGGAGCAATAATAATTTCGTGGAAAATATTGAGTATGACTTGAAGGGAACTCCCTGTGAGGAAGTTATTAGTAATAAAAAATATTCTTGCTACCATGATAATATCGTTTCTCGTTTTTCTCAAGAGACAATTTTAGTTGATTGTAAGGCGCGAAGTTATGCCGGAATACCCTTAATTGATTCTACGGGTAATGTGATCGGTCATATCGCGGTGTTGGATGTAAATCCGATGCAAGATGATGAAACTAGGGAGTTAGTTTTAAAGATTTTCGCGGCAAGAGCTGGAGCTGAATTAGAGCGTCAAATTACTGATTTAGCTTTACAAGAGAGTCAGGAAAAATCTGAGCAATTATTATTAAATGTTTTGCCTCTTTCCATTGTGGAACGGTTGAAACAAGATACGAGTGCTATTGCTGAACACTTCGATGAAGTGACAATTTTATTTGCGGATATTGTCGGTTTTACTCCTTTATCTACTCGGATTAAACCGACGGAGTTAGTCAATTTATTAAATGAGATTTTTTCCACTTTTGACGCGTTAACGGAAAAGCATGGTTTAGAAAAAATTAAAACCATTGGGGATGCTTATATGGTGGTGGGTGGATTGCCTCTTGCTAAACCTGATCATGCGGAAGTTATTGCCCTTATGGCTCTGGATATGCAAGGCGCGATCGCGCACTTTCAAGCCAAGTATAACGAAGAGTTACAAATCCGAATTGGTATTAATAGTGGCTCTGTAGTCGCGGGTGTCATTGGGGTGAAGAAATTTATTTATGATTTGTGGGGTGACGCGGTAAATGTTGCTTCTCGGATGGAATCATCGGGTTTACCGGGTAAGATTCAAGTGACTGAGGCAACTTATCAACGATTAAAAGATAAGTATAAGTTTGAGAAACGTGGGCAAGTTACTGTTAAAGGGAAGGGAGAAATGACGACTTATTGGTTAGAAAAATTATTGGTATGATGATTCTGTCTCTGGCAAAATGAGCAAAACTGGGAGATAAAAATCTAGGAATTTTCGAGTCTTTATTAAGGCGAAACTACTAATTCCATCGTCCAGTTATTTAATTTTTGTCCCTTCCTCGCGTCTCTGGGTGGTTTTTTAAATGGTTATCAGAGCGCGTATTGCCGTAACAATTAAGATAACTGCACCCCCAAAGCAAAGGAAACCTAGGAAATAAAGCACACTCCTGAAAATTTCCACATTTCTCTCTATCTGGAGACAGTCACCATTAACAAAAAGCACCGTCAACATAACACCTATCATAAAACATCCACCTAAGAGGATTAATCCTAACCCTCCACCTAAAATCACGGCATTGGCTTTAACTCGCTCAGATTTGTCCAGCATGATACTTTTTGTTTTTCACTAATAGTCTCTGGTATGATAAGGTAAATTTCAATAACTTTGTGACAAAAAAGCTATGGGCGATTCCAAACGACGAAAAGAAACTCTGGGCGAAAAATACGGTAAAGAAGAGCCGATCCTCCCTTGGCTTCCCCTTACCAAAAGACAAAGCGAACAGTTTATGAAATGGACAACACAAGGAAGCTGGATCGGCATTGCCCTTCTTGTTGCTTCTTGGATTACCATTCGATTTATTGGGCCGAGTCTGGGCTGGTGGGACGTTAATTAATTGGGTTGGGATGGCTGATTTGGGTGGTGCGCGCGTTCTCGCGCGCTTGCTGGTATGGCAGGTTAATCCGCCTATTTCCGGCATTTTATCATTACATACTATTATTATTCTTCTCTTTTGTTAATTTATTTGCGTTTTTTATTTTAATCATTAAGTAATACTTATTTTTTTCATTAAATATTTGTATCAAAGCTAAAATCAATTTAATTTTACCCTTGACAGTAAAGGGGTTTTATGGGCCAACACCTTATTGGAGCGTGATCCCCTGGAGTGTTGTCGTTGATACGTCAATCACGCAAGGGATTAGTTAAGGTAGGGCAATCCCTTTGGGAAGTCCTTTATCGGATGATCTTCTCTCCTACTGGAGTTATAGTAAGCCTACGCCCATATTTCCCAATTCTTAAGAAATTGTAAAATTTGGGATAAAATGTACTTTGTGGTGATAGGAGGAAAAAAGTGTTTCTGAGATTAGCAGAAGAGCATCGTCAATTCGTACAAGACTTGGTGATGAATCTACAAGCTCTCGCGATCGTGCTGGAGAATCGAGGTTATTTGGCATCTTGCTATACTTGCGGAGGCCAAAGAAACAGTGCCTCGTTTATGGTGAGCTTGGCGGAAAATCATCTGATCCGGTTTCTCGTATCCGACTACGGGATTACTTGGACTGAGATGCGTGACGATCGCGAATTAATGAAGTTAGAAGGTGCGGAAGCCATTAGCCAATTACAAGAATTAGCCAATTTGGTGAAGTACCAAGTCCAACCTGCGGAAGCCGCGGTTAGCGCCGCGTAATCACGGGAAAATAAAGCCCTATGGACTTTAAACGCGTTCAGCAAAAAACTCCCACGGTTGAATGGCAGGAGTGGAACTGTAAAATGTTAATCTGGAAACAGATGACGAAAAAGCGGAAGTTCCATCCTGCTGCTGTTGTAGAAGCAGTGGCACTTCCTACAGAAGAGGATCGCGCGAAGCTATGACGCATTTAGAGTCTCAATGGAAACATGATTTTATCGAAACCAATAACATCCGTTTGCACTGTGTCAGTCAAGGGGAAGGTGATCTGGTTGTCTTGCTCCATGGATTTCCTGAGTTTTGGTATTCTTGGCGCTATCAAATTCCCGTTTTAGCGCGTCATTTTAAGGTAGTTGTCCCCGATCTGAGGGGCTATAATGATTCTGATAAACCCGAAAGTGGTTATGATTTAGATACCCTCAGCACTGATATTCGTGGTTTGATTGAGCGTTTTGGCTATAAAACGGCTCATATTGTCGGACATGACTGGGGGGGCACGATCGCGTGGCACTTAGCACAAAAATTCCCCCAATCTTTAAACCGTTTAGCGATTTTAAATGCTGCGCCACCACAGAAATTTGTCCAAGAATTAGTAAGTAATTTAGATCAACTACGACGCAGTTGGTTTGTCTTCGCGTTTCAAGTACCAGGTATTCCTGAATGGTTAATCCAAAATAATCTCAAGGATTTTGTCAAAAATGTGATGCAGGGGCACGCGGTTCGCAAAGGGGCTTTTAGTGCCGAAGAAACTCGTATTTATCAAGAGGCTTTAGATAAACCGGGTGTCTTGGCTGCCGCGATTAATTATTATCGACAATTATTAAATCCCAATTGGTTATTGAATTGGGGTGCGAAAACCCCATTAATTACTTCTCCTACTTTGGTATTATGGGGCCAGGAAGATGATTTTTTAAGTCAACATTTAACGGAAGGTTTAGAGCAGTTAGTTTCTGCACCTTTTCAATTAAAATTCATTCCCCATTGTGGCCATTGGATTCAACAGGAAGTTCCTCAAACTGTCAATCGAGAGTTAGTGATGTTTCTGCGAGAGTCTTCTGTTTGATAGTGTTTTCCCACAGCCGTCATGTTTGTTACAAAATTTTACATTGACATGATCACGCTTGGACCAGGAGGTGTGGTAGGATCAAAGAAAGTTAGATAAGCATTTTTAGTATAATGGGATGGTGGCAAAAATAAAAAAAATGCCACCATCCCATTATATTATATATCATCCGTCAATATCAAGTTTTTGTCAAGGGGGTCGGAAAAAAGGCGCGTTTTTTTTTGTAAAGATTTGCAACAAAGTGTTTTTTTCTCTTCTAAAATCGAGGCGGAATCATGGGTTCTGCCATTGTCATTGACAAAAGAGGGGAGAAATATTAATAAAGCGCGTCTCTTATCTTTGTTATTCTTTCCCAGGAGAAATAAAATGAACCACAAAGGCACAGAGGACACAAAGAGGGGACTTTTCTATTATTTTGAGGTGCTCAAATTAAGAGAAGAAAAGAAGCGCGATCAGATGTTTAAATCGAGAGTTAGTGCTGTTTCTGCGAGAGTCTTCTGTTTGATAGTGTTTTCCCACAGCCGTCATGTTTGTTACAAAATTTTACATTGACATGATCACGCTTGGACCAGGAGGTGTGGTAGGATCAAAGAAAGTTAGATAAGCATTTTTAGTATAATGGGATGGTGGCAAAAATAAAAAAAATGCCACCATCCCATTATATTATATATCATCCGTCAATATCAAGTTTTTGTCAAGGGGGTCGGAAAAAAGGCGCGTTTTTTTTTGTAAAGATTTGTAACAAA
Organism: Microcoleaceae cyanobacterium bin_387; assembly: GCA_037440985.1. Classification (GTDB taxonomy): domain Bacteria; phylum Cyanobacteriota; class Cyanobacteriia; order Cyanobacteriales; family Microcoleaceae; genus JBEDKD01. The sequence goes on from JBBITB010000105.1 coordinate 20,500, forward strand.
GTTTTTTTTTCTCTCGGAGATCCTCTTTTTTTGAAAGCGCGATAAACGCAGATGAACCCAAATAAGTCAGTGTAAGAAAATATTTCGTAGCCGCCCGCAGAGGAAGTAAAAAAAACGGTTTTTTCGTCGCCGCGAGATGAATAAAAGAGCTAAATAATAAGGTATGACTGGACAGATGATCGGGTTTTTTGTGAAGATTTAGGATCAGATTAGATTTATAGTCTTTTCAACGTATATTGAGAAATAAAAAAACAGTGACAGTAAGAAGAAGCTAGATTTAACGCGTCTCATTTTTATTGGGAATGACTACTTCCTATCTCAAAAAAGACGGCCGCTTGAGTGATACCACCGCCATTTTCTACATAATCCACTGTCAAATCTATGCTGTAAGATATTTTCCTAACTGGTTAAGGATTTTCTTGATTTTACCTCATATTTGAAGATTCTCATACCTATTTGAAATGACTATCATTTAATCCCTCTGTTAGAGAGATTAGACCTCTTGCGAAAGTGCGAACAAAAATGTGATACAATGAAAAATAAC
>JBBITB010000106.1:0-20747 GCA_037440985.1 Microcoleaceae cyanobacterium bin_387
TTGGGGATTTGTGATTGGGGATTGGGGATTTGTGATTGGGGATAAAGCTGGAAATTTCTTTTTGTTAGCAATCACCAGTTCCTATTCCCTAATCACCAATCACCAGTTCCTATTCCCTAATCACCAATCACCAGTTCCTATTCCCTAATCGCCAGTCACCAGTTCCTATTTCCTAATCACCCATCCCCAATCCCCAATCCCCAATCACAAATCCCTCATCACCGTCCCATACTCTTTAATCCCTTGTTGTTGAGTACGAATAAAACGACAATAACCATTAAGATTTTTTTCAATATTTTGTTTAAGTTTAAGTACCTCTTGTGATTTTTCCTTAGTACAATAGCCGACTGTTTCTGCGATGAGAAAAGCACTTGTTGTCTCGGCAAGGGAACCACGCGCTATGTATAAAAAACGCAAGCGTTCAAGATAGTGATATCGTCCATAGCCTTCGGGAATATTGAGAAGAATACTACAAGACGCTCGACGTAACTGATCGCTTAAATTATAGCGCTCTTGATTCGGCAAATTATCCGCCAGTTCGTAAGCAAGTTTTAACAGCTTTAAACTGTCTTGGTAGAAATTTAAAGAATCAAAACTTTTGTCTTCGATATTCTCCCCAGTCATCATTGCCCCCTAGTTCCGTATCCCTAGTCACACCAATCACCAGTCCCCAATCCCCAATCCCCAGTCACCAGTCCCCATTACCTAAACAAATACGCGATGTTGTAAGGAGGGCATTTGACGACGCACTTGTGTTAAACGGTTCGGATCTATCTCCGCGATCGCGACTCCGGGTCGATCCCCAGCATCCGCTAAAATCACTCCCCAAGGGTCTATAATCATCGCGTGACCATGTGTTTGTCGTAACCCGTTATGGCGCCCCGTTTGGGCTGGTGCAATGACATAACAGGTATTTTCGATCGCCCTCGCTTGTAATAACACTTTCCAATGATCTTTTCCCGTATAAGCGGTAAACGCGGCCGGAACTAATAAAATTTCTGCTCCCTGATGAGACAGCGATCGATATAATTCAGGAAACCGCACATCATAACACACTGATAAACCAATTTTTCCTAATTCTTCAGAATTATAAACTGGCGGTAATTCTGTTCCCGCTTTCACTGTACTTGATTCCTGATAAGTATTCCCATCAGGCACATTTACATCAAATAAATGCACTTTTTCATAACGGGCTACTTCTACCCCATTTTCATCAATTAATAAACAAGTATTATAAACTTTTCCATTGTCTGAAGGAACCGGAAAACCTCCCCCTACGATCGCGATTTGATACCGTTGTGCCATCGTTTTCAGAAATTTTTCACAAAGAGACGCGATCAAGTCTGCTTTCGCGAGTTTTTCCCCTTCATCATCGCCCATAAAGGCAAAGTTTTCGGGTAAACCAACTAATTCCGCACCGCGACGCACGGCCAAATCAATAAATTCCTCCGCCTGAGTTAAATTTTTATCAACATCAGGGACACTCGTCATTTGAATAGCAGCCGCAAGATAAGATTTCATAGATGAAAAAAGGAAGAAGAAATTGAAGAAGGAAGAGGCAATAACGAATAAAAGGAATAAGGAATAGAGATGAAGGAACAGGGAATAAGGAATAAGAAATAAGGAACAGGAATGAGGGAATAAGGGATAAGAATGAAGGATGAAGGAATAAGGGAAAAGGAAGCAAAAACTACTACCCAACACCTAACACCTAACACCTAACACCTAACACCTATAGCAGCCCTAAATGATGTGTGAAAACAGTAGTGCAAGCATCTTGCCTACAAACCTGCAAACTTGCAAACCTACAAATTTGCCAACTTACAAACCTGCAAGCACTTGCAAGCTCCCCAGACTTCGGCACTACTTACCACTCAAATAAGATTGCTATAACACTTATTCCCCCTACCTAATAATAATTCCGCGTTGATTACAACGGATGGAACAACAGATCAGGATAGAAGCGATTGAACTCAATTAAAATGCCCGCGGTGATCGCAAACCAAACAGCAGCCAAAACAGGCGCACTTGACAAATAACGCAGTAAATGGTTCATGGATGATTCTCCTGCAAAAGGAAGAAAATTTGTGTATTGGCAAAATTTGGAGTAGGGAAGTTGTCTAAAGCCGCCAATTCTCAAGCACTAATTTCTCATGGCAAATTGCTAAAAGTCATTAGTCAAAAGACTTAGTTACTGAAGACAACTAACCGATAACAACGGACATAACACCAGGAAAATTCCTTTGATTCTTCCCGAATTATCGGGGCGAAACGGTGATTTCATCATCGCGGGCAAACATTTCACCCGTCGTGATTTCCTTCAACGCGGCTAAGGGCCACAGGAAGCCGGTGAGCATCAATGAAACCGCTTTGGGTACGTTGATAATGATCTCGGCTTCTTCTGCATTACCAGACTTTTTCGCCGCTTGGAGATAGGAACGACCTACCCAACCGATCCAACCCGTGATGTACAGGAATAGTACACTTGGAATCAAGAAGTCACCTGCATGGCTTAAGCTGCCATCTACAATTAAGTGAGGATACCCTTCGGGGCCGCACAACGCTTGAGAATAACGCTCAAAACGTACTTTCGCGGAAGCGGGATCTCCATTGGTTGTCCGGGCTGTCTTTGCTAATTCCTGAAATGCTGCATTATCTTTGCAGGGTGTCAGGTTATAGGCTCCTGCAGAGGGAGCAAATCCGATCCAAAGACTAATGGCTAAAACAAAAGCCAACAAGCGTCGCATGGAATTGTTTCCTTTTGTTACAAAAGAATAAGTTTTTTGTACAATCCTTCCAGATTGCCTGTCTGGAAGACATCTTACTAGATGAATTGAATCTCGTAAAGTTTTAGCTGACAATAGTCAACTTATCCTTAAAAAAATAGCAGCTTATGGCAACCGTTTTAGCAATTGAAACAAGTTGTGACGAAACTGGGGTAGCAATTGTTAAGAATCGTGACATTTTTAGTAATATTGTCACTTCGCAAATTAAAATCCACCAACCTTACGGAGGGGTTGTCCCAGAGGTGGCCTCTCGCAGTCATTTGGAGATGCTTAATGCCTTAGTCGCGCAATCTCTCCAAGAGGCAAATCTCTCTTGGAAAGATATTGATGGAGTCGCGGCGACTTGTGCTCCGGGTTTAGTCGGAGCGCTCTTAGTGGGAGTAACCGCGGGCAAAACTTTGGCTCTAGTTCATCACAAACCTTTTATCGGTGTACATCATTTAGAAGGCCATATTTATGCTTCTTATTTGAGCTCTCCTGATTTAAACCCCCCTTTTTTATGTCTCTTGGTATCGGGAGGACATACCAGTTTAATTAATGTTAAGAATTGTGGAGTTTATGAAATTTTGGGACAAACTTGTGATGATGCCGCGGGGGAGGCTTTTGATAAAGTCGCCCGGTTATTAAAATTAGGTTATCCGGGGGGGCCTATTATTGATAAATTAGCCCAAGAAGGCAACCCAAAAGCTTTTCAATTGCCAGAGGGCAAAATTTCTCTTCCTGGGGGGGGGATTCATCCCTATCATAGTAGTTTTAGTGGGTTAAAGACGGCAGTATTGCATCTTGTTCAACGATTACAAAAAGAATCTGATACTGTGATCTTGTCTGATGCTATTATCAAGGATATTGCTGCTAGTTTTCAAGAAACCGTCGCGAAAGCTTTAACCAAACGCGCGATCGCGTGTGCCAAAGATTATGGTTTAAATACGATCGTGGTTGGTGGTGGAGTCGCGGCGAATAGTGGTTTAAGACATCATTTAGAAGAGGGGGCAAAATTGCATAATTTACAGGTGTTGTTTCCCCCGTTAAAATTTTGTACTGATAATGCCGCGATGATCGCGTGCGCGGCTTCAGAACATTTGGAAAGGGGTGATGTTTCTCCCTTGACATTAGGAGCGCGATCGCGGATGCCCCTAACGGACATCATGCAGTTATATAGGTTACAGAATTAATGATAATAATCCTGTATTCAATACAGACAATCCTTGCTGCCCCCTAACCCAAGGTGGGTAGGGGCACAGCCCCTCCGACAAAGGGGGGAGCCGTACAATTCGGGAGGAACAAAAAAGGGGGGAATTTGTGGGTAAGTCCCGTGCCTTGAAGTCAACGGGGTAATGTGATAATTTTTAAAATTATAGCAACCTCAATGATTAGGACATTCTTAATGGCTGAAACCGTTGACTTTATCGCTTATTCCTTCTTTCTTCTTCCTTTTTCTATAACAGTTTTTTTCGTGAAAAAAGATGAAAATTCGTGATGCTATTGAAACTGATTTACCTGTCATTGTCGAGATTTATAATCAATCAATTCCGAGTCGAATGGCGACAGGAGATATCACCCCAATTACAGTAGAAAGTCGTCTCAATTGGTATCAGGAACATTCTGTTAGTTTGCGTCCTATTTGGGTGGTAGAATTAGAAGATAATAAAGTTATTGGATGGCTCAGTTTTCAAGATTTTTATTATCGACGGCTTGCCTATCATGCAACCGCAGAATTAAGTATTTATATTGCTCCTGAATATCATCAAAAAGGCGTGGGTAAAAAATTATTAGAAACGGCTATTATTCGTAGTCCTGAATTTAAGATTAAAACTTTATTAGGATTTATTTTTGGTCATAATTACCCCAGCTTAGGATTATTTGAAAAATTTGGGTTTTCTCGATGGGGGTATCTTCCTCAAATCGCGGATCTGGACGGAATTGAACGAGATTTGGTGATTGTTGGCCTCCGTATTAATCCAATCAAGGCTTAAAAAAGATATACATTTGTTAGTCAAATTTCTCTGGTGGGGATTTGTACTTTGGTAGGGGCAATCCCCTCTTCTCCCCTCGCCTTCTAGGAGAAGGGTTGGGAGAGAGGTGACACCATTTTTCAGAGAGAATGAAATAGCCTTGCCCTACTGAGGGATATAATGCTCATGGGTTCAACTGTAAGTCTTATTCTATTTGTATTGAGCATGGCTTTTCTTTTGCGCTCATAAGGAGATATCGCCACATTTAGCCAGTTTATAGAGAATCTTTCAGGTTACGCGATCGCGCTTCATCCTGATATATCAGTGTTTATCCCATCTGCGTTAATCGCGTTTATCCGCAGATGAGGTATTAGTGGCTCTGATGAAACCCTTACCACCCAACAGATAGATGGGAAAACCCGCTCATCAAGACATTCGTGGCTTAAATGTGATCTATATCACACATATTGCGGTTCTGGATCAATCAATGTGAGATTTTCGATCACAGAATCATCGGAAAATTCTCACAATTAGCAGAATCATAAATCACACATATTGATAGAAAAGTGAGGGAAAGTAGGACTATCAAGAAACCATAGGTTTCTGTGATTATGCCACGATAGAAACAGGATCAAAGCGATGACTGTCGCCACCTTAGAAAAAACAACCGTACTCTCCTACAATCGCGAATTTCCGAAGCTGCCTCTGATCACAAGAAAAAATTAGTAATGCAGTGGCATCGCGACGAAAATTCTAAACTTATTTGTCAATGGGTTGCCGAGTAAACATTCAGTTCACACATTACTTGATTTTATGAGTGATCAAATTGTAGTTCCAATTCAAAACTTTTTACATTACATTCTCTTTCTTTTTCGCCCTGGTGAATACCGGGGCTTTTTCTTGTCTCCCCCATTAAAGAAGTCCTCGCGCACCGGATTCTAAAGAAAAGCTCAAAAAAAATTGCCCCTATGGGCTCATGACAGGAAAATTACGCCAAAAAAAACCAAGATATAATATAATCATCCATCAATATTTTCCTAAACGCTTCAATGACTCAAACCCTAACTCCCCTTCTTAATCTCTCGATCGCGCCTGCCTCTGTCTTACGGGGAGAAAACGCGATCGCCCAAGCCGGAAACGCGATCAGACGTTTTGGCAAATCCCCCCTCATCGTGGGCGGTAAAAACTCCCTCGATATCATAAAACCCTTTCTCGAACCCATTTTAACGCAACAGCAATTACCCTATCATGAAATATCCTATAACCCAGACTGCTGCGAAACCAGTATCGAAACCCTGCGTCACGCGGTGCAAAACCATCAAGCCGACTTTATCATTGGCATCGGTGGCGGTAAAGCATTAGATAGCGCGAAACTCTTAGCCCATCAAACTCAATTACCTATTATTACTATCCCCACCTCTGGCGCGACTTGTGCCGCGTGGACTGCCCTTTCTAATATTTATTCCCCAGAAGGAGCATTTCTTTATGATGTATCTTTAGCTAAATGTCCCGATTTACTTATCCTTGATTATAGTCTTATTCAAACAGCATCTCCTCGCACATTAATCGCGGGAATTGGTGACGCGATCGCGAAATGGTATGAAGCCTCCGTCAGTAGCGGGCATTCCGAAAAAACCTTATTAATCGCCGCGGTGCAACAGGCACGAATCTTACGCGATATTCTATTCCAAAAATCAACCATAGCATTAGAAGAACCCGGAAGCGAAACCTGGCGAGATGTTGTCGATGCCACAGTATTATTAGCAGGAGTAATAGGAGGAATTGGCGGAGCCCAATGTCGCACCGTCGCCGCCCATGCCGTGCATAATGGATTAACTCATCTCCAAGCCAGTCATGGCACATTACATGGAGAAAAAGTCGCCTTTGGCATATTAGTACAACTGCGTTTAGAAGAGATGATTGAAGGAAATCAACTCGCGGCAACCGCACGACAACAACTATTAAAATTTTACACCGAAATCGGTTTACCCCAAACCTTAGCTGATTTAGGATTAGGAAATATTACCCTAAGCGAATTACGACAAGCCACAGAAATTTCTTGTCAGCCTAATTCTGATATTCATCGCTTACCTTTTCGCGTCGATCCCGAACAATTAATGGCCGCGATGGTTTCCACGACTTCTCCTATCGAATTAGCTAATCAGGGAAATCGAGAAACCGCGTTTCTTTCTAGTCTCTAATAGGACGCGATCGCTTTTTTAATAGTATCACCATCAAGACAAAAAGGCACAAAGAAAATTATCCTCTTAGTGTCTTAGTGTCTTCGTGGTTTACAACATTCATAGTATATATCAGCACCAAGGGACAAAGGCAGAAAGGAAAGAGACGATAATCTGTAGAGGGAATTTAGGAGAACTCTTAGAAAACTACGATCGCGCCTCATCCCAACAACTGAAAAATTAACAGAGACAAGCTAACAGAGCCCGTGATAGGATGTCAGAAGAAAAAAACAACAAAAAAACAGAATCAGAAAAAATGGATTGGATAAGCCCTGCTGACAGGTTAAAAGCATTACCACCTTACGTTTTTGCTCGTTTGGATGAGCTCAAAGCGCGTGCTCGAGAGCAAGGATTAGATTTAATTGATTTGGGTATGGGAAACCCCGATGGTCCCACTCCAGAGCCCGTCGTCGAATCCGCGATCGCGGCATTAAAAAATGTAGCAAATCATGGCTATCCACCCTTTGAAGGAACCACGAGTTTTCGTCGTACTATTACTAAATGGTATCATCGTCGTTACGGAGTCGAACTCGATCCCAATAGTGAAGCATTACCCCTATTAGGTTCAAAAGAAGGTTTAACTCATTTAGCCTTAGCATATCTCAATCCGGGTGATTTAGTATTAGTACCATCTCCCGCGTATCCTCCCCATTTTCGGGGTCCCTTAATCGCGGGTGCAAAAGTTCATACTATCATTCTCAAACCTGAGAATAATTGGGTAATTGATTTAGGCGATATTCCTGATGATATCGCGTCTCAAGCTAAAATACTTTATTTTAATTATCCTAGTAATCCGACAGGTGCAACAGCCCCACGGGAATTTTTCAAGGATGTTGTTGCTTTTGCCCATAAACATCAAATTTTATTAGTGCATGACTTATGTTATGCCGAATTAGCTTTTGATGGATATCAACCTACGAGTTTATTAGAAATTCCGGGTGGTAAAGATATTGGTGTTGAATTTCACACGATGTCTAAAACGTATAATATGGCGGGTTGGCGTGTGGGTTTTGTTGTTGGGAATAGTCGCGTTATTCAAGGTTTACGCACTTTAAAGACTAATCTTGATTATGGTATTTTTGCCGCGTTACAAACGGCTGCGGAAACCGGGTTAGAGTTACCTGATAGTTATTTACTGGAAGTGCAGCAACGATATCGCGATCGTCGTGATTTTCTGGTGGCAGGTTTAGCTGAATTGGGTTGGAATATTCCGAAACCTTTGGCGGCAATGTATCTTTGGGTGCCTTGTCCTCCGGGGATGAATTCTACTGATTTTGCCTTATCAGTTTTGGAAAAAACGGGGGTAGTGATGACTCCGGGTAATGCTTTTGGTCCCGGAGGTGAGGGTTATGTGCGTGTTAGTTTGATTGCCGATAAGCATCGTTTAGGTGAGGCTCTTAAACGCTTAAAACAAGCTAATATTCGTTATAGTTAATATCAGGAATCTTATTAATGGTTTCCGGGTTTAACCTGGAAATCATTAGGGATTTAACCACAAAGGCACAGAGGGCACAAAGGAAGAAATTAGAGGATTTTTCGGGATTCTGTCTCTGCGTTTCTATAGGGGCGGTGCCAGAGTGCCCGCCCTCTCGATAAACCTGGAATCTACTCTATCGAATCAGCCCTGCCAATTCCCTATCCCTAATCCCTATTCCCTAATCCCCATTCCCTAATCCCCATTCCCCCTATCGAGAATCCCAAGATTTAGCCGCATCCGCGATCGCGCTTTCGACAGATTTTTGATCTAACATTGCGGCTTGTAGATTTTCATAGATGGCTTTTTTCAATTTTTGAACATCCTGTAAAGGGGGAATTAAAATATCAGAGTCAGGTAGTTGACTCGCACTGACAATTCTTCCTCGATCCGCGGGTGCAGCATTCGGGGGAACATCCTTAAAATAACTATCCTTCAGAGACGCGATCGTAGAAGGTAAAACATTCGCGGCTTTCGCAAAAGCTAATTGATTTTCACTATTAGTAACATAGAGCGCAAATTTTAACGCGTTTTCCGCTTTACTGCTATCACGAGGGATTACCAAATTCATTACCGCGACGGACTTTTTACCCGTAATCCCAGTAATTTGTGGTGCCGGCACCGATACCTTAGCAATAGTTGGTGCATTTTGTTCGATCGTCTTCAAAAATTGCGGTCCCGTGCTTAATAAAGCCGTTTCACCACTTTGATATAATTCGATCGCGCGCCGATGCCCCTGAGTTAAAACCTCCTTGGGTAAAAGGTTATTTTTGTATAAATCAACCCAATATTGAAAAACCGCTTTTCCTTGAGGAGTATTAAAAGCCGATTTACCTTGGGCATCAACCAAAGGAACCCCCATTTGCACAAAAGACTCCAAAACTTCCGAAGAATCCTCCGGCACAAAAGAGACAAATAAAGCATATTTACCCGTTTTTTCCTTAACCATTTTCGCCACAGTCGCTAACTCCGTAAAAGTTTTAGGAGGTTGAGTAATACCCGCCTTATTTAATAAATCAGTATTAGAAATAAGGATAGAAGTCGTGACATACCAAGGAATACCAAAACTTTTACCATTAAGACTACTCGCTTTCCAGATATTAGGAAAAAAAGTAGAACGAGTCGTTTCAGGAATCTTAGTTTCTAAATCTAACCAAGCATTACGGCCAGCCAAAAGAGAAGCAAAAGCCGGATTAAGATTAACCACATCAGGAGCCGTTTTTGCCGAAACCGACGCGAGAATTTTCTTCTCCATCTCCGACCAAGGAACATCAACCCAACGCACCTTAATGGCTGAATTTTCCGCCTCAAAAGCCGCAATTAACTTATTAAAATACTCCGTAAACTGAGGTTGAAGTTGCATCGTCCAAAATTCCACCTCAGAAGAGGACTTCCCAGAAGACTGAGGTGAAGGCATGGAACAACTTACCCCTAGCCCCAGAAACAACCCCACCATCATTAATAGACAAAACTTACGCCAAAACTTGTTAAACATTCCTAGCATTTGATTGAATTTTCACCACAATTTCTTATTCTCAGTTAAACTGGATACCATAAACAATACCTTCGCGATTTTTTGTCCCTTGGGTTGAGCCTAGGGAAACCCAACGCGTTTCTTGAGGTTGTGACAAGCCCCCCACATGGACATCAAGGGAATCTACATAAAAATCGTTAACAATACCTGACGATTTTTTGTCCCTTGGGTTGAGCCTAGGAAAACGCAACGCGTTTCTTGAAGTTGTGACAAGCCCCCACGCGGAGATCAAGGGAATCTACATAAAAATCGTTTTTCAGGTTTAGCGAAGGTATTGATCAAAGGTTCTCCCAAACTTAGTATGTAAAAAATCGCCAAAAAGCATAACCAGTAAGAGTTTGCCGAAAAATCATCAAAATTGAACTATCAGAAAATCAAACCTTTGCCGAATCTGGCTTTTGGCTGTTTCGACTCTAGACTAAGCATAGTAAGTTCGGTGGAGCCTGATCAAATAACACAAGTTCCTAGTTATAGGCTTAGGGATTTTCGCTCCCCCTAAATCCCTTATTAAGGGGGGCTAGGGGAGAGCGAACCGATAATATTTGTCACTAGCCACTTGGGTTAAAATAGGAGAAAATTATCGTCTCACGATAATATCCATGCTGTGAAATTCCCCCAACCCATGCAAGCAGATCCGCCATGAACCCCATGTTGACCTTTTTCAAAGGCCTCTTTAACAAACATAAACCAGGGATCGGCATCGAACTGACCCCAGACCGCATTAATGTGGTAGAACTGCAAAAAAAAGGTAATGTCTTAAAATTAGCAGCCTTAGCCACCGCGGAACTGCCCGAAAATGTTTTTCAAGACGGTCAAATTATCGACTCCCCAACGATGGTAGAGATCCTACAATCAACATTGAAGGACAATAACATCAAAATCAAGCACGTCGCGACCGCGATCCCTGGCCGAGAAGCGGTAATCCGATTAATTCCCGTCCCTGTCGAGTTAGATGATCAAGAATTACGGGAGTATATGAATGCCGAATCGGGTTTATATTTACCCTTTCCCAGAGAAGAAGCCGATGTTGACTATCAAAAATTAGGATTATTTGTCGATGAAGATGGTAGTGAAAAAGTCCAAGTAATCTTAGTCGCGACACGCAAAGAAGTCACCGAAACTTATATAAAAACCTTTACTGAAGCTGGTTTAAGACTAGATGTCATTGAAGTTAGTAGTTTTGCCCTGATCCGCACCCTACGCGAACAACTCCAACAATTTTCCAGTCAAGAAGCCGCGGTTATTGCCAATATCGACTTTGATAGTACAGAACTAGCTATCGTTGTTGATGGTGTCCCTCAATTTAATCGAACCATTCCTATCGGCACTTTCCAAATCCAAAGTGCCCTGAATCAGGCGATGAATTTACCCGCGAGTCGAGATACGAGTAAAATTATGGAAATGACTCTTCCGGTGACAGATTCTATGCCTACGGGGGGCGGTGATGCCAATCCTCAAACTACTGCCATGATGAAAGTCTTAGGAGAATTGGCCGATGAACTTCGTCGCTCCATTGATTTTTATATGAATCAGAGTGATGAGTTAGAAGTCGCTCAGTTACTTTTGGCCGGTCCAGGTTCCGCGATCGGTAAAATCGATGAGTTTTTTATGCAAAGATTAAGTTTGCCCGCGAGTCAAGTTGATCCCGTAGAAAGTCTGGCACTGGAATTAAACGATGAAATTCCCCCCGAAATGCGCGCGGCTTTAGGGGTAGCATTGGGTTTAGGAGTTAGGGAGGTTTAAGGTTATGTATAGTATTGACATTAATTTTCTTAACGATCGCCCCGAATACAAAACCGCGGGCACCAGTATCATCGAACCCAAGCCCGCAGGTGATCGCCAGCCACCGATGAACCCAATTCCCATGCTCATTGGGGGGGGGATCGCGTTATTGCTTAATGCCCTTGTCGGTGGAGCTTGGTTTGTTTTACAAGGTCAAAATAGTGAGGCTCAAGCCAAGTTAGATAAATTAACCAGTGATGTCCAAACCCAGGATAGTAAGGCCAAAGAAATTGACAAAATCAATGGAGATATCAGTCAAATTAATGGAGAAACTCAATCATTAGCTACTGTTTTTGATCAAATTAAACCTTGGTCAGCCTTGATTCAAGATTTGAGCGATCGCATACCACCCGGAGTACAAATTACTAATATCAACCAAATCGACCCCTCTCCCACTGCGATAACACCCGCGGCAAGTCCATCCGCAAGTGCATCCGCGAGTGCATCCGCGAGTGCATCATCCAGTCCGGGGGCATCCCCATCCCCATCGGCATCGGCGAGTGCATCCGCGTCTCCCAGTGCTTCCCCATCGGCGACTCCATCGCCAACGGGACCGGTCCAAACACCAAAAGTGGAAATTCTCGGCTCCGCGAACTCTTTTGACCAAGTAAATGATTTTCAGCTCCTAATTCAAAATTCCCCCTTCTTCAATGCCAATGATACCCGATTAGTCGCCGCGACCTTAAAAGAGAATACGACCCAAATACAATTACGCGATCAAAAAGGCTCCAGTGGGGATCTACCCAAATTACGCCCTATTGTGGAATATAAAATTGAAACGACCCTTAGTTCCAAACCCGCGTCGGATTTATTAGCCGAATTCAAGAGAAAACAAGCAGATGGACTAGTGGTTCGGATCGAAACCCTTGTAGATAGAGGAATTCTCAAACCTAAAACTGAGGTGAAAAAGCCATGAATGCAGCAAACGACTTTGCTACGGGCGAAGAAGGTCAAGAAGGGCCAGGAGGACCGGCACTTTTTGGACTCGCGATCACTCCTGAAATTATTGGTATTGGCATCGCGGTGTTAGGAGTAGCACTCGCGGGCTATTTAGTCTTTCAATTGATCATGCCAGAATTAGATAAAAAGAACCAACTGGAAGAAAAAATTAAGACTACTGAAAAACAACAACAAGATCTCACAGACAAGATCAAAAAGAAAGCAGAGGCACTAATTAAATTAGAGCAAGCCAAACAGCAAAAAGAAGATGTCACCACGATGTTTGCTAATGATGTCACCTTACCCACCTTACTCTTTGATCTAACTCAACGGATTCGGGAAATCAATGCCACCGTCAAAGGTGATGAACAAAAAGCCAAAATACTCAAATTTGAACCAGTGTTCGCCAAGCCCCCAGCCGCCGCGGGTGCTAAACCCGGAGCCATTCCCGCAGATCCCGAAGCCGCCTATGTGGTTAACGATGACTCCTTTGGCATGGGTGTTGTGGGAAAACTACGGCGCAAAACTTATAAGGTGGAAATTGAGGGCAATTTTAATCAAACAAAAGCCTTACTTCGCTCTTTGGAAAAAATGCAAGCCCTATTAGTAGTGAAAAACTTAAAGACACAGTTACAGCAACAACAAGCCGGCCCCCTTGAAGTAGAATTGCGACAAGGTAAAATTGTCCCCGTCAACCCACAACCGCCAAAACTGAAAACCAGTTTTGATCTTAATGCTCTCTTGCCCCTCAAGCAAGAAGCTACCCCCACCCCAACCCCCCAGGCTTCCCCCTCAAAATAATGCTATTTTGACCAGAGGCAATTTCGGCTAGTTAATAGATAATGGGGAACTAATCATGGGTTTAACCCATTCCCCCTGTCTATCTATAATTTTGATCAAAACAAGAAAAAACAAATTTATTGTCAGTTGAGGAACAACGTGAAAAAGTATCTTGGATGGAGTGGCGGACTCATTACCAGTCTTAGCGCGAGTATTCTTGTCGCTCAAGCCCCAAGCTGGGCAGTCCCGACTCCCGTGACTAGAGTCCAAATTAATCAAACGGGTAATGGCATGAGTGTCATTTTAGCTACCGGAAAAGGCGATCGCCCCGAAGTTTTTACCGTCAGTCGAGATAATTCCCTAGTCGCGGATATTGTTAATGCCCAATTAAACCTACCCGATAGCAAAAGTTTTCTCCAACTCAATCCCGCTCCGGGTATCGCGTCGATTGAAGTCACCCCCATTGATACCAATAGTATCCGGGTGATTGTCAGAAGTAGCACAAATGTCGCGCCCTCTGGACAAATTCTCCAAGGACAAGGACAAGGTATCGTTCTAGGTGTCACGGCAGGAAAAGGACCAGTAGCCGTCACACCGCCCCAAGGTTCCGCACCGCCCACCACCACCACACCACCCGGAATGCAGACACCCCCGAATCAAAATAAGGATGTCTTAGTCCCTAATCCCCCTGTTACCATTAATCGTTCCACTCAACCGCCTCTACCTTCAGAAATTCAACCCCCCTTAAACCAAGCACCACCCTTACAACCGCGTGCTGTAGCACCACCTTTGGGCGATATTGCCGTTTCTAATATCGACCCATCTCCCAGTGCGATCAATTTAGGAACGGCAGAACGTATTCCCCGTTTAGTGTTGCGAGATGCCCCTGTGCGAGAGGTTTTATCTCTCTTATCTCGCGCCGCGGGACTGAATATTGCTTTTACAGATGATAGCGCGGGTCAACAAACCCAACCCGGAGCATCGCCAGCACAGCCTCCTCAAAGTCCGACTGCGAGCACTTCCACAAGCGGACCGAAGATTTCTTTAGATATTGAAAATGAATCGGTTCAAGATGTTTTTAACTATGTCTTGCGTTTGAGTGGATTACAAGCAAACCGCATGGGACGTACTATTTTTGTCGGGACTAAACTCCCTATGGAAGCGCGCAATGTTATTGTGCGAAGTCTGCGACTAAATCAAGTGAAAGCTCCAGATGCCGCGAACTTCCTTAGTGCTCAAGGAGCCGAAACTCAAATTCCTATTACTAAAGTCACTGTTCAAACCCTGACAACGGGAAACTCAACACGGGATATAGAAGTTCGCGAACCTGATATTAAAGCCATTGGTGCTAAAGAAGGATCGGGACCATTATTATTGCGTGGTTTATCAGTCATTATTGATAGTCGCCTCAATTCCATTACTCTGATTGGTGAACCTCGTAAGGTTGATATTGCTGTTGCTTTCTTAACTCAACTTGACTTGCGCCGTCGCCAAGTGGCAGTCAATGTTAAAGTGATTGACATCAATTTATCGGGTCAACTTGATTATAATAGTAGTTTTTCCTTTGGACTGAATAAGAGTTTCTTTGTCAATGATGGTGGGGCCGCCAGCGTGAATTTTGGTGGGATTAACCCTCCCAATCGAGAGCAAATTGGTGCTAGTCTTCTATCCCCAACTGTAGTTCCTAATCCCCTGTCAGCCCAGAAACCCTTCGTAGATCCTAATGGAAATATAATTACAATTCCACTGACAGCTCCAGGTGCAGGCGGTCGCGATTTACCCGGTATTGCCCCAGTAACTACAGATCCCACAAAAGTGGGGGTTTCGGATTATACCGTTTATCAAACTGACCCCACAACGGGAAAACTACAAAGTTTGGGTTCGGCAACCCAGGCTCTTTTCCCTCTTTTCCAATATCCAACTCGTTTTTTAGCATCGTTGCAGGCACAAGTTCAAAGTCGTAATGCCAAGATTCTCACCGATCCTACTTTGGTCGTACAGGAAGGAGAAAGAGCTAATGTTAATCTAACTCAGGAGGTAGTTGGTAATATTAAATCTGAGACCCAAGCTACTGCGACTCAATCAACGACTACGATTACAGCAGAAATTAAAAAAGCGGGTTTGGAGTTGGAGGTGGCTATTGATCAAATTGATGATAATGGTTTTATTTCCTTGCGTGTCAATCCCGTTGTACGAGCCCTCGGTGCATCTCAAACACTAAGATCAGGTACTACTTCTAATGAAATTAGATTACTGCAAGAACGGTCTCTTAAATCAGGATTGATTCGTCTGCGAGATGGACAGACTTTGATTGTTGGAGGGATTATCAATGATGCAGAACGAACTGAGGTTAGTAAAGTCCCGATCTTAGGTGATTTGCCTATTATTGGTGCTCTTTTCCGCAAAACTAATAAAACCAATGAACGGGCTGAGGTTGTTGTGTTGCTAACTCCTCAAATTATGGATGATAGCGATCGCGCTTCTTGGGGTTATCAATACAACCTCAGTCCTGATGCCCGTCAAATGTTACAACGTGGTCTTCCTCTGCAAAATGGACGTTAGTTGAGGGAAGAAGGAGGAAGGAGGAAGGAAGAAGGAAGAAGGAAGAAGGAAGAAGGAAGAAGGAAGAGGGAAGAGGGGGAGGTAGGGGCAAAGCATTCGGGCAGAGAATCTATGGCTCAAAAGCGATAATTTATCATCCGAATGCTTCGCCCTCCACCAATGGTATCGCACAAGGAAGTCCCAACAAGGAAGTCCCAAGAGGCAACGGGCAAGAAAGAATTTCCCCAATTACCGATTACCGATTACCGATTACCGATTACCGATTCCCCTGGAAAAAGGGGTAAAAAATAAGTATAAATACTTATGAAAAACGACAAAATTGTTGAAATCGGTATAAATTAAAGGTTTCATTCAGCATATAGGGTTGACAAAGATTAGAATAATGCAGTGAAAATTAGATACAGTGGGGTTTTCAGTGGTCAATACCAGGAATTGCTTTTCTGACCAATTCTGATTAGGCAATGGATCGCGAAACTTGTCTGTGGGGGTTTGAAGGAAACGGGACGATACAGAACCCTTACCCATCACCCCCAATGGACACAAAACTGATCATTAACTCGTTATCACGAGTTTGAACACCCTCTTGTGCAAACCTAAAGGAGTATCCCGATGAATAAAGGCGAATTGGTTGATGTTGTGGCAGAAAAGGCAAATGTTACCAAAAAACAAGCTGATTCTGTCTTAAGTGCGGCTTTAGAAGCCATCATGGAAGCTGTTTCCGACGGTGAAAAAGTGACATTGGTTGGTTTTGGTTCTTTTGAGTCGCGCGAACGCAAGGCTCGCGAAGGTCGTAATCCGAAAACCAATGAAAAAATGGTGATCCCTGCCACCAAGGTTCCCGCGTTCTCCGCGGGGAAATTGTTTAAGGACAAAGTTGCACCGAAAAAAGATAATGATTAATCTCTAATTTCTCAGGAGGGGACTGATTCTTGACTCGACCAGAACATGGGGGGAATTTAAGATGGGCTGCGGCGATCGCCCGCTGTCATCCGTCGGCTATTCTCGACTTTTCTGCCAGTATCAATCCCTTGGGTCCCCCTGAGTCGGCACTAAGCGCGATCCAAACCCATTTGCACCACCTCAGAGCCTATCCAGACCCCAATTATGGTGAACTGCGGCAAGCTCTGAGTGATGTTTTTCATCTTGATGCGGATTGGATTTTGCCCGGTAATGGTTCTGCGGAATTATTAACTTGGGCTGCGTTGGATTTGTCGCAATTGGGGGTGACGGTTTTAGTCACTCCCGCGTTTGGTGATTACAGACGTGCTTTGACGACGTTTGCTGTGAATATCTGTGAATGTCCTTTGTCTTTGCTTCAACATCAATGGTATTTTTCTCTTGAAGGCACTCTCGACTCTTTACAGGATACTAAGGATCGCGGTTTATTGTTGAATAATCCTCATAATCCTACAGGAATGTTATTGAGTCGGGAGATGCTTTTACCATTATTATCTGAGTTTCCTTTGGTGGTGGTGGATGAGGCGTTTATGGATTTTCTTCCCGATCATGAACTCTATAGTTTGTTGTCTGTAGTGCAAGATTTTCCTAATTTGGTGATTTTACGATCGCTCACTAAGTTCTATTCTTTACCTGGTTTACGTCTGGGTGTCGCGATCGCGCATCCTGATCGTCTCCGACGTTGGCAAAAATGGCGCGATCCTTGGCCGGTCAATTGTTTAGCAATAGCCGCCGCGATCGCGGCAATTAAAGATGATACTTTTCAAAATCAGTCTTGGGAATGGCTCATTCCGGCACGTTCACAGTTATTTGAGGGGTTAGCTAAAATATCGGGTTTAATTCCTTATCCGGGTGCGGCTAATTTTTTATTAGTTTATTCTCAAAAGTCTGTCTCTTGGTTACAAGAACGATTACTGGAAGATTATCAAATTTTGATTCGTGATTGTCTCAGTTTTCCTCAATTGCGCGATCGGTTTTTCCGTATCGCGATCCGCACTCCCTCGGAAAATCAACTCCTCCTCACAGCCCTCTGTGAACTTTTCTCCTAACTTAAGGAAGAAGAAAGAAAAAATGAACCACAAAGGCACAGAGGGCACAGAGGAAGAGGGTTAACAATTGATAATTGAAAATTAACAATTAATAATTATCAACTGTCAATTATTAATTACCCAGTCCCCAATCTCCAGTCCCCAATCCCCATTCCCTATTACCCATTATGCTTGATTATGATGTTGTAATTATTGGTGGTAATTTAGCCGGACGTTATGCAGCATTAGAAGCAAGCCGACTCAAAGCCCGTGTCGCTTTAGTTGAACCCGCCCATAAATTGGGGGAGACGAGAAATTTTTATCCGAAAACTTTTATAGAATTGACTCGCCAATCCTTTCACAAAAATCGACAACAGCTACCGATTATTTCCTTATCAACAGAAAATAAATCTAGTCAATTTAGCGATTTAATTAAAAATCTTAATCGGGTTATTTTTAACTTAGAAGAAATTCACTCTCTTTCCTGTTTAGCCCAAACAGGTGTTGATGTCATTCTAGGAAAAGGGAAATTTATTCAGGAAAAATCCCAACTTTTTTTGCGGGTAAATGAGAGAGAATTACGATCGCGTGCTTATCTGCTCAGTCTTCCTTCCCAACCTATTATTCCTGATATCCCTGGCTTAGGCTCCACTGGTTATTTAACTTATCCAACAATTCATTATTTATTGAAAGATGAAAAAACACCCAAAAATATCATCATCATTGGTAGTGATCCCTGTGGAATTGAGATGGCGCAAACTTGCGTGAGACTAGGCATTTCTGTAACAATTATTGTGAATAAGTCTCATATTTTACCTGGGGAAGACTCCCAAGCCGCATTCTTGATTCAAGCAGCTCTGGAAGCAGAAGGAATTAAAATTATCACTAATACCGAAGTGATACAAACCCAAAAAATTGAGGACAAAAAATGGGTACAAGCTGGTGATAAAGCCCTGGAATCAGATGAAATTGTCCTCGCGCCCAAATGGGGAGTAAATTTAGATATGATTGATTTAGACGTGACGGGTATAAAAATCAAGAATCATCAATTTATTGTTAATGATAAACTACAAACTTTTCACCCTAAAATTTATGCGTGTCAAGAAGTAACTGGGGGTTATCTCTTGCCCAGTATTGCCCAATATGAAGTGAATATCGCACTGAAAAATATCTTATTTTTCCCAATTCATAAAACTGATTATTTAGGGGTTCCTTGGGCTTTTTTTTCCGAACCTGAATTGGCCAGAGTCGGCTTAACAGAGGCACAAGCTAGAGAGAAATATGGGAGAAATGTTATTGTCGCGATCGAATATTTTAAACACTTAGATATATCTCAAATTCGTGGTGACTTGACAGGTTTTTTTCAACTAATTGCCCATAAAAATGGTAAAATATTGGGATCTCTTTGTGTTGGCTCTCAAGGGAGAGAGTTAATTCACACGATCGCGCTTGCCATGAGTCAAGGTATCAAAATCAATACTTTAGCCGAAATGTCGTTTATTAACTCCAGTGTCAGTGAAATTATTCAGAAAAGTGCCAAAAATTGCCAATCTCAATTACAGCAAGAAAATTTAAGTTTATCTAATTTTCTCGAAAATTGGTTTCACTTCCGTCGTTGTTGGTAAGTTGTCAGACATAATTCATTATCTGTAACTCAGGAGAAAGGGCGCGATCGAATAGTAAAACAGGTATCCTGCTTGTTAGAAAAAGTTGATAGAAACAGACTAGATGCCTATTGTACATTATTGTACTAATATGATTACATACTTCCGGTGCTGTAATTATAAACCTATTTATGGACAAATCTCTGAAAATATGATCAATATTTCCGGTTATCGAATTGTCACCCAAATTTATGAAAGTGTCAACTCGGAAGTCTATCGCGCGATTCGTGAGAGTGATGGCCAAAAAGTAATCCTCAAAGTCCTCAAACAAGATTATCCTACACCTGCGGAACTCACTCGCTATAAACAAGAATATGAACTCACTCGCACCCTTAACATAGAAGGTGTAATCAAAGTTTATGGCCTAGAAAAATATCAAAATACTTTGGTAATGTTTCTCGAAGATTTTGGCGGTGAATCTTTGACAAAAACGCCGGACAATCATCTATTTAGCATGGCTGAATTTCTATCAATTTCCCAAAAATTAGCAACGATATTAGGGGAAATTCACGCGGTAAATATTATCCATAAAGACATCAACCCTGCCAATATAGTATTTAACCCGGAAACAGGACAATTAAAAATTATTGATTTCGGAATTTCCACGCGATTAACTAGAGAAAATCCTACCCTAAAAAACCCGAACGTATTAGAAGGGACTTTAGCCTATATTTCACCAGAGCAAACGGGAAGAATGAATCGTTCCCTAGATTACCGTACCGATTTTTATTCCCTTGGTGTCACTTTTTATAAATTACTGACAGGAGAAGAACCTTTTACCACCAATGATCCCCTAGAATTAGTGCATTGTCATATTGCAAAAGTACCCATTCCCCCCCATGAATTTAACCCAGAAATACCTAAAGCCGTCTCAGAAATCGTGATGAAACTGATGGCAAAAACCGCCGAAGGCCGATATCAAAGTGCTTTGGGGATTAGCAATGATTTAGGACAATGTTGGCAGCAGTTACAAACCACAGGAAATATATCAGATTTCCCTTTGGGGACTCAAGATATTTCCGAGCATTTTCACATTCCCCAAAAACTCT
>JBBITB010000107.1:0-20136 GCA_037440985.1 Microcoleaceae cyanobacterium bin_387
ATTACCTATTACCTATTACCTATTACCTATTACCTATTACCTATTACCTATTACCCATTACAATGCACCAGCCGCGGTTTTATCGAGAATACCGCCAGAGAGGTGAGTCGTGATATTCATCGCTTGTAATACAGGCAATCCATCTAATCCTTTCGGATAATCAATTACTGTCACCGCACCATTACCTTGTTTAAAATTCCAGAAGTTTTCCGGTGGTAATCCAAAAAGATGACAGAGAATAGCTTTATTAATAGCATCATGGGCAACGACTAAACCTACACTTCCGGGTTTTGATGATTTAATAATAGATTGCCAAGTTTCAATAGCGCGTTCCCAGACTTGTTGTAAATTTTCCCCTTCTGGCATTTGTACAGTTTCGGGAGAATTTTTCCACTCTTCTAACATTCCAGGGAAAGATTCTTCGATTTCCCGTTCAAATTTACCTTCCCATAATCCATGACTAATTTCACATAGTCCTTCATGGAGTTGTAATTCGACATTGGGGTGATATTTGAGAATACTTTCGGCTGTTTCCTTCGGACGTAACATGGGAGAAGATACCGCAAAATCAATGGTTACATCCTTGAGAAATTCCGCGGCTTTGCCCGCTTGTACTCGTCCATTATCATTAAGAGGGACATCAATTTGGCCTTGAAAACGTTGTTGACGATTCCATTCTGTTTCTCCATGACGCACAAATAAAATTCGCGTACCCTGATGGTTTTCTCTGGGTGTGGGGAATTTTTCACCGACATGGCTAGTCAGATTCATTGATTCTAATTGTACAGAGTATTTATGATTCTCTTTAGTGGGTGTAAAGTTTAAGACACTCACACCACAATTAGACTGTTGAATCGAATGATAATACGCGGGAGGAATGCCAATGGCTGTACCCAACAAAGCGCGATTAATTCCATTATGGGCAACAATTAAAATAGTTTTCCCTTCGTGACGGGGGAGAATTTCTTGCCAAAATTGTTTGGCACTTTCAAAAATTGATAAAACTGGAAAATACGCGATCGCGACACCTTCTTCAGAAGGTATAGTCATAGAAAACTGATCGGGATGCTCTTGCCAAGTACGATAATCATCAGGGAATTTATCCTTAACATCCTGACGAAACATTCCCGCCCACAAAGGCAAATCAATTTCCATGAGTTTATCATGGACTTGAGGAGTAGGGGAATTAGCCAGACAAGAGTGAATAACTTGGGCTGTTTCTTGAGCCCGTTGTAAGGGACTGCTATAAATGGCATCAAATGTTAAACCTTCCAACGCGCTACCGACTAACTGGGCGGTAGCACGCCCTTCTTCGGTTAAAATGGATTTATCGAGGCGGCCTTGGATGCGACGCTCTTGATTATAGCTGCTTTTGCCGTGACGGACGAGAATAACGCGAGTAGTCAGGGTTGAGTCCTCCCAGGATCAGGTAAGCTTGGCACAAAAAGACTATTGTGCATTTTACCTGAGAATTGACTCTTTTTCGCAAAACTGTACAGAAGAAATCGGGTTTCTTCCATGAAATATCGGAGCAAAAATTAAAAAAATCTTAATTCGTCGGTTGGGTTGAGCGTTACGAAACCCAACATATCGGGATTTAGACAAAAAACTAGGGAAAAAAGGGCACAAAGCCTTTTTTAGTATTTTTACCCCGAAAAAAGTTAAAGCCTTGTCTTGTATGGGGTTGAGGTGATTTTACCCCGGTTGAGGTATTTGGCTTGCCCAAGCTTGGATTTCAACCCTATTAACCACGAAAACTTGATCTGTGCTCCCCCGATATATGAAACCCAAGATATTCGTTGGGTTTCGCGATGCTCAACCCAACCGACAAAAAATCGCGAAGGCATTGTTCAAGTATGATCTATAAGATTATGGGCGAAGCATTAGGTACAAAACCGAAGTTTTTTCTCATAATTTCTTCCCCCAATGGGAAAGAGGGCGAAGCATTGGGTACAAAAACCTCGGTTTTTTCTCATAATTTATCTCCCCAATGCTTCGCCCCTACGGGACAAAAATCCAAAATCTAAAATCCAAAATCGGTAACTGGGATGACATTGAAACGTATAATTTTGGCTATTGTCAGCGCGATCGCGTTTGTATTCTTTATCACTTCTCTTATTAATAGTTGGAAGGAGCCGCAAATCCAAAGTCGTTTAGAACTTTATCAAACGAATTTATTTCTCCATGCCACGGAATGGAAACCGGAAAATAATGGGGATATAAATTTAGTATCAGCCCAAAATGCCTTAATTGGTAAAGATGGCTTTAAGAGTGCGTTAAATCAATATGAAGAAGTGCTAAAATCAACGGAGAGAAACTTAGAAAAATCTGTTAATTCTGCGGTGACAATCCAACTCAAAAAAGTGCGAGAAGAGCTTGCGGTAAGAATAGGGATTTTGCAAGTTCAGAATAACCAAATTGCAACCGCGAGTAAGACTTGGAAAAATTTAATCAATTCTGCCACGGAAGCCTCAAAAAAGAATCCTTCTATTACCACAGCAAAAGTATTAAAAGGTTTATGGAATGAACCCGCGAAACTTTTACCCGATGCAGAATCAATCATTGTCAAAAATTTAGATGGATGGTTTCGCTACCGTGCCTTAACGCAATTATATCAATTACAGGAACGTCAAGAGGATTTAGTTTTCTTAAATCAACAAGAGCAAAGATTTGGACAATTAGCCCTAGAAAAGTTGTCTATTGTGAGTTTTCTCCCTGTTTTGGGTTTTCTTATTGGTGTGGGATTACTGGTTTTCGCGGGGATACAATGGTTGCTTTTTGGCAGAAAAGGGATCAGGGATGAAAAGGAAAATCAAGTTATTTTGAGCCTCACCTCTTTTCCGGTTATTCCTTGGGATGGGGAAACAATTTTACAAGTGATGGTGGTGGGATTTTTCTTGGTGGGACAATTTTTTGTTCCCATCGGTTTATCTCTCGCGAATCAAGTTGCACATTTTAATCCTTCCACCTTTTCACCCCAAACTCAAGCCTTTTATATTCTTATCCAATATACTCTGATGTCATTAGGAGGTTTAGGGGTACTTTATCTATCGTTAAAACCATTTTTTCCCTTACCCGAAGGCTTATTTAAAATTAAGTTAGATGGGGGTTGGTTTTTCTGGGGTTTTGGGGGTTATTTTGTCGCCCTTCCCTTGGTAATTTTAGTATCTTTATTGAATCAAAAGTTATGGGATGGAAGGGGGGGAAGTAATCCGATTTTACCGATCGCGTTAGAAAGTCGAGATTCGATCGCGTTGACGATATTTTTTATTACCGCGTCCATCGCGGCTCCGATATTTGAGGAGATTATCTTTCGTGGTTTTCTCTTACCGTCTCTTACTCGATATGTACCCACCTGGGGCGCGATCGGACTCAGTGGTTTTTTATTCGCGATCGCGCATTTGAATATCTCCGAAGTTATCCCTTTGACAACCTTGGGAATTGTGTTAGGATTTATTTATACGCGATCGGGTAATTTACTCTCATCCATGCTCTTACATGGTTTATGGAATAGCGGCACACTTCTCAGTTTATTTATCTTAGGTAGTGGCATGGGTTAGGAGAAACTCAAGAAACCCGATTTCTTGGGGATGGTTTTTGATAACTAATAACTGACATTAATATCCGTTATCAATTGCTCACCATCCCCCCTTGACATTGTGGATAAATATTTATTAGACTAGATTTCAGGAATGAGGCAAGACGCAAATGAATCCTATAGAGAGTCGTCAAGTCGAGGTTAAGTTAAATTGGATGCGTTTTCTCCCCTACGCGCTGTTTGGCCTCTGCACGTTTTCCTTAACATCTGTGGCAGAGCTTAATTATTTTTTCCGAGGTTATCTCATCCTCTTGGAAATTCAAACAGGCATTTTAATTGTTTATTTATTGATGCCTAAAATCTATAAAATAACACGGGATCTGCAAAAATAGTGTTCCCATAGGCTATTTTTACTCTGACACTATCTGAGATTAGGATGATTTTTATGACGGAAAAAAAAGATAAAACAATCGCGGCAATTCTGGCATTGTTTTTAGGTTGTGTAGGCATTCATAAATTTTATCTCGGAGAGAATTTTTCCGGATTCTTATACTTGATTTTTTCGTGGACTTTTATCCCCAGCATTATCGCGTTTTTTGATTTTCTGGGCTTACTGATGATGTCTAATCAAGCTTTTAATGCTAAATACAATGCGGGGCTTTTACCAGAGGGAAATACTCGCACGGCTAAAGATGTCACAGGCGCGATTGCGGACTTAAAAAAGCTCTATGAAATCGGTGCGATTACCGCGGAAGAATACGAAGAAAAACGTCAAAAATTATTACGAGAATTATAAGAGGGAAACCCGATGTTATCAACATCTTCTCTATTAAATAAAACCCCTCAATGGGTGTGGTGGTCATTTTTTCCGGGGTTGGGGGGACTCGTGATCGTGTATGCAGGATTCAAAGCAAAAACCCCTTTATGGATCGCGTGGGGACTAGGCTTTTTTGTCATATCTTTTACCTTCAACCAGTGGTTAGGTATTTCTTGGATAATTTTAATAGGGCAAGTAGTATTAGCTTTTGCCATTAAAAAAGAATATAATATCAAAATATCCCCCAGAGGCTCTCTCATTCCCGAAGATGTAGAAACCGCGGAATTAATTGCCAAAGTCAAGGGGACAATAGACATTAACACTTGTTCCAAAAATGATATGGTAAAAGTGTTAGGGTTGCCCATTGTTTATGCCAATAATATCGAATCTCTCCAAAATGAAGGTTATGTTTTAACACATTTGGAAGAATTATCAGAAATAGCAGGTATCCCCGAAAATCAGCTAAAAAAAATAGCCCCATTAATTCATTTTTGCTATGATGATAAACTCGAAACTCATCTCAGTTGGCGACGTATTAATGTTTTGTCTGTGGAAGACTTAATATTATTAGGCTTATCCCAAAAAGTCGCCCAAAAAATTGTCTCAGAAAGAAAGAAAAAAGGTGATTATAAATCCGTTATTGAAGTCAAACAACGCACAGGTTTACCATTTCACTCCTATCGCCAAATAATCTAAACACAAAGGCACAAAGGCACAAAGAAAGAGTAATGCACTTTTGTCAGCTATCGTGAGTTACTTGATCTCAAAGTTAGGGAAAATTTCCCCTTTGTGTCTTGGTGTCTTAGTGGTGAATTTATCACACCCCTTTTTCCCAATGCTCTGTCGATCGCGTTCATTTTCAGGTATAATGCCAAGCAGATAAAATTCTGACAATTATTAACAATTTTATGCAAACCCTAGATTCTACCGCCAATCCTATCTTAGAATCAGTAGCGAAAGAAACAATTACCCTCGATGTCGGTGGAATGAAATGTGCGGGATGTGTACTCGCGGTGGAGCGTCAATTAAAACAAAATACAGGAGTGATTGCCGTTTGCGTTAATTTAGCCACAGAAATCGCAACGATTGAATGCGAAACTGGGAAAGTTAATGCCGACGCGATCGCGCAAAAATTAACCGAAAATGGGTTTCCCACTCAACCCCGTTATCCTGACAGTCAAGAAAACCCCAGTCTGTCAGCAATGGAAAGACAACGGCAAGCTATTCGCCAACAAATTAGACAATTAATCATAGCCCTGGTTTTAATTATTTTATCAGGAATTGGTCATTTTTTCGGAAATAAAATACCCATCTTAAATAATATCGGATTTCATTGGGGACTGGCAACGATCGCGCTCTTAATACCGGGCAGAGAAATATTAATAGATGGTGCGCGAGGGTTATCACGTAATTCTCCTAATATGAATACTTTAGTCGGATTAGGCGCTTTAAGTGCCTATAGTGCCAGTGTCATTGCCGTCATATTTCCCCAATTGGGATGGGAATGTTTTTTTGATGAGCCCGTGATGTTATTAGGCTTTATTTTATTAGGCAAAACTCTGGAGCAACAAGCGAAAAATCGTGCGTCGTCTGCCTTATACTCGTTAATTGCTTTACAACCTACTACCGCGAGATTAATACACGGAAATAATGATAATTTTCCCCTTTCCAGTCAATCGTCACCTATCCCTAATTCCCCCGCGATTGAAATCCCCTGCGATCGCGTGCGAGTGGGAGAATGGTTACAAGTGTTACCCGGAGAAAAAATACCCGTAGATGGGGAAATTTGGGAAGGAAAAACTACCGTTAATGAAGCCATGTTAACGGGAGAATCTCATCCAGTGATTAAACAAAAAGGAGATAGTGTTTCCGCGGGAACAATTAATCAATCTGGGATGCTCATTTTACGAGCCACTCGCATCGGTAAAGAGACTACTTTGGCGCAAATTGTCAAAATGGTAGAAGACGCGCAAACTCGTAAAGCCCCAATTCAATTTTTGGCAGATTCAGTCGCGGGTTTTTTTGCCTATGGAGTCATATCAATTTCTGCATTAACCTTCCTGTTTTGGTATTTTCTGGGAAGCCATATTTGGCCCGAAATTTTAATAAGTCATTCCTCAATGGATATGGGAATGGATATGGGCATGAGCCTCAGACATACTACAGAGTTATCACCGATTTTATTAAGCTTAAAATTAGCCATTTCTGTCTTAGTAATTGCTTGCCCCTGTGCCCTAGGGTTAGCAACTCCTACCGCGATTTTAGTAGGATCGGGAATAGGCGCGGAAAGAGGTTTATTAATTCGTGGCGGTGATGTTTTAGAGCAAGTTAATCAACTCAATACGGTGATTTTTGATAAAACTGGAACCCTGACAACGGGGACACCCACCATCACCGATTATTTCTTAGTAACAGAAAATGGGGATTTGTTGGTAAATGATCCCCCCCAACCCCCCTTAATAAGGGGGGAGCATCATACCCAACCCCCCTTAATAAGGGGGGAGCATCATACCCAACCCCCCTTAATAAGGGGGGAGCATCATACCCAAATCTCCTTAATAAAGGGCAAGAATGTGACAGATAAGTTATGGGTTGAGGCTAGAGATTTGCCAAGTCATCTGGGGTTGTTAAAAATTGCGGCTACGGTGGAGAGTGGCGCCTCTCATCCGATCGCGAATGCCCTTTGCGAAGACGCGCGAAAATATAATTTATCGTTATTAGAAGCCCAGAATTTTTATACCGAGCCTGGGTTAGGGGCTTCTGCTATTATTGATGGTAAAATTGCCTTAGTCGGTAATAGCCAATGGTTAGCTCAAAATGGTGTGAACCTCAAAAATGAACCCCCATTGAATGGAGAAGCCAAAACGCTTGTTTATGTAGCCTTTGGTGGAGTTTTAATGGGGGGTATCGCTCTTAAAGATGCTCTGAGACCCGATGCAAAAGTTACCATCCAACGTTTAAAAAAGATGGGTTTAAGGGTGATTTTATTAACGGGCGATCGCGCTGAAGTTGCCCAAACAATCGCGTCGGAATTAGAAATAGAATCTAATAATATTTTAGCAGAAATCAAACCCGATGGCAAGGCAGAAACGATTAGAGAATTACAGCAAAAACGCGATCGAGTCGCGATGGTAGGAGATGGTATCAATGATGCACCCGCCTTAGCCCAAGCTGATGTTGGAATTGCCTTACATGGGGGGACAGATGTTGCAGTAGAAACCGCAAAAATTGTCTTAATGCGAGATAATTTGATGGATGTCGTCCACGCGATCGAATTAGGGCGAGCCACCTTTCATAAAATCCAGCAAAATTTATTTTGGGCATTCTTGTATAACACATTAGGAATACCCATCGCCGCGGGATTATTATTACCCAGTTGTGGTATTGTTTTAAGTCCCGCGGTGGCGGGTGCATTTATGGCATTTAGCTCCGTTAGTGTAGTCACTAATTCTCTCTTCTTACGCCACAGTTTCAAGAATGGGGATTAGAGATTGGGGAGGGTACAACTCATAATTGCAAAAATATCAAATATAGCAATCCCAAATGAGTTGTAACAGATTTAATGTTAAGAATAGGAGTGCGTGTAGCCTGTGCGGAGCATCAGAGCCTCTCGCTCGCTAATGGTTTCGGCGTAAACCAGGAAGATATTGGCACTGCCAAAATTCTCACAACCTATTTAGTATTGCTATATAGCAGTTCTCACAAAGATGGAGTAAGCTAAAACCCATTTATGATCATCAGAAATGTTTAGAGTCAAGATTCCGCACATCTTTTTGTCATGGGTTTTCTTGCATATATTCCTCAGTGTAAATGCACATTGAACCTCGAAAACCTGTTATTCCCAGAGGAAAAATCCCGTCTAAACGATAAGCCGTTATACTTATCATTGCAGAATGTCTCGAAAGAGAGGGAAAAAAGGTTAAAGACTTTAAAATAAACCGACTGACAGTAGGAACAGGTTCGCGAATATCTTAACGAGCAGACAAAAATCGAGTCAACCCGCCCCGACTGAATCTTATTATTAATCATCCGAAGATGTAACTACTTTAAACGATGTTCTAACCCCACCGCGTCTGTGATCGAATTTAACCCTTGTTCTTCCAATTTAACTAATAAACCTTCCAAAATACGACGGATCATCAAAGGGCCTTCATAAATCCAACCCGTATAAGTTTGTAACAAACTCGCACCCGCGATAATTTTTTCCCACGCGTCCGAGGCCGTAAAAATTCCTCCTACCCCAATAATCGGTAATTCCCCTTGAGTTTCCTGCCAAATAAAACGAATAACTTCCGTAGCGCGTTGACGCACAGGAGCACCACTAATCCCTCCCGCTTCTTCCGTAATCGGTTTCCCCGTTTGTGGTAAGATTCGCGTTTTTAACCCCTCTCGATTAATCGTCGTATTTGTGGCAATAATTCCCCCTAATTGATAAGTTTTCGCCACATTCACAATGGACTGTATCGCGTCCCATTCTAAATCCGGTGCAATTTTGACTAAAATAGGTTTAACCCCTTGATTTTCGGTCTGTAACACGTCCAAAATCCGACATAATTGATCAGAATCTTGTAATGAGCGTAACCCCGGAGTATTAGGAGAGGAGACATTTACCACAAAATAATCACCATAATCCTTCAAGAGCCGAAAACTAGCCAAATAATCCCCCGCGGCGTCCTCTAGGGGTGTTACCTTAGACTTACCAAGATTAATACCAAGGGGGAAAGAAGAGAGAGCATGACTCAGGGGAGTTTGGGAGCGAAGTTCACTGCGCGCCGCCATCGCGCTGGCCCCTAAATTATTAAATCCCATACGATTAAGCGCGGCATCATCCTCTAATAAACGAAATAAACGAGGGCGGGGATTACCAGGTTGCGCGTGATAAGTTACAGTACCTAATTCGGCAAAACCAAAGCCACAATAGGGCAGAACTCGCGCACCCACACCATCCTTATCAAAGCCGGCAGCTAACCCAAGAGGATTGTTAAACTGTAAATTCCAGAGGGTGCATTCTAAACGTGGATCGGTAAGTCCGATCGCGTCTTGTAATCTGATTAACAGAGGACGCACCAATGGACTAGACTCCCGTCGATCCATAAAATCAAAGATTTGGATGAGACGATGATGGAGCCATTCGGGATCGGCTTTTAATCCAGAAAACAAAAGGGGACGTAACACAGTCTGATAAATATCCAATTATCTATCCTTTATTTTTCATGGTGAATTTTTAAGTTTTAATTTTACACAGGCTTGGGGAAAAGTGAGATGGGAGAACAACAAAAACCAAAAGATTTTGAGGAACAAATTGTTACTTTAGAGCGTGTCCTCCAAACCCTCCGTGAGGAGGAAAATGTCGATGTACTCTTGGAGACAACCCTCACTTATCTGAAAATGGCTTTTGATTATCGGGTGATTTGGATTGGTTTATACGATCGCCTGGATCATCGTTTAATTGGTAAAGGGGGTATTGTCCCTACTGGCGATCTGGGATTTCTCAAACAACGGGTTAATCTCAATCCGGGGGATTTATTAGAACAGGTTGTGATTCAATTAAGACCTGTGGGTGTTCCTGATTTGCGCGAAGAAACAAGGGCGGGTGAATGGCGCAAAGCGGCTCAAATGTATAATATTCAAGGAACGATCGTTTTCCCCTTACGTTACAAAGATCGCTGTTATGGGGTCGTTTTATTGGGTTCTGATGTCTGGGGAGAGTCTCCGCGATCGGGGGATAAGGCCTTAATGGGGTTAATTTTTGGAGAATTGGCCTCGGCTCTTTATCAAATTGAACTTAATTGGCAACGACAACAGACAAAACGGGTAGATGTTCCCCTATTAGCATTATTGTCAGACTTAGGACATCTTCGCACCTTAGATTTATGTTTGGAAACGGTGGTAGAGGAAACCCATCGTTTTATTGCCCCAACACGCACTAATATTTATTGGTTTGAACGGGAGAGACGTTATTTTTGGCGACGCGTCGGAAATCGCCAAATGACTCCGGGGTTAGGTCGAATTGAACGGGGCGCGTCGGGCATTACTGTGCAGGATTTGGGAGAATTTTATCAAGCTTTAGGTAATGAGCAAATTGTCTGGATTGGAGAATCTCATAGTTCTCTCAAGTCTCAAATTACTGGGAGGTTAATGCAGCAAATTAAGGTTCGTTCTTTGTTGGCAGCACCGATTGTTTTAGATCAGGAATTATTAGGATTTTTGGCGGTGGAAGCCAGCGAACCCCGGATTTGGTTAGAGGATGAAAAGAATTATTTGCGCGCGGTAGCTCGGTTAATTGCTTTGACAATGCCTTTGTTTGAAATGGAAGCCAAAATTCAAGAAAAAGAGGATCAACAGGCCTTAACCGCGAAGATTGCCCGGGGCATTTATGACGATCGCGATTGGCAAGATACTCTTAATCAAACGGCAGAACGTTTGTGTGAACGTTTGAAATCCGAGTATTTTTTGCTTTTAGTTTACGATGGGGAATTAGGTCAATTTGAATGTGTTTATCAGCGTCATCCCTCCACCAAACGCAGGGTGACAACCCCTTTGAAGTTGTTGGATTTGAAAGATTTGGAATTATTGCAAAAAAAGAAAGCTGTTGTTATTGAAAATTGGGATGCCGAATCCGGTTTTCTCCCTTGGCGTGATGCTTTTACTGATGTGGGAGCTCGATCGCTTTTAGTCTGTAGTACCGGAATGCGACAAGATAGTGGGACAACCACCATTCAAAATGAAACTGATAATCCTTTTCATGCTTCTTCTCTTGTCTTATCCGATGCACCAGAGGGGTTATTAATCATTGGGCATGAAACCAGTCGCACTTGGAAAACTGGGGAAAAGGAATTAGTAGAAGTCGTCAGTCAACAATTGGGGTTAATTTTGCATCAATGGCAATTAAATGAGGAAATTTCTAAAGGTAAGAAGATTTATCGCTCTCTTCAGTCGGCCGCGGAAATTTTAGCTGAAGTAAATGAGTTACCTCTATTGGAACGCGAATTTACCCATTTGATTGCACATTCCCTGGGAGTTCCTTTAGTGGTATTAGTCACTTGGAAACCCGGACATTCTAAGGGACGTATTGCCAGTGTCTCTATTCAAAATCCGGTTTTTGCTTTGAATACAAATGTAACTATTCCGATTAAAACAGATCCCTTAATTCAAACAGTTTTATCAATGCCAGGGGTATTGCGCGAACGAGTTAATAAGTTATCGGAAGCTACTCGTCGTTGGTTATGGGTCCCCGGAATTGGTCAAGTTTTAGCTACTACCTTGCAAACTTCACATGAGCATACACCAATGGGGATTGTTATTGTTGGTGATGAAAAAGACCGCTTTTGGGATACGCGATCGCTCGATTTATTACATTTATTAGTAACACAATTAGCCTGGTCCCGCCGTCATTGGTTGGTAAAAACTTCCCTGCAAACACAAAAGGAGGAATTAGAATGGTTAAATTGGTATAAACAACGTCGCTTAGAAGAATTATATCGCACCGTCGGCTCTGGGGTCAAACAATTAGGAGAATTAAGTTTATCAGGCAATAATTCTGGCAGTGGGCAAAAAGATACTTTGACAGTGTTACGTTATCAACAATTGCTACGACAAATTGGTAATGCTTTAGCCTCCACAAATTTGTTATTAAAACAAGAACAATGGCGTTTACATACCAGTCAAGATATGATTAGCGTGAATAATTTATTGAGGAGATCCCAAGAAAGAGTCGATGCCATTGTCAAAAAATCACAAGTCAATTTAGAAATTCATCGTGAGGATTTTCCCGCGGCATCCAACGGACAAGTTTTAAGTGTAAAGGGTGATAGTCTTAAATTAGAATTAGTGATTTATGAATTATTAGGAATAGCTTGTCGTCGCAGTCAACCCGGAGATAACATCGAGCTACATTGTCAACTATTAAATGAAGAAACTATCGAATTGACCATTACAGATCATGGCACAATTGATCTGCAATTAATTAAGGATTTACAAAGGGGAAGAAATGCTGATTTATTAGCCCATAATACCTTGGAAGAACCTCCGGGTCAGCATTTAATGATTTGTCAATCTTTAATTCATCAAATGGGGGGCAAATTGGAAATTACACAAACCGAGAAGGGTCAAATTATTACCCGTTTAGAACTTCCGATTGGAACCCCCTAAAACAAAGATTATCTTATGAAAATGCCAGAAGTCATTTCCTCCGAACCTATCGAATGCGATCGCGAACCGATTCATATTCCGGGTCAAATTCAGCCCCACGGAGTTTTACTTACCCTCCAAGAGCCAGACTTGAAAATTTTGCAACTGAGTCAAAATATTGATGAATTTTTTGGTCTCTCTGCGGAAACCTTATTAGATAAACCTTTAGGATGTTTCCTTTCCCCAAACCAAGTTAGAAAGATCGCTCGATATAGCCAACAAGAAAATTTAGAAGATATTAATCCCTTTGAACTTAAAATACGCAGATCCCCAAAATCTGATGAAACTGAAATAGGGTCATTTCAAAAATTTCATGGCATACTACATCGCAACAAATCTAATATCCTCATTTTGGAACTGGAACCTTATTTACATCAGGGCAAAAATTCTTTAGAGTTTTATCATATCTTGCAAAGATTTATGCACAATATTCGTCAAGTAAAAACCCTACAAGAATTGGTTAAACTCCTGGCTATTGAAGTGAGAAAAATTAATACATTTGATCGCGTCATGGTGTATAAATTTGACCCAACCGATCAAAGTGGTATCGTCATTGCAGAAGATAAAGAAAACCACTTAGAAAGCTACCTAGGTTTACGCTATCCGGCCTCAGATATTCCTCAAAAAGCGAGAACTCTCTATTACGAAAACTGGCTACGGATGATTCCTGATATTAACTATCAACCTATACCGATTATTCCTACCTATCATCCTGTCACCAAGGAACCCTTAGACCTCAGTTATTCGGTGTTACGCAGTGTCTTTGGAGGGCATATCGAATATCTGCAAAACATGGTGGTTTTCGGCTCTATGTCCATTTCCCTAATCAACGAAAATCGACTTTGGGGATTGATCGCGTGTCACCATTATACACCCAAGTATGTCGATTATAAAACTCGTAAAGCTTGTGAATTTTTAGGGCAATTTGCCTCTATTGAACTGCTGCGCCAACAGGAACTAGAAACGATTCGTTATCAGGTACAGGTCCAATCCATTCATCAGGAACTTCGTCAGGCATTCTCAGAGGATGTTGACTTTGTTGAACAGGTGCTTGAGCGGAACCAGTCCCAATTACTGGACTTAGTTTGTGCTCAAGGCGCGGCGATCTTTCTCGATGACCAACTAACATTAATCGGAGAAACACCTTCTCAGGAGGAAATTCAAGAATTGCTCGCGTGGTTTGTAGACCAAAACCCCCAGGAAATATTTTTTACCGACTCTCTTTGCCAGTTTTATCCCCAGGCTCAGAAATTCAGCAAAAAAGCCAGTGGTGTCGCGATCGCGTCGATATTTATCAAGCAAAAATCCCATCACATTATATGGTTTAGACCCGAAAAAATTCAAACCGTAAATTGGGCGGGTGCATCCAGTAATCCTATCTCTATTACAGAAAATGGAGAGGCACGATACACTCCCCGTAAGTCCTTTGAACTGTGGCAAGAAATCATTAGAGAGCAATCACAGCCTTGGCAACCCTTAGAGATTGAAGCGGCATTAGAACTGCGGAAAATCCTCATGCAAGCACTATTAGATGCCTCCCAAGCTGCATTAGAGCGAGCCGCAGCCTTAGAAAGAGAAGCAACAGAAGCCGCGATAGCCAATCGTGCCAAAAGTCAATTTCTCGCGAAAATGAGCCATGAATTACGCACACCTTTAACCGCGATTTTAGGCTTTACCCATCTGATCAGCCGCGATCATTCCCTCACAGAAACTCACAAAAAACATCTCAACATCATTAGCCAAAGTGGAGAACATTTACTATCACTAATTAACGACGTTTTGGAAATGTCGAAAATCGAATCTGGACAAGTCACATTGACGGAAAACTCCTTCGATTTATATCGGCTACTTTACTCCATTCGAGATATGTTTGCGATCAAAGCTCTCAACAAAGGGGTAGAGTTAATGCTCACGATCGCGCCAGAAGTACCTCAATACGTTTATGGTGACGAAGGCAAACTGCGACAAATCTTGCTCAATCTCGTCAGCAACGCGGTCAAATTTACCCCCAAAGGTTATATCAGCCTGCAAGTTTGGGCAAAACCGAAATTGATTCAGACTCAGGATCAAACCAATTTCCCATCGGGGCAACCCACTCCAACTTCCCCATCTCAACCTTGGAATTTCGGCTTTGAGGTGGAAGATACAGGCATTGGAATTGCCCCTGATGATCTGGATTTAATTTTTGAAGCATTTAAGCAAACCGATCAAGGACGTTATTTACAAGGCTCAGGGCTAGGGCTATCAATCAGCCGTCAGTTTGCACTGTTGATGGGAGGAGATGTCACTGTGGAGAGTATCCAGGGGCAAGGCTCAATTTTTGTATGCCAAGTAAAACTCTGTGTCGCGGAAGCCACAACGGTTTTTTCCCCAGAGGAAACCCAACTTGTGATTGGGCTGCAACCGGGGCAACCCAGCTATCGCATTTTAGTAGTAGAAGATGTTTTGGAAACTCGTCAACTCCTGGTTAACTTGATCGAATCCGTGGGTTTGGAGGTGCGTGACGCGCAAAATGGTGAAGAGGCGATCGCGCTGTGTCAAGAGTGGCATCCCCATCTGATTTGGATGGACATCCGAATGCCCGTGATGGATGGATATGAGGCAACCCGACAAATCAGAGCTACCCCAGAGGGGAAAGAAACCAAAATTATTGCCTTAACAGCAAGTGCATTTGATCAAGATCGAAAGGCTAGTCTCAATGCGGGGTGCGATGATTTCGTGGCAAAACCCTTTACAGAAACGATCTTCTTTGAGAAAATGTCCCATTTTTTGGGATTAAAATATGTTTATGCTGTAACATCTCCATTACAGGAGTCTCCATCAGAGTCATCTTTATCAAGGATATCCCTCAAACAACTAACATCTCACGATTTACAAGACATGGGGAACGAATGGATTGCCGAAATGCACCAGGCAGCACTCCTGCTTGACGAAAGGAGATTGCACATGCTAATTGCCCGCATTCCTAAAGAGAAGAAATTGGCAGCACAGACTTTAAGCAATTGGGTATCCAATCTCCAGTTTGAATCCATTATCGCACTCACTCAGCTTTAGCCCTTTTCAATATGTTAACTCTCCCCGCTCACATACTCCATTCCCATATTTTGATAGTTGATGATACCCTCGAAAATCTACAACTATTAGCTAGTATACTGGAAAGTGAGGGATATAAAATCCGCAAAACAACGAGTGGTAAATTAGCTCTGCAATTCGCTCAAATCAAAACTCCCGACTTAATTTTACTTGATATTAATATGCCGGAAATAAATGGTTATCAGGTATGTAAGGAATTAAAATCTTCGGAAAAAACTCGCGATATTCCTGTAGTATTTATTAGCGCGCTTGATCGGATAGGGCATAAAGTTCAAGCCTTTGAAGTTGGGGGCTGCGACTACATTACTAAGCCCTTCCAAGAACAGGAAGTGCTGATCCGTGTCAAAAATCAATTGTTACTCCAAAGCCAAAAACGCCAACTCCAAGAGCAGAATCAACGCTTAGAAAAAGAGATTCAACAACGTGAGCGTGCTGAAGCCAAGATCACCAAACTCAATCTTCGTTTAAAAGAACAAGTTAAAGCTCGTACTCTCGCGTTGCAACAGTCCTTGAAACTGGAAGTCAATCTATCGGAAGCTCAAGCGATTTCTCATATTGGCAATTGGGAATTTGATGTTGTTACAGGTAAAATTACTTGGTCCGCCGAGATGTACCGCATTTTGGGACGCGATCGTGTTCTGGGTGAACCAAACTATACCGAACACTTACAACTATACCATCCTGATGATGCTGAATTATTACATCTGATGATTCAACGGGCGATCGCGACCTTAGAACCCTATTCATTACAGTTAAGAGTAGTGGGAAAAGATGGTTCTATCAGGTATATTGAAGCCCGGGGCAGAACATCATTAAACCGTCGAGGAAAGGTAATTCGCCTCATAGGAACGGTCCAAGATATTACTGATCGTAAACTGTCGGAGTATATTCTCAAAGCCTCCGAAGAAAAGTATCGTTCTCTCGTAGAAAATATGGTTGATGGCCTCTATTTACTCAATGGGGATTTTCAGCTTTTTTATCTCAATCCTGCCATTGAAATGATATTTGGCAGATCGCGCCACGACTGTTTTGCACAACATGGCAAAAACTTCTTAAATTTTGTGCATCCTGACGACTATGATCTTGTCCGCTCAAGCTTTTTCTCCCTAAATCCTACCTCCGATCTCATTACCATTAATTACCGCATTGTGCGCCCGGATGGAGAGATTCGCGATGTGCGTAATGCCCTCTATGTGATTCGTGATGAATCCGGCAACTTACAACACTATCAGGGCATAGTTTCAGATATTACAGAAATTAAACAGGCAATAGAGCGAGAACGACTGGTGGCCTCCATCTCCCAAGATATCCGCCAATCCCTTAATCTTGAACAGATTCTCAAAACTACTGTCACCGAGATGCGTCAGTTTTTCCAAGTCGATCGCGCCTTAATTTATCGGGCAGATCCAGAGGGCCCGGGTAGTATTGTCAGTGAATCGGACGCGCCTAACATCACAACCCTTCAGGAGCAGCAGCTACCAGAGGATATTTTTCCGCGAGAACACCATTGTCTTTATCGAGAAGGACGAATTCGTGCTGTCGTTGATATTGATCAAGATACTATTGCCGAGTGTCTCGTAGATACCCTGAGAAAATTTGGCGTAAAGTCTAAATTAGTTGTACCGATTTTAACAACTGTCAAAATATATCCCAATGGACAAAACATTTGTCATCCTCAGTCGCAAGATCAACTTTGGGGCTTGCTCGTCTTCCACCAGTGTCAGCGCATTCGTCAATGGCAACCGAGCGAAATTGAATTACTCAAACAATTGGCCGATCAAGTCGCGATCGCGATCCAACAATCGGAACTCTACCAAAAACTGGAACAGGCTAATCAGGAACTAAGAAAACTAGCCGTTACTGATGCCCTGACTCGAATTGTTAATCGCCGTGGCTTTGATGAACATCTCAAAGAGGAATGGCGTCGACTCGCCGGAGAACAAAAACCGCTCTCCTTGATTCTGTGCGACATCGATCATTTTAAACAGTATAACGATACCTACGGTCATCCAGCAGGGGATGAGTGTCTCTTTCGCGTGGCTGGAGCAATGCGCTGTAAGATTACGCGCCCTAGGGATCTCGTAGCACGCTATGGAGGTGAGGAATTTGTCATTATTTTACCAAACACAAAGGAAACCGCGGCAACACAAATTGTTGAAGGTATTCGCGAAGAGATTAAAGGGCTGAGTCTTCCCCATGAAAAAAGTTTGGTTTCAGATTATATCACTTTGAGTTTTGGCATTGCGACGATAATTCCCACACCCTCTACATCCCCACAATTTCTCATTGATAAAGCCGATAAAGCACTCTACCAAGCCAAAGCAAAAGGACGAAATTGCTATTGTATTAGCGTTTGAACTCTTGTTTGATAAGTCTCAGCTACGCGCACTCTCATCAAAGCCGACAATTTCTCCAAGAGTATAAAGAGGCCGTCCCTTTACTTCTTCATAAATACGTCCGATATACTCCCCTAAAATACCAATACTCACTAATTGCACAGCCCCAATAAAGAAAACCGCCATCAGAATAATGGCTAACCCCGTTAAGGCGGACTCAGGATAAAATACCCGCCAATATAATACTAAAAATACCATGATTAGAGAGACAAAAGCCGCAAATAAACCTAGATAAGTAGAAAGACGTAAAGGCACTTTAGAAAAAGAAACTAAACCATTAACCGCTAACCCAAAAGATTTGCCAAAAGTATATTTTACCTCTCCGGCAAAACGCGGATCTCTTTCAAATTCGATCGCGGTTTGTTTAAAGCCACTCCAAGCCCTTAAACCGCGAATATAACGATTTCTTTCGGGCATTTGATTTAAAACATTAACAACACAACGATCCATTAAACAAAAATCCCCTGTATCCGCGGGAATATCCACATCCGCTAACCGTCGTAAAAGACGATAATAAATATAAGCCGGTAAACGCTTAAACAAACTTTCTTCATGTCGTTTTGTTCGTTGCGCGTAAACAACTTGATAACCTTCTTGCCATTTTTTTAACATTTCTGTAATTAATTCTGGCGGATCTTGTAAATCTCCATCTAAGACAATAACTGCCTCTCCCCGTGCGAAATTTAATCCCGCGGTTACGGCAATTTGATGACCAAAATTGCGGGCAAAACTAATATAACAAATTCGGCTATCTTTTTCCCGCAATTCTCTTAATATTTCTAAAGTCCGATCGCGACTCCCATCATTGACGCAAATAAACTCAACCGTCGTGTCTAATTGATCCATGATCAAACAGACGCGTCGATATAATTCAGGCAAATTTAATTCCTCATTATAAAGAGGAACAACTAAGGAATATTTAGGTAAACACATAGGTAGATACAGCAGTTTCCTCTGCTATGCAGTACATCTTGATCCCCCTAAATCCCCCGATCGAAGGGGGACTTTCTTTGTCCCCCCCTTGGGAAGGGGGGCTAGGGGGGATCTAACGTACCTCATAATATCGAAAAGTGCTGTAACACAACAATAATTACAGAAATAGCACTGGGAGCATCCCAAGTTTGTAGGGGCGGTGCAAGAGTGCCCGCCCTAAAATTATAGTAGGATAGGCATCTTGCCTACTTTTGATCTTATTTTTGGAAGATGTCTATTTAATCATATTTTGAATATTCAGAAGCTTTAACTTTTTCCATAGCCGCCGTGGGAAAAGTACGATTACGACGATACCAAGTTGAACCCCCGACTAATATTCCTGTCATTCCTAACGCGGTTAATAAAGGTAAAACATCACCCGTTTTAATCGCTTTTAACCCAGAACTTCCTAACAAGACAAAGGGTAAAACTCCGGGTAAAGTTCCTAAAGTTGTCCCTAATACATAATCTTTAAAGGTAACAGAAGTTAAGCCCGCGGCAAAATTGACAATACCATAGGGCATTAAGGGTAATAAGCGAATCGCGAACATATAAAATAAACCGCCTTGTTTCACTTCCGCGTCCATCGCGTGCCATTTTCCCCGGAGACGTTTTGCCACAGTTTCTCGTCCCACACTGCGGGTAAAAACAAACGCGACGATCGCGGCTAAAATAGCCGCCAAACTTGTCCAAAAAGCCCCTAACCAAGGTCCGAAAAGCGCGCCCCCTGTTAGATTTAAGGCTGTAGAAGGAATGAGTAAAAGAGTAGCAACAATATAGACAATGATATAAACAATAGGAGCCCAGATTCCGGCTTGACTGAGCCAATGTTGTAATTTTACTGGATCGATGCCACCGAGAAGAAAAAACGCGATCGCGGTCAACAGTAAACAGATAATAAAAATAAGAATAACACCCGTCTTCAATTTCACAAAAAAACTCCTAACACGAAAAATTACCAGCCCCCCCCGAATTTGATAAACAGTAAGCAACTACTTACAGAAAAGTTATGCAGAAACGGGGTTTCTTCCGATTTTGCCTATTATGTCCGACAAGATGTATTTTTTCAAGGAAAAAGGGGGACTGGTGACTGGGGACTGGGGACTGGGGACTGGGGACTGGGGAGTGAG
>JBBITB010000108.1:0-19830 GCA_037440985.1 Microcoleaceae cyanobacterium bin_387
ATCCACAGGGAATCCTTCACAGACACAAAATCCCCCAGGCACACAAAACCCTCCAGGCACAGGGAATCCTTCACAGAGACAAAATCCTTCACAGCGACAAAATCCTCCCGGCACAGGGAATCCTTCACAGAGACAAAATCCTTCACAGGGACAAAATCCCCCAGGCACAGAGAATTGCTTAGTCAAACCAAATTGCTTAGTGAAAACCAATCCATCGCAAATGCCTCCATCGCAAATGCCTCTGTCGCAAATACCTCCGTCACAAATACCTCTGTTGCAAATACCTCCGTCGCAAATACCTCTGTCTCAAATGCCTATGTTGCAAACGCCTATGTTGCAAATGGCAGCCTCACCACGAATGGCAGCCTCACCAATGGCAGCCTCACCAATGGCAGCCTCACCAATGCCTCCGTCGAATAAAGGTGTGTCAAATAATCAAGTCAATAAGTCGCCTTTGCCAGTTAATAAGTCCCCTATACCAACAACGATGCCATTGCGAAGCGCGATCACACAGCAATTAAGTTCAGGTAA
Source organism: Microcoleaceae cyanobacterium bin_387 (assembly GCA_037440985.1). Taxonomy (GTDB): domain Bacteria; phylum Cyanobacteriota; class Cyanobacteriia; order Cyanobacteriales; family Microcoleaceae; genus JBEDKD01. The sequence continues at coordinate 532 of JBBITB010000108.1, forward strand.
TATTGGGGAAGGTTTACGGTTAATTGACAAAAATGTATCTGCACAATATCAACAATATTTTGGTCAATCTTTTAATAATATTCAGCCTCTATCTCAGGCTCAAATTGGCAATGTCTTCAACGGTATAGAAACCAGTACAGGAACCAAAACGGGTTTATTATATGTGTTTTTACGTCCTAAACAACTCGATTTAATCTTGATTACTGGAAAGGGAAACCCGATTTATAAATCCGTATTTTTAGGAGATTCTCAGGTACTTATTTCGGAGATTAATGACTTTAGAAAAGAAATTACTAACCCTCGTAAACGCAATTCTCATGAGTATTTAGAAACAGCAAAAAAACTCCATGAATGGTTAATTACGCCTATAGAGGCTGATTTAAAAGAACTTAAAATTGATACGATTATGTTTACTTTAGATGAGGGTTTGCGAGGACTACCGATCGCGGCTTTGTATGATGGGAAACAGTTTCTCGTGGAAAAATATAATTTAGTAATGATACCAAGTATTAATTTAATAGATACTCGTTATGTCGGTATGAAAAACGCCAGAGTGTTAGCAATGGGGGCATCACAATTTGAGAAGTCAACAAATTTAGGACCCTTACCCGCGGTTCCGATAGAACTAGCTACAATTATCAAAGAATGGCAGGGTGTCGATTTTTTAAATCAGCGTTTTACCTTGGAGAATTTAAAAGAGCAACGGCAAAAACAACCTTTTGCGATTCTTCATTTAGCCACTCATGGGATATTTCAACCTGGTGATCCCGATAATTCTTTTATTCAATTATGGAATAGTCGCTTACTGCTCAATAAAATACGAGAATTAAAGTTATATGATCCCCCAGTGGAATTATTAGTATTAAGTGCTTGTCGTACCGCGTTAGGGGATAAGGATGCGGAGTTAGGGTTTGGGGGTTTAGCAGTGCAAGCCGGGGTAAAAACCGCCTTAGCCAGTCTTTGGTCTGTCAGTGATGAAGGGACTTTGGCCTTAATGACACAATTCTACCATCAATTGAAAACGGCTCCGATTAAGGCCGCGGCTTTGCGTCAAGCCCAAATTTCCATGTTACGCGGTGAAGTACGGATCGAAGGTGGGACTCTGCGCGGACTCTCGCGGGGTGACTCGGTGATTTTACCCGAAAATTCGCGTACCCTTAACAATACCACTTTTGTCCATCCTTATTATTGGGCGGCTTTTACTATGATCGGTAGTCCCTGGTAGAGATTGGGGATTGGTGACTGGGGGACTGGGGACAAGGGGATTGGGGACAAGGGGATTGGGGACAAGGGGATTGGGGTAGGCACGGGGCACTATCCCTAGAGTCTGCCCTCTACCTTCTTCCTTCTTATGGTAAGATGACAAAACACTGATTCAAACGGTAGGCAGTCGGGAAACATCGGTGAAAGTCCGAGGCTGTGCGGCAGCTGTTAGCAGAATAAAAAATCATGAAGGGAAAAAGTCAAATCGAAAAGATGGAAAACGAATGGGAAATAGTGACTGGTGATTGGGGATTCGGGATTGGGATTGGGTAATCGGCAATCAAAATCGATAATCAATAATCGATAATTGTCAACTGTCAACTGTCAACTGTCAACTGTCAACTGTCAACTGTTAACCTTCTTCCTTATTTTCTGTGAGCCAGAATGCCTACTGCTTACTTTGATTCACCTTATCTCCCGCCTCGCACGGGAAAGGAAATTTAATGGAATTAATGACACAAACCGCAGAAAGTATCAGTCAAACATCGGTTATTTCTGCACTAAATTCTCTCCAGCTTTCACCTTTACCTATCACTCGTCCGTTATTAATGGTTGGTCATGGGACGCGGGATGATGATGGGCGTGATTGTTTCTTGGAATTTGCGGAAATTTATCAAACTTTAGATACTTCTCGCCCGGTAATTCCTTGTTTTTTGGAGTTGACGGGACCGACGATTCAAGAGGGCATCCAACACGCGATCGCGTCGGGTTATACAGAGTTTTCGGTGTTACCGATTTTGTTATTTGCCGCCCGTCATAATAAGTTTGATATTACTAATGAATTAGACCGGGCCCGTCAACAATATCCTCAATTAAAGTTTCATTATGGCCGTCATTTTGGGATAACTCCAGGGATTTTAGAGTTATGGCGATCGCGTCTTTCGGAATTAGACAAACCCGAAATTAGCCGTGAAGAAACGGTATTATTATTTGTGGGGCGAGGATCGAGCGATCCCGATGCCAATGGGGATGTTTATAAAATGGCGAGAATGTTATGGGAAGGAAGCGGTTATTTAACCGTGGAAACCTGTTTTATTGGTATTACTCATCCCCGTTTAGAAGAAGGTTTCCGACGAGCCAGACTTTATCAACCCAAACGTATTATCGTTTTGCCCTATTTTATGTTTACGGGTGCGTTGGTGAAGAAAATCTTTAAGATTACCGAGGAACAACAGAAATTATACCCAGAAATTGAGATGGTTTCTTTACCAGAAATGGGAATACAACCACAATTAATGGAACTTCTGCGGGAACGGGAAATTGAAACCCAATTAGGGCAAGTACAAATGAATTGTGAGATGTGTAAATTTCGTTTAGCTGCCCTGCAAAATGGGGGACATTCTCACGGACATTCTCACGATCATTCTCATCATCATGGACATGATCATCATGGACATGATCATCACGAGCATAGTCATGATCATGGCCATCATCACCATCATGGACATGATCATAATGCCGTTGATCCTTACGCGAATGTCGGAGAATATCATCAACGAATTTGGCAGACACCTTAAGTAGGGAAACGGCAGTGCCGTGTCCCTACATTTAAGACACGGCACTGCCGTGTCCCTACATTTAAGGTATTATATAAGTGATTTCGACTTGCTATAGAGACAATACTGGTGAAAGATCCCCTACCAATTACAATAGCAGCAACGATGAGAGGATATAATAGAGACACGATTTTTTATGTCGCATTGCTTTTCTATTAGTATTGCCTAAACTGATGTGTTGATGGTAAAGTGTTTATGACTCAGGAACTTAGTGATTTAAAAAATTGTCTCCGAGAAGGACGTTATGATGATGCTTTGGTAATTGTTGATGAGTTAGAAGGAATGAGTAAACAGGATATTCTGCGGAAAATAGAATCTTTTTTAGTCAGACTTTTGATTCATTTAATTAAAAACCAATTAGAACAACGGTTAACAAATTCTTGGGCTGCTTCGATTCGGGGTTCACTGGTTGAGATTAAAAAATTGAATCTGAAAGATAATAAAACTTCATTTTATGTGAATGAAAATGAGTGGTTATTTATGCTTGAAGAAGTCTTTGAGATTGCTATTCGTGATGCGAGTTTAGAAGTGTTTAATGGTGCTTACACTTCATTTCAAGTGACTGAGATGGTGAATATTACTCAAATTATTCCTGTTGCTCAGAGTTTATTAAATTTGACATATAATTACTCTAAAAAGGATTTACCGGGTGTGATTGATGAGTTTTTAACTCAGTTACCGGGTGGACAAGATTGGCGGGAAGGGAGATAAAAAGGCGCAATCGATACTACCCTCCGTCTTAAAATTTGCTATATTAGTATATTAGTATGGGAGCATCTCAAAGAAGCAAAAAGAACTGTAGTGGGAGCGTCTCGCTCCCTAGGGATCTAATAGGGAGCGAGACGCTCCCACTACCAATTTACAATTAGGAGATGCTCCCTATTAGTATTGCCTAAACTGATGTGTTGATGGTAAAGTGTTTATGACTCAGGAACTTAGTGATTTAAAAAATTGTCTCCGAGAAGGACGTTATGATGATGCTTTGGTAATTGTTGATGAGTTAGAAGGAATGAGTAAACAGGATATTCTGCGGAAAATAGAATCTTTTTTAGTCAGACTTTTGATTCATTTAATTAAAAACCAATTAGAACAACGGTTAACAAATTCTTGGGCGGCTTCGATTCGGGGTTCACTGGTTGAGATTAAACGACTTAATCTGAAAGATAATAAAACATCTTTTTATATCAATCAAGATGAATGGATGACAATGTTAGAGGATACAATTGATTTGGCGATTAGTGATGCTAGTGTGGAAGTTTTTAATGGTGTTTATACACCTTTTCAAGTTGATGATATGGTAGATAGAAGTCAGACGATCGCGATCGCGCAGAGTTTATTAGCTCTGACGTATCTGCACCCCAAAAAAGATTTAGCAGGGGTGATTAATGAGTTTTTAACTCAGTTACCGGGTGGGGAAGCTTGGCGGGAAGGAAGATAAAAATGGGATACTCCCGAAGAAACTTACCCATTACCTATTACCCATTCCCCATTACCCATTCCCCTTATTTTTCTGTGAGTGTTTCTATCCCATCCCAGTCATCAGATAAGGTTTTTTCTAGGCAATGTTGACAACGACTTAATTGTAATTTTGACGCTAAATCTTCAGGATGTATTGCTAATACTTCTTCAAATTTCGCGATCGCGTGTCGAAAATCACGATTGAGATAATATTGTCGGCCAACTTCATACAATTCAATGGAATTTAACTTACTGTCAGCAATAATATCAGAACGTAACCCGACTAATTCATAAATTTTTACGGGTTGTTTTTTGCCTTTCACTCGCACAATATCTAATTCTCTTACCCAAACGCGATCGTGACAATGTTGATAGGTACTTTCGCTTAAAACAATATCACAACCATACATTTTTGTTGTCCCTTCTAAACGAGAAGCTAAATTAACATCATCACCAATAACCGTAAATTCCATCCGACGAGAATGGCCAACATTACCACTAATTGCCTCCCCAGAATGAATCCCCATTCCAATACGAATCGGACGTGCATTAACGGCTAAACGATGGGCATTAAATTCGATTAACGCGAATCGCATTTCTAAGGCTGTTTGTACTGATTTCCATCCATGATCCTCTAAGGGAATAGGAGAGCCAAATACAGCCATAATCGCATCACCCATGTATTTATCTACCATCCCTTGATGGCGAAAAATTGCATCTCCCATCGGTGCAAAATATTCATTTAACATACTGACAACATCTTCCGGTTCCATTTTTTCAACTAAGTTGGTATATCCTCGAATATCGGAAAATAAAATCGAGACTTCCTTGCGATCGCCCCCTAATTTGGCATTCCCACTTTGCAGAAGTTTTTCCGCTAATTCCTGTGTCATATAACGATACATGGTATTTTTTAACCGTTTTTCATCACTAATATCATCCATTACTACTAATACTCCACGGACTTTAGAGGAGTCCAAAGCATCGGAAATCGAATTAATAGACAAGTGAAAACTACGGGTTTCTGAACCCTCACCAACTAAGGTTTGATCGGGATAATATTGTTGGCGAAATTTAGCATCTTTTCCGACTAAGGAGTCTCTAAACCATTGAGTAAAATTTCCCTCTTTTAATTGCATTAAGTCCTGAATATATAGTCCTTCTAATAATTCATTTTCAGATTTTCCTAACATCTTTTTAGCACTAGGATTTGCCGCAATAATTTCTCCTTTTTCGTTCGTAGAAATTACACCATTTGTTAAACAGCGGAGAATATCTCGTTGGACTTGTTCCTGTTGTTGAATTTGCGCGTATTGTTGTTTAACTTGATCAAACAATTTCGCATTTTGTAATGCGACACCTGCTTGAATATTAAACGCTTCCATAAATTCTAAATCACTGCGATTAAAACTCGCTTTCCAACATTCCGGCGCGTGAGGCCAATTGATCGGATTATATTCGGAAAATTCCCCCGATTTCCGTTTATTTACCAGTTGCGTCACACCAATTAAGTCGCGATCGCCATTAAAAATAGGCAAACATAACAAACTACAAGTGCGATAGCCATTTGATTGATCTAATTCTTGGGAAAAAATAGACTCAGGCTCTTTATAAAGATCAAACGGAATATTTAAAGGTTTACCAGATGCGGCCACCTTGCCTACATATCCCTGACCAACTTTGGCACGAATTTCTTTATAATTGCCATCGGATTGTAGAATTTTTGCCCATAATTCATCACCCTCTAAAAGCCATAGGGTACTGCGATCTGCATTCATTAATTTTTTCGCTTCATTCATTACTCTATTAAGAGTCTCTTCTAGGTTTAAACTACTCGATGCCAGGGAACGAGTCGCCTCTAAAAGTGCTTCGGCTGCCCGTTGTTTTTGGGTAGCAATATAGAAAGATTGGGAACTTTCCAAAATTAAACGAATCAAAGTAGAAAAATCCGCAAATAGTTGTTCATCCTCCTCACTAAAACCATTAAAATCAATTTTTTCTGCCAAGGAAACACCAGGAAAGTAAGTTTTTTTTAATTTATTTAAAAGTTGCACAACTGCTACTAAATCTCCCTGTTCATTTAAGAGAGGTAAGGTTAAGATGGTATAACTACGATAAGCATTTTTTCGATCAAATTCTTTCGCCGCGCGGGAACGAGGATCGTCATAAAAATCATAGGAAATATTAATGATTTGCTTGCTTTGAGCGACTTCTCCCGCGATGCCTTGATCCGCGGGCATCCGAATTTCGATAGAACCTTTTCCCTCATCTTTTGCTATGAGAGACCAAAGTTGATTGTGCTCTTCATCTAGTAAAAAAATAGTCGCTCTATCGGCTCCAATTAATTCGCCAATTTTCCAATTAATTGCATTCAACATATCACTAAGGAAAGCCTCAAAGTCTTCATGGGCAAGACTTAACATTGATAAGGTTTTATAAGTGATTCTTAGTTGCTTCTCTACTTCAAATAATTCTTGGCGAAAATTATCTTTCCTTAGGTGCATGAGCACTTCTGCAAAGTTAAGTTTTTTCTTGGCTAATACACCTACTGATCCCGCGTTCATGGCAAACTCCTGATTATAAAAAAGAAGGAAGAGGGAAGAAGGAAGAGGGAAACTTACCTATTACCTATCACCTATTACCTATTACCGATATCCTTTTCGTGACCTATCTTTAGTGTAAGGAGGAGAAATCACTTTTTTATTCAGAATATTCAGGAGTTAAAGTCAGGAATTAATTATAACTTTTGTAAAAAAATTCAGAAAATTCAGAAAATTTATGGTAAATTAGAATCAGAAAGAGTACGGGGTGTCCTATGACTCAGGGTAAAGTGATTCAACTGGTAGAACTAGCCAATGAATGGATGACGCAAAAAACAGGAAAATCTTTGGCCGATGTCCAAAAGACGATCTTGCGACAAGCCTTGGAAGGCCGTCGTCTTAAGGATATTCAAGTCCCTGGTTATAGTCCCAATACCATTAAATCGGAAATCGCGCCTAAACTTTGGAAAAGTTTATCTGATATTACTGGCCGCAAGGTGACGATTAAAACTCTCCATTTTGTTTTAGATGAATTTAGCAAAACTGGCGGAATTATTATCAATCATTCTCTGGAAATCAGGAGAGGTGAAAAATACCCGTCTCGTGATTCTTTCCTTTTACCTTTAGAATTACCTGGGGGACAAATTCCCTTAAATTCTCAGTTTTATATTACCCGTCACTCCGCGGAGTCTCCTGCCTATGAAGAAATTAGTAAACCCGGAAGTTTAATCCGTATTAAAGCACCTAAACAAATGGGCAAAACTTCTCTCATGGCCCGTTTATTACAACAAGCACAACAACAGGGATGTGCAACGGTTTCTTTGAATTTTGAGTTAGCCGATAATGAGGTTTTTACCGCCTTAGATCCTTTTTTACGCAAATTTTTCTGTGCCGCGATCGCGAAATCATTACAATTACCTACCCAACTTGAGCATTATTGGGATAGTGATTTAGCCAGTAAAGTTAATTGTACTAATTATTTTGAAGAATATTTATTACCTCATCTTGATAAACCCCTCGCGTTAGGATTAGATAAAGTTGACTTGATTTTTTCCCATCGTCAAATTGCTGATGACTTTTTTGGATTATTACGCGCATGGCATGAAAAAGCGAAACAAAATAGTATTTGGCGAAATTTTCGTCTCATTATTGTACATGGTACTGAGGTTTATATTCCCTTTAGTAATGATCAATCTCCCTTTAATGTCGGTTTAGGGGTAGAATTACCGGAATTTGATTTGAGTCAAGTGCAAAAATTAGCACGATTACATCAATTAAATTTAAACACCAAAGAAATTAATCAACTCATGCAATTAGTGGGAGGACATCCCCATTTAGTCCGACTCTCTTTATATAAAATTGCCCGTCAAGAAATGACTTTAGATGAGTTATTAAGAAACGCGGCAACCGATACGGGAATTTATGCCGATCATCTGCGCCTCCATCTCTGGAATTTAACACAAAATCCTCAATTATTAGACGCGTTAAAGAAAGTTGTTGAAATGGAGCAACCTGTAGAGTTAGAATCTTTAGTTAAGTTTAAATTAAATAGTATGGGCTTAGTATATCTACAAGGAAATTATGTCACAACTCGTAATGATTTATATCGTCAATATTTCCGAAAGCATTTATTTCCTTTAAACTATTTTAAAGCCGGTATAAAAAGCGAAATTACACCCCATAAAATTACAATTTATACCCCGGAAAATATATCGGATTCTTTAGGAGAAAAAATCCTCGCGGCGATCGTGTTTACCGATGTCAAAGACTCCGCGTATAAACAACATAATAACCAAGAACAAACCTTATCCTTGATCTTTCGAGATTTGAATATAATGACTCAATTATGTCAACAATTTGAAGGGCAAGTATTAAAATCAATGGGAGATGGATTATTAATGTATTTTGTTTCCGCGGTGAAAGCTGTTGAATGTGCTCAGGAAATTCAATATACCTTGGCAAATCTCGCCTTAAAATTACCAGAATCCCTCATTTTAGAACATCGAATTGGGATTCATTGGGCGGAAGTATTTTTCAAAGATAATGATTTATATGGCGATGGCGTGAATATGGCGGCTCGCATTCAAGCAGAAGCTCAACCCGGAGGAATTTGTATTTCTGCTACGGTTTATAATCTGGTAAAATCTCATTTATCCCTGAAGGTGTATCAAGAATCGCGTACATTAAAAGGTTTTACAGAGCCGACTCTTATTTATCAAGTTATCCGAGAAGATTATGGAAACAATTCCTTATGAATATAAAGTAGGTGGAAGTCTCCCCCCTAATGCACCAACTTATGTTTACAGAAAAGCGGATCGAGAATTATATGAACATTTAAAACAGGGAGATTTTTGTTATGTACTTAATTCTCGACAAATGGGTAAATCTAGTTTACGAGTGCAAACCATGCGACGTTTGCAAGCCGATGATCGTGTTTGTGTCACGATTGATTTAACAGAAATTATTGAACTAGATATGACGAGAAATCAATTTTATAAGAGTATTACTCGTCAGCTGGCTAAAAATTTTAATTTATTAAATCCCATTAATTTTAAGAGTTGGTGGCAAGAATATGACACCACTCCTATGCAGGGATTAGTTAATTTTATTCGCGAAATTTTGTTAACTAATGAATCTTTATCTCAGCAAAATTTAGTGATTTTTATTGATGAAATTGATAGTGTTTTACGTTTACCTTTTTTAGTCAATGATTTTTTTGCTTTAATTCGTGCTTGTCACGATAATCGCGCTGAGTATCCTCATTATAATCGTTTAACTTTTGCCATTTTTGGTGTCGCGTCTCCTTATGATTTAATTAAAGAAAGTAATTATAGTCCCCCGTTTAATTTTGGTCACGCGATCGAATTAAAGGGCTTTGAATTAGAGGAGGCTAAACCCTTAGCAGAAGGGTTAAAAGTGAAATCTTCTCAACCGCTTTTATTACTACAAGCTGTGTTAGATTGGACTGCGGGACAACCCTTTTTAACTCAAAAGTTATGTAAGTTTCTCCTTGAGGCTGAAGACGAGCCTATTTTAGGTAATGAAGTACAATGGGTAGAAAAAATTGTCCGATCGCGCATTATCGACAATTGGGAATCTCAAGACGAACCCCAACATTTACGCACGATCCGCGATCGCATTTATCGGGATAAAGAATTAAGCCGAAAATTATTAACTCTCTATCAACAAATTTTAAATCCTGCCCTTACTCTCTCTTCTCAAGGGGGAGTAAGTGTCGATGAAACCCGCGAACAAATGCAACTAAGACTATCAGGATTAGTCGTGAAAAAACAGGGAAAATTAGAAGTTAGTAATCCCATTTATCAAACTGTTTTTAACCAAGAATGGGTCGAAAAAACCTTCAGGTTATTAGCCATAAATCCGGTAATTTCCGAAACAGATGAAGCCGAGTTTCTCAATACATTAGCAGATTTAGAACGCCATTTATTAGTAGCCCAATTAACCCAAGTTCACGAGGGCGAATTTTCCGAGCAAAATCTCTATGAAGTGTTACGAAATGTGACTTTACATATCGGTAATTTATTAAGTGCCGATCGCGCAACAATCTTTATTTTAAATGATGAAAAAAATGAATTATGGTCTTTAGTTGCCGAAAATGAAGGCAATGAATTTCTCGATATTCAATTACGTTTAGGCGAAGGCATTGCCGGACAAGTTGCTCAAGCAAAACAAGTGATTAATATTCCGGGTAATGTCTATGAAGATCCCCGTTCCTATTTTGTCAGAGAATCCGATCGCAAATTTAATTATCGCACTTACAATATTTTAGCCGTTCCCCTCTTAGATGACTCAGGAGAATTGATCGCGGTTTTACAGTTTTTAAATAAATTAAAACAAAATACTTATGAATTAATTAAAATCTGTAAAACAATAGACATTAATGGTTTTACAGAACAAGATGTAAAAAGATTAGAGAAATTTTTTGATCCCCTTTGTCGCATTATCGAAAGTTGTCAATCTTGTTATAAAGCGACGCGCAAATTACGGGCTACCGCAGCATTAACAGAAGCCACGCGATCGCTTGATCAAGCCAATTTAGATACCAAAGAAATCTTACAAAAAGTGATGAACGCGGCAAAAAAATTAATGAATGCCGATAGAAGTACCCTTTGGTTAGTAGATCAAGAAAAAGGTAATTTATGGACAGAAATTCCGGGGAAAGGAGAATTAAGATGTGAGATGGGGGTAGGGTTTGCGGGAACTGTTGCCCACACACTAGAACCGATGATTATACCCTTTGATTTATATGATCATCCTAATTCAGAACACGCCAAAATTACCGATAAAAAAACAGGTTATCGCACCTGTAGTTTACTCTGTATGCCGATTTTAAGTCCCGATGGAGATTTATTAGGAGTAACACAATTATTAAATAAGTGTAAATCTGGTAATTTTCCTCCCTATAACCCCCAAGATTGGCCCCAAGTACCCGAAAAATTTAAAGCCAGTTTTGATGATAATGATCGCCAGTCCATGCAAGTATTTAATGAACGAGTGGGAGTGATTTTGCAATATGTCCAAACCCACGAATCTTTAATTAAATTAGCTGAAGTAAAACCTAAAGAAATTGTTTATAATACTCTCGCAATGTTGAGTAGTATAGGCGATCAACAAGAAGATGAGTTTCTCTATGATTCTCTTTACAATCTGCTCCATTTTTTGTCGATTTCTTTGGAAAAATTGCTCAATATAGAACGAGTTACTATTTTTATTTTTAGTACCGAACAAAATGGATTTTGGTCGTTAATTTCCGATCCTAAAACGACTCAAATTAAAGAAGTTTGGGTTTCTATTAATCAGGAAATAATTGCGAAAATCATGGCTACTAAATCAAGTGTCATGATTAATAATCTCAAAAATTTTTCCCTGTGCTTAAATCCAAATAATTTATCTTATTGTCATCATTTATTCGTATTTCCCATTTTGAATCCCCAGGGAAATATTGTAGCTCTTGTTGAATTAGTCAATAAATTAATCAGTCCGAATGTCTCAACACGATCTGCATCAAAAGGCTTTAGTCAATTAGATGAAGACTTATTAAAAAAACGAAAAGACTTAATTTTACCTATTATTGAAGGATGTCAATCTTTCCATCGAGAAATGAGAACAATGCAAGGAAAACGAGAAATAAACGAACTTTGGTCTGCTATTAGTTCCGTTAGTGAAAGTAACTTAAAACCTAATGAAATGCTGCAAAAAGTTATGGAAGCTGCCAAGAGTTTAACTAATAGCGATCGCAGCACTTTATGGCTCTATGATTATCAAAATGGAGACTTATGGACAGAAATTCAAGGATTAGGAGAATCTCGTTGTCCGATGGGTGTCGGATTTGCCGGCAAAGTCGCCGAAACTGGCGAGACTATGATGATTCCCTTTGATTTATATAAACATCCTAACGCGGGAAATGCTAAAAAAACTGATCAAAAAACCGGTTATCGCACTTGTAGTTTATTATGTATGCCGGTTTTAAGTTCCGATGGTAAATTATTGGGGGTGACACAATTATTAAATAAACGAAAATCTGGTAATTTTCCTCAATATAATCCCAAAGGACGACGAGTGGTTCCTGATTATTTAAAGACGGGTTTTAATGAACGTGATCGACGTTATATGGAAATTTTTAATAATCAAGTGGGGATTATTTTGCAAAGTACCCAGCAAAAAGATATGATTCGTCAAGAAATTCAAAGTCGTCTTTTTAATTCTCCTAATGTAAGTTGACACCCTCAACAAAACTACTCAGAAAACGGGTTTCTCAGCTTAACTAGCAACGGAAAAAAACTGGCTAGAATATGACTTTTTTTGAGTATAACCACAAAGGCACGACACAGAGGAGAAAAAACAAAGAGAGCGACTCTCCCCTACAGTGTTGTCTCTTTTCTTAATTCCCCTTTTTCTGTTTTTTGTGCCTTTGTGGTTCATTATTATTGCACACTTTTTCCCAAGTGGTATTAGCTTAATAACCAGCAATAAACCCTGTTTCTCAATCGTATAAATAGGCTCAAAGCGATCCCTATTTATAGAATGGATAGGAGAGAATTTGCCAGATGAAGCAACCCTTCACCCGAAATTAATTCAATTAATAACGCGGCGAGAAAACCTAACATCGCGATACGGCCATTCCAGTTTTCCGCTTCCACGGTAAAACCCCATTTCCAAGCATTCCGATCTTTCTGTGGCATTTTTCTAACTCCCTTTTTGGCAGTTTTTCCTTATTTGTAAATAAATGTAACATATTTTTGGAAAAAATGAGAAAATTAGGCTTGATTTTCAGTAGGTGTTCTCACTTATTCTAACCCTTCTTATTTATATGAAATTGGGAAAAATTGCTAACCCGGTATCCGGCTCAAAAAAATGTACTTTATCAAGCGCGATCGCGAGCCAGATTTTTTCCCCAATTCTTACAGTCCGATCTGGAGAAATTCGCACTTGAATTTTTTGACTATAATTATCAACTAAACTCACAGATAATAAAGTTTCATGCCCTAAAGCTTCAATCATTTCTACTTGTACAGGTAAATTTTTGGTCGCGGGGGGACTCATAATTAAATCTTCAGGACGAATCCCTAAAATGAGAGATTTATCCTCATAATAGCTGAGAGATTCTGCCCAAATATCAGGTAATGTAATCCGAAATTGCGGATGAATAATTGATAAATATGATGTTAATTGTACCGGGATAAAATTCATCGGTGGTGAGCCAATAAACTCCGCGACAAAACGGTTAGCCGGATAGTGATAAAGTTCTAAGGGTTTCGCGACTTGTTGAATTTGCCCTTGATTCATTATCGCGATGCGATCACCCATTGTCATTGCTTCTACTTGATCATGAGTTACATAAATCGTAGTAATACCTAATTCTCGTTGTAATTGGACAATTTGAGTCCGTGTTTCCTGGCGTAATTTTGCATCTAAATTCGATAAAGGTTCATCCATTAAAAACACTTGTGGATTACGAGAAATAGCTCTTCCTAAGGCGACTCTTTGTTTTTGTCCCCCTGATAATTCTTTTGGTAAACGAAATAAAAGCGACTCAATTTGTAATAATTTAGCTACCTGTCTAACTCTTTCATCTACCAGTTTTTCTTTCTCCGATAAATATCTTAATTCCTGGGGTAACTTACGCGTTATTCCCACTAAGAAATATTCCCACAATTCCCCTAAATTAGCTTCTTTTCCTAAAGGCTTATTTTTTTCTCCTTCTTCTCTCTTCGCCCTTCTTAAACCAAAACCTAAATTATCATAGACATTAAGATGAGGATAGAGCGCGTAACTTTGAAATACCATCGCGATATCTCTTTGTTTCGGAGCTAAATCATTGACGACGCGATCGCCCACCCAAATATTACCCGCGGTAACAGTTTCCAAACCAGCAATTAAACGCAAAAGCGTACTTTTTCCACAACCGGAAGGTCCCACTAATACCATAAATTCCCCATCATTCACCGTCAAGTTAATACGGCGTAAAATCTTATAAGCTGAGGGATTTTCTGCGTCTTTATTATTGTTTGACGCGTCGCCTTTACGGGAGGCAAAACTCTTATAAACATTTTCAAGAATAACCTGAGACATGGGAATATGTAATGGGTAATGGGTAATAGGTAATGGATAAGTGGTAATGAGTAATGGGTAATAGGAATTGGTTATTTATAAAATAGGGCTAAGAAAGGAGAGAATCGGTAATGAAAAATCGAGAATCTCTCAGAGTTAAAGGAAACCTAACCATTCTAGAATAAAGTAGATATTCCCTATTACCTATTCCCCTATTCCCCTATTACCCATTACCTATTACCCATTACCCATGAAAAACCTTAATGATTTTTTCCGAAGGATTAAGATTAACAATTTGAGAGCCAGTGGCATCTTTACCCCGTAAAGAAATCTCATCCATATTCACACGCAAAACTCGACCAACATTCGTTATAAGTTTAACATCTTTCCCAGCAACAGCCGTAAATAAACCAACTAAACTATCCTGAGAATTGCCAAAATGAAACCCTTGAGTTCCAATATCACCTCGATTACTTAATCTGACAGAATCAACGGACATTCGTTTCGCCCATCCCAATTGAGAAACTAATAATACACCATCTTCAGGCCTGACGATCGCGCACCCCACTAATTCTTCTTGTTTGCGTAATCGAGTCGCTTGGGAACCTTGGGCTACCTTACCCATCGGCGGTAATTGTTCATCATTAATTTTAAATCTTAACACACGACCGCCCGAAGTTGCCAGCACAACCTGTTCCACTCTTTGAGTTAAACTAGCATAACGTAATTCATCATTCTCCTTTAACTTGATTACAGTGACACCACGATTGGTTAATTCCGTTAATTCTGCCAAAGGAAGACGTTTGATTTTACCTTCATGACTTAACATCACTAAATCCAAGTCTTCGATCGCGTCAGGCCAAATAAACTGGGTAATCCCAATTTCGGGTAAGACTTTACCTCCCCCATCTTTACTCGCCGAAGGAGATAATAAAGTAATTAAAGGAGAACCGCGATCGCGACTTCCATTAGTGGGAATATCCGCCACCTTTAACGGATATGCTTTACCAAAACGAGTCAAAACGACTAAACTCTTATCCGTTTTCGTAGCAAAAACATTAACCGAAAAATCATCATTAGTCTTCTCCGTTTGTCCCCCTTTATCACGCGATCGTCCTCGACTAGATTCCGTTACCGATGTCCGTCGCACATATTGTTTAGCAGTAAATTCAATCGTAACATCTTCAGGAGGAGAAGACACAGGCGATAAGGGAGTCATAACCAGAGATTGATTCGTCTTTTTTTCTCTTCCTCTTTCCTTCGTTTCTCCGCTAACTTCCCCTTTTTCACCTATTTTTTTTGCCGTTTCTTTTATTACTAATCTAGTGCGACGAGGATCACCATATTTCCGTTTAAGCAATCGTAATTCCTTCTTTAAAGCTTTTAACAATTCTCGCCGATCACCTAATAATGCCTGTAAATCCTCAATTTTCTTCGTTAACTCATTAAACTCCATCTCCAAATTTTGACGCTCTAAACCCGTTAAACGACGCAAAGGCATCGCTAAAATCGCATCCGTTTGGGTTTCACTTAAGCCCAGACGATTTTGCATAATTTGTTTAGCAACACTCCCATCAGGAGCATTTCTTAAAATCTCAATCGTCGCATCTAAATCTCCTAAAGCTATTAATAATCCCTGGACAATATGACAACGACGTTGGCTAACTTGTAAATCATGGTTATAGAAACGAGTCAGCGTTAACTCTCGAAATGTTAGAAATTCCTGTAATAATTGTCTTAGGGTTAATTGACGAGGTAAACCATTGACTAAAGCTAATAAAATTGCACCAAAATTGTTTTGTAATTCCGTATGTTGATACAGATTATTTAAGACAACTTGAGGTGAAATATCCTTTTTTAGCTCAATGACAACACGAATCCCTGTACGATCGCTCTCATCCCGTAAATCAGAAATCCCCTCCAATTTGCCCGCATTCACTAATTCCGCGGTTTTCTCAATCCAACCAGCCTTATTTACTTGAAAAGGTAACTCTGTGACGACGATCGCGGTGCGGGTTTGTTTACGACGATTTCCTGTAGTAATTTCTTCAATATGGGCAATACCGCGAACTTGAATACTCCCCTTTCCCTTAGTATAAGCATCAATAATTCCCTCCTGACTGACAAATTCCCCCCCCGTGGGAAAATCTGGCCCAGGAATTAATTCAAATAACTCTTGATCAGATAACTCAGGATGATCGATTAACGCGATTAAACCATCCACCACCTCCCCTAAATTATGAGGGGGAATATTCGTCGCCATTCCCACCGCGATACCTGAACATCCATTCAGAATTAAAAACGGTAATTGGGCAGGAAGTACCGTCGGTTCCTGTTGCGAATTATCAAAATTACCAATAAAATTAACCGTATCTTCCCCAATTTGCGCTAACATAGCCTCATGGCTCACAGACGCTAATCGGGTTTCTGTATAACGCATCGCGGCCGCGGGATCATTATCCACAGAGCCAAAATTCCCATGTCCCGCCAATAAGGGATAACGACTGGAAAAATCTTGCACCATCCGCACTAACGCGTCATACACTGATTGATCCCCGTGGGGATGGTATTTGCCTAAAACATCACCTACCACCCTCGCACATTTACGATAGGGGCGATCAGGAGTTAAGCCCAATTCGTGCATCGCGTATAAAATACGTCGATGTACAGGTTTGAGGCCATCGCGGACATCGGGAAGTGCTCGCCCGACAATCACGCTCATGGCATATTCAAGATAGGACTGTTGCATCTCGGTATGCAACGCCGTTGGGATCACTTGCCCGGAAAAAAGGTTTAATTGTGTAGCCATGAGTCTATCGAGTTGAGATATCAGATTTTTAATTTTAGACGCGGACTCCCTCAGAAGACAGAATCACCCCAAATAAAAAAATTTTTGATTTAAGGGTGAAATTATCATTGTAGGCACGACCTCAGCACAAAGTAGAGAGGAAGACTGAAGACTTTGACCCCATCGGTGAGTCTGTAAAAAATCAAGGTTGTGTCAAAATTTATGATACTGTTTTAGTGAAAACCTATTATGAAGTCTGAAAAAGATATCGGCAAGAATTTGGAAATGAGAACCTCGAAAAGCATTGCAAGTCACTGTGGGTCTCCTTGTTTCAGTTAGGAATACTCAGCCCCAGTCCATGATTACACTTTCAGAACAATTGCTGCACAAAAGTCAACAACCCCCCTGAGCATCGCGGATACCGCGGGCCACGGTAATGACCCTCTGTTGACCAGACTCAGGTAGCAATACCTACGTTAGTGGCAAGAGTTTAAAGACCTACCTGGGGATGCCATGCCAGTCCCTAGCTCTGGAACTAAGTGGTTAAACAGATGAAGCACGAAGAGAGCAGGATATGAAAACGGTTTTGATTGTAGAGGATGACGTTGTAAATGTGCGTGTTTTTACCAAGATTCTCCAAAAGCGAGGGGGGTTAGAGGTAAAACACACGGAAAATGTGGAGGAGGTGATTCAGATCGCCGAGGCGGGGAGCGTCGACCTGATTTTGATGGATGTCTCTCTCTCTAATAGTATTTACCACGGCGAGGCGATGGATGGTATTGCTATTACCAAATTATTGAAGGGCAATCCCCAAACCCAGAATTTACCTATTATTTTAGTCACGGCTCACGCGATGATGGGCGATCGCGAGAAATTCCTCAAGCTCAGTGGTGCTGATTCTTATATCTCCAAGCCTGTTCTCGATCATCAAGATTTTATTGCACAAATCAAAGCATGGCTCCCTCCAGAATAAACCAAGAAGGAAGAAGGAAGAAGGAAGAAGGAAACTTACCTATTCCCTATTCCCTATTCCCTATTCCCTATTCCCCAATCCCCAATCCCCAATCCCCAATCCCCAATCACTGATCCGGTGTGGGTGTATCTTGGAGTTTTGCCAAAAGTTCCTTAATGCGCGGAGTGTTGATCAAACTTTGAGTCGCGTTAATTAAGCGATCACCCCAGAGGTTATCCTTGAGAAACTCAACTTTCCCATAGCGGCGATCTATTTTCAAAGCTGCCTCTGCTGTGGCGAAACCTTTTTCTGTATCCCCTTTCCCATAAAGCGCGGCCGCAAGAGCTAACATCGGTTCCGCAGCCTTCTTGTCAAGCGCGATCGCGCTTTGCCATTGACGGATAGCCCCATCTATGTCTCCCATTTCATATTTGACTAAGCCAATATTATTAATCGCCGGCCAGAGATTTTTCTCCTGGCTCACTGCTTTTTGATATTGCGCGATCGCGTTCTCATATTGACGCAATTTGAAAAAAGCATTTCCTAAATCAAACAAAGCCCCCGCGGTATCCGGTTTAATTTTCAACCCCGCTTGTAGTTGTTCTACAGCTTTGTCATATTTACCCTTGCGAAAATTTACTTCTCCCAAGAGAAAAAGAATAGAAGCATTATTAGGCGCGAGGGATTGAGCTTGTTGAAGCGCGGTAATACTCTTCTCAAAGTTTTTGGATTGGAGATATAAACTACCCAAGATTAACCAAGTTTGGGGATTCTTGGGCGCTAATTGGGTTGCCAATTCCGCTCTTGGGATCGCCAGTTCATATTGTTGAAATCGTATTAACTGAATGGCTTCATCTGCCAGAGTCAAGCCTGTTTGCTCTAATTGGGTAGAGTCCAATTCTAAAGTACGAGGCACAAAAACTTGCGCGATCGTCGGTTTGGGGACTATTCCCCACAAACAGATCGTTAGTAAAAGAGATGCGAAAGGAATCCGAGTGGACACAGTATCAGAAAATTGCAAATAGTTTCCCTTCAGCTTAACTGATTTGACAAAAAAGAGGGAAGAAGGTTAACAGTTGACAGTTGAGAGTTGACAGTTTATTAATTATCGATTCCCCATTACCCATTACCCATTACCCATTACCCATTACCCATTACCCATTACCCATT
>JBBITB010000109.1:0-19694 GCA_037440985.1 Microcoleaceae cyanobacterium bin_387
CAATCCCCAATCACCAATCCCCAATCCCCAATCCCCAATCCCCAATCCCCATTACCATGAGTAACGAATTACAAGAATATTTAGAAATCGCGATCGACGCGGCTCAAGCCGCGGGAGAAATTCTGCAAGGATATTGGGGAAAACTCCAAAAAATTCAAGAAAAAGGAAGGCCAGGTGATTTAGTCACCGAAGCGGATAAAGCCTCCGAAGCCAAAATATTAGAAATCCTAGAAAAAAGAGTCCCCCATCATCGTATTTTGGCCGAAGAATCAGGTCAACTCGGAGATACTACAAATAATAAATATTTATGGGCGATCGATCCCCTTGACGGTACCACTAACTACGCCCATCAATATCCATTTTCCGCGGTATCCATTGGTTTATTAATTGATGGAATACCGCAAGTCGGAGCGATTTTTGACCCCTTTCATGAAGAGCTATATTGTGCCGCGAGAGGATTAGGTGCGACTTGCAATAATATCCCCATCCACGTTTCGGAAACAGACGAATTAAGAAAGAGTCTCCTCGTTACCGGATTCGCCTACGATCGCCACAACACCACCGATAATAACTATGCGGAATTTTGTTATCTCACCCATCTGACTCAAGGGGTAAGACGAGCGGGAGCCGCGGCGCTGGACTTAGCCCATATTGCCTGCGGCCGATTAGATGGATACTGGGAGAGAGGCTTATCACCTTGGGATCTTGCCGCGGGAGTCATTATTGTAGAAGAAGCCGGAGGGAAAATTTCCGGCTATGATCAAAGCCCCCTGCAAATTAACAGTGGACGCATTTTAGCAACCAATGGGCATATCCATCACCAGTTGAGTCAAACCCTGCAACAAGTCCCTCCCATCTCCACCTGGGCAGACTTGGAAGCCATGAAAAACCTCAGTCGGTGATTGCACCAGCCCAAGAGAGGAGTTAATTAAAGATTTGATGAAGATTGATAAAAAGGAGTTACAACGTCCTTAACAACAGCTAAATTAGAAATAGAGCAGAAACGCAACGGTTGGGAGATGAGATACCATGTCTTTTCAAATAAAATCAGGATTATTCCAATTTGATTTCACTGATCAACACTCTATTTTAGGAGTACCGATCGACGCGGACTTTAACGAGATTCGCAAACGGTATATGCAAATAGCCCGTCGCCTTCATGCGGATACTTGTCCCTTTGAGAATCCAGAGGAAAAGAAATTGGCTAACCAATTTTTGTCTAAATTAGTTAGTCCCGCGTATAACAAATTTTCTAAGGAAAATGATCGTAAGGAATATGGTATCCTTTTGAATACCTTGGGTAAGCGTGTTCTCCAAGAACAAAATAAATTACACTTGCAGAGTGAAAAGGCTAAACAACTTCTCAAAGCCTCCAACTTTGATGACGCGTATAAACACGCGGTTAATGAATTAGCAGAAAAACAGTATGAAT
This sequence comes from Microcoleaceae cyanobacterium bin_387, assembly GCA_037440985.1. Lineage (GTDB taxonomy): Bacteria > Cyanobacteriota > Cyanobacteriia > Cyanobacteriales > Microcoleaceae > JBEDKD01. Next base: position 1,433 of record JBBITB010000109.1, read on the forward strand.
CTATTTATCAAAGTTTAGACTTCATCGCGCAACTGAGTGAATTAAATACAATTTATGTCTTGAAGAAACAACAACAGGGAGGAAGTGTTATGAGCACTCCTGTCGCGGCAAAACCCGCGCCTTCTGCCCCCCCTTCATCCACTTCTACACCTTCGGCAGCATCAACCCAGGCTTCTTCCGCCCAGTCTGCCTTAGCCGAACAAGCTTGTCGTCGCGCACAAGTTTTTATGAGCAGTAAAAACTATGCCAAAGCGACTTTGGAATTAAAAGACGGCTTAAAAGCTGATCCCAGACATAGTAAAACTCATGCTTTATTAGGGCAGTGTTACTTTGAGCAAGGACAGACAACAATGGCGAAACTGGAAATGAAAAAAGCCTTAGAATTAAATCCCCAAGAGCCGATCGCGTTAGAAATTCAGAAAAAATTAGACCCCGCAGCCATGAAAGCGGCGGCCGCGAAAGCTCAAAAAGCTGATGCGAAATCTACAGTCCAAAATAAGACGGCTCAATCTAAGGCTGATCAAAACAAAAAAAATGATCAGGGTGGTGGTTTCTTTAGTAATTTGTTTGGTGGCGGTAAGAAGAAATAAAGGAATAAGGAAGAGGGGGAGGATGGGCTCAAAAGGGTAGTTCTTTGACACTCGGAGGGAGGAGAAACGGTAAAATGAAAAGGTAGTGACAGTCAAATTGGAGAAATTGATGTATCCCAACATAAATATCTCAAAGAGTGAGGATTGTCAGTCTGAATCTCCCTGATTTATCCTTACCGGAAGTGTCAGGATGAAGAACCCGGAGTTTTGAATCAGAACCAGGAAGACAAAACAAGGAAAACATAGAAGGCAATTAGAAGTCAAAAAATGCTTTGCAGCTTTATTAAGGTGGATTATTAGTTTATTACCCTCAGACAATCAATAATTGCCTTTAGCTTGGGATGCCACCTGATCAATTAATGTCTTGATTCAAGGTTATGGAATCCCCAGATGCGGGAAAATTATCAAGGGAACGGACTGAGGAAGTTGGAAACCTTACTGGCAGTAGTTACTTAGCTATTTTATCGCCATCATTCCGTTGTGTGTTTATTCCTTTCTTGCTTTTCCTTGTACCCAATTCTTCTTAGTTTTTATTCCCAATTGCTCAGTTTCTTTGGGATGAGATACCTGTTTCTTCGCGACCATTCCTCCTCTTTCCAATGGCGAGGGAATTTGAAAAACCTACCCTTGTAAATCTCCTTTTCCCTCAATTCCTCCGGCTGATTTCATGCTCCATAATAAATCCTAAAACCTAACTCCAAAACCACATTCCCCTCTGCGGAAGGTGGAGTAATTAATATTTTAAAATCTCCCCTAGATTTAATAGTAACAATTCTTATCCCCTCTCTTTGTAGCAGAGGGTTAGGCACAGAGGTGAGACAATTTTTCACAGAGAATGAAACAGCCGTCCCTCCTCCTCCCTCCCTCCTCTTCCTTCTTCCTTAAACAGATCCCCAGCCAGGGGGGGGGAGTGCAACCTGCTCATCAATTTTGGAATGAGAAACACGCTGCATACTCGCGGATAACCAAATAAACATCTCGCGGAAGTCCAAACCCCTGAGTTTAACTGGAGTGCGTTGTACAATTTGGGAAAGACGAGAAATATTGGCCCCTTCCACACCGACGGCGAAAAACGCGACTCGTTTATTTTCCTCTTCTTCGCGAATACGTTGAGCCGCAATTTCCACAAGATCATCGGACTCCCCTTGGGGTTCCCCATCAGTAATCATAAAAACCCAGGGGCGATAATAAGTAATTCCGTTATTACGATATTCGGACTTACGAGCCGCGATCATATCTAAAGCATAATTAATACCAGAACCCATATGAGTTTGGCCCTGGGCAGTAAGGATAGGAGTTTCAAAGCGATCCGCGGTAACAAAATCTTGGATTAACTTAATTTGATTATCAAAGGAGACGATCGCGACTTCGACGCGTTTTTTCGCCAACTCATCACGAATAAGATCATCGCGAAAAGTTTGTAAACCATCATTAAGGGCATCAATAGGAACCCCCTGCATAGATCCCGAAGTGTCCAACAAAAGGACACAGGGGCAGCGAGGTTCAGGGTTTTCGGCAAATTCTACCGCGTCATCGAGTCTCATAGTTCAGATCAATCTTACTTGATTCGAGGCTTAATAGTTTCTCCTCCATTGTCTCTCAATAGTTGCCATTAGTTCCCAAAAGCCCTGAAAAGCATGACTGATCGGTGATTTTTCGGGTAAAATGAGTCCCCAGAGCATCATTTCCCAGAGAGAAAAACTAGATGAGTTCACGAGACTGCTGTTTGACTTTGCCCGCTAAGGTAGCCAACTGCAAACTCATAAAAGCATTAAGGTCATATAAATCATACTCTTGGGTAATAAATATCAGTTGTAATTCTTTCTCAACGTCCACAGAAAGATAGCCCGTCTTAATCACCTGTTGGATAATTTCTCGAATCGACATAGTTGTATTTCTCCCTGATGAAGTTTGATTTAAAATAAAGTATCCGGTCTTTATCTGAAAAGACTGAGTGATATGAGGTTGGCGATCCATCTGATACTTCCTGTGTGGGTGCTGTGTCAGAAAATTGAGTCGTCACAAAGATCACCAAAATCTTTGAGCATCGGCTAATGAAATAAAAGTCCTATCCCAGGTATGTTTTTCAGTTTTCTGCGCCTGCTGTATCAATTCACGGGACTCTTGCTTGACAAATCCCGCGATCGCGGCCAATTGCAAATTCATAAAAGCATTGATATCTTCCAAGTCATACTCGGTGGTGGTTAAAATCAACCGCAGTTGATTTTCGGCATTCTGAGTCAAATAACCAGTTTTGAGAGCTTGTTGGACAACTTCACCGATAATAGTCATGATGGATAAACCTCTGACAATTGTGTGCCTTGACATCTTTAAGTATTCCGTATTTTTACGGAGAAGACAGTGACGCTCATTCTGAGATACCTGTGATAATTACTCAGGGCTCTTGTGACAGCTTGATCGTCTCAATGTGACGGAAAAGGGGGAAAAGATGTGATCGTGATCACAAATCATTTTTCTGGTCAGAACCCCATCTAAAATAATAAAAGTTTGCTCCCGACCTTTTTCGGGGTGGTATCTAAGCCCCTTCCATCCAACCCTGTGTTAGGTGTTGTGTGTTGTGTGTTGGATGTTAGGTGTTGGGTGTTAGGTGTTAGGTGTTAGGTGTTAAGTTTTGGGTGTTAAGTTTTGGGAATGGTTAACGTCTTCCTTATTCCTTCTTCTGACTTCCTGACTTGCTTCTTCCTTGTTCCTTACTTCCTTCTGACTTCCTTCTTCCCTCGTACAAGGTTGAGGGACTTCTGCACCACCTTGACGCGAGTCCCTTTCTATCCCCCTCGTCCTGTTAAAGGTTCTTACGTTGACTGTGAAAAACAATGCCTGATTCTACCCCCCCCAGCCCCCCCGCGACCGAATTTCTTGTCCACTTCTGGGGAGTACGTGGAAGTATCCCCACCCCAGGAAGTAAGACAGTGCGTTATGGCGGCAATACTTCTTGTGTCGAAATGCGTTTGGGTTCTAAACGTCTCATATTTGATGCTGGAACAGGTATTCGCCTTTTAGGACTGAATCTCCTGCGACAAATGCCGGTGGAAGCACATCTATTTTTTAGCCATACCCATTGGGATCATATTCAAGGGTTTCCCTTTTTTACTCCCGCGTTTATTGGGGGGAATATATTTCATATTTATGGAGCGATCGCGCCCAATGGTGCGACGATTCAACAGCGTCTTTCCGATCAGATGCTTCACCCCAATTTTCCCGTCCCGATGCAGTTGATGCAATCTCAGATGAAATTCTATGATCTGATCATCGGGGATTTAATGACTCTTGATGATATCGAAATTGAAACAGCCCCCTTAAATCACCCCAATGGAGCAGTGGGTTATCGTATTACTTGGCAAGGACATAGCGCGGTTTATTGCACTGATACAGAACACTACCGCGATCGTGATGATGAAAATGTCCTTCATTTAGCCCGGAAGGCGGATATCCTCATTTATGATGCCACTTATACCAGTGAAGAATACTATAATGAAAAAACGCCTAAAATTGGTTGGGGACACTCTACTTGGGAAGAAGCCGTCAAAATCGCGAAAATGGCAGGGGTGAAACGTTTAGTCATTTTTCACCATGATCCCGCCCATGATGATAACTTTCTCTCGGAGGTAGAAGAATCGGTGCAATCGGTTTTCCCTAATAGTTTATTAGCACGCGAAGGTATGACTTTAGCAGTTATTTAAGGGATTTGGCTAGTTAAAGGATGAAGGGTATAAAAAAACACATAGAACCTCGTAAATATAGATCATCAATTTTTCTCTTTTTTTTGATTCTACTTTGTAGCGTAGGTTTGGGAGGGGTTCTCCAAAATGCCGATCAGAGGGCAACCGCGACAGCACTGATCGCGGATATCCCATTACCTTCTCCCTCCTCAACTCAGTTGAGGCGAGAACCGCTTCGTGATGCCCTCGCTCTTGATATCGACAGGGAGGGTAGCATAGATGCCGTGCCAGAACGATATCAACTGGGACAAGAACTTTATATACAAAATTGCGCGAGTTGTCATATCCCTATCCCTCCCCAAGTCTTCCCTACAGAAACTTGGAAACAATTACTCAGCGATCCTGAACACTACGGGCAAAAACTGCGCCCTATCTTTAATCCCCAACATACAATTCTTTGGAATTATCTAGTCGCATTTTCTCGTCGTCTTCCCAAAGAGGGGGAAACGCCTTATCGTTTTGGTTCCTCTAATTATTTTCAAGCACTTCATCCTCACGTCCCCTTACCTAAACCCGTCACTCTGGGTAGTTGTGTCTCCTGTCATCCCAAGTCGCCTGAGTTCAATTTTCGCAAGTTATCCCCTGAGTGGCAAAATGCACCATAGGTGATTGGGGATAAGGGATTGGGCATTGGGGGTATAGGGATAGGTGACTGGGAATAGGGGATAGAGAATGGGGCATGGGTGATCGTAAGAAGAAAGCAATTTCTTCCATACCCACCCCATTCCCTAGTCCCCGCCCCCCATTCCCTAGTCCCCAATCCCCAATTCCTAGTCCCCATTACCCATTACCCAATCCATCATCGTTGTGCCCTAACATTAATAAATTAAGTCAAGTACCATTTAACTGAGCCTCACCTGCCATGCTTAAAACTCTGTTCGGCGATCCCAACGCACGCAAACTGAAAAAATTTCAACCTTGGGTAACAGAAATAAACCTCTTAGAGGAAGATATTCAACGCTTGTCGGATGATGAACTCCGAGGCAAAACGGCTGAATTTAAACAACGTTTAGAAAAAACAACATCAGTCAATGCAGAAAAAGAATTACTCGATGAAATTCTCCCAGAAGCCTTTGCCGTGGTGCGGGAAGCGGGAAAACGGGTTTTAGGTTTGCGCCACTTTGATGTGCAACTTCTGGGGGGCATTATTCTTCATAAAGGCCAAATTGCCGAAATGAAAACGGGTGAAGGTAAAACCCTGGTTGCTACCCTCCCTAGCTATCTCAATGCTCTTTCGGGTAAAGGTGTTCATATCATTACCGTGAATGACTATCTCGCGAGACGGGACGCGGAATGGATGGGACAAATTCATCGTTTTCTGGGTTTAACTGTGGGCCTGATTCAGCAACCGATGGAACCCGATGAGCGTAAGAAAAATTATGGCTGTGATCTTACCTACGCGACTAATAGTGAAGTGGGTTTTGATTATCTACGCGATAATATGGCGACAACGATGGATGAAGTGGTGCAACGTCCTTTCAATTTTTGTGTTATTGATGAAGTTGACTCGGTTTTGATTGATGAAGCTCGTACTCCTTTGATTATTTCTGGTCAAGTTGAACGTCCTAGTGAGAAGTATTTTCGCGCGGCTGATGTCGCGATCGCGCTCCAAAAAGAAAAAGAACATTATGAAGTCGATGAAAAAGCCCGTAATGTGCTATTAACCGATGAAGGGTTTGCCGAAGCGGAACGGGTTTTGGGGGTTCAAGATTTATATGACCCCAATGATCCTTGGGCTCATTATGTCTTTAACGCGATTAAAGCCAAAGAGTTATTTATCAAGGATGTTAACTATATCGTCCGTGATGGGGAAGTTGTTATTGTGGATGAGTTTACTGGCCGTGTGATGCCGGGCCGCCGTTGGAGTGATGGTTTACATCAAGCCATTGAAGCCAAGGAAAGAGTCGATATTCAACCGGAAACTCAAACGTTAGCTACTATTACTTATCAAAATTTCTTCTTGCTTTATCCCAAATTATCAGGGATGACGGGAACCGCGAAAACGGAAGAGGCGGAATTTGAGAAAATTTATAACTTAGAAGTAACTCTGATTCCGACAAACCGCACAACCAAACGTCAAGATTTATCCGATGTTGTCTATAAGACAGAATTAGGAAAATGGAAAGCTGTCGCGGAAGAATGTGCGGAATTACATCAAGAAGGCCGTCCCGTTTTGGTGGGTACTACCAGTGTGGAAAAATCAGAGGTCCTTTCTGGTTTGTTGAGCGATCGCGGGGTAGTTCATAACTTATTAAACGCGAAACCCGAAAATGTGGAACGGGAATCGGAAATTATTGCCCAAGCGGGGCGCAAAGGCGCGGTGACTATTTCTACGAACATGGCGGGCCGGGGAACGGATATTATCTTAGGGGGAAATTCGGAATATATGGCTCGTCTGAAGGTACGGGAGTATTTTATGCCCCGTATTGTGCGCCCCGATGAGGAGGATAATGAGAGTGGAGTCGCGATGGTTTCTGTACCCGGTGTTAGTAAACGTGCTAAAGCTCAAGGTTTTGGTACTGGGGTAAAAACGAAAACATGGAAGGCTTCAGAGGCAATTTTCCCCACTAAACTTTCCCCCGAAACTGAGAAACTGCTCAAAGATGCTGTACAATTCGCGGTGAAACAGTATGGGGAACGCTCTCTCCCAGAGTTACAGGCAGAAGATATCGTCGCGATCGCGTCGGAAAAAGCCCCCACATCCGATCCCATCATTCAAAAGTTACGCGAAGCCTATAATCAAGTGCGCCATGAGTACGAAGCCTTTACCAGTCAAGAACATAATGAAGTGGTAAAAGCGGGTGGTTTGCACGTTATTGGTACGGAGCGTCACGAATCACGGCGCATCGATAATCAATTACGGGGACGGGCTGGCCGTCAAGGGGACCCAGGCTCTACTCGCTTTTTCCTCAGTTTGGATGATAGTTTGTTACGCATTTTTGGGGGTGATCGCGTCGCGGGTTTAATGCAAGCTTTTGGCGTAGAGGAAGATATGCCCATTGAATCGGGAATGTTAACTCGTTCCCTCGAAGGAGCACAGAAAAAAGTCGAAACTTATTACTACGATATCCGTAAACAAGTCTTTGAATACGACGAAGTAATGAATAATCAACGTCGTGCTATTTACGCGGAACGTCGCCGAGTTTTAGAAGGTCAAGACTTGAAGGAACAAGTGTTAAAATATGCAGAGCAAACAATGGATGATATCCTTAATGCTTACATTAATCCCGATTTGCCTTCGGAAGAATGGGATCTGGCAAAATTAGTGAGTAAGGTAAAGGAATTTGTTTATCTGCTCGAAGATATGACACCGCAACAATTATTGGATTTAACGGTGGATGAAATTAAAATGTTCTTGCATGAACAAGTCCGAAATGCTTATGATATTAAGGAAGCACAAGTGAATCTGCTACGAGGGGGATTAATGCGGGATGCAGAACGATTCTTTATTTTGCAGCAAATTGATACCCTTTGGCGAGAACATTTACAACAAATGGATGCACTACGAGAATCTGTTGGTTTGCGCGGCTATGGGCAAAAAGATCCCTTGATTGAATACAAAACAGAAGGTTATGAATTATTCTTGGATATGATGACTGATATTCGTCGTAATGTCGTTTATTCTTTATTCCAGTTTAGTCCACAACCACCCGCAGTACCCACCGAAACTGAAGCAGAAACGGTTTAAGTTAACGGTGAAAATCCCTCTCCCAAAACCGGGAAAATAATCGGTAATTTTACTCCTTTTAAGGAGTAAATATTTCCGCAAAACCCGGTTTATTCTTGAGTAATTAAGTAGTTGATCATAATATCTATAGCAACTGCGAGTGTCTTTGACGTTGTTAATAGCTGAAATAGCTGCAATAATTGATTTTCTTCCTTCTGTCTTCTTCCTTCTGTTGAATATCTTGATATATAACAATTTATTAAGAAAATGAACGGAAATATCCCTGACCTGCTATGCTGACTTAATACTCTAAATTAAGTATGATAAATCGCTAATTCGCTAATTGTGGGTAAACTTCAGAAGGAAGAAATACCCTGACCCCAACCCCTCTCCCTTTCAGGGTGAGGGGCTTTAAGCCTTTTTCTCTCCATTTCCCCTTGTGGGAAATGGTTTGCCGCGAGGGGGATAGGAGCAATTTGCCTGGGTGAGATGCACCCCTCATTGTGGTTATTAAACGCAAAAATAAATATCCATTAACCAGCACCTAAAAAAGCCATGTCTATGTCACCCTAATTAATATTGCCACGATATCCTGGATGCTGGTTGATGAGATATTTGTATTTAAACAAAAACATCGGTTAGGATGATAGTAATTATGTCTATTTAACCGAGTTTGATATAAAACCTATTTCTAGTTACCTTTTGGGACAGGCCTATGTTCTCCGTTTTTCCCCTTAACAGTAATGAACTAAAAAACCTGAAAATTCTCTTAGTTGAAGATAACCAAGACGAAGCAGAATTGATCCAAGAATTATTTTTAGAAAGTTATAGGGTTCCCCATCTACTTATTACTCATGTTGATTCTTTACACAAAGCACAAACTATTGTAACCCAAGAAATATTTGATATCATTTTATTAGACTTATCTCTGCCTGATAGTCAAGGCTTTGATACCGTTTATGAAATGCAGGAATATAGTCTCAGTATCCCTATTGTCGTCTTAACTGGATATAATGATGAGCAATTGGCTCTCCAATTAATTCAAGCTGGAGTCCAAGATTATCTAATTAAAACGAAAATTACTAGAGAAGTTTTAATCCGTTCGATTCGATACGCGATCGAACGTCAACAGACTCAGCAAATATTGAAACAAAGTGAAGCTAAATATCGCTCAATTGTAGAAAATTCCTTAGTTGGTATTGTCATTTGTCAACCCGAAGAAACCACAGAAAAACTCATAGAAGTTAATGATGCCTTCTGTCATTTGATGGGATATGAACGTGAAGAAATTATTAACAAAAATTGGTTAGACTTGACGGCTTTTGACGATCGCGCTGCGAATATTGTCCAAAGTTCCCAAATTTGTGAACAAGAACAAGATCGCGCTGTTTTCGATACCAGATTATTAAGAAAAGATGGTCAAATTGTTTATACAAGAGTGTCAGTACGTTGTATTCGTCATAGTAATGGCGCAATCGACCATTTGATTAAAGTGATTTTAGATGTCACAGACTATAAAACCCAAGAAGCGCAACTGAAAGAGCGAGAAATACGTTTAATTCGTTTACAGACAGCCCAAATGAACCTAGTAAAATCCGCGGAAATTTATACAGGTAACTTCGCGGATTCTGTCGAACTCATTACCGAAATTGCCGGAAAAACATTAGAAGTAGAGCAGACAAGTATTTGGTTTTATCAAGAAAATAATTCCGAAATAAAATGCGCTAATTTTTATCAATTAAGCACCAATAGACATACTCTGGGAACTAAAATTACAGCCCCAGAGCAACCGCGTTATTTTGATGTCCTAGAAAACGATAAATTAAGGACATTTAATCAAAGGACTTTTGATAGCCTAACAGGGCTATTGAATCAACACTGTGATGTGACAAATCCCCGTATTACATCAATATTAGATGTTCCGATTCGTTATGGAGGGAAAACGGTGGGAATTATCTGTTTAGAAGATACAGGAAATTCTCGGACTTGGAGTATTGAAGAACAGAGTTTTGCCGCGTATTTAGCCGATATGGTGACATTGGCAATGGAATCACGCGATCGTGTGGAAGCGGAAATTTTATTACGAAAGAGTGAAAATCGTTTTCAACGCTTAGTCGCGAATATTCCGGGGATGATTTATCAATTGAGTCTGACACCGGAAGGAGAAAAAACTTTTACATATATTTCTTCGGGTTGTCGAGAAATCTATGAAATGGAACCGGAATATTTGCAGGAAAATACAGATAGTATGTTTAGTTCTATTTATGCAGATGACTTAGGAAAAATGCTCGAATCTGTTGAGATTTCAGGCACAACATTACAACCTTGGCGAATGGAATGGCGTCAAGTGATGCCTTCTGGGATAATGAAGTGGTTACAGGGTGCTTCTCGTCCTGAAAAACAAGCAGATGGAACGATTGTTTGGGATGGTTTAGTATTAGATATTACTGAATTAAAACGAGTTACCGCAGAGCGCGATCGTTTTTTTACTATCTCCCTAGACTTTCTCTTCATCGCAGGAACAGATGGCTATGTAAAACGCTTTAATCCCAGTTTAGAAAGAACATTTGGCTATAGTTATAGTGAACTTACTTCTCGACCTTATTTAGATTTTTTGCATCTTGAAGATAAAAAAAGAACCCAGAAACAAATCCAACGCTTGATCGGGGAAAAAACCTCGGATTTTTACTTGGAAAATCGAGTTTTATGTCAAGATGGTTCTTATAAATGGATATCTTGGTCGGCATCTTTCTTTGAGGAAGAAGGATTGATTTATGCCGCAGGCAGAGATATTACCGAACGAAAAAAAGCTGAAGAAGCCTTGAGAGATAGCCAGAGATTAATCCAAAAAATTGCCGATTCTAGTCCCTATATTTTGTATCTTTACGATTTAGAAAAATGCCGTAATATTTACATCAATCACTTAATTTATGATGTCTTAGGTTATACCATCGAAGAAATACGAGAAATGGAGGGTTCATTCTTCTTATTGGATTTAGTCCATCCTGATGATTTGGAGAGAATTTATGATTATCATAATCAAATTAAAAACAGTGGCGATGGAGATATTTTTGAGATTGATTATCGGATTAAACATAAAGATGGAAGGTGGTGCTGGTTTACCAATCGGGATACAGTATTTGCCAGAGATAGTAAAAATAAACCCACTCAAATTTTAGGAACCTCCACGGATATTACGGAGCAAAAACAAGCGGAGGAAGACTTACGATCTGCGAGGGCACGTTTAGAACATTTATTGGCATCAAGTCCCGCGATTATTTATAGTTGCAAAGCCTCTAGTGATTATGTTGCTACATTTATTAGTAATAATGTCCATAGTATTACGGGTTATCAACCGGATGATTTTATCAGGAATTATAGTTTCTGGAGAGATCATATTCACCCAGAAGATCGGGAGCGAATTTTAAGAGAACTTCATTTGTTATGGGAACAGGATGCCCATGCTTATGAGTATCGCTTCCTGGTTGCTGATGGTACTTATATATGGTTGCGAGATTCTATTAAAGTAATGCGAGATGAGATGGGCATTCCTACTGAATTTGTGGGATGTTGGATTGATGTGAGTGAGACTTATCGTCACGCGTCTCTACGCAAAAAAGCTGAAAATGCACTCCGTATTGTCACCCAAGCTGTAGAAAGTACCAGTGACGCGATTTGTATAACTGACTCCAAAAATTTCTTTATTTATCAAAATAAAGCCTTTTCTCAACGCTATGGTTATAGTTTAGAAGAGCTTAATCAAAAATTACCTAATCCTCTTTATCATACTCAAGAAAATTGGAAGTCTATTTTTAAAATGATTCGCCGAGGTTCTTCTTGGAGTGGTGAGGTGGAATTAATTACGAAATATAGGGAAGTCGTACCGACTTTTGTGAGAGTGGATACCATTAAGGATGAAACGGAAAATATAATCGGTTTGATTGCCGTTATTACTGATATTACAGAACGGAAACGGACGGAGAAAAAATTAGCATTGTTATTACAAAACTTGCAAGAGGCGCAAGCGATCGCGCATATTGGGAACTGGGAATTTGATGTGTTTAATAGCACTTTAATTTGGTCAGATGAACTGAAGCGAATATTTGGTTTAAAACCGGAAGATCGAGTCCCAACAGCCCAGGAGTGTTTGGCAATAATTCATCCAGAAGATAGAGATTTATGGCGGGAAACCTTTCAAAAATCCCTGACGGAGGGAATTTCCTATGATATAGATTTTCGTATTCAACTTCCCGATGGTTCCCTGCGTTATCTTGACGGTAAAGGAGAAGCTTTGAGGAATGAAAATAATCAGGTAATTCGCCTTTTTGGTACCGCGATGGATATTACAGAGCGTAAACAGGTGGAAGAAGCCTTACGACAAAATTTATCCAGAGAAAGACTGATCGGAGCAAGTTTGGAGCGGATTCGTCAATCTCTAAAATTAGAAGAAGTTCTGAAAACGGCGGTGGAAGAAGTCCGGTATTTTCTCTCAACAGATCGGACAATAATTTATCATTTTCAGGGGGATGGAACGGGTTTAGTTGTAGTTGAGTCAGTTCGGGAAATTTTTCTATCAATTACTGGGGTAAAAATAGAAGATATTTGTTTTAATAAAGACTATGCTTCTCTGTATCAACAGGGAAGAATCAGCGCGGTTGAAGATATTTATCATGCCAATCTTCAGGAATGTCATATTGAGTTACTCTCTCGGTTTCAAGTGAGAGCTAATCTAGTAGTTCCCATTGTGCAAGGGGATAATTTATGGGGACTTTTAATTGCCCATCATTGTAGTGGTCCCCGTTTTTGGCATTCTGCGGAAATAGAATCCCTCAGACAATTATGTGTGCAATTGGCGATCGCGATCCAGCAATCTCTTTTGTTTGAACAAGCGCAAACGGAAATTATCGAGCGTAAACAAACAGAAATTGCCTTACAACAGGCAAAAGAAGCCGCGGAAGCAGCTAATCGAGCAAAAACTGAATTTTTGGCAAATATGAGCCATGAAGTGCGAACCCCTTTAAATGGAATTTTAGGTTATGTACAAATTCTAAAAAATGATAAAAGCCTATCGGATGATCACCAGGAAATGTTGAATAATATTCATCTATGTGGCGATCACCTTCTCACATTAATTAATGATATTTTAGATTTATCAAAAATTGAAGCTCGGAAAATGGAACTCTTGCTAACTGAGTTAAATTTACCATGTTTTCTCAAAGGAATATCTCATTTATTTGAAATGCGATCATCCCAAAAAGGAATCCTGTTTAAATATGAAGAATTATCTATTCTTCCCCAGGGTATTAAATGTGATGAAAAAAGATTAAGACAAGTTCTGATTAATTTACTTAGTAACGCGGTGAAATTTACGAATAAAGGAGTAGTCACTTTTAAAGTGTCTGTAATTAATAGTGATCATTCGACAGAATTGAATCATCAAATTTCTTCTGTCAAAATTCGTTTTGAGGTAGAGGATACGGGAATTGGGATTCCCGAAAATAAATTAGAAGAAATATTTTTGCCTTTTCATCAAGTGGATATTCAAAGTCAACTGATAGAAGGGACTGGTTTAGGACTCGCGATTAGTCAGAAATTAGCAAAGATGATGGGCAGTAAGATTAATGTCAAAAGTGTTATCGGTAAAGGCAGTAATTTCTGGTTAGATTTAAACATTCCTTTAGTGAAAGGATTCTCCTATTCTTCACCTGGAAAAATGCCGCGCATTTTGGGTTATGTGGGTAAAAAACGGAAAATTCTTATTGTTGATGACAATCAAGTAAATCGAGCTTTATTGGTGCGTCTTCTTTCTCGTTTAGGATTTGATATTCGTGAAGCTATTAATGGTGAAGATGGGTTAAAGGTTGCCGCGAGTTTCTCTCCCGATGTCATTTTATTAGATTTGTTAATGCCTGTAATGGATGGTTTTGAAGCCACTCGGAAAATCCGCGCTATTCCTCATTTACAGAATGTGATAATATTTGCGGTATCAGCCAGTGTTTTTGAGAATACCAAAGAAGAAAGTCGTATGGCAGGTTGCGATTATTTCCTCTCGAAACCCCTGGCAACTAAGCAACTTTTAGAAGGATTGCAACAGCATTTGGGATTAGAATGGATTTATGAGGAACAAACGCTGAGTAATTCTCAAGTTAAAACTTCTGACTATGATAATTTGGCAAAATCGCCTCATCTGATGGTTCCCCCCTCTGAAGAAGCTGTTTCAGTTTTGTTTAAGTTAGTGATGAGTGGTGATATTGAAGGTATTGAGGAAGAAACAGCTAAACTGCAAAAACTTGATGCTAATTTAGAACCATTTATTAATCATATCCGTCAACTTACTAAAGAATTCAAAATGAAACAAATTAGGGAATTTCTGAAGCAATTTCTTCCCGAAAAAAAATGATGATTTGAGGACAACTTTCTTGCTATTTTTTACACTTTTGGATATAATGTTAGTTGGAGTCAGGGATGTCCTCAAGGATTGTATTTCCCTCTCGTCCTGTTTTTTTTCACTTGATGAGGGTGTCAACATGAGCAATCCAATTTCTCATATTTCTCTTAAAGGAGTCTATAATGAAGGATAAAAATACAGAAAGAAATACCATCTTGATTGTTGATGATAATCAAACTAATCTTGATGTCCTATTTGATTTATTAAAAAATAATGGTTATAAGGTTTTGGTTGCGACTGATGGCGAAAGCGCGATCGAACAAATAGAATATGTTTTCCCTGATTTGATGATTTTAGATGTTATGATGCCTGGAATTAATGGTTTTGAGACTTGTCGTCTCTTAAAGGCTGATCCTGAGAAAAAAGATATCCCAATTATTTTTATGACGGCTCTTTCTGATACAACGGATAAAGTGACTGGTTTTCAATCGGGCGCTGTTGATTATATTACGAAACCTTTTCAGTATGAAGAGGTTTTATTACGAGTAAAAACTCATTTAACTATTAGCAATTTACAAAAAAAATTAGAAGAAAAAAATGCAGAATTAGGTCAAATAAATCAAAATCTATCAAAATTGGTTGAACAAAAAACTAAATTACTAATAGAACAGGAAAAAACGGCTTTAATTGGTCGTTTAACAAAGGGAATGGTTCATAATTTAAGAAGTCCTTTACAAGTTATTCAAACCAGTCTTGAACTCATTGATACAACGGCTCAAAAAATCGGCGAAGAGTCAATTATCACTTATAGTCAATATATTCATCAATCTGTACAAAAAATTAATAAGATGATGGAACTTTTGATGATTCGCTCTCGAAAGGAAAATCAAAATAATTTAGATTTGGTCAATATCAATGATTTATTAGAACGAGAATTGCAATTATTAGAGGCTAATATGTATTTCAAAAATAAGATCAAAAAGCAATATTTTTGGGATGCAGAAATAGGGGATGTTTATTTGATAGATTCCCATTTTTCTCAGGTTTTTCATAATTTGATTAATAATGCTATGGATGCCATGTGGAATCTGAAGAAAAGAGAATTAACCATTGTTACTCGTGAGGATGAGGAACGAGTCTATATTGATATTCAAGATACAGGTTGTGGGATTGATAAGGAAAATTTATCCCAAATTTTTGATCCTTTTTACACTTCTAAACCTCTGAAAGGAGAGGAGACGGAAGAGGGGGCTCCTACGGGTACGGGGCTCGGACTTTATAGTTGTTTGGAATTATTAAAACCTTTTAATGGTTTTATTACTGTCTCCAGTGAGAAAGGTATAGGAAGTGTGTTTAGCATTGTCTTACCTAAATTTATTAATAAAGAATTAGGGATGGGCAAATAAGACACGAGAAGTTTGCTCTAGGGATTTTTAATTTTCCATTGGGTTTGAGATTCTCTTAGGAGTACGATCGCGTCTTCGACATTATGAACGTACTTAGGAATTTTCATATCAATGGGATTTGCCAATTGAGGTTCAACATTAATCATAAAAGTCTCTGCCCAATTCACTAATTCTGACCACATTTCACCGATCATAATTAAAGGTGTATCGTGGAGTTTTCTCACTTGTAATAATTGCCAAATCATGAGGGCTTCTAGGGTAGTACCAATACCACCAGGAACGACGACAAAGGCATCAGAAACCATGACAAAGTGATGTAATCGAGAGAAAAATGTCCGATGAGTGTAAAGCTGTTCTACAAAGGGATTAGTTTTTTGTTCAAAGTCTAAATCAATACGAATACCAATAGAGTTTGTCATATTTTCGGGATCGGAAATAACACTTCCTTCGTTGGCTGCTTCCATTAATCCGGGACCTCCTCCTGTGACAATATCACATCCCATTTTGGTTAATTCGCTGGCTAGATAATAGACTTCTTGATAAAAAGGATATTCTTTTGTCATTCTCGCGGAGCCAAAAATTGTCACACAATAGCGATCGCGTTTAGGTGGTTTGATGGTAGATAAACCATTAACAACATCCCATAAACCAAGCACAGCTTGACGGATAATTTGAAATGAGGCTTCTTCATCGGTGAGGGGGATTTTGGACGATAGGAGGGAGTTGGATTCTGGGTTAATATATTTCGTCATAGAATGTTGATAGTATTGATAGGATGAATTAGACTTACTCAAAACCGCTTAGGATGAGAGAAAGAGAGGGGGATAAACTATCCGTCTCAAAGGAGAAATCGGGTTTCTTTTTTGTGGGTAAATCCTCAATTAGATATTTTACAGTAAAAGTGCGGTAGAGGTACCATCGCACAATTTATTTAAGGAGTTATCATTTTTTGAATCCCCTGAAAAATGGGTTGGTATTCTTCTGGTGTCAGAGAACCTCGATATTTATAAATTCGGCTGACATCTAAGACTCGAATCTGATCTAATAAAGCAATGGAAGGATGATTTAAACTCGCAGTTCCGATCGGAAATTTTGGGTATAAATCCGGTGACTCTGTAGCCCAATTTTGTCCTTTATCTGTCGTTAAAGGCACTACAATAATGATAGGAAAACGCAGAGAACCTAGTTGACTGGGTAAACCTACGACAATAGCAGGTCGATAACCTTCTTGTTCACGACCTTGAGGATTTTGTTCGGGAAATCTGGCAGATATAACATCCCCTATTTGTAATGCAGGAATTGTCATTTATTTTCTTGAACAATTACTAAACCGATCCCTTCAATATACTTCACTGGATGCCCCATTTCTAATTCTCCGGGTTCCCATTCGTAAGGTTCATAATCTCCTAAACGAGACAGATCACTATTCATCCAAGCACTATCTACTTTTAGTTCTTCCCAATTGAGCATTTCTAATATTTTCTCAATATTTTCAAACTCAGCTAGGGGAATTTGCACCGCGATCGGTTGCTGATTTTCATCAATGACATAACTTTTATGAATGTTCAGCATAATTTCAATACCTTTCTTTAGCTATCTTCTTTTAACTTAATTATATTATTTTGCATACAGGGAGTATTTTGTCAATACCACTGCTAGAGGGCGCGATCGCGATCGCGCCTGTTGCGGATTTATCAAAATCAAAGAACTGTCTGAGGAGAAAAACAGGGCTTTCGGGGTTATTTTTCTGGGGGCTTTCTCCCACGCGATCAAAGTTAATATCAGGAGTAGATTGGGTTTAATTATGCTGATTTTTAGGCCGTGATTTCAGCAAATATTAAACCCAACCGACAAACTAACCTAGAAGAAAATCAGAAGTCTTAATTGCTGTAGATGTCACGCCTTTCAACACCGCTAAAACTTGTCCTGTATTAGCAATATTGAGGATAGTATCATTGGCATAAGTACCAGTACCTTGAGTGATATTTACATTAGAAATACTCCCAATACCTTTGAGCAAAATGTGATCAGTCCCAGGCAGAAAATCATTAATAACATCTGCTAAATCAGGGTTAATAGGACTAGAGTTGCGTGAGAGTACAAAGGTATCCGCACCACCGCCCCCAGTGAGAATATCTTTACCCGGACCACCATCTAATGTATCATTACCATCGCCACCAATGAGAATATCTTGACCTTTACCACCAGATAAGTAATCATTACCCAGGCCACCATCTAATGAATCATTGCCTTTACCACCGGATAAGAAATCATTATCATTACTACCAGTGAGGGTATCATTTCCTGCTTTACCATATAACGGCTGATTTCCGTTGGTTGCAGTTAACGTCAGATTTTGACGTGGGTTCGGAATGGGTGAAGAATTAGGAGGATTTTGTTGTCCTGGGAAAGGCTGATTTTGTCCGCCTTGAGTATTATTTTGTTGTCCTGGGAAAGGCTGATTTTGTCCG
>JBBITB010000110.1:0-19333 GCA_037440985.1 Microcoleaceae cyanobacterium bin_387
ACCACACCGACAACCACAACCACAACAACCACAACCACAACCACAACCACAGAAACGGTATTTATCCCTGTGATCTCAACCGTTAACGGTATACCGACTGTTGTCGGTAGTAATGCACCGACTCTGATCAATAGTAGTGCTCCGACTCTGATCAGTAATAGCACACCGACACTGATCGGTTGTATTACCGATAAACTTCCCATCCCTGATTTTAATCACCCCAATATTCCTAATACCTTTATTTCCCAGGGGGGGACGGCTCCGGCTCTGGGTGAAAAGGGTTCTGATAAGGAGTTTTCGGGTTCATCGAATGCTGATTTGTTCCAAGCTGGGGGTGGAGATGATAACCTTTATGGTTTGGGAGGAAATGATACCCTCTTAGGTGATAGCGGCAATGATTATATTGATGGGGGAGATGGTGATGACTCCCTGCGTGGGGGTAAAGGGGATGATATCGTGATCGGCTCTGTGGGCAAAGATACCCTTTATGGAGATCAGGGGGATGATAGCCTCAGTGGTTCAGAAGATAATAATCTTCTCTTTGGGGGTAAAAATAACGATCTGCTCTCAGGCGGAAAGGGGAATGATACTCTCAGTGGCCAAAAAGGCAATGATCTGTTACGCGGGGATCTAGGGGATGATTCATTGTCTGGCGGTGACGGAAATGATGTCCTTTCTGGCGGTGACGGAAATGATAGCCTTTCTGGAGATGAAGGGAATGATATTTTGGATGGAGACGCGGGTAATGATTCTCTCCTAGGTGGTAAGGGAAATGATGTTTTACTCGGCTGTGAGGGGAATGATACTCTCAATGGTGAGGCAGGCAATAATTTTCTCGAAGGCGGTGCTGGAAGTGACTTATTTATTATCGGAACTCCCAACAGCTTGAGTCTCGTTAATGATTTCAATAAATCTGAGGATAAAATCGCCGTAGTCGGTGCATCTTTCAGTCAATTAGATTTAGTGCAAGCGGGAACCAGTACCTTCATTAAACTGAAGAGTACCGGCCAAGAAGTTGCTCTTCTTCTCGCGGTAGATTCTTCTCAATTAACGGCTGATAATTTCATCACCCTTTAGATGGAAAATCTCGTTTCTCTCTCTGGGGAGGTGTAGAAACGATCGCGCCCCCTGTGGGAGAAACCGGGTTTCTTAGGAAAACCTCGACAGAGGGAGAAGTCTGTGCTGAGAAACCCGGTTTCTGATCGCGCCCCTGTGAGATTACCACAGACATCCGCTAATTATTCCCGCTAAAATAATAAATCCTATTCCCACATTTTGACTGAAAATTTGTCCATAAACAGGCCTCGGTAATTGAGGATTTCGTAATTGAAGATATTGCCAAAACCAGAAAATCGACGCGACACTTAAGGCAATCCAAAACCCTAAATGTAACTGCATATAATATCCTAAATATCCTAATAATCCTGTTGTGCCTAAAAAGAATATTCCTACGGCTTCCGCGGCATATTTACCAAAGAAAATGGCACTGGAATTGATGCCTACTTGTAAATCATCTTCCCTGTCACTCATGGCATAAACGGTATCAAATCCTAAAGTCCATAGGACAACAGCACCCCATAATATCCCACTATTGATATCTAAATGGGCAACGGCAGCACTCCAACTAATTAAAACCGCAAATCCCCAGGCAATTGATAAGACTAATTGAGGGATAGGAAAAACGCGTTTGGCTAGGGGATAACCAATAATTACAGGAATCGCGGCAACAGACAACCAAAAACTTAAAGGATTCAAATAAAGCGCGAGTATTCCTGCACAAATAAAGGCGAAAATTGCGATGACAATACCTGTTTTTACTGTTAAAGCACGCGCCGCGAAGGGTCGATCGCGTGTCCTTTCTACCCTGGGATCAATATCTCGATCCCAGAGATCATTAATGACACATCCCGCGGCACTGGTAACGATACTCCCTAAGACAATAACACCCACTAAGGGCCCTTGAGGTGTGCCGTGAGCGGCTAAAAATACCGCCCAAAGCGCCGGAAGCATTAAAATTAAACGTCCCGCGGGTTTATGCCATCTTAAGAGACGAATAATTGTTAACCAAGTGGGTTCGGGATTCGTGGGTTGAGTTACCATGACAAATTGTTAATCTGAGAAAACTATTGGTACTTTTGGCAATCTGTACTTTTTCCAATTTTGCCGGTGATACCCTTTTTCCTAAACAAGGGATTGTATCTAATTGTAAAGCGTAATGGGTTAATAATTGCAAAGATTCGTCAAATAGCGTGTAATCGCGCTATTCGTTACCTTTTTAGGATATCTTCATAGATGGAGTCTGCCCTACTTATTTAACCGGAAAAATGAAGTCATGGTTAATACTGTTCCCCTTGTCAAAATTCCTGAACCAATTCCCCAAAACGATCGCATTCTCGCGGCTATTGATATGGGGACAAATTCTCTACACATGGTAATTGTCCGAATTGAGCCGAAATTGCCTTCTTTTACTATTATTGCGAGAGAAAAAGAAACTGTCAGATTAGGAGATGTCGAACCCAAAACCGGTGAGCTCAAACCAGATGTCATGGAGCGCGCGATCGTCACTCTTCGTCGTTTTCAAAATGTCGCGAAAACCTTAAATGCTGATCAAGTAATTGCTGTCGCGACAAGTGCCGTTAGGGAAGCACCAAACGGCCGTGAATTTCTCAAAAAAGTCGCGGAAGAATTAGAACTTTATATTAGTTTAATTTCCGGCCAAGAAGAAGCTAGACGCATTTATTTAGGCGTTTTATCGGGGATGGAATTTAATAACCAACCCCATATTATTATTGATATAGGTGGCGGTTCAACTGAGTTAATTTTAGGAGATGGTTTTGAACCTCGTTCTCTGAGTAGTACCAAAATTGGCGCGGTGCGTCTGACGGGTGAATTTGTTAAAACTGATCCGATTAGTAAAGCGGAATTTGCCTATTTACAAGCCTATATTCGCGGGATGTTAGAGCGTCCTATTGATGAATTAAAGACTATTTTACAACCAGGGGAAATCCCTCGTTTTGTCGGCACTTCAGGAACCATTGAAACCGTCGCAATGATTCATGCACGCGAAAAATTAGGGATGATTCCTAATCCCTTAACCGGTTATCAATTTACTGTAAAGGATTTACGGGATTTAGTCAACCGTTTTCGCAAACTTTCCTATCTGGAAAGATTGGCAATTCCGGGGATGTCCGATCGCCGTGCTGAGATTATTTTAGCCGGAGCTTTAATCTTACAAGAAGCGATGACATTATTAGGGGTTGAGACATTAACGGTATGCGATCGCTCTCTCCGAGAAGGTATTATTGTCGATTGGATGTTAACTCATGGTTTAATCGAAAATCGTCTGCGTTATCAAAGTTCAATTCGTCAGAGAAGCACTCTAAAAATTGCCGAAAAATATCAAGTAGATTTAGAACATAGTGAACGAGTCGCAGCCTATGCACTCAGTTTATTTGACCAAACTCAAGGGATACTCCATGTCTGGGGAAATGAAGAAAGGGAATTACTTTGGACTGCGGCAATTTTGCATAATTGTGGAGTTTATATTAGTCATTCTTCTCACCATAAACATTCCTATTATTTAATTCGGAATGGGGAGTTATTAGGATATAGTGAAACCGATATTGAAGTCATTGCTAATTTAGCACGGTATCACCGGAAGAGTATGCCCAAAAAGAAACATGACAATTTCCAAATTTTACCAAAAAAATATCGAGATGTCGTCACACAATTAAGTCCATTATTGCGATTAGCCGTAGCAATGGATCGACGTTTAATTGGCGCAATTGATAGTGTAAAATGTGAATATCGACCCGCTGCAAGAGAGTTTGCCTTACGTTTAAAACCGGTTCATTCTGATGATAATTGTGCTTTGGAATTATGGAGTATAGATTACAAAAAACCGGCATTTGAGGCTGTATATAATCTTAAATTAGTGGTGACTTTAGAGCATGACGTTTAACCTTATCCCCTCACCCCATCTTTCTCCCTAGTCGTAAATTGGCAGTGGGAGCGGAGAGCTCCCTATTAGATTCCTAGGGAGCTCTCCGCTCCCACTACAGGTTTTTTTTGCAAAGGTGAGATGCTCCCTAAAGTTCCCGCGTAACTCTTGACCAACTTTATTCTTTAAAATTAACAAATTGAGCAAATTATAAAAAAAAAGTAAACTCAATATATGCTGTTATTTTTATTAACTAATCCCTCTAGGTTCTTCTGGATACTTATATTATACTTGCGTCAATTCCAAGCCTCCGGGTAAGTCTCCTAAAATTTTGTCAATGGAGCTAAATAACTTTTCTCCCTTATAATTATAGGTGAAATTTAACAAGTCTTGAGCCACGTCCAGCACTTCTTTTTTATTGACTATATCTGACAATTGAGAGACACTTAATTGTCCATTTAACACTTCGGCACTAGATTGATACATCGCGTCAAATATGCCCTCTTCTAAAACCTGTTTCCATTCATCGACATTAATGTAATAAGAAGTTTTATCCTCTTTAGTATTCCAGGCTTGAATCCGCCGAATTAACCACATAATTAAAACCGCGGTATTCTTCGTCAATTTTTTTTCGACATGATTGTTAATTAAAATAATCATTAGTCGGACAATATAGGATTCTATTTTCAGACGAATGCCCTTCTGACTCATCCACTCTAATTCATCACAAATTTCTAACGCCTCCTCATATCGTCGTTGTAAAATTGAATTTCTCAAATCAATAAACTCCTGTGTCATAACCTATCCCTTACATCACTAATTGAATATGACTCCCATAACATCTATCCTCGGAGACGATCGCGCCCTTGCTTGAGACGCGATCATTCTCCCCAGGACCCGGAGGGCCATTGTTTCTGTCTCATTCTATAACAAACAGGTTAGCATAAATAAAAATAAAACTCCCCAAATCAATTTGGGGCAGCAAGAAAAATTATAAAAATGTTGATCCTACCGGAGCCAGGATATTTATTCCCCCTTGTCTTTTGATAAAATATTGACTAACCTAGTGATGGGAATAAATTTTAGCATCAAAAACCATGTCTAATCCCTTTTTTGAACTCAACTACGAACCCGCCTTTGAATCCCTTGGCAATGACTATTACGATGAAGTCCCAGTCGCAGACTTTCCCCAGCATATCCTCCGTTTCCGAAATAACGAATTATTACCCAAAATCAACCTTAATCCCCAAACTGTCACCGATGCCGATTTTATTGACACATTTGGTAAATTTATTTATAATCCTCGTCCCTTTTTAGCTATGCGTTATCATGGCTATCAATTCGGTGAATATAACCCAAATTTAGGGGACGGACGCGGTTTTTTATATGGTCAAATTCGTGGTATTGACGGGAAATTATATGACTTGGGAACCAAAGGATCGGGTAGGACTCCTTACTCCCGTAACGCCGATGGAAGATTAACCCTTAAAGGGGGAGTTCGAGAAGTTTTAGCAGCGGAAATGTTACATCGTTTAGGAGTGACAACTTCTCGTTGTTTAAGTATGATTGAAACGGGAGAATCTCTCTGGCGAGGTGATGAACCTTCCCCGACTCGTTCCTGTGTAATGGTGCGTTTTAGTTCCTCACATATTCGCTTTGGAACTTTTGAAAGATTGCATTATTTCCGTCGCCCGGATTTAATTCAAAAACTCCTTGATCATGTCATTGATTATTATTATCCAGAAATTCATTTAATTGTTGATCAAAAAGAACGCTCTGCCCGTTTTTATGCAGAATTAGTGAAGAGAGTTGCCCAATTAGCAGCCCAATGGATGAGCGTAGGGTTTTGTCATGGTGTGCTGAATACTGATAATATGTCTATTACAGGGGAAAGTTTTGATTATGGACCCTATGCTTTTATCCCTAATTATAATCCCCAGTTTACCGCGGCTTATTTTGATTATTTTAGTTTGTATAGTTACGGAAATCAACCTCAGATTTGTCGATTAAATTTAGAACGTCTGCAAGCCCCTTTGGGTAAGGTAATCGAACCGAGTGATTTGGATGCAGGATTAGCTCAATATAATCAGTATTATCTGACTCATTATCGTCAATTAATGTTAAGACGATTAGGGTTTGAGAATTTACCCGACGCTGAGGGTAATGAGTTATTAGAATTGACCCTCAAATTATTAAAAGAAAGTGCAGTCGGTTATCACGATTTCTTTGTGGAATTACGAAATCAGTTTGATCTGAGTTGGCGTGATGATATCAATCTGATTTTTCCCGATGCCGAGCCAGCCTCAATTATTAAATCTTGGCGTGAGTTTTATTACCATTTGTTACAAACTGTATCGTTTGATGACATGAAGGAAATAGGGACAAGGTTAACACGATATAATCCTCAACAATCATTAATTCGTCCTGAGATTGAGGCGATTTGGGAACCCATCGCGATCGAGGATAATTGGCAGCCTTTTTATGAATTGTTAAAAAGAGTGAAAAATGACTAAGAGATACTGATAACTGCCTAGTTGCCAAAAAATAGATGATAGAGTAAGCTTATAGAGTTAGGTCCCTAATTCTGGAATAACCCGGAAATGAGAGCAGTTCAAAAGTATTTGGGACTGAGACGAGGGTGCTCTTCAGATCAAAAAACTAAACAAGATACAGGATTTCTATGAGCATTGTTTTAGTAACAGGTTCCGCGGGCTTAATTGGTTCCGAATCAGTACGCTTTTTTTGCGATTTAGGTTATACCGTTGTGGGCATAGATAATAATATGCGTCAAGTCTTCTTTGGGGAAGATGCTTCCACAACTTGGAATCGCGATCGTTTAATTGAAAAATATGGTGAGCGGTACATTCATCATAATAAAGATATCCGAAATGAAGAGGACATGAATGAACTCTTCAAAAATTATGGTAAGGATATCAGTTTAATTATTCACACGGCCGCGCAACCTTCCCATGATTGGGCGGCGCAAGATCCCTATATGGATTTTACCGTTAATGCCAATGGAACTTTAGTGTTAATAGAAAATACACGCAAACATTGTCCAGACGCGGTATTTATTTTCTGTTCAACCAATAAAGTCTATGGGGATACCCCCAACTATTTACCCTTAGTTGAATTAGAAAAACGTTGGGAAATTGACGAAAATCATCCTTATTATCAACATGGTATTGATGAGACGATGAGTATCGATCAATGTAAGCATTCTTTATTTGGTGCATCGAAAGCCGCCGCGGATCTTGTCGTACAAGAATATGGTCGCTACTTTGATATGAAAACCGCGATTTTCCGAGGGGGATGTCTCACGGGTCCAAGTCACTCTGGAACTCAGTTACATGGTTTCCTTTCCTACTTAATGAAGTGTACCATGACGGGGAAACATTATTCCGTTTTTGGCTATAAAGGAAAGCAGGTGCGCGATAATATTCATAGCTATGATTTGGTGAATGCTTTCTATCATTTTTATCAAGCACCTCGTGTGGCACAAGTTTATAATATTGGCGGCAGTCGTTTTAGTAACTGCTCTATGATAGAAGGGATTGAGTTGTGTGAAAAAATTGCGGAGAAAAAGCTAAATTGGAGTTATGAGGAAACGAATCGAATTGGCGATCATATTTGGTGGATTAGTGATGTCCAAAAATTTAAAGCTCATTATCCTCAATGGGATTTCAAATATAATGTGGAAGATATCTTAAAAGAGATATTTACACAAAATGTTGAACGTTGGCATTAGGAATTTTCTTCTGAATTGACAAGAATGAGTAGAGAATTGCTGGGATTGTCATTGATTACAACCATGATCAAATTCTGATAAAAAAACTGATGAATGCTCAAAAGAAACCTTGACATTTATCAGTTTTTTGTACATATCGGGAAAGAAGACAAGGTGAACCCGATATAGTCAACAATCATTAATTACTCCTGAGATTTCGGATATCTGGGAACCCATCGCGATCATCGATGATAATTGACCGGATTTTAAGGAATTGTCAAAAAGAATACAAAATAAATAAGAGATACTTATGACTGCCTAGTTGCCAAAAAATAGATGATAGAGTAAGCTAATAGAGTTAAGTTCAGAGTTTGGGGATCACCCCCAAATTGGGACTTAATTAATTTTTGCCCAAATTCGATTACGGATAGGTTTATTCTACCGTTTTTTAGCGTGACAGGATAATTAAATTTTTTCGTTTCCTCTGGCTGGAATAAAAAAATGAAAATCTATACCTTTAATGCACCAAGTAATACCCCCGTGGAATTGTTATGGCCTCTCAGACCAAACAATAGAAACAAATCTTTTGATAAATTATTAGCGGAAACCCATTGGGTAGAAGTTAATTCTCTTAAAGATTGTGATTTGGCCATCTATCCTAACAAAGCCTTCAATCCCGAAAGTTTAGCTTTCGATCACGATGTTTTTAATGCGGTAAAAGACGCGGAAAATGCTGGGAAGCCTTTGATTATTGATGCTACTTGTGATTCCGATAAGGTCTTGGATATCCCCACCGCCAATATTCTCCGTTTTGGTTTATATAGAAGTTTAAAAAAATCCTTTGAAACGGAGCGACCTTACTGGAGTAATCAAAAAACCAAAGATGATTTAGAATCTCTGGAAATTAGACCAAAAAAGCGAAAACCTTCCCTAGGTTTTTGTGGAACGACATTATCTGCTGGTAAGCTATTCAACCTAGCCAAAAAATTGCCAATTGCGGTGGCTAAAGCAGCTTTATCCCAAGGTAGTATTGCACAAAAGATTGATATTAGACTCAAAAAAGGAATGAGTCATAAAGTCAGAGAAATCGCGATGAAATATATCCTAGCCGATCCACGAATTGATTGCTACTTCGATATTACCAATAATTTGAACGATTATTACAACCCCGCAAATCCTAATCGAAATGTACTGGAAGATTTATTTGTGGAAAACATGAATAAATCGGATTACGCGTTATGTGTGAGAGCAAATGGCAATTATTGCGGTCGTTTTTATATGGCTTTAAATGCGGGACGCATCCCCCTTGTCATTGACACTGATGTATTCATTCCTTTTGAAAATAGGATTCACCTCCTCAAAGTACCAGTTAATTCTTTAGATAAGATAGGTGATTTGATTATGGAACATTTTGAAAAATACACTGATCGAGAATGGCAAGAGATGAAGAAGGAAAACCGGGCTATTTACAACCAATTTTTAGCTCCTGATCGTTTTATTCCTAGCTTTGTTGAAAGTATCCTGAGAAATCAGTAAAAATCCCAATCGAAGATTCACGATCGCGTCCCGACTCAATTGTGAATCTTATTACTTAATTTGTTCAATTTGAGATTGTACTTCCTTATAATTTCCTTGACGATTCTGCTCTAAATATAATTTCCCCGCTTTTTGTAAATCACTAATCGCGCCTTTTTTATCCCCTAAATCCCGTCGCACTAAACCACGTCCATAATAAGCAACGGCAAAATTAGGATTAAGACGAATGGCTTGAATATAATCAGATATGGCATTGTTATAATCCTTTAATTGATGATAAGATTTTGCCCGATTGGAATAGGCTTGAATATCACCCGGATTTAAACCAATAGCCGCGCTAAAATCCCCGATCGCGCTTCTTTGATCACCCATTACAGTATGAATTAAACCACGATTAGTATAAGCACTAGCATTTTGAGGATTAATTTCAATCGCCTTATTACAATCAAGCATAGCTTTTTCTTTATCCCCTAACTTCAGATAAGCAATACCACGATTATTATAAGCAGAAGAATCTTTAGCATTAATCAAAATGGCTTGGGTACAATCATTAATCGCGGCTTGATACTCCCCTAAATTTAATTGAGCACTACAACGATTGACAAAAGCATCACCATTTTGAGGATTGAGTTTAATCGCGTCAGAATAATCAATTATAGCCCCTCGATAATCTCCCGAATTAAAACGCGCCATTCCACGACTATAAAAAGCTAAATGATATTTAGGTTCTATTTTCAGAGCTTCGGAATAATCCGCGATCGCGCCCTGTATATCCCCACTACTTGCCCGGGCTAAACCTCTGGCATGATAAGCTTTAGCAGCTTTAGAATCTAAACGTATCACTTCGGTATAATCTTTAATAGCTTCTGCATATCTTTGCAAATCAAAATAAGTAATACCCCGTTGATAATAACCCTCTGTATCACTTAAAGATAAAGAAATCAATTGGGAAAAATCATCAATGGCGCCCGGTTTATCATTAAACTGATAACGAGCTAATCCACGATTAAAATAAGCATCAATCAACTTAGGATCAAGACGAATAGCTGAAGTATAATCCCCAATCGCCTTATCATACTGTTTCGTATCAAAATAAGCATTCCCTCGACGATAAAAAGCATCGGCACTATCAGGATGTAAATCTAAAACACGATTCAAATCGGCAATTTTGCCCTGGGAATCTCCACGACGTATTTTTTCGCTCCCCCGCGTCAAACTATCCGGCATTTTGAAAAAATGGGAACGGTTATTATAGATCAATAATCCTAACCCACCCGATACTAATCCGATCAAGATTAAAGGAATTAAAAAACGAGGTGCAAAAAGAGAAAAAGAAAATCCAGAAGCATTTTTCGTGGCCGAAGAAGAATTACTATCTTGAGAATAATCTAATTTTTTTAAAGCTGTTAAAACATCCAGAGCCGACTGATAACGTTTACTAAAATGAGTATGAATCATTTTATCAATAATATTTCCTAAATTCGGAGAACATTGGGCACGATTTCGCCAGACAATTTTACCCGCATCCGACTGATTATTACTTTGTAATTTCGGTAATTCTCCCGCGGGTAAACCTGTTAAAGCTTGCACCGCGATCATTCCCACTGCGTAAATATCACTATTAAATTGAGGATTTCCTTGGAATTGCTCCATCGGCATATAACTAGGGGTTCCCGTCGCGATCGTCCGGGGAATACTCCCCTGAGACGCGGCAATTTTATTATTCACTTCCTTCACGGAACCAAAATCAATTAAAACTAATTTATTATCCGCCTGACGGCGAATTAAATTCGATGGATTAACATCTCGATGAATTACCCCATTATCATGAACAAAGACTAAAATATCTAAAATATCTTCTAACATCGCGATCACTCGTTCTTCCATCCAAGGAACCCCCGGTAATAATTCCTTATTTAAGGGAGAACCGGGGACATATTCCTCTACCAAATAAAAATGATTTCCTTCCTCAAAATATGCTAACAAAAAGGGAATCTGATTATGTTTTCCTAATTTTTCTAAGATTTCTGCTTCTTGTTTAAAAAGACGGTGAGCCGTTTTAATAACCGCGGAATTATTATTCAAATGTCTTAATTGTTTTACCACACACTGAGGATGACCCGGACGACGGGTATCCGCGGCTAAATAAGTCTGAGCAAAGGCTCCAGAACTAAGAATTTGTACAACGCGGTATCGTCTATCTAATAATTGACCAATCATGTCCATTTGGGATTTAGTATTTGAGAGTTCGGAGTCAAAAACATATCAATAACAAATGAGAAAATAATATTATTACGCGATTCTAACCAATGGTTTTGACCTCCCCTATTTCGTCACTTGATTGGCTTGTTCTTGCGCTTTTTGATAATCCTCCGCTCTTCCTTGTTCTAAAAAGAGACTCGCGGCTTTCTGAAAATCATCTTGTGCTCCAGCTTTATCATTAAGTTGACGGCGAATTAGACCCCGATTATAATAGGCAGAAGCACTACTAGGATTAAGACGAATAGCTTGGGCAAAATCTTCGATCGCGCCCTTAAAATTATTCATTTGAGAATGAATTAAAGCACGATTAGTATAAGAAACAGCATCACTAGGATTAAGCCGAATTGCCACGGTGAAATCTTGAACGGCTCCCCCTCTATCACCCAGAGAAGAACGCGCTAAACCACGGTTATTATAGGCTTTCCCATTATTAGGATTAAGACCAATTGTTTGACCACAATCTTCTACCGCTTTTTGATAGTTTCCCACATTCAAATAAGCCACACAACGATTATTATAAGCCACGGAATCTTTGGGATCAAGACGAATAGCTTGAGTACAATCCTCGATCGCTTTTTGAAGTTCTCCCAGATTCAAATAAGCACTAGCACGATTCGTATAAGCATCATTCATTTTGGGATTTAAAACGAGCGCTTGAGTGTAATCTTCCACAGCCCCTTTATAATCCCCTAAGTTAAAACGAGCACGTCCTCTACTATAATAAACATTAGGGTCTTTCGGATTAATCGAAATAGCTTGAGTATAATCAGCCATCGCGCCTTGTTTGTCCCCTGTCGCGGAACGAGCTAAACCTCTACCACTATAAGCATTAGGATTAGTAGGATCGAGGCGAATTACTTGAGTATAATCTTCGATGGAGGTGCGATAATCTCCTAAATCATAATAGGTTAAAGCCCGTTGATAATAAGCATGAGTATCATTAGGATTTTGTTGAATTAATTGGGTAAAATCCTGAATAGCATTGCGTTTATCACCGGAATCATAATAGGCTAAACCCCGATTATAAAGAGCATTGGTATTGGTGGGATTAATATTAATAGCCTGGGTATAATCTTTAATCGCGGCGGCATAATCTCCCATATCATAGTAAACATTTGCCCGTTTATAATAGGCATCTGTATTTTGACTATTGCGCTCAATGGCTTGGGAATAGTCCCTAATCGCGCCTTCTTTATCACCACTTTTAGCTTTTTCCGCGGCTTTTAAATAAAACTGTTGAGACTCAACACGAATTTGACTTTGCCAAAAATAAAAGCCCCCTCCTAAGACAAGACAAACCACACCAACCCCCATCGAAACTAACAAAAGTTGTTGACGATTTGCGTGCTTAATAAAATAAGATGGGGGCGCAATAATAGTTTCAGGGGGTTTCTGATGAGGTTTCTGAGCATTCATTTTTCGCAAATCTTTCAGAACTTCTGGGACTGATTGATATCGCTCCTGAACCGGCGCGATCATTTTATCAATAATATTCCCTAACAGAGGCTTAATTGAACAATGATCACGCCAGCGAAATTCTCCGATAAAATCACTATTTTCAATCATTTTTAAAAGGTCTTCATCTCGGAATCCCGTTAAACATTGGATCGCGATCATCCCCACAGCATAGATATCACTACTAAAACTAGGATTTCCTTGGAGTTGTTCAATGGGTCGATAGACTAAAGTGGGAGAAATAGGGTTAAAGGGGGATGGATTTGGGGGAGACTTTTTCCCAATTCCTCCCGTTTTCTGACTTTGATGAGAAGAAATGTGATAGGCCATTTCTTTTTCTAAGCCAAAGTCAATTAAGACTAATTTACCATCCGATTGACGACGGATCAGATGATTCGGTTGGAGATGACGATGAATCACCCCATTTTCGTGAATAAACTGCAAAATTTCTAAGACTTCTTCTAAGAGGTTCGTCACTTGATTTTCCAACCAAGGTTGACCAGGGATCATCCCATCACAGAGAGATTGACCCACGATAAACTCTTCCACCATGTATAATTTTTGATCCTCTTCAAAATAGGCTAAAACTGAAGGGATTTGTGCCGAACGTCCTAGTTTTTCAATAATTTCCGCTTTCCGTTGAAAGAGGACTTTAATAATTTGTAAATTAGGCGAGTTTGCTTCTGGGAGGGAATGTTCCCGAATAATACATTGGGGATAACCCGGACGATGGGTATCGGCCGCCAGATAGGTTTGGCCAAAAGAATTTGAGTTAATAACTTTGAGAATGCGATAACGTCCATCGACAAGTTGGCCAATCATTTTCTATACTCCAACCCGGTTAATATTAATTGTGGCATATCTTGTAAATTTCCCTAATTTTGGAGGCTTAGAACCGAAAGATGTCAGAATTATTGGTAAGTGGAGGAACGATTGCCGCGATTTCCACCGCGATCGTCCCACAACAAGGGAGTGTGGGCATTGTGAGAGTCTCAGGCTCGGACGCGTTGAACATTGCCCAAACCCTATTTCACGCGCCCGGACACCAAATTTGGGAGTCTCACCGCATTCTTTATGGTTATATCCGACAACCCCAAACTGGGCAATTAGTAGATGAAGCCCTTCTATTGATTATGAAGGCCCCACGTTCATATACGCGTGAGGATGTGATAGAGTTGCACTGTCATGGGGGCATTATAGCAGTGCAGCAGGTTTTACAGTTATGTCTCGAACAGGGTGCTCGATTAGCGCAACCCGGAGAATTTACCCTACGCGCTTTTTTAAATGGCCGTTTAGATTTAACTCAGGCAGAAAGTATCGCGGATCTGGTGGGTTCCCAGTCTCCTAGAGCTGCCCAGGCTGCCCTAGCTAGTTTGCAGGGCAAATTAGCTAATCCCATTCGTTTATCACGCAGTATTTGTTTAGATATTCTAGCAGAAATTGAGGCAAGAATTGATTTTGAAGAAGATTTACCACCTTTAGATGAATTAGCTATTATTTCTCAAATTCAGCAAGTTTTACATCAATTATCTGAGATTCTCGCTACTGCTGATCAGGGGGAATTGTTGCGGATTGGCTTAAAAGTCGCGATCGTTGGTCGTCCTAATGTGGGAAAATCCAGTTTATTGAATGCTTGGAGTCGTAGTGATCGCGCTATTGTCACGGATTTACCCGGTACGACACGAGACGTAGTAGAATCCCAATTAGTTGTCAAAGGAATCCCCGTCCAAGTATTAGATACCGCGGGCATTCGTGACACTGATGATACCGTGGAAAAAATCGGAGTAGCGCGATCGCGTAAAGTCGCCCAACAAGCTGATTTAGTATTATTCACCCTTGATGCTCAAAGCGGTTGGACTCCTGAAGATACACAAATTTATCAACAAGTCAAACATCGCCCAGTCATCTTAGTCATTAATAAAATTGACCTAGTACAATCATACTCAGATATAGAATTTCCCCAAGAAATCTATCAAAGAGTAGAAACCGTTGCCGCCAAAAATCAAGGCATTGAAAAGTTAGAACAAGCTATTTTAGAATCTATCAACGCGGGCAATTTACAAGCCTCTAATCTCGATTTTGCCATCAATCAACGACAATCTGCCGCGATCACAAAGGCAAAAAAATCCTTAGAACAATGTATTATAACTATTAATAATCAATTACCTTTGGACTTTTGGACTATTGATTTAAGAGGCGCAATTCAAGCTTTAGGAGAAGTCACCGGAGAAGAAGTAACAGAATCAGTATTAGAGCGAATATTTAGTCGTTTTTGTATTGGTAAATAGTTATTGATTTCCCAGAAACCGCGTTTCTTTGAACATAGATTCGACACTCGCAAAAATATCTCTGAAAAACCCGGTTTCTTTTCACCCGAAAACCTTTGTCAGCCTTGAGCATTGAGAAACCCGGTTTCTTTGGAATAGATTCGACACTCGCAAAAATATCTCAGAGAAACCCGGTTTCTTTTCACTTTCTTTTTATCTTCTTGACTTTCTGTCTTCTTTGTGCATTTGTGCCTTGGTGTTTCCACTATTTTGTCTTCTTTGAATCAGGGGTGACTCCTGGTGTTTCCGGTGTTTTTTGTCTATTTTCTTCCTGATAAGTCCAATCAGATATAGGGCGAGAAATTGTACTTCTAAAGTCTAGGGGAATTAAGACAACGGAGACATTACCATTAGGCTTTTCCGGCGGATCAACTTCTGCATATAATAATTTGCCCGTAAAGTCACTATTTCCGACAACTAATTTATGAGTTTGTCCATTTTTTAACTTAATTTCCACAATTTCTGGGGGTTTTTCTAATCCATATTCCTTGCGGCTATTGGCGGGGATGGAGAGGGCTCGATCGCGTTTTCCTGTAGTGATTTTATCTAATAAAAATGCCACCGATGCTTCACTCGCGAACCCTTGAAACGGCGATTTAATGCGCCAATTTGTTTCTCCGGGTTGTCTAGCATAAAACCGTTCAATTGTCAAGGTGTATTCAGGAATATTTACAGTAAAAGACTGAATATCATCATTTTGGAAAGAGACAAGTTTTTGCGCGATCGCGCTTGCGTCTTCTTTTTGAGACTTACCGCGTATTTCCACGAAATAAACAATTGAGCCGAAACCCAAGGCTAAAAGCATTAAAAACAGTGTCGTTTTTTCTAATTTCATAGACTTTGGGAATTGGGGATTGGGGATTGGGGATTGGGGATTGGGGATTAGGGATTAGGGATTCGGGATTGGGCAATTGATAATTGATAACTGTCAACTGTCAACTGTCAACTGTCAACTGTTAACCTTCTTCCTAATTACCTGCGTTTCCACCAGATAATTGCGCCAACGAGAAACGCGAATAAAGGTAAAATCACCATCGCGAGCCAACTTAACAATCGAGATTGAAAGAC
This sequence comes from Microcoleaceae cyanobacterium bin_387, assembly GCA_037440985.1. GTDB lineage: Bacteria > Cyanobacteriota > Cyanobacteriia > Cyanobacteriales > Microcoleaceae > JBEDKD01. The sequence goes on from JBBITB010000110.1 coordinate 16,316, forward strand.
AGTCATGACAATACGACGATTTTTCATCAACTTAGGCGCGATCGAAAGAGTTTGATCCGGCTGGCTTAACCAACTAACCGTATTCAGAAAAACATCAGCATTTAATTGTTGTTGAAACCAACCATTCGCGATAAATTGCGAATTTCCTAACACCACCATTCGCGCTTGTCTTCCACTCGAAGGGGAAGGAGATAACGACTGGCTTGGCGAAGGCGACTGACTTGGCGAAGGCGACTGACTCGGAGATGACGACTGACTCGGAGATGACGACTGACTCGGAGATGACGACTGACTTGGCGAAGGCGACACACTCGGAGATGGAGACGGTGAGGCTTGCACAAAAAGGGGCTCTGAAGAGTTAAACGCGACTAGCCATTCTTGGGGTGACACCCTTGATGATGTGGGTGAGGGCGAAGGTGACGCACTTGGCGACGCACTTGGGGAAGTCGATGGTGACGCACTTGGGGAAGTCGATGGCGACACACTTGGGGAAGTCGATGGTGACGCACTTGGGGAAACCGAAGGTGATGGGGAAGGAGTAGGCGGTTTATCTAAATCACGAGTTAACGCGACTCCCAAAGAAAAAGGTCCCTCGCGATCCTGTTGCGAATCAAATTCCAATTTACTATTCGTTAAATCTTTTTTCGCCCAGCTTTGCTCATTACTAAAGAATAAGGCTTGACTTTTGATTCCTTCTGTGGTTTTAACATCCACAGGGCGAGCAAAAGGAAATAAGGAAACCCCATTCTTAAAATTTTGGGTAATAGGATGATCACCATAACGGTTAACTAACACTACCGTTGGTCCTAACCCTAACACTTTACCATTTCCTGATGAATCAATAATCAAAAGATCATCTAATTTAACGCCCCATTCTTTCCATAAACTGTCTAAACCCGGATCACTTTTGGGATCTATCATTAATAAAAGACTACCGCCCTTATCAAGATAATCCTTTAAAGTCTTAACTTCTCCTTCTAATAAAGGTTTTTTTGGTCCCGGTAGCACCACAACATTCGCGTCAGGTGGTATGACGGGGGTTTTCGCTAAATTGAGAGTTTCAATACGATAATTTTTCTCTTTTAATACTTTTTCGGAGTCTCCTAAACCACCTTGCCCTTCCTTTAGCTCTCTCTCGCCATGCCCTTCTAGGAAATAAGCCTTCGGAGCGCGATCGCGTGCCACCATTTCTAATGCGTTAGTTAACTTAGATTCCGAAACCGGCTCTAATTTATTTTCGGGTTTATTTTTTTGGACTAATTGACGTTTCTCACCCGACTCTAAATAGACTTCCCCAAACTCATTCACACCAAACTTAGTGGCAAGTTGGGGCTTTTCCTGGGGATCAACAAATTCAAACGTTAATTTTCCACCACTTACCCGTTGATAATTAGTCAATAATTCCTTAGTTTGGGGATTTTGAATTTTATCAAAGAGGAAAACTTTAACGGGCTGTTTCAAATTACGGAGAATTGTTTGAGACTGAGGAGCTAAAGTGAATATTTGGGTTTCCGTTAAGTCAACGCGGGTATTATAACGTACTCCTAAAAAATTAACTAACCCCAAAATTACCAAGACAGAAACCGTCGCGATAAGAGCATTGGTACTGGTTTGGGTAGAGCGATATCTCCAAATCTTTTTACTTTGGGTAATATAAATAAACCATATCCCAGTTATGACTATTCCCGCGATTATCAACCCCAGGGGAATTGGTTCCCATATCCCTGATACCACACCCGCGGATAATCCCATTACGGTTAAACAGGGACCGATAAAAAATATATATTTCCAATTTTGTTTGATTTTTCGCATAGTTTTTCTTTTTCAATAAGCCCTAGATACACAGAGTTTTTTTTATGAGCGTTGGAAGCGTAAGGCATCAATTGATTGTGCGGTGAGAAACACACCTAAAATAATATAACTTCCGAAGACAATGATACTACTGGTATCTACCACACCTTTAGTCAGATTACTATAATTGGTTAACAGGGATAAATGACTTAAGGCTTCTCCGAAGGAGCCGCCGATATTGCTTGCTACCACATCTATCACCCAGAGAAATAAGACAATGGAAAATGTAAAAATTGCCGATAAGATGGTACTATCGGTTAAAGAGGAAATAAACATCCCCAAAGATAATATACTGGCTGCTAATAAGATTAACCCACCATGTCCTAAAAGTAAAATTATTGGTGCAACGGGGGGGTTAGTATTACTAACCGCGATCGCTTCTAATCCCATTATCGGCATTACCAATGTGATATAAAAGGTAAGCACTCCTAATAATTTACCTGTCGCGACTCCCCAATTTGTCAGGGGTGAGGTGGCTAATAATTCTAATGTACCCCGTTTGCGCTCTTCCGTATAAAGTCCCATTGATAACATCGGTAAAACAAATAGTGACATGGAGCCTAAAATGCCTAAATAAATTTGTAAGAATTGGTAGGGGGCATCAATAGGAGGAGCGGTTATACCCATTTGATCACGCACTGCTACTTGTTGAATTATTCCTTGCTCTCCTAGGAGAATCGCGACGAGAAAATATCCGGTTAATAACCAGAATATACCCGCGATCGTATATGCGAAGGGTGAGGCAAAATAACTTTGTAATTCTTTTCTATAAATCGCGATGATGTTACTGAGCATATTGGGTAATCGGTAATGGGGAATTGGGAATTGGGATTGGTGAATTGGGATTGGGGATTGGGATTGGGTAAGAATTTAAGTTGATTTTGTGGGTTGGGGATTTGTTTTGTTTTTGGTGTCGATGGTGACTGGGGTTTGTTGGGGGGTTTCTAGGGGGAAATACGCGATCGTGTTTTCTCTTTCTTCCTTCAACTTTTCCTCGGTTTGGCTTAAATCATTTTCGGCTAAAGCCTCCGAGTCAACTGTCGGATTAACCTCGGTTTCATTAGGGGAATTTGCCGATAACTCGATCGCGTCTTGTCGAGTATTCTCCTCAATTTCGACTAAAGCTTTCGAGTCAACTGTCGGATTAACCTCGGTTTGGCGATCGGC
>JBBITB010000111.1:0-19030 GCA_037440985.1 Microcoleaceae cyanobacterium bin_387
AAGAAGGAAGAAGGAAGAAGGAAGAAGGAAGAAGGAAGAAGGAAGAAGGAAGAAGCGATAAAATTAATGGTTTTGGCTATTAACAACGTCAACAACTGTCGAGGTTGCAATAGGTGATAAATTCGGTTCGATTTGACTTATTATTTCTGTGAGAAATTCCCTGGTTAATTGAGTTAAAATCAACCAAAAAGTTAGGTTTTTTATATATCTTTTAAATCTTTATTTATGGCAATTCGAGGGGTTTGGATCACGGCAACAGATAGTCAAGTTCTCTACTCTAGGAAAAACATGGCTGAGGCGATGCAATTTCTCGTGGAGACTGGGTTTAATGTAGTTTTTCCGGTTGTTTGGACACGGGGTTATACGGTTTATCCTTCTCAAATTATGCGACAGCAATTTGGGAGAGAAATTGATCCTCGTTTTGCTGGACGTGATCCTTTAGGGGAACTTGTGGAAGAGGCTGAAAAAGTGGGGCTTTCTGTGATTCCTTGGTTTGAATATGGGTTTATGGCTTCTTATAGTCAAAAAGGAGGTCATCTTTTAGCAAAAAAACCGGAATGGGCGGCGCGTGATGCAACGGGTAATTTGTTAAAAAAGCATGATTTTGAGTGGATGAATTCTTTTGATCCTGATGTGCAGAATTTTCTCTTAAGTTTAATTTTAGAAGTTATTAATAATTATCGAGTACAAGGAATTCAAGGGGATGATCATTTGTCCCTTCCCAGTGAGGGGGGTTATGATCAAAAAACGGTGGCTCTTTATCAGAAAACTTTTAATCAACCGCCTCCTCAAAATCCTAAAGATTGGCAATGGTTACGCTGGCGGGCTGATTTGGTGACGGATTTTTTAGCGCGGGTTTATCAGTCGGTTAAGTTGGTTAATCCTGAGTTAATTGTTTCTATGTCTCCTAGTGTTTATCGCTGGGGATTGATTGAATATTTACAGGATACTAAGACTTGGTGCGATCGCAAAATTTTTGATTGGATTCATCCACAACTTTATAATCTGGATTTTCCTGGTTATCGCCGCTCGGTGGATCGTTTAGTTGTGCAGCAGTTTAACTCTCAACAATTACGAACTTTAGCTCCGGGTATTTTATTGATTAATCGTGGGGAAAATTATCGGATAAATCCTGATGATTTGGTGAAGATGATCGCGTATAATCGTTCTTGTGGTATTGAATGGGAAGTCTTCTTTTTCTATGAGGGGTTACGGGCTGAGAATAATCTTTTGGCTCAAGTTTTACGCGATACTGTTTATTCAAAGTTTATCTAGTTAACAAAAGACGTATCAAAGAGATTACAGGAATTTTTGAGTGGCGCGATTAAAGAAACCGGGTTTCTGGTTTGAGAATCCTCGCCCTGGATCGGACCACTATCCCTACTTGAAACAGCGTGGCGGTTTGTATGATACTTTTCCCCTGGGGGGGTGTGTCACCGCCCCAGGTTTCCTGAAAAATATTTCCGCAGCAACGGCCAAATAAAACCAGGGAGCCTCAAGAAGGTTTTAGAGGGAGGCTATTTCTGCTTGAGTACCACTAAGGTGATGTCATCAAACACAGTTTGTTCCCCGATGTAATGGCGCAGGTTATCAATTGCCGCTTTTCGGATTTCGACCGCAGTGCGATCGCGATTTTCCCTGATGGATTCTATCAGCCGTTCCATACCGTAGAAGGAGCCTTCTTTGTCTTCCGCTTCCGTAATCCCGTCCGTGTAAAGCACCACCACATCTCCTGGATTTAACTGCACCTCAGTAGAACTAATGAAATCGGCGATGTCTGATTCTAAAGCAATGGGAAAACCTAACTCTATCGTGTCTATTTGTTCCACTTCGCCACTAGAGCGCACGACAATCAACTCTTCATGTTGTCCGCTCAAACGCAGAGTGCCATCCTCATAGTCTAACAAGCAAAGGCTGAGGTTCTTATCGCAATTCATCCGGTTTACATTGTCATAAAGAGCGCGATTGATGACGTTTAAAAATCGCACGGGGTCAGTTTCGTTATTCACCATCAGAGTTCGCACAGCCGTTTGCGCCATAATCATTAAAACGCCGCTTTCTAATCCGTGTCCCGTTACGTCGCCGATACCAATTTTGATGCGATCGCCATACTTGAGGACGTCGTAGTAATCGCCACCTACTTCGTCAGCAGGTTCCATAAAGCCGGCAATATCAAGTCCAGCAATTTCACTGAGTTCGCCCTCTTTCGGCAAGATCATTTGTTGCAGTCGGCGCGTTACATCTAACTCAGCACTCATCCGAATATTGTCAGCTTTGAGACGCTCATTAAGGACAGTAATTTCTCGGTTGGCTGCTGCTAATTGAGCCGTGCGTTCTTCGACTTTTTGTTCTAAGGTACGATACAGAAGAGCGTTTTCAAGGGAGATGGCTGCTTGAGAAGAAAGGATTTTTACAATTTCTAGCCGTTCTGAGGTAAAAGCACCGATCGCGATGTTATTTTCTAGGTAAAGAATGCCAGTGAGTTTACCTTGATTGACGATCGCGCTGCACAAGATTGATTTAGGTTGGTGGGCGACAATGTAAGGATCGGTGGTAAAAATACCCTCGCTTGTGGCATCGCTTAAAACGACATTTTCATGTGTCCGAGCGACGTAATTGACGATCCCCTTGGGGAGAGTTTGGCTGCTAGAAACTGGAAGAGATTGCAGCACTTGGACTTCGCGTTCGATTTCTCCTTCAGCTTGAATCGTTAAAATCCCCTTATCTGATAGAATCAGAAAGCCTTTTTGTGCCCCGGCATTTTCGAGGACGAGATTCATCAATTTGGCAAGTAATTTGTCGAGGACAATTTCGCCGGCAATGGCTTGAGAAGCTTTCACGACAGTCGCTAAATCTAGCTCTTCCCCAGACCCCTTACCTGTTGTCGAAATCGTGGTTCTTGTCCCTTTTGTTTTGGTTTTTACTGCTGAAGTTATCGCAACTAATTGGGGATATTTTTCTTGCAAATCCTCGACTTTACGTTTAGCCCCCCAAAGTAAGTAGCCATAGTTAGCCTTCTGCATATAGAGTTTGGCAAAGTCCTCTTTTTTATTTTTACTCAACCAAAATTTTGCCGCGAGTTCGCAGGCTAAGGCTTCATTCTGAATAAAGTCATTTTCGTTGGCGGAGGCGATAGCGCGATCGTACAACTCCACTGCTTCCATATCTTTTCCGGCGAGGCGGGCCATTTCTGCGGCTACCAAAAGGTACTTGTGTAGGTTATTTTCCGGGCAGTTATCTGCCCAAATTTTCATCTGTCGTTGCTGGGATTCCAGTTTATCCCAATATTGTTTTTGTTCTAATTCTGAAGCATCTGGATACAGCGCGGCTAAAATCAGCGAACTATAAAAATTCTGTTCCGCTAACTGGTTGTGACCGACCGCATAAATCAGAAGTTCTTCCGCGCACAAAGCACTCTGAAGGGCTTCAGAATATTTGCCGTACAGGTAGAGAACCTGAGATTCAAAAATATTATAAGTGCAAATTCCCAAGAAACTTTGATGAGACTTACAGCGTTCGATGTATTGCTCTTTGCTGCTAATTTCATCCGTCTTGAGAGCAAACTTGTCAGGGCTAGTTCCTGTCAAATTCCAGATGATTGCTTTACCTGATAAAATAATGTCAATCGCCCAATTGTTTTCTGTTTTTTCATTGAAATGCAAATAATTAGGGATATCCTTTACCAAGTTTTCCAAATTTTTACCCTGGAAGAACGCATTCAGTAATTTGTACTTCAGAATGTATCCAGCCCATTGCAGCTCCCCAGATTGCAAACCCGCATAATAGCCAGCATCTAAAATAGTATCAGCCCATCTTAGATGATTGACCCAGATCCCGATTTCGGTAGTGACAATGACAGCAATTTTACATTGTTGACTGAGATTATTCGTTTTTTCTGTTAGTTTTTGAGCTAACATCGCGAACTCATAACCAGCTCGATAATCTCCCAAAGAAACCAGTACCAGTCCATGATTTGCGTAGCCAATCGGTGATTCAGAAGAAGGCCCATATTTGAGGGAGAGATTAGACGCTTTCAGGTTAACCACAGGAAAGAGTGCTTGATCGGCAACGAAGGTAGGTGCTGCTAGATTAGCCAGCAATTTTAAGGCAACCTTTTTTTCTGGAGCTTGAACTTCTGGACGATCGATAAACGAGGCAATATCCTTATTTTTCAAATGTTCTTTTGCCTCCGCCAGTTCCAGACTAACAGCCGTTTTTAAGTCTTCTTCAGGCAATTTGACACCCACTAGCTTCAGCGCTTTTCGACCGGTCTTAATCGCCTCTAATGGTTTAGCTCGCAAGGTATATTGCACGATCGCTAAAATGTAGATTTCTGCCTTTTCTAGAGGGGATCTTACTCGTTCTAATATGAGGTTAATCAAGGCTTCTGATTGCTCGAAGTTGCCTTTTAAGTATTCTACATCGGCCAGCTCTTTATACAGTGATAAAGTTAGCTCGTAGTTCTCCTCCCAGTCTTTTGGGCGCAAACAATCCAAACCGGCGGTAAAATATTGACTAGCCGCAGCATAAGCTGTTGCGTCTTTAGCTTTTTTGCCAGCTTCTAAATTCAAGTGAGCCAATTCACTGAGCTCTTGGTAATCGGCAACTAATTCCTGCCCCACATTCAAATGATCTGCCACTTCAAAAATTCTTGTATCGCGCTCTTGTGGGGATATCTTTTCCAACAGTAGCCGACCAATTTTGAGATGAACGCCTTTTTTCTGCTCATCATCAATGAGCGCATACGCGGCCTGTTGCACGCGATCGTGCAGAAATTTAAAATTAAGAATTAATAGTTGAGCATCAGAAATCCCAAGCTCTTCTTCTGGCGCAATCTCTAACTCAGAAGTGGGAATCACTAATCCTTCCTGAATTGCACTCTTTAAGTCTCGAAAAGTTTCTCCGGCTGATTTTTCGTGAACAATGGCGAGAGTCGCCAGTTGAAAGCGGTTGCCCACACAAGCTCCCAAACGTAAAACTTGTTGCGTTGCGATGGGGAATTTCTTCAACTTTCCAAGCATCAGGTCTACTACGTTTTCGGTAATATCCATCGCCTCAATTTGAGCGATATCCCATTGCCATCTTCCTTGAGTTCCCGCTTGAGGAACGCGGAAAGTCAGCAGGTTTTCCTGATAAAGAGTTGTCAGAAATTGATTGACAAAGAAGGGGTTGCCGTTAGTTTTTCTCCCGATCAAATCTGCCAAGGGTTTGACGACTTCAACCTCGCACTTTAAAGTATCAATAAGTAACTGGTTAATATGCTCTATTTCTAGAGGAGTTAAGATAATTTGGTTAATGATAGCTCCTGACTTTCTTAACCCATCAAGAGTCATTATCAAGGGATGGGTTGGGCTGACTTCATTATCCCGATATGCACCAATCATCAACAGATATTGCATATTTTCATCGGTCATAATCAGTTGGAGCAGTTTGAGAGTCGCGGAGTCTGCCCACTGGAGGTCATCCAAAAAGATAACTAACGGATGCTCTTTTTGACAAAATACCTGAATGAAATTTTGAAAGACTAAATTAAAGCGGTTTTGAGCCTCAGTAGGGCCGAGTTCTTGCACGGGAGGCTGTTTGTCAACAATCAGCTCTACTTCGGGAATGACATCAATAATTACCTGTCCATTTTTGCCCAAGGCGGCTAAAAGCTTGTCTCGCCATTTGTTAAGTTGCGATTCACTTTCCGTTAAGATTTGTCGCACCAGTTCAGAAAATACTCTGACGATAGCAGAGTAGGGAATATTCCGCTGAAATTGGTCAAATTTACCCGAACTGAAATAACCTTTCTGCTGGGTAATTGGTTTATAGAGTTCCTGCACCAGCACTGATTTTCCAATACCCGAATAGCCCGCCACCAACATCATTTCGATCGCGGATTTTGCCGAGTCTTGTTCCTCTGGGGAATTTTCTGTGGTTGAAGCTGCTGCTACTCGGTTAAAGGCTGCTAGGAGAGTTTCAATTTCTCCCTCTCTGCCATAGAGTTTTTGATGAATTTGAAACTTATCAGAAATATCTTGTGAACCGAGAGAGAAATGGGAAATATGGCCGGTAGCCTGTAATTGATTTAGGCATGATTCCAAATCTGATTTTAATCCCCAAGCACTCTGATATCGATCTTCAGCCATTTTTGCTAATAATTTCATCACAATTGCTGAAACGGCTAAGGGAATCTCAGGGATTTGTTCGTGAGGCGGTACAGGTTCTTTGGCAATATGACAGTGGACTAACTCCATTGCATCCGTCGTTTCAAAAGGGAGTTTCTGAGTCAGCATTTCATAGAACGTTACACCCAAGGAGTAGAAATCAGTCCGGTAATCCAGCACTCGGTTCATTCTGCCGGTTTGCTCTGGCGATATATAGGCTAAGGTGCCTTCTAAGACATTCGGATTGCGAATTGTGGGATTTTCACGCAATAATACTGTCGAAATTCCGAAGTCGATGATTTTGAGCAGTCCGGTTTCTGGGTTAAAAACAATGTTGGAGGGGTTAATGTCCTTGTGAATAATATTGGCCGCGTGAATAGCACCCAGACTTTCACAAATTTTTATACTAATTTTGAAAAATTCTTCTCGCGTTATTTTACGTTCTGCCATTAATAATTTTAAAGACTTGCCACCAAAATCCTCCAAAATCATTACTAAAGTATTCTGATATTTTTGCAAGTCATAGGCTTTGATAATACTATTCAGATCCAGAGAACGGGTGATTTCATATTCCTGTTTATATCGGGTCAGTTCTGCGGGGGTAGGATAATCTTCCTTGAGAATTTTCAGGATAACGGGTTGATTGTCTGACTCTCGGTATCCCCGAAAAACAACGGAATTAGAACTTTCATAGAGTTCTGAGAGAATCTCGTAGCCGGCAATTTTGCGGTTCATGGCTTCATTAAGAGATGAGGTGGATTCAAAAGACTGGATCGGTGGGTGGAGGTTAAGAAACCGGGTTTCTGTGTCAGCCGTTTTTTTGTGGCTATTACCAGGGAGAAACCCGGTTTCTCGGATTACCCTCCATAAAAGCGAAAGGGGTTATCCCAAAGGATTTTTTTCACGGTTTTTTCTGATAAGCGATCGCTCAGTGCTATTACTTCCGCGATAACATCTCGATGGTGATCGATGTGAGGGAAATCAGAACCGAAGATCAGGTTATCTGAGCCAATATAGTCAATCGTCTCAGCTAGATAGGGTTCAGAAGGTTCAAAGGAGATGAAACACTGACGGCGGAAATACTCTGAAGGCTTCATTTTAATATGGTCTTTAACTTCCCAAGCTAGGTCGTCATACTCGCGATCGAGCCGCTACAGCCAGTAGGGAAGCCAACCGCAACCGGACTCCAGAAAACCGACTCTCAGTTGGGGATGGGGTTCCAAGACTCCCCCTTCAATTAGGGCCAACAGCGCCATCATCTGTTCCATTGTCTCAAAGTGTTGTTAAATCTTTCAATATAACTTGTCTTCCCTGATGACTTGTTCACAGCTTTATGTCTTTTTGATAGCAAAACTTCCTGATACGTTGACCAAAAATCGGTATAACACACCACACACTGCCTATATTTTGGCAAACTTTCCCATAATTTTTGGGCAGTTTTTTCGCGGAGATCCCCCAAAACCAAACCGACAATTTCTCGGGTTTCTACATAACCACGCGATCCCAATCCATACTTTTTGACGCTTAGTTTGAACGTAAGACCACATTTCATCGAACTGTAAAGTCAATCGACCTCTTTTTTTTCAGAGATGTTTGCCTTTTTTGACCCTTGATAATATTTTTGATTGCTCTAATATTGAAGCCACGATTTTGAGACTCCAGATGCTCTACAAATACCGGTCAGTGCTATTTTTTCTAATAAGAGTTTATCAATTAATTTAATTGTTTTTGAGCATCGTTTACCCTCAGAAGTTTTGCCATTTAATACTATCCACATTTGGGACAGATGAGACTCATATAAAACCCTATTTTTACTAAAGTTTACTCATCATATCATTACTATGCATTATTACCCCTTACTCATGGTAACAATTCCTCTTTTCTTACTAATGATCATAGCCAAAAAGACAGATTTGGGTAATCAATAGTCTTTCTTAATCTCAAAGGCTTCTTACGCGAGATGCATTTGTAAAATGGCACGGGAGGCGCGACGAATTTTACATCGAATCGTTTCCATTCCTAAACGCGCACAAGCTTCATAACGATGACACCCGGAGAAACCGTAATATTCTCCATCGACTTCTAAAATATCTATGGGCTCTCTTAATCCTTCTTTGCTAATGGATTCCATTAATGTCGCGACTTTCCCTTGATCGTTGCTACGCGGGAGGGGACGTTTGATTTGGTTAATGGGTATTTCTGCGATCCTCATCTTTCATCTTCCTTTTTCTCGATCTGTTCTTAATCATACTCATAATGACTTCGACTTGCAAGTAGTTAGGGATTTATGTCAAGATTCTCTGACATAAAAGAGATCGCGCTGGGGGTTTGTGGGTAATTGGGGATAAAGTCAAGGGAAAAGGTAGAATAAGGTTATCTTTGTATCAGGAGGCGATCGCGTTGTTTTCCCCCATCAGTAAATATATCGGTTCCCTTTCAGGTATCTTTTTCGTCGCGTTATCAATCATCGGAGAAACGAAAGAAGTTAAAAGTGCCCAAACGCCATTAAATCCAGAAATAAAAGTCGGTGTGGTACAAAGGTTTGGCAGTGTTACCACCGATAAATTAACCTTAAAAGCAACGGAAGGCGATCGGCTGACATTAAAATTCAAAACCCCTAAAGGTGACGAGACTCTTACAGTTAATAGTGTCAAATTAGAAATAGGGATGCAACCCTTAAAAGAAGCACAATTAGATGAGAAAATAATCTTCAGTTCCCATCGCAGCTTTGAAAGTGCAGAAGAAAGCGCGAATCAATGGAAAGCCAAGGGAATAGAAGTCGAAATCGCCCAACCGGATCGCTGGCAAGTTTGGGCGCGTCGAGATGTTTATAATACTCCATTATTACGCAGATTACTGTTAGAAAATCTCAAATCTCAAGGTTATAATGCTTATTTAGATACAAAAGTTCTTAAACAAAAACCACAAGCCTTTTTCGTGGTCAATGGTTTTCGCTATAATCGCAATGAATTAGAAATCACTGCCAAAAATCGAGTGATTGAAGTCATTACAGAAAATAAAAATAATAAAGAAAGTTCCATGTATGGCGGAAGTTTACAACTACAAACTAACGCCTATGGAACGTATACCCTGGTTAATAAAGTGCCCATAGAAACCTATTTACGGGGTGTAGTTCCCTTTGAAATTGGCGCGTCATCTCCCTACGCGTCTCAAGAAGCACAAGCCATTTTAGCCCGGACTTACGCGTTAAGAAACTTAAGACGATTTGCCATTGATAATTATGAAATGTGTGCTGATGTTAATTGTCAAGTTTATAAGGGCATAAAAGAAACCTATCCCGAACCAGATCGCGCTATATCATCGACAAAAGGGATGGTTTTAACCTACAAAAATGAATTAGTTGATGCCTTATATTCGGCGGCTAGTGGTGGAGTTACCGCGTCTTTTGAAGATGTTTGGCAAGGAGCAGAAAGACCCTATTTAAAGGCGGTGATTGACGCACCTAATAACCTCTGGAATTTATCTCAAAATAGTTTGGCTGATGAGACGAATTTTCGCAAGTTTATGAGTTTAAAACAAGGCTTTAATGAAGAGGGAGAAAAGGTATTTCGTTGGCGAGAATTTACGACATTAGGCGAAATGACACAATTTTTGAAGCGTTATCTCACGAAAAAACAAAGTCCGTTGGTTAATTCTTTTACTCAGATCAAAAAAGTCGATATTGTGAAACGATCGCCCTCTGGAAGAGTCTTAAATATGAAAATTGAAACCGATCGCGCCGCGATCAATATAGATAAAGATGAAATTCGTAACGCGTTTGAGCCTCCCATTAGTACCCTATTTTATTTAGAGCCCGTGTATAATCGCGATCAGACACTTCAGGGATATACCTTTATTGGGGGTGGGTTTGGTCATGGAGTAGGGATGAGTCAACGAGGGTCTTATAATTTAGCTAAACTGGGATGGGATCGCGATCGGATTCTCCAGTTTTATTTTCCGGGGGCGATGATACAACCCTTAACGGAGAATATCGTATTTTGGCGAGAACCCCAGAGCCGAAAACAGTAATCATCTAAGGATAAAGAAAAAAATTGCTCGGCGATATCATTGATCGCCGAGCCTAACTAAACGCCGAGGGCGAGCTTAGTAAAGATCTTCTTCTTTGTGAGTTTCGATGACACAGTCAGAGGTAGGATAGGCGACACAGGTGAGAATATAATTAGCCGCGATTTGATCGTCATCTAAGAAAGATTGGTCAGACTGATCAACAGTCCCAGACACCAGCTTACCAGCACAGGTGGAGCAAGCGCCTGCACGGCAGGAATAGGGCAGATCCAGACCTGCTTCTTCCGCCGCATCGAGAATATAAACATCATCATCCACATCAAGCGTCTGATTCAGTCCTTCAGTCTCGTTAATCAGTGTTACCTTGTAAGTTGTTGCCATGCCATGATCCTCTCAAAAGTTAGACAGAAGAATATATAAACTTTCCTTATGCAAACCGGATGCTTGTATTATCTCGGTTGGCACGGGGTATTATTCCCTCCCTTCTGATAGTAGGGGAAACCAGAAAAATTGCAATAGTGATCGGAGATAAATTTTGAACGGGATTAGTTATAAAATTTACTAATTACATCTTAATTACTTATATGTATGGTGTCTAGTGTCCCAATTAGGGTGGGTTTAGTCGGTACTGGGTTCGCCGCGAAGCTACGCGCCGAGACTTTACAAGGGGACTCAAGAGCCCGTCTCATCACGGTTGCAGGCCATTCCCCAGAAAAAACTTCGGCCTTTAGTCAGGGATTTGGTGTGGAGGCCGAGGTTTCTTGGCGTAAGTTGGTAGAGCGCGAGGATCTGGATTTAATTATTATTTGTACCGTTAACCGGGATCATGGTACGATCGCGGGCGCGGCTTTGGAAAATGATAAGCACGTTGTGGTTGAATATCCTTTATCTTTGGATTTATCGGAGGCTCAAGGCCTTCTCGCGCGTGCTCTGGAAAAGGGCAAACTTTTACATATAGAGCATATTGAACTGTTGGGGGGGTTACATCAAGCCCTGAAACAGGCTTTACCCAGTATTGGCAAAGTTTTCTCTAGTCGTTACGTTACCATTCACCCCGAACGTCCCGCGCCCCAAAGGTGGACTTATCAACATTCCTTGTTTGGGTTTCCCCTGATGGGGGCCCTGTCTCGTCTCCATCGCTTTACCGATTTATTTGGCAAAGTGACACGGGTACATTGTCAAAGTCAATTTTGGGATACACAACCGGATTTTTTTCGTGCCTGTTTATGTCATGCCCAGTTGGAGTTTGCTCATGGCAATCTCGCCGAGTCTGTTTATGGGAAAGGGGAGACGTTTTGGCACTCGGAAAATACTTTTACTGTTTATGGGGAACAGGGGACTTTAATTTTTACTCCCGAAAAGGGGCTCCTTATCCAAGGGGATACTACCGAAACTGTGGAAGTGGGCACGCGACGGGGTTTATTTGCTAAAGATACTCAGATGGTTTTAGAGCATTTGACCGAGGGTACTCCTTTATATGTTAATCCTGTTGACAGTGTTTATGCTCTTGAAGTCGCGGATGCTTTAGCGCGATCGGCCCAATTGCGTCAACCTATCTCTCTCATTTGAACCCATAGAGAACCCCTAAATTATTAAATTAGTTAGCCAATTTACCTTTATTCCAGGGAGCGCGATCGTGATCCCTGGATATTTTCATATTTATTTAGATTTTTGTAGCAAAAGTGACAGATTTTTAACTGGAATAAGATTAACCCACGCGAGCAAATGAAGATATCAGGTTGTGATCTTTATGGAAGCGAGAAGACACCGGGCTTCCATGAGAAACCCGGTGTCTTCTCATTTCCACCCCTAAAACCGTGTCAATTCTCTAAGTGCCTACTGTAGAGTAGATGAAAGGCGAAACCCCGCGATCGTCTGTAACCCTTGAGAAATAAAGGTTTTAGCATCATTAGGCCCACCGCGCACCATAAACATAAATAAGAATTTCTTACCATTGCCAGGAAGTGGCACTCCCCTGTTTCTATGGTTTTATCAAGGGTTTTATATTCAATAACAACAGAAAGGCAAAGGAAAAACACAAATTAAACCTTCTACCTTCTACTACAAATCAACCTTTACTTTTACGGGAGAAAACATCATGAATTTCAAAACTTTAGCCGCGACTACCGCCATTTTAGCTTCTCTGAGCTTTACCGCCCCTAGTTATGCACAAAATACAGATAAATCAGAATCATCTTCTCAACCTTCCCAATGTACTATCACAAATTCAATGAATTCAGATTGTTTTGAGATCAATATAAAATATCTGAAAAAGCTTTTAGAAAAATTTGGCCTTACTGGTGCTTCACTCTGGGGTGCGTTTAGTTATTATAAGAAACAACAATGGGATAAACATCAATTTACCTCTAAGGAATTTAAAGATTTTGAAACACAACTTTTTACCAAAAATAGCTGGCGTATGTTAGATTCCGTCGAGCGAAAAATAGAAGGGAATTCCACTTGGAGTGGTCCCATCGACGATCAAACATTAATAACCGCTTTATCTATTCCAGAAAACGGTGACAAGCTCCCCATTCACCCCGATTCTCTTTATGCAAAAATCAGAGATAACTTTGATATGTTTTTGATGGGTTTACAACGCTTTGAAGCGATGATACAATATGGTGTTATCGAGGAAAAAAGTCTAGGAAATTACTTAAATCCTTGGATTGATTTTATGAAGGAGTTAAAGAATTCCTCATCTCGGAAAAAAGTTTTTTACACATTGACTAAGTATATTGCCCACTATAAATATCATGGGGTTCAGGCTCTCTTTTCTCGTTATGGAGTGGATATTAGTTATCCGCCTAAAGAAGAGAAAGACGTAGAAATTACAGAGCCTTTAGCACCCCTCCGTAGTCCTCGCAAATTTGCTCCCTCAACTGAAGCTGGTTTTATTCAACTTTCTCCCATTGAGATTAAACGCTTAACCAAAAAATTTGGCAAATAGACTCAGGATCATTTTCGTTAGACTTGGGGCATTTGATTGCCTACTCCAGTTGAAGGTTAACGGAAAAATCAACCCTCTGCTACACACTTCGTCTTCGACTTTTAGCACTTTTTATGCTAGTTTTGAATAAAAGATTTTATTTTCTGTTATGACTTTACCTCGCGTCTTTGTTACTCGTCAAATTCCTGATATCGGTTTAGAACTTTTACACCCCCATGCCCAAGTAGAAGTTTGGCCAAATTCTCAACCCCCTTCCTCGGATATTTTACTGGAAAAAATTCCTCATCTTCATGGCTTACTCTGTTTATTAACCGATCCTATTAATCAAACTTTAATTAATGCTGGAACTTCTTTAAAAGTGATTAGTCAAATGGCCGTCGGTTATGATAATATTGATGTTAAAGCCGCTACCAGTAAAAATATTCCCGTCGGTAATACTCCGGGGGTTTTAACTGATGCTACCGCGGATTTAACTTGGGCATTATTAATGGGAGCGGCTCGACGTATTGTTGAAGCTGAAAAGTTTGTTCATGCAGGGAAGTGGACAACTTGGGAACCGATGTTATTATTAGGTGCTGATGTCGCGAGCGCGACATTAGGAATTGTCGGTTTGGGGCGCATTGGTGAAGCCGTTGCCCGTCGTGCGAAGGGCTTTAATATGAGAATTATTTACTCTAGTCGTCAACGCAAAAGTCCTCAATTAGAGCAATCTTTGGGGCTTGAATATGTGGACTTTGAAACTCTTTTACAAGAATCAGATTTTGTTACGATTCATACGGCTTTATCAGTAGAAACTCATCATTTATTTTCCGATCGCGCTTTTTCCCTAATGAAGAAAACAGCAATTTTAATTAATACGGCACGGGGTTCAATCGTGAATCAGGACGCGTTATATCAAGCATTAAAAAAAGGGGAAATCGCGGCCGCGGCATTAGATGTCACCGATCCCGAACCTATTCCCCTTGATAATCCATTATTAAGTTTACCCAATTGTTTAATCCTTCCTCACATTGGCAGTGCTAGTTATAAAACACGAGCATTAATGGCAAAAATGGCCGCGGAAAACCTTATTGCTGGACTCTTAGAGCAAAAATTACCCCATTGTGTCAATCCCGAAGTTTATCAACATAAATTGACATAAAATCAGTCAATTCTTCTAAGAATTTTTCTTGGGCTTCATCCCTTAAAAATGAAGCCTTAAAGGAATTTCGGGCGAGTTGATAAATATCTTGATGATTCAACAATAAAGCCGAAGATACTGCTCGATAATTATCCGCGATATAACCGCCAAAATAAGCCGGATCATCGGAATTGACGGTGACACATAACCCCAAATTTAACATTGTTTTCAAATTATGTTTTTCCATTGTCGGAAATACTTTTAATTTGACATTAGAGAGAGGACAAACTGTTAAAGGTACTTGTGTTTTACCTAATTCCACTACTAATTTAGGATCTTCCGTACAGCGAACTCCGTGATCAATCCGAGAAACTTTTAACAAGTTTAAAGCTTCCCAAATATAGCCCGTTGATCCCTCTTCTCCGGCATGGGCAACGGTGAAAAAACCCGCTTTTCTTGCTTCGTTAAAGACTTCGACAAATTTACTAGGAGGATTACCAACTTCCGAAGAGTCTAAACCCACTCCGATGATCCAATCTTTAAAGGGAATTGCTTTTCGTAATATCTCCATTGCATCCAGGGCAGTTTTATGACGTAAGAAACATAAAATTAGATGGGAAGAAATTCCTAATTGTTGTTTCCCGTCTTCTAACGCGTTATGGATACCTTTAATTACCGTTTCAAAAGAAATACCGCGATCGCAATGAGTTTGCGGATCAAAAAATATCTCCGTATGTCGAATATTATCAGTTTTGGCCCGTTGCAAATAAGCCCAAGTCAAATCATAAAAATCTTGTTCCGTCACCAGCACACTCGCCCCCGCGTAATAAATATTTAAGAAAGATTGCAGATTCTCAAATTTATAAGCTTGACGAGTGGCTTCCACAGAAGGAAAGGGTAAAGAAATCCCATTACGATGAGCTAACTCAAACATCATTTCAGGCTCCAGGGAACCTTCGATGTGGATATGCAATTCAGCCTTGGGAATTTCTTGAATAAATCTGTCCATAAAACCCCCTTTATGTTTTTCTTATATTATACTCTATCTTGAGAAACCCGGTTTCTCAAGATAGAGATTTTCTACTCAGGGTTTATTGCGTAAAAGAAACCCGGTTTCTGGCACAGAGACTTGACTCTAACCGGTTTATCTCCTAAAAGAAACTCGGTTTCTGGCACAGAGACTTGACTCTAACAAGTTTCGCTAAAGAAACCGGGTTTCTTGCATAGAGACTTGACACTAATTGCTCGATCACGCCAAAGAAAGCCGGTTTCTCTGGTTATGTTAAAATCTATAGAGAAACGTGACTCTTGGAAAAGGGCTTAATCAATGGATCATGCAACACTTATCGAACAGGCTGCTCATTCTATTATAGCAAATTCGGGAACTAAACCGCCAGCCCCAGAAATTGTCACGGCACTTTTGCAATCGGAAAAAACCGCGAAACAAAATAAAGTTAATTATCAATTTCATCAATTTCTGGGTAAGTGGCGACTTTGCTTTATTACAGGGACTAAAAAGACTCGTCAACGGGCGGGTATTATTATGGGGGCTGGTCGTTATTTGCCCCCTTTTGTCAAAATTAATCTTTCTTATTCTCAGGAATCTCTTACCCCAGATACCCCTAAGAATGAAGGGGGAAAAATAGAAAATTCAGTCCAAGTCGGGTTAATGAAAATGAACGTTTATGGTCCCGCGAAATTTCTGCCTAAGAAAAATATACTCGCGTTTGATTTTACTCGCATGACGATTGAAGTATTAGGGGTGAAAATTTATCAAGGCTTTATTCGGGGTGGCGAAAAAAGTGAGCGCGATTTTTATCAAAAGAGAGTAGCAACTCAAGCTTTTTTTGCTTATTTTTTCGTCAATAATTCTGTTATTGCTGCCAGGGGGCGTGGTGGTGGTTTAGCCCTTTGGGGACGTGATTCTTAATCATCTTTTTTGTCGGTGGGGCTTGACTTTGTAGGTTAGGTTAATTCTGGTGCTCTGACTGTTAACTAAAAGGTTGAATTAACCCAACCTACTGAATTTTTGTTAATAACATTTTCACTATGAAAATCATTGCTTATTCTTATTTCGATGCTCTCCTCGACTCTACTTCTGAAGATATCTCTTGGGGGAGAGAAGTCGATCGCGTGTATCAAGATATTAACGGCCGTCAACAATTCCAACAACTTTTGTATGATTGTCAAAATAATGAAACAGTTATTTTCTTATTAATTCGCCGCTTAGATGAATTAGGACAATCTTTAAGAGAAGTCTGCGATCGTGTTATCGAATTAGAAGCCCTAGGCATAGAATTAATTATTAAAGGCGAAAAAACAGAGATAAACTTAGCACCAACACCCCAAAAAGAATTGGTCAAATTATTAGGAAAATTACAACGTCAACAACAAAGTCGAAACATTCGTAAAGGCTACGCTCGTAACCGTTTGAAAACATTACCTCCCCCTGGTAAAGCACCCTATGGATATAAACGAGGGAAAGAGCGTTATATCTTAGATCGCATAGCCGCTCCCGTTGTCAAAGACTTTTTCGAGCGCTTTTTAATTTATGGCTCCTTGCGAGGTGCAGTGCGATATTTAGCTCAAAAATATGGGAAAAAAATCTCTGTCACCACGGGACGACGTTGGTTAACTAATCCCGTTTATCGAGGGGATTTAGAATATCAAAATGGGCAAGTTATTTCTAATACTCATGTCGCGATTATTTCCAGAGAAGAATCCGCACAAATTGACCGTTTATTACGTCGAAATAAACGACTTCCGCCTCGCACAGCCAGTGCCCCTCGTTCCCTCGCGGGTTTGGTTTTTTGTCGTCAATGTAATTCTCCTATGACTGTGGCTAAAGTTACCACTTATCGTAAAGATAAAGAATATCTTTATCTGCGTCCGATTAATTGTAGTCAACAACCTAAATGCAAGTCTTTTTCCTATGAAGAAGTTTTAGAGAAAACTATTTCCGCTATTTGTCAAGAGTTACCCAGCGCGATCGCGGCGTTACAAATGCCCGATATGGATCGAATAAAAGCCGGACTTCAAGGCGCGATCGCGACAAAACAATTAATTTTAGAACAAATCCCCTCTTTGACAGGAAATGGTATCTTAGATCGAGAAACCGCGGAATTACGCAGTTATAACTTACGCACAGAAATTTCCCAATTACAAAATCAACTTTCCCAACTTCCCCCCGTCAATTTACTCGCGACAGCCCAAGCCGTTTCCCTTCCCCAATTTTGGTTCGATTTATCAGAATCGGAACGCCGTTTTTATTTTCGCGAATTTATCCGTAAAGTCGATATTATTTCTGACGAAAATACTTGGAAAATCCAACTTAATTTTATCTTTGATTTCTATCAAAAGTTCATAGAAAAACGAATATAAATTCGAGTAAACATTAGCATAAAACTGATATTAATTACTTTGAATATTGATCGTGGGAATTATATCCTCAAAATGATAGTATTAAAGCAGACATAAAGAGAGAAAAATCTCAAAATATGATAAAAATGTGAGTCGACTGTTTATACCCTCATGCCTTCTCTTGACAAGGGCAGAGCTTTTTGCTATATTTAATTTTTTAAATAAGGCATCAATAAACCACATAAATCTGACAGTAAAATTATGTAAACAGGTGTATCAAAATTATTAGCGCGATCTTAAGTAAATCTCTCTACTGTCACAGAATCATAATAATCCTGCATTATGTTTCTGATTTTAGAGACTAGGATTAATCGTATATCTATTGCAAAATAAATAGAAATCTCGGATCTTGAACTTGTCGTGCTTCTACTATCGTACTGAAACTTAATTTCTGGAGATGTAGGATATTCATCTCCCCTTTACTCACCCTAGTTAAGAGATACTCCAAAATGCTAAAAATTGACGGCTACGAGATTCTCACCCAAATCTACGACAGTACCAACTCCAATGTTTATCGAGGCATCAGACAAGAGGATAACCAACCGGTGATCCTGAAAATCCTCAAAGAAGACTATCCCACACCCTCGGAGCTCACCCGTTATAAGCAGGAATATGAAATCACCCGTAATTTGAATCTGGATGGGGTGATCAAAGCTTATGAATTAAAACCCTATCAGATGACTCTGTGTATTATTCTTGAGGATTTGGGCGCGTCATGTTTAAAACAGTTAATAAATGAGCGTAGAGAAGCAGGATTAGGAGCATTGCCCCTCAAGGAATTTCTGAGCATTGCCATGAAAACTAGCGAGATTTTAAGCAGTATTCATGCCCAAAATATTGTCCACAAAGATATTAACCCTGCCAATATTATCTTAAACCCAGAAACCGGGCAAATCAAAATTATTGACTTTGGTATTTCTACTGTCTTAACGCGTGAAAATCCTACCCTAAAAAATCCCAATGTTTTAGAAGGAACTTTAGCTTATATTTCACCAGAGCAAACGGGAAGAATGAATCGTTCCCTCGATTACCGTAGCGACTTTTACTCCCTCGGTGTCACTTTCTATGAATTACTGACAGGAAAATTGCCTTTTGAAACCAATGATGCACTAGAGTTAGTGCATTGTCATATCGCGAAAGTACCCGTCCCCCCCCATGAAGTTAATCCAGAAATCCCTAAAGCCATCTCAGAAATCGTGATGAAACTGATGGCAAAAACCGCAGAAGAGCGATATCAAAGTGCCTTTGGTATTAGAAATGATTTAGCCGAATGTTGGCAACAGTTGGAAAAGACAGGCAATATATCAGACTTCCCTTTGGGGACTCAAGATATTTCCGAGCATTTTCACATTCCCCAAAAACTCT
>JBBITB010000112.1:0-18998 GCA_037440985.1 Microcoleaceae cyanobacterium bin_387
TAATGGGTAATGGGTAATGGGTAATGGGTAATGGGTAATGGGTAATGGGTAATGGTTGTACAAGTCGGTTGGGTTGAGTCGGAAAACTCTGGTAATTACCACAATATTGTCAACTCAATCCAACGGACAATTACGGCTGAAAAAACCCCTCTTTTGTGAGAAAAAGAGAGGATAAGAAGATAGAAAATTAACAAACAATTAATCGGCACAAGGTCCGACTTCTACGAGATCCTTCGCGGTCATTTCATACTGTTTGAAATTCTCCACAAACCGTCGAGCTAAATTCTTCGCTTGACGTTGATAGGCTTCCTCATCCTGCCAGGTTTTCACAGGATCTAAAATCTCACTCGGTATCCCCGCAATTGCTTCTGGCACTAATACCTTGAAAATAGGATGAGGCCGGAAAGTTACTCCTGCTAATTCCCCATTTAATGCTGCGGAAACCATTGCGCGTGTATATTTAATCGGAATACGATTTCCCACACCATAGGGACCGCCAGACCAACCCGTATTCACTAAATAAACATCCGCGTGTGCATTTTCTAGTAAGCGATCGCCTAACATTTTCGCGTACAGTGTTGCAGGTAAGGGTAAAAATGGTTTACCAAAACAGGCAGAAAATGTCGCGCTCGGTTCCGTAATTCCCCGTTCCGTACCCGCTAATTTACTGGTATAACCGGATAAGAAATGATACATCGCTTGGCGATTGGTTAACTTGGAAATAGGTGGTAATACTCCAAACGCGTCCGCGGTTAAGAAAATTACAGCTTTGGGATGACCACCATACCCTGGAATGACACAATTAGGAATATAATCAACGGGATAGGCAGCGCGTGTATTCTCCGTTAAACTAATATCATCGTAATCGGGAATACGCGTTTTTGGGTCGAAAATTACATTTTCTATCAGTGAACCAAAGCGCAACGCGTCCCAGATTTGAGGTTCGTTTACCCGTGATAAACGTACCGTTTTCGCATAACAACCCCCTTCAAAATTAAAGACTCCATCTTCGGACCATCCATGTTCATCATCGCCGATTAAACGACGTTTCGGATCGGCGGAAATGGTGGTTTTTCCGGTTCCTGATAACCCAAAAAATAGCGCGGTATTCCCTTCTTCATCCATATTCGCCGCGCAGTGCATCGGTAAGACATTACATTTGGTCATAAAGTAATTCATTAAGGAGAATACCGATTTTTTGATTTCTCCCGCGTACTTAGAACCTCCAATAATGACCATTTTTTTGCCGATGTTCAATACGATAAATGCTTCGCTATTGATGCCATCATCTTCGGGATCTCCATGTAATCCGGGGACTGCGATCACGGTAAAATCGGCTTCATGAGACTCTAATTCTTGTGGAGTGGGCCGTAAAAACATTTGTTGGGCAAATAGACTGTGAGATGCTAATTCTGTAATGATTCTTACCCCTTTACTGTATTTGGGATCAGCACCTACATATCCGTCGAATATATAAAGATCGCGTCCCTGTACATAGGAAAGGACGCGCCGATAAAGTCGATTGAAGTTGTTTTCTGAGATGGCAACATTCAATTGATTCCAGTGAATTTCTTCTTGGCTGCTGGGTTCTTCTACAATGAATTTGTCATCGGGTGATCGCCCGGTATATTTCCCGGTTTTTACACAAAGGGCTCCATTGGCGGCTAAAATGCCTTCTGTGCGGGCTAACGCGTGTTCAACTAATTTGGCGATTGGTAAATTTCGATACACTTGACCAACGTTTTTCATACCTAATTGATCTAGTCCATAGGTTTCTTTCGTATGTCCATAACGAATACCTACATCTGGTGTACTATTGATCAAGGCTTCTCGGTCTGCTAATGTTCGTTTGATCATGTTTGACACTGAGACTTCTTGATAAATATTGCGAGACAAGGTACCTACGTTATTATTTGTTGACATAGAGCCTCCGAAGAGTTAGATAATAATGATGATGAGTTAGATGGCTCCTCTGACTTTTGGTAATTTTATTATTGGTCTTACTAAGTCAGGGACTTTTTATTTTTTCAAGACTTGATGACATCATTTCGGATATTCTTTCCGGTCTCATCGCGATCGACTGTTTGGTGTGAGACTGTCTTTTCTGACCGTCTTTATAGATGGTTTTGTGTCTTTCGCTACTTATTTGATTTATCGGGAAAACGCGCGTATTTCTTTGGGTAGCTTCTTCGTATTTTTTGTTATTTCCGCTACCACTAATTACCATACAGCATTTTCCCAAAAAAAGATCGATAGTTAGAAAAATTTACAATTAGAATAATTCCTTTACAATTCGCCTAAAATATTCACAATTACGCCTAAATATGGGAAAGATTCAATAGCTTTCTTTTCTTGACAATATCAAGAAATATAGATAAAAAAAGCCAAAATCTTAATGTTTACTTAAGAAGAAAGTGACGAAGTATGAGAAAATACCTAGGAGTCCTGTAGCAAGAGTTAAGGGATATGTACGAAAAAATTACGCCTCCCACAACGGGTTCTAAGATTACTTTTGAGAATGGAGAACCCATAGTCCCCAATGATCCCATTATTCCCTTCATTCGTGGTGATGGTACGGGTGTGGACATCTGGCCCGCGGCCCAAAAAGTATTCGATGCCGCGGTAGAGGCTGCATACAATGGGACGCGTAAAATTAATTGGTTTAAGGTTTATGCTGGGGATGAGGCCTGTGAAGTTTATGGTACTTATCAATATTTACCTGATGATACCCTGGAGGCGATTAAGGAGTTTGGGGTGGCAATTAAGGGGCCATTGACAACTCCCATCGGTGGTGGAATTCGTTCTCTGAATGTGGCATTACGTCAAATTCACGATCTTTATTCTTGTGTGCGCCCTTGTAAATATTACGCGGGTACACCTTCTCCCCATAAAAGTCCTGAATTATTAGATGTTATTGTCTATCGCGAAAATACGGAAGATATTTATTTAGGGATTGAATGGCGTGAAGGGAGTGAAATTGCTAATAAGTTAATTGAACTCCTTAATAAAGAGTTAATTCCCGCGACTCCTGAACATGGGAAAAAGCAAATTCCCCTGGATTCAGGAATTGGGATTAAACCTATTAGTAAGAAGGGTTCCCAACGCTTAATTCGTCGCGCTATTCGTCACGCGTTACGTTTACCTAAGAATAAGCAAATGGTAACGCTGGTGCATAAGGGTAACATTATGAAATATACGGAAGGCGCGTTCCGTGATTGGGGTTATGAGTTAGTTAAATCTGAGTTTCGTAATGAATGTGTGACGGAGCAAGAGTCTTGGATTTTAGGGAATAAAGAGGCTAATCCTAATCTTTCCATTGAAGATAATGCCCGATTGATTGAACCGGGTTATGACGCGTTGACTCCTGAGAAAAAAGCTCAAGTGAATCAGGAAGTGCAAAAGGTTCTCGACGCGATCTGGGAAAGTCATGGTAATGGTAAATGGAAAGAGAAGATCATGGTTAATGATCGGATCGCGGATAGTATTTTCCAACAAATTCAGACTCGCCCCGATGAGTATTCGATTTTGGCGACGATGAATTTGAATGGGGATTATTTATCGGATGCTGCCGCCGCGATCGTTGGTGGTTTAGGGATGGGACCTGGTGCTAATATTGGTGATCAATGTGCGATTTTTGAGGCGACTCATGGTACGGCTCCTAAGCACGCGGGTTTGGATCGTATTAATCCGGGTTCTGTTATTTTATCCGGGGTGATGATGTTTGAATATATGGGTTGGCAAGAAGCCGCGGATTTGATTAAAAAGGGCATTGGTGGGGCTATTTCTGATAAGGAAGTTACCTATGATTTGGCTCGTTTAATGGAACCCCCTGTGGCTCCTTTGAAGTGTTCTCAGTTTGCGGACGCGATCGTTAGTCATTTTAAGGATTAATGGTTTGGGTTTGTCGTAATTAGATTTATGCTGTTACCGGGTTTCTCTACTGGATGAAGTGAGAAACCCGGTTTTTTAAGGGATTTCTGTAGTTGGAGATTTGTGAATATTGGTAGGAGCGCGATCGCGCTTCTACTTTGACGACGTTAATAAATCCTAGAGACAATCGAGACGCGATCAGGGTGAGATAAGGTCTTGACAAACTTTCATCCGTAGGCAGTAAAATAGCAATACTTGTATATTATGATAGTTTATGACTTCTCATTATATAGTTATGCGATACCAAAAAAGATCGACCGTCATCCGTTAAGGACTAAGGAGATTTAAGTAGAATGAATGATCTAATTGTCCATAAAATTAACATTGCCCATTATCGCTTGATAGAACTTACAAAACTTGCAGATCAAGCTAAACCGTTTTATGATTGGGTGGAAAAACAGGCCAAACGCATCACAGGGTCCCATCGCTCTTTAAATGAAATACTCTTGGCTTGTTCAAAGATAGAAATAGAAAAAATAATCAAGGCTTGTTATGACGATAACAATGATGAAAAGCCTTTGTTATTTGATGGTATTGGCCGTGTTTACTCACATAATAAGGCGTGTTTTTACTTTTTTGCATGGATGATAAGAGATGCTCCCCAGCAAAGACTATCTCCTTTGATTTCTCGGATGCAAAAAGCCGATGGAGTAACAAAATTACTCGCCGAAACAGATTCTTTGGTCGAACTAATATTTGAGTATCGCACGATTGTCAAAAGTTTTGAGTGGCAAGCCGTAAGGGAAGTTGTAATTGATCGTTTAGAAGGCTCTCGTCGCAGCATTAGTGGTCATAATCTTGAGGCAAATGTAAGAACAAGCCTAGTCACCGCGATTCAGCATTATTATTCTATTTATGGAAACTCTGGTAAATTTAAGAATATTGAAATTGCCAACAAGCAAATAAAGCTGGGAAAACATACTATTGATGTTTCCGCTGCTTTAACGCCGAAAAATGGCACAGAGAAAGTAAGTTTATTGATTCCAGTAAAAACAAGAGAAACAGAGGGGGGCGGTCATTCTCATTTGTTCACTCGTGACATAATCACTGCAATTAGTGATATAAAGAAGGAAATCAATAACTATCATATCGTTCTTATAATCGTTGCTGAGAATTGGTCTGCTTCAGAAATAGCAACGATCAACAATCAGATTGACATGATTTTTCATTTTAATATGAACCCTAACAAATTTAGGGGATTTGATGAAGAATCACA
Source organism: Microcoleaceae cyanobacterium bin_387 (assembly GCA_037440985.1). Taxonomy (GTDB): domain Bacteria; phylum Cyanobacteriota; class Cyanobacteriia; order Cyanobacteriales; family Microcoleaceae; genus JBEDKD01. The sequence continues at coordinate 5,147 of JBBITB010000112.1, forward strand.
AATAAAATTTAATAAATATATGACAACTATTCTAGGAGTATTAGATGACAAATAGTATGGAAAATCAAGTGATACTTGGTGATGCTCGAACAATCGTACACACACTTAAAGATGACTTTTTCCAAGCGATCATAACCAGCCCACCCTATTTTGGGCATAGAAACTATGCTGAGGGAGAAAGTCAAAATGAAATTGGTCAAGAGAGTGATATGGAAAGCTACATATCAAACTTAGTCGGCATATTTAGAGAACTAAGAAAAAAACTAAAGCCCGATGGATTATTGTGGTTAAATTTGGGGGATACATATCGAAAAAAGTCATTATTGGGCATTCCTTGGAGAGTCGCATTGTCTTTACAAGATGATGGTTGGATACTGCGAAGTGATATTATTTGGCACAAGCCTAATGCCATGCCTTCATCTACGAAAAACCGTCCGACAACCGATCACGAATATATCTTTATGTTTGCTAAAAGTGAACAATATTATTATGATGCTGATGCCATTAGAGAACCCCATGTAACTTTTACAGACAAGTCAAAAATGAAAGGAGGTCGAAACCATTTTGGTAAAATAAATGGAACGCCAGAAATGGGTAAAAATTCAGGGAATAGCAATTTACATGATGGAAGATGGGATCAAGCTTTCCACCCGAAAGGCAGAAATAAAAGAACAGTATGGGAAATACCTCTTAGTAAATTCCGAGATGTTCATTTTGCTGTTTACCCGGAAAAGTTAGTTGAAATATGCCTACTTGCCTCTACAAGGGAACAAGATTTTGTTCTTGATCCCTTTACGGGTTCTGGTACTACGGGAGTAGTTGCCTGTAAATTCTTGAGAAGATTTATAGGTATTGAATTAGTGGAAAAGTATCAGATTATGGCTCAAAATAGAATTGACAATTTGAGTTTACAGCTTAATCTATTCAATCCGCTTTCGTCGTCTCTAGCTGTTGCCAAGGAATAACAAAACTTTATATTGCAAGTTTGATGATCTGGGGCAAAGGTGATTTACAATAAAAATAGGTTGGGAATATTAAAAAGCAGGGGATTCCATTATGGCCGAGGGGCAAAAACTAAATAAACCGTTATTTTCACAACATTATCTGGAGCATCGGATTCAGGAATGTTTAGAATGGCAAGAAAATATCACCCAAGGGTTTGAGGCGTTAACCAAGCTCTATTTGTCTAAAAAAGATTTGTTACCAAAGTTGAGTGAAGCCCAAACCGAAGAGGTATTTATTAAACCCGCGTTGGATATTCTGGGATTTAGTCATATTCCCCAGGTGACGACTCGTGGTAAGGGCAGGGCACAACGTCCCGATTATGCTTTATTTACTAACGATCGCGATCGTGATAGTGCCTATCCTTTACAAGAGAATGAAACCGCGTTTTATAATCGCGTAGTGGCTATTGCTGAAGCTAAATATTGGGAACGTCCTTTAAGTAAAGTTTCTGCTAACGATAAACGGGATATTTATAAAAATGAAAACCCCTCCTTTCAAATTGCCAGTTATCTCACAGGTACGGGAGTAGATTGGGGAATTTTAACTAATGGGAAAGAATGGCGACTTTATTATCGACAAGCCTCTTCCACCGCGACGGAGTTTTATCCCGTCGATTTAGTGGAACTTTTGGAAAACCAAGATTTAGAAAAGTTTAAATATTTTTGGTTATTCTTTCGCAAAGAAGCCTTAGTTAAAGATACCCAAGGACGTAATTTTTTAGAGCGAGTACGGGAGGGAAGTACAACTTACGCGACGAGAGTAGGAAATGAATTAAAAGCCTTAGTATTCGATCGCGTTTTTCCTAATTTAGCAGGAGGATTTGTTAGTGATGCCCATCGCCGGGGAGAAACAGTAACACCAGCACAGGTTTATGAAGCTACCCTTTCTTTTCTGTATAAACTATTATTTTTATTATATGCTGAAGCGAGAAACTTATTACCCATTGAGGGCGATTATCGCGATCGTAGTTTAATAAAATTAACTCAAGAAGTAGCTCAGATTATTGATAAAAAAAAGAAATTAAGTCAAACTTCCACAGGAATGTATGATAAATTATTAAGTTTATTTCAAATAGTCGATCACGGTGATGCCCGGTTAGGAGTACCTCGTTATAATGGCGGTTTATTTCACTTTGATTTTAGTGAGGAAGCCAATAAAATCGACTATCGATCTAATCACTTTTTATCTCAATTTAAAATAACTGATGCTATATTAGCACCCGTTTTAGATAAACTGGCAAGATTTGAAGGACAACCCATTGATTATAGTTTTTTAGGAGTTCGTCAATTAGGATCTATTTATGAAGGATTGTTAGAATATCGAATCATCATTAATTATGTGGGGGCGGGTTTATCACAGGGTTCTAATTTATCCCAGATCACTAACCAAAACTCGCCCTCTCAAATATCCGTACACCTAGAAAATGATAAAGGCGAACGTAAAGCAACAGGTTCTTATTATACTCCAGAATATATTGTTAAATACATTGTTAGTCATACCATAAAACCCCTTTTAGAACAGCGACAAGCGCGATTTAGTGAACTAATGGCGGAAATTTCCGACTTGCATAATCAAATGCAAGATAAACGCTTAGGGGTGCAAAGTATTAACGGATTGCGAAAAAAATTACAACGCGTAGAAAGAGAAGCCCAAAGTACATTACTGGATATTAAAATTTGCGATCCGGCGATGGGAAGCGGTCATTTTTTAGTAGAAGCTGTTGATTATTTAACCGATGAATTAATCGGGATTTTAACCCAATATCCCGAACATAATCCCGTTTTAGAAATGTTAGATAAAACCCGCGAAAGTATTTTACAAAACTTACAACAGCAGGGAATAAGGATTAATGGGGATAAATTAGAACCGACTCAACTTTTGCAACGGGTAGTAATGAAACGTTGTATTTATGGTGTAGATTTAAACCCAATGGCGGTCGAATTAGCCAAGGTGAGTTTATGGTTACATTCCTTTACTATTGGCGCACCCTTGAGTTTTTTAGACCATCATTTACGCTGTGGAAATTCCTTAATTGGTACGACAGCAAAAGAAGCCGAAGCCAAGATGACACAAGAAGAAAGCGGACAATTAAGTTTATTAACTGGTCCCTTTGTAGGGTTATTGAAAGCAGCAGAAATTATGCGCGGTGTCAGTGTTTTAAGTGATGCTACTTTTGCCGAAGTTGAGCAAAGTGAAAGGTTATTTCGTTCCTTTGATGAAGCCGCCAAACCTTATAAGCGTTTGTTAGATGTTTATGTGTCTCAATTTTTGGGTGTTAAACAGGCTAAGAATTATTTACAGAGATTAGGTGTAGATGCTATTACAGCTAATCCTGAAAAGATGAAGGATATTGATAAAGCAGTCTATGAAGAGGCGCAAAAATTAGCTGATGAGAAACGATTTTTTCATTGGGATTTAGAGTTTCCAGAGGTGTTTATTGATTTGGAAAATGCCAGTTGGAATGAGAAGGCGGGTTTTGATGTAGTAGTGGGAAATCCTCCTTATGTCAATGTGTTAAATATTGAGGTTCAAGAAAGAGATTATCTTTTAGAAACCTATGATTCTGCTCAAGGAAGAGTAGATGTCTATATACCTATGTTTGAAAAAACTCTTAATATCTTGAAAAATGGAGGAGTTTGCGGGTTAATTACGCCAAATAAATACTTCGTCTATGGATATGGTAGTATTCTTAGAGAAAAATTAATAACAAAAACAACTATTTTAAATTTGGTAGATTTGGCACGGGTTCCCAGCATTTTTCCAGAAGCAGCTACATATACAGTAATCTCTATCGTTTTAAATCAAACTCCCAGCACTAATCATTTAATAGATACCAGTATTTTTCTTTTAGATGAACCACTATACATTTTAGATATGGTTCAAGGAAAATTAAACGGTGTTTGTACTCACGAATTAATTCCTCAAATTAGGTTGCTAAAAACTCCTATCAATGTTTTTTCATTATGGCTGTATGACATTCGCTGGAACATTTATGAAAAAATTTATCAGTTTGCCAGTTTAATTGGAGATAACTGGAAAATAGAGCAATGTATTCGCATAGGTAGTAAAAATATCAGAGATGAACTGGTAATTATACCGGATAAGTTATTATTAATTTCAGAATCACAACAAAAATTAGCTAAAAAAATTATTGATGCGGAAGAAATAGATAGATACTCTATTAACTGGCAAGGAAGATATTTAATTTATGATAAGCAGAAATTATACAATTCTAAGTCAGAAGAACTTTTTAATAGGGAAAAAATATTTGTAAAAGATGCAGGAACCCATTTGACTGTTGCACTTGATTTGGCTAAACAAAACCCATATTATGCTCTGAATACGGTTTATGCACTTATTCCAAAATCTAATGCTGACATAAATGTTGGTTTTTTAGCTGCGATTCTAAATTCGCCTATTAGTGATTTTCTTTATAAACTTTTATTTGGTGCCTTGACTATTCGTGGGGGTTACATTAGATTTCGAGAGTATCTGCAATATCTTCCTATTTGTAAAATCAACTTTACCACCCCAGCAGATCGCCGTCAAAAATCCCTAGAAAATGCTATTACCCTTTACCACCAATATCAAAGTAATAAGGATTTTACCCCCATCTTAAACCAAGTCAACCATCATCTCAGCCAACAACCAGAAGAAGCCGATGTAATTCACGATTTCTTAGCCTATCTAGCCGAACAAATGCTCGAACTCAACCAACAAAAACAAGGCGAAATCAAAAGCTTTTTACAATGGCTAGAACGTTTTATCGGTTGTCCTATTGACACCCTCACCAACAAATCCAAAATCCAAAACTATTTGGGAGATTATTACAAAGAAGAACCCCATCTCAGCTTTGAAGACTTAATCGAAGTATTGAAGAAAAACAAAAAGAAAGTCAAAATCGATCCAGTAGCGCGAAAAGAACAGCAAACCTTAGAAAAGGAATATCAAGCCAGTTTAGATACCTTATTACCTATTAAAATGCAGTTAACACGGTGTGATAAACTAATAGATAGGATTGTTTATCAACTTTATGGCTTGACTGAAGAAGAAATTGCTATAGTAGAGGGTAAATAAGCCTGTAACATTAGTCAATAGTAGGTTGGGTTGAACCATAGTGAAACCCAACACAACAGGGTGCAATTGACAATTCATTAAATTCTTTAATTTTCGGTGAAATTTTGCCATGTTGGGTTGCGCTTCGCTTAACCCAACCTACACTGGAAATTGATGAGGAAAAGAAAAATGTCAATCACTAAAGTAGTTATTGATGCCAGCCGCAATGATGAAGCCAGAGATGCCATAATTGGGTTAGATTCGAGTAGGATTTTTGATCAACTCTATGGCTTAACTGATAAAGAAATTGCTATTATCGAGAATAAAGCCGGAAAACTAATCCCAAGGAGCAAGTAGCATGAAACAAATCCAACAATTTACGGCAATTATTGAGCGCGAAGGCGATGGCTATGTGGCTTTGTGTCCAGAACTAGATATTGCTAGTCAGGGTGATTCTATTGAGTCAGCCAAAAATAATTTGATTGAAGCTATGCAATTATTTTTTGAAGTCGCCGATCCTTCAGAAGTTCAGAATCGCCTACATGCAGAAGTATTTGTGACTCAATTGGAGGTAGCAATTGGGTAAACTACGAGTTTTATCAGCGCGAGAAGTCTGTAAAATTTTGGCATAATGGTTTTGTCTAAGTTCCATAACTTTTTGAAGTAAGCTAATACGGAGTTTGACAATAAAAATCCACCAGGAGGTTTTATGAAAGCAATCAAAGTCATGGCAACAATTGATGAAGAAGGAAAACTGGCTTTAGACAAGCCTTTGATGATAGATAAAAACTCGCGTGTTGAGGTAATTGTCCTGATTTCTGAAACAGTAGATATTGATGAATATCCAGATGAAACAAAAACCACAATTATAGAAGATTTTAGGCAAGCATGGCATGAAGCAATGACGGGGAAAACGATTCCAGTTTCCCAAATTTGGGAGTCAATAGTAGGTTGGGTTGAACGATAGTGAAACCCAACACAACAGGGTGCAATTGACAATTGAGCAAATTCTTTAATTTTCTGTTAAATTTTTAAATGTTGGGTTGCGCTTTGCTTAACCCAACCTACACTTGACATTGATGAGGAAAAGAAAAATGTCAATCACTAAAGAAAAGCTACAACAAGAAATCGAGCAATTTAACGATGAGCAATTGCAGCAAATTGCCGAATTTATCGAATTTATCAAATTTCGCAGTAGATTCCATCAAAAAGCCGTTGAGATGCACAAATTTGCCACTCTCTATCAAGAATTTGCCCAAGAAGATCAACAACTTGCCGAAGAGGGAATGTCAGACTACATTGGGCAACTACAAAAAGAGGATCAAATATGACGATTAAGCGTGGGGAAGTTTGGTTAGCAAGCCTTGATCCAGTTCAGGGTTCAGAACAGGCTGGTACTCGTCCCGTAATTATTTTTCAAGAAAATACTCTATCTCAATTTACCACAACTGTGATTACAATTCCTCTGACTAGCAATTTGCGCCGTGCCTCACTTCCTACTTGTATTAAAATATCGAGTGGTGAAGGGGGATTAAATCAAGAATCAGTCGCCCTCTGTCATCAAATCCGCGTTCTTGATAAGACTAGACTTACTAAGAAATTAGGACAATTGAAATCGGAAACAATTTCATTGTTAGAAACTACTATAATGTTTACCCTAGGTTACTCAATTGAAGAGAATTTTTGATAAACTATAAGGTTGGACTTAGGAGAAAATTGTGCAGTTAAAAAAGGGGATTATGGTACAGGGGCAAAAACCAAACAAACCGCTATTTTCACAACATTATCTGGAGCATCGGATTCAGGAATGTTTAGAATGGCAAGAAAATATCACCCAAGGGTTTGAGGCGTTAACCAAGCTCTATTTGTCTAAAAAAGATTTGTTACCAAAGTTGAGTGAAGCCCAAACCGAAGAGGTATTTATTAAACCCGCGTTGGATATTCTGGGATTTAGTCATATTCCCCAGGTGACGACTCGTGGTAAGGGCAGGGCACAACGTCCCGATTATGCTTTATTTACTAACGATCGCGATCGTGATAGTGCCTATCCTTTACAAGAGAATGAAACCGCGTTTTATAATCGCGTAGTGGCTATTGCTGAAGCTAAATATTGGGAACGTCCTTTAAGTAAAGTTTCTGCTAACGATAAACGGGATATTTATAAAAATGAAAACCCCTCCTTTCAAATTGCCAGTTATCTCACAGGTACGGGAGTAGATTGGGGAATTTTAACTAATGGGAAAGAATGGCGACTTTATTATCGACAAGCCTCTTCCACCGCGACGGAGTTTTATCCCGTCGATTTAGTGGAACTTTTGGAAAACCAAGATTTAGAAAAGTTTAAATATTTTTGGTTATTCTTTCGCAAAGAAGCCTTAGTTAAAGATACCCAAGGACGTAATTTTTTAGAGCGAGTACGGGAGGGGAGTACAACTTACGCAACGCGAGTAGGAAATGAATTAAAAGCCTTAGTATTCGATCGCGTTTTTCCCGATTTAGCAGGTGCATTTGTCACAGAAACCCCCACTTCAGGGGGGGCAGGGGGGGTTAAGCTCCGAGAAAATGTGACATGGGAACAGGTTTATGAGGCTACGCTTTCATTTCTTTATAAGCTGTTATTTTTATTATATGCTGAAGCGAGAAACTTATTACCCATTGAGGGCGATTATCGCGATCGTAGTTTAATAAAATTAACTCAAGAAGTAGCTCAGATTATTGATAAAAAAAAGAAATTAAGTCAAACTTCCACAGGAATGTATGATAAATTATTAAGTTTATTTCAAATAGTCGATCACGGTGATGCCCGGTTAGGAGTACCTCGTTATAATGGCGGTTTATTTCACTTTGATTTTAGTGAGGAAGCCAATAAAATCGACTATCGATCTAATCACTTTTTATCTCAATTTAAAATAACTGATGCTATATTAGCACCCGTTTTAGATAAACTGGCAAGATTTGAAGGACAACCCATTGATTATAGTTTTTTAGGAGTTCGTCAATTAGGATCTATTTATGAAGGATTGTTAGAATATCGCTTAAAAATAGATCAGGTAGGGGCGGGTTCACCAACCAATTATGACTCATCACAGATAGCTGGCAAAAACCCGCCCATCCAGGTATCCGTACACCTAGAAAATGATAAAGGCGAACGTAAAGCAACAGGTTCCTATTACACCCCAGATTACATTGTAAAATACATTGTTAGCCACACATTAAAACCGATTTTAGCACAACGAAAAGCACGATTTCACGAACTAATGGCACAGATTACGGAAGGGCATAATCAATTACAAGATAAAAGATTGTGCCAAGTATTAAGGGATGGATTAAAAAAAGATTTACCACGCGTAGAAAGAGAAGCCCAAAGCACATTACTGGATATAAAAGTGTGCGATCCGGCGATGGGAAGCGGTTATTTTTTAGTAGAAACAGTGGATTATTTGACGGATGAGTTAATCGGTATTTTAACAGAATATCCCCAACATAATCCCGTGTTAGAAATGCTAGAGCAAACCCGTCAAAACATTTTAGATAACTTAAAACAGCAAGGAATTACTATTAATCCTGATAAATTAGAACCGACTCAACTTTTGCAATGGGTAGTAATGAAACGCTGTATTTATGGGGTAGATTTAAACCCGATCACGGTAGAATTGGCCAAGGTAAGTTTATGTTTACATTCCTTTACCATTGGCGCGCCCTTGAGTTTTTTAGATCATCATTTGCGCTGTGGTAATTCCTTAATTGGTACGACGGCTCAAGAAGCCGAAGCCAAGATGATGCAGGAAGAAAGGGGACAATTAAACTTACTAACAGAGCCATTTGTCGGATTACTGGAAACAGCGAAAACTATGGGAGGCGTGAGTGTTTTAAGTGATGCGACTTTTGCCGAAGTAGAGCAAAGTGAAAGGTTGTTTCATTCCTTTGATGAGGCAGCAAAACCTTATAAACGGTTGTTAGATATTTATGTTTCTCAGTTTTTTGGAGTTAAACAAGCAGATAAATTTTTGCGTGTGCATGGCACGAATGCGATTACCCCTAATCCGAAGAAAATGAGTAAGGAAGATAAAGCGGTTTATGAGGAGGCGCGAAAAATTAGTGAAGAAAAGCGATTTTTTCATTGGGATTTGGAGTTTCCAGAGGTGTTTATAGATTTAGAAAATGCTAGTTGGAAAGAGAATGGGGGGTTTGATGCTGTAGTGGGAAATCCACCCTATGTCAATGTGTTAAATATTGAGGTTAAAGAAAGAGATTATCTTTTACAAACATATAATTCGGCTCAAGGAAGAGTTGATGTCTATATACCTCTTTTTGAAAAAACTCTCAATATATTGAAAACCGGAGGAGTCTGCGGTGTCATCACTCCCAATAAATATTTCGTCTATGGATATGGTAGTATTCTGAGAGAGAAATTACTAACAAAAACAACTATCTTAAATTTGGTGGACTTGGCAAGGGCTGAAAGCATTTTTCCAGAAGCAGCAACATATACAGTAATATCTATAGTTTTAAATCAAATTCCCAAAAATAGTCACTTAATAGATACAAGCATTTTTATTTCAGATCAGCCGCGATATATTTTAGATATTGGGCAAGGAAAATTAAACGGTGCTTGTACTCACGAATTGATTCCTCAAACTCGGTTTTTGAGAACTCCACTAAAGGTTTTTTCCCTATGGCTTGATGACATTCGATGGCAATTTTATGAAAAAATAGATCGCGTTTCAGTCTTAATGGGAGAGGAATGGAGTATAGAGCAATGTATTCGCATAGGCAGTAAAAAACTCAGAGATGAACTCGTTATTACTCCCCATCAATCTTCGGAAATTTTAGAATCAAACCAACTTTTCGCTAAACGAATTATTGATGCTGAAGAAGTAGAAAGATACTCGATAAACTGGCAAGGCAGACATTTAATTTATGATAAAAAAAGGTTATATAATCCCAAGTCAGAAGAACTTTTTGAGCGGGGTAAACTCCTTGTAAAAGATGCAGGAACTCATTTGACTGTTGCACTTGATTTGGCTAAAGAAAACCCCTACTATGCGCTGAATACGGTATATGTAATTATACCAAAATCTCATGCTGATGTCAATGTTCGTTTTTTAGCGGCAATTCTAAATTCGTTTATTAGTGATTTTCTGTATAAGCTTCTATTTGGTGCGTTGACTATTCGTGGCGGCTACATTAGATTTCGAGAGTATCTGCAATATCTTCCTATTCGTAAAATTAACTTCACTACCTCACCCGATCGCGTCCGACAAGCCCTAGACAAGACGATCGCGCTCTATCATCAATATCAAAACAATGGCAAGCGCGATCGGCTATATGCCCAAGTCGATCATCACCTGAGCAAACAACCGGAAGAAGCGGACGTAATCCACGATTTCTTAGCCTATCTCGCGGAACAAATGATGGCATTCAACCAACAAAAACAAACCGAAATTAAACGCTTTTGGCAATGGTTAGAAGGTTTTATCGGTTGCCCCATTGACACCCTCACCAACAAATCTAAAATACAGAATTACTTAGGAGACTATCACAAAGACGAACCCCATCTAAGTTTTCATGAATTAATCGAAGTGTTCAAAAAAAACAAAAAGAAACTCAAAATTGATCCCCTTGCCCGAAAAGAACAGGAAACCTTAGAAAAAGAATATCAAGCTAGTTTAGAGACATTATTGCCGATAAAAATGCAACTGATGACCTGTGATAAACTGATAGATAAGATTGTTTATAAACTCTATGGATTGACTGAGGCGGAAATTGCTACTGTCGAAAATAAACCATGAAAATTAATCCCAAAGGGAAAGTAGCATGAAACAAATCTAACAATTTATGGCAATTATTGAGCCTGAAGGCGATGGCTATGTGGCTTTGTCCAGACTAAATATAGCCCTTCTGTTGTGATGACAGAAAAGACGCGATCGCACTCTTGTGACTAAAGAGGGGGACGGCAAAAAAATAAAGTCAGAGGACTAAGTTACAAAATCGTCGAAGCCTGTTACTCTAGGAACAATCTCAATATGCCGTAATATCATAAGTAAATATACTCTCATAAACCTCAATGAATGTAACAACAGGAACACTCCTACAGGAAGGTAAGTATAAGATAGAGACAGTCTTAGGAACAGGCTGTTGTGGTATCACCTATCGCGCCCAAACCTCAACGGGTGAGACAGTCGTGGTGAAAACACTCAACGAAAGTTTACTTCAGCATCCGGGGTTTTCCTGGTTTCAACAGCAATTTTTCAGCGAAGCACAACATCTGGGGTGGTGTCAACATCCTAATCTGGTAAAGGTTTTAGAGTGTTTTGCCGAAAATGAACAGGCATTCATGGTGATGGAATATATTGATGGCCAAACCCTGACAGAGGTGATCGAGACAGGGGAAACGATTTCCGAAGCACACGCGATCCACTACATTCGCCAAATTGCTTCAGGGTTAAGTGTCGTGCATCAACGGGGATTATTACATAGAGATATTAACCCACACAATATTATTAGACCCTATGGCACACATCGCGTCATTTTGACAGATTTTGGACTGACTCGTGAGTTTAGTGCCTCGATCAAGCCAACCCATGATAATTTCTTATCTTCAGGCTATAGCGCGATCGAGCAATATCTGGTTAATTATCCCACTACAACCTCCACGGATATTTATGCTTTAGCCGCGACTTTTTTCTATTTACTGACGGGTACTGCGCCACTACAGGCCCCTTTACGAATTAGACATAGTGGCACAAAACAAATAAATCTACCCCCAGGAGATTTGCGTCAATTTCAACCCTTATTAAGTCCAGAAGTTGAAAATACAATTTTGCGTGGGTTGGAAATTGAACCCAAACAACGTCCCCAAACAATTGACGCATTTTTAAGTTTATTATCACCGGAAACTGTTGCCGAGATAAAGATAACTACCCAGAAGGAGACGAAGACGTGTGTTACAAAAAAGGTGAATCATTCACAAAAATCGCCGAAGGTAACTCAAGTGCAAAAAGTTCAACCGACACCAAAGAAGGAACCCCCTATTTTAGTACAGGAAACTTCTGATCATTTGGCTTATACCTATGCCTCTGGGAGTTTACCTAAAGTTCCCTTAGTTTTTTTGTTTGGATTAACCACCACGGTTTTTGGTTGGATTGGATTTGATCTGGCTCAACAATATACTCATCGTCCCATGTTGATGAGTCATGTTGATGCTCCTCCCTCCCCTCCCTCTTTGGAAGAATGGCTAGAGCGAAAACGCGATCATAATTCCTCTCATCCTCTCTTTGAAAAACCTTCAGTACCCACGGATTCTTCTAATGAAGTTAATACTCAAGAGTCTTTAAAAGAGACTCAGGAAGTCTCAGGCAATGACTCTAGCGCGATCGTGAAATCATCCCAGGATGGAGAGAGTAATGGTAATAATACTTCCCCTCAAGTCTCTGAGTCGAATCTGCATCAAAATCCTGTATTAAATGAGTCTTTACCCCCAGCCACAGAAACGACTCCTCAACCCGTGGTATCTCCTCAACCCGTGGTATCTCCTCAACCCGTGGTATCTCCTCAACCTGTCGATGACGCGATATCTCCCACGATTCCAGTAGTAAGTGTGTCATCAAACCCTGATGTTTCTGGAAATTATCGTCAAGGAGTCCAAGGGAGTTCGGTAGATGTTCCTACCCTTCCGGCGTTACCCTCTCCTGAGTCTATCCCTTCGACTTCTGGTGAAACACCTTCGACAACGGAACCCCAAGTCAATAGGGATGACTCTCAAAAGCCTTTATCTTCTAGTCCTTCGATAGATTACCCTGTCTCTCCCAATTCGAGCTATTAAATGGCATTTCACTAATAGCACAGTCCCTCTTTCCTCTTCCCTCTTCCCTCACTTAAGCTAAAATCAAGCTGAAAATTAAGTGAAATATACTATGTCGGACTTAGATCGTGGAATTATGAAGTTTAAGGGAGCCGATAGCCCCAAAGCGATCGCGATTTCGGCGATTTTGATTTTGAGTAGTATCGGTGGCCTGCTCTGGTGGGCCCTTCAATCGGCCTACGCGCTAAATTAAGCCCTCTTTTGAGCTAAATCGTAGATACACCAAGAGTTTTACCCTTTTGAGTGTCTCTACGATTTGCTTTTTTTTTCGGTGAATTGTAAAGTTTTGTAACGTTTTGAGAGAAACACTTGCTAAATTTGAGAAACGTGCTACATTAATAAATTGTGGATAGCAAGGGTCGATGCCCGAGTGGCTAAAGGGGGCGGACTGTAAATCCGCTGGCTACGCCTACGCTAGTTCGAATCTAGCTCGGCCCACCACAATTTTTTTTGACCTTGATTTTTGAGGTCTTAAATTTTTTAGATGGAAGATTTGAGATAAGTAATGATATCCAAAATCGAAAGTCTAGTTGCCCGTGTAGCTCAGTGGTAGAGCACATCCTTGGTAAGGATGAGGTCACGAGTTCAATCCTCGTCACGGGCTTATTGTAGTTTTTTATTGTACATCATCTAGGATTACCTGAGATTTTTGATTTCAGGTTTTTCTTTTTTAGTAATTTAAGATTTTATGTATCACGTTTCTCAGAAAATATAGAGAAATTTATTTAATGGCTCCTAAACGCAGATTTTTGGACCCGATAACGCCTCCGTTTTGCCCACAATATGATACAGGGATGAGGGTATGAACCACAAAGGCACAGAGGACACTAAGGAAGATTCAAGACTCAAAGCGCCCTCGCCTCCGTTTTCCCTATTAGACCTCTTGCGAAAGTGCGAACAAAAATGTGATACAATGAAAAATAACTT
>JBBITB010000113.1:0-18320 GCA_037440985.1 Microcoleaceae cyanobacterium bin_387
TTGGCAAAAGGGTTGAGCGATATCTCTTTTTGTTAGAATGACGCAGCCCTGCCCCCAAAGCGCGATCGAATTGAGGTTATCCTTGGGGGGGCGGGTTTTTATCAGTTTATCAGCGTTTATCCCCATCTGCGTTTATCTGCGTTTATCTGCGGTTTCAAAAAAACCATATTCCCTGATAAAAACCCCCCCCAAAGCGCGATCTAATTGATATCACTAATTATTAAGAGCCGCGATCGTCGCGTCGGACTCCAAATCTTTAAAAAGCACTGTACTGAGATAGCGCTCACCAAAACTGGGTTGGATCATGACAATTAAACGCCCTGCATTTTCAGGACGTTTACCAATTTTGATCGCGGCATATAGGGCCGCACCCGAAGAAATACCCGATAATAATCCCTCTTCTCTGGCTAGACGACGACTATACGCGATCGCGTCTTCATCAGAGACGGTAATCACTTCATCGATCATATCTCTGCGGAGGACTTCTGGGATAAAGCCAGCCCCAATCCCCTGAATTTTATGGGGTCCCGACTTGCCCCCCGAAAGCACAGGACTATTGATCGGTTCCACCGCGATCGCCTGAAAACTGGGTTTACGTTGTTTGAGTACCTCCGCAATACCAGTAAGAGTCCCTCCAGTACCAACACCCGCGATCACAAAATCCACCTCGCCATCCGTATCAGCCCAAATTTCCTCCGCGGTAGTTTCTCTGTGAATTTTGGGATTAGCCGGATTGCGAAATTGTTGTGGGATAAAGCCATTGGGAAGAGTCGCGACAATTTCTTCGGCACGACGAATCGCCCCTCTCATTCCCTCAAGTCCGGGGGTTAATTCTAACTGGGCCCCATAGGCCTTAAGCATTGCCCGTCGCTCTACACTCATGGTATCAGGCATGGTCAAAATTAAACGATATCCCTTCGCGGCCGCCACCATCGCGAGGGCAATGCCCGTATTACCCGAAGTGGGTTCCACGATCACCGTTTTTCCGGGCTGAATTAACCCAGCTTCCTCCGCGACTTGAATCATGCTCACACCAATCCGATCTTTCACTGATGACGCGGGGTTCATTCCCTCTAATTTCACCACAATGCGAGCGACTACCCCCTCCGCCTGGGGAATTTTATTAAGTCCCACTAAAGGAGTATGACCAATTAATGCCGTTACATCCTGTGCTATTCGCATAATCTTTCTTTTTCTCCCTTTCTGAGGGTTGACATTTGTTTTAACTACGGTTACTCTGTAGGACTACAGTAGTATATAACAAAATTTGTTCTTTAATCCCTAAAGTCGCGCAGATTTTTCTCTGCCCCCAAAAATGCCTATGACTGTTAGCCAACAATATTCCCTGGGATTTCCTAGGGCAGTGATCGAAACGCGATCTCCTGAAGTGATACGACAGCAATTTCCGCGTCGTGCCTTACTTCCCAACAAAAAAGATGGACTCTGGCAAATTGAAAGCGGAGTCGTGCGGACATTAACCTGGTTAGAAGACGGGACCATCATTACCTTGGGATTGTGGGGGCCGGGGGAAATGGTGGGCAAAATGTTATCAGGATGTAACCCCTATCAAATTGAATGTCTGGGTAAAGTTGAGGCGACTTTTATTCCCAAAGCCGAATGTGAACAGTTGGAAGAAGTGTTATTAAAACATATCTTACAAGGGGAAGAGTTAACCATGATTCGGGCTAATAAAAAAGTAGATACGATGTTGTATCAGCTTTTAAATTGGTTAGCGAAAAAATTTGGTTGTCATGTAGAGAAAGGGCAATTAATTAACCTGAGTTTAACTCACCAAGATATCGCGGAGTTACTGGGTGCAACACGGGTGACGATTACGCGTATTTTAAATCAATTGGAACAACAGGGAATGATTCACCGTTTGAAACTGCACCGCATTGTCTTGCATGATGCCGAATTTTGGCATTACGAAATTTGAACCCCTCAATATTTGGCCTTATTTTTTCACGATAAATGTGAGAATTATCATCTAAACTAAATTTTTTTGGGGTGTTTCTCTAATATTTTTTGGCAAAATCACCGAGAGTAAAACTATGCTAATTGCTGACTTACATAACGAGATCAAAATAATTTCTGATCGCGATCCGGCGGCCAAAAATTGGTTAGAAGTATTAATTTGTTATCCGGGTGTGCAAGCAATTTTGTTTCATCGTGTCGCCCATTGGATTAATGATCGAGGGATTCCGCTAATCCCGCGTATGATTTCCAATTTAGGTCGTTTTTTAACGGGTATAGAAATCCATCCGGGTGCAACAATTGGCAAAGGTGTTTTTATCGATCACGGTATGGGTGTAGTGATTGGAGAAACCGCGATCGTGGGAGATTTTACCTTAATTTATCAAGGTGTTACTTTAGGAGGTACGGGAAAACAAACAGGAAAACGTCATCCCACGGTAGGAGAAAATGTAGTTGTGGGGGCGGGAGCGAAAGTTTTAGGTAATATTTCCATTGGTAATAATGTACGGATTGGTGCAGGTTCGGTAGTGTTGCGAGATATACCGAGTGATTGTACAGTTGTGGGGATTCCGGGGAGAATTGTACGTCAAGAAAATAATCTGAAAAACCAGTTGAATCATCAATCTTTTCCTGATGTAGAAGCCTTAGCGATACGCGCTTTATTTGATCGCATTAAGGATTTAGAAGATCAAATAAGTCACTTAAATGGGGAGATTAAAGAAGATTTAGAATTAGTTTCTGTGGCGACGGTGCATCGTAATGGACATAAAAAATATGATCATTCAGTAGAAAATTCTTTGATTGAGGATTTTCTCGATGGTGCAGGGATTTAGAAAACCGGGGTGCGTGAATACGCACCCTTTTTTTTGGCAAAGAATTGCTCTCTCTTCTCTTTCCTTTGTGGCCTAATCGGCCTTTGTGGTTTATCAAAATGATGTTTTTACACTCAAACCGGGTTATGTCCTGGGCGCGTGAATATGATGGCCGCCCTGTATTACCAAAATCTGATGGCTACCTTTACTGTTAAAGCCGCGATCGCGCTAGGGGGGGCATGGAAGGCCCTCGCGATTTTTCATTGGTGAGAGAAAAAATCCGCGATCGTCCTAGTTATGTAAATTTTTGTCACGAATGGGAGAGAGCCGATCGCGCCTGCAGAGAAAAAATGGCGTGATGCTCCCGAAAAGCCATCCTATAGAAAAGCTTCGAGTCAAAGCCCTCGATGACTCAGCTCCCTGAGTTACCAGAAGAAGGCCAAAATTTGACAACAACCACGGCACAACAGGAAAACCCTGGGAAAATCAGACTTTGCGCCCAATGCCAACGACTGCACCAGCTCATAATCGACTCGCGATAACATAGATAGAGACTACTTGTAAAAAAAAACCTCGATCTCTCAAACTCAGGCCTTGACCATTTTTCTCTGGCCAGATATAAATAGTCTCAGTAAATTTACGGATCTGTGGATGCGTAAATTGACAAAAAAAGCTACACTCTTAAACGTACCTGCACAAATAATGCCACTGGCGATCGCACTCTCTTAGGTGTAAAGTCGTACAGGGGAAGGAGAAACCTTGATTTTGCCGTCCAGAAACATCTGACAAAGGGATCGAGAGTGTCTCAAGCAAAAAGCAGGGGGTTCCGTTACATTATTTATTGTGATCTCATCACCATACCTTGCTTGTATGTGTATCCTAATAAAATAGGAGAGGATGTCTGAAACAAGGAAACATTCCGAACAAACCTCGATTGCGAACCCCGTGTAATTATATCCCAATCCTTCTGCACCTAGGAGACCATTGAAACGATGGAGCAATCAAAGCAGGGAAGAAAACAAAATCTGACCTCGGAAGATTCCCAACTGCTAAAAACCCTACTAACACGCCTGGAAGGGTTGTTTCAGGAAAAGGTCGAGCTTCTGACTACGACCATTCAACAGTTAATGCAGAAAGACGAAGACTCTCCCAAAAAACAGGTACAAGCTATGGCTAATCCCATTTCTCAAGGGGAACAATTAGAACAGATTAAACATCTGGTCGAAAAACTTGAACAAACATTTCACGAGAAGGTAGATATCTTGACTAGAAAAATTGATCAATCTGGTAATTATCCAGTATCCTCTTCCTTTATTATTTCTCACGGCAATCGTGAAGCTATCTTAAGACAATTAGAGGAATTAGAACGACTTATCGATCGCAAATTAGATCGCACAGTCCAAACAATTCATCAATATGTCGCCGATTCCGTCAAATCCTTAGAAGAGGATCTCAAAGGACAGATTAGTGTGATTCGTCGCGAATTATTTGCCGAAAAAGCTATATCTAGTTCTGCTATTATTGCTGAATCTGAAGAAGAGGAAGTGATTCCTAAAGCACGGATTAAAGCTGCTCCTAAACCGGAAGTGCAAATTCCCGTTAAACCCGCAGCTAAACCGGAAGTAAAAACGCGTGGGAATGCGAAAACTCCTTCTTTCCCCCAACTGTTGACGGCGGAAGATTACGATCAATTGTCTTTACGGAAGTTAAAACTTATCGGTAAACAGCGTAAAATTCGTGGTTATGCCCGGATGAAACGTCCCGAAATTTTGATCGCGCTTAAACAATCCGATGATAAATAACTTTTTAGGATATGGAGAGTAGGAACTCTTGATTGGGAACCGGGGACAGGTGATGAGATATCTGGGGTAAAATGTCTCCTTCTCAATCCCCTTCCCCATTCCTACTCCATACACCTAACACTAAGCATTTTGAGTCACGGGTAACTTAATTAGAAATTGGGTTCCTTGCTCTGGGAGAGGAAAACATTCTAATTGTCCTTTATGTTGCTCTACCACAATTTGATAACTAATTGATAAACCTAAACCCGTGCCTTTACCGATGGGTTTGGTTGTGAAAAAAGGCTCAAAAATCTGAGATATTATCTCAGAAGAGATCCCAGTCCCATTATCAGAAATACTGATAGTTACATGATTTTCATCACAAATATTAGTCATAATTTCAATCCGAGGCACTGTGTCAAAATTACTATTAGGTTTTTTCAGTATTCTTTGGGGTTCTAAAACTTCGATCGCGTTAGTTAAAATATTCATAAATACTTGGTTAAGTGAGCAGACATAACATTCAATTAGGGGGAGTTCATTATACTCTTTAATAAGTTCGATCGCGTGATATTCACCATGAGATTTCAGACGATGCTGCAAAATCATTAATGTACTCTCAATGCCATCATGAATATCGACAAATTGAAGATGTGCTTGATCAGTTTGGGCAAAATTGTGTAAAGACAAAATAAGATGTTTAATACGCTCCGATCCGATAGCCATTGAAGAAAAAACTTTAGGAATCTCTGCGATCAAAAAATTTATTTCTTTATCTTCTACAAAATCTTCAATCTCAAAATTAGCTTGAGGATAATAACTTTGATAAAGTTTAATTAACTCCATTAATATATCAACATAATTTTCCGCATCGGATAAATTACCGGAAATAAACTGAACAGGATGATTAATCTCATGGGCTAAACCTGCCACTAATTGCCCTAAACTTGACATTTTTTCGGTTTGAATTAATTGAGATTGTGTATATTTTAA
Source organism: Microcoleaceae cyanobacterium bin_387 (assembly GCA_037440985.1). Classification (GTDB taxonomy): domain Bacteria; phylum Cyanobacteriota; class Cyanobacteriia; order Cyanobacteriales; family Microcoleaceae; genus JBEDKD01. Next base: position 5,561 of record JBBITB010000113.1, read on the forward strand.
TTCTTGGAGCGTGGTGGCTAATTCCTCCCTCTCAACTCTTAACTCATTTTCTACTGCTTGTTGTTCGGAGATCGCAGCCCAAAGAATCAAAGTTGTTAAGACAACAACGCAAATAAAAGATTGTAATAATACCAAAGAGGTATTGAGATTATTGCTAATAAAAAAAGGTCCATATCCCCTGACAGTACCTAAAACAGCACTGCTAGAAATAATCACAATTAACAAACTCGCGTCCCATAAACCAAAGCGTAAAACTCCCCACACCAGGCAGGGAATGAGCATATATTCAATAAAATAACCACCCCCAAAAGCTATCTTACACAGCGATATTACTAATCCTATTAATAGACATAATTCGATCCATTTACTTTTTTTTTTCTGAAATTTAAGGTTCTTAAAAGTGATTATTTTTTTTATTTTTTTGAGCAATTTTATTTTCATTGTTTTGGCAAAAAACCTTTGATAAGTTAATAATAAAAATGGGGTAAATATCATAATACCACTAAAATTTGACATCCACCAAATCACCCAATCATGGGCATAATTTTTCACGGAAAAACCACCCAAAACACACAAAGAACTTACACCGATACTGGCACTAACAATAGCTTCGCTCATCGCTCCAAACACGACAAATTTTATCACATTTATTTTGCGATTAAATAAATTTTCCGTACCCACAATTTTTTCCAAAAGAGCCGCGGCTAAAAGAGTACCTAAAGTCGTCCCACAGGCAATAGTAAAAATTACGATGAGGGAGGTGAGGAGAGCCATCCAGTTAGATATCTTTAAAAAGGCTCCAACATTAGCCAAAAAAGAACCGATCGCGATTCCTGGGGCAATCTTCCATCCTAATAATAAGACAGCCGCCAACGCGAATCCATCAGGAGGCCACAGGGGAGTTACTTGATTAGGAGTTGAAGCCAAATTTCGTCCTAATTCAGCCGTCGTGTAATACACAATCGCCAAAAACGCGATCGCGCTCCACTGATGCACTCCTGTTAATTCTCTTTTCCCTAGCATAGCTCTCTAAAACGTCTCCTGTTTTGATAGCTTCTCATTTATTATACAATGAAAAATGGCATTAAGTCCACTGGTGAGCATCATATATTAGATCATAAAATTACCTAAGTTCGTAGTGATAAATACTAACTTAGTCCCAATCCCGTTTGTGAAGGGCTTCTCACTCCCCAAGGGTGCAAAACTCAAGATAAACTGAGTATGAGAGTATATATAACTAGCAATTTGAGTTAAAATAATCTCAGGTTTATCAAAACTTTTATCTACCATGTTCAATCCTCTTACTCCGGGGCTTATTCTCACTAACCGTTATCGTATTGTCCGTCAATTAGGATATGGTGGTTTTGGACGGACTTATCTTGTTGAAGATAATTATCGCTTTAATGAACTTTGTGTCGTCAAACAATTTGCCCCCCAATCTAACGATCCCTATGTTTTGCAAAAATCCCAGGAACTATTTCAACGAGAGGCTAATGTACTTTATCAATTAAAACATGATCAAATTCCTCAGTTTCGTGAGACGTTTCAAGAGGTTTTTCAAAATCAAATATCTTTGTTTTTCGTACAGGAATATGTCCAGGGAAAAAGTTATCGCACTTTATTAGACGAACGTCAACAACGAGGATTACGATTTAATGAATCTGAATGTAAAGATCTACTTTTAAAGTTATTACCTGTTTTAGAGTATATTCACAGTTTGGGGGTAATTCATCGAGATATTTCTCCTGAGAATTTAATTCTGCGTCAAGGCGATGGATTACCGGTTTTAATTGATTTTGGGGGTGTCAAACAAGTGGCTGTAACCCTCGCGTCTGAATTTGGTAATGTCACAAATACGGCTACCCGTCTGGGCAAAATGGGTTATGCTCCTGAGGAACAAATCCGAGCGGGAAAGGTTTTTCCCCATAGTGATTTATATGCTTTAGCCGCGACAATTTTAGTATTACTCACAGGGAAAGAACCCCAGCAATTAATTGATCCTCAAACTTTAAAATGGAATTGGCATAAAGATTGTTCTTTATCCCCTCAGTTAGCCGCATTATTAGAGAAAATGTTGGCTTATCCTGCCCGCGATCGCGTTTCTTCTGCCCATGAAGTTTTACAATTTTTACAAACGGGTGTATTTGCCTCTGCCTCTCAGTCAAATTCTCCCACAACACAACCCCCTCCAGAACTCAATAATAGCACACAAAACCAGGTTTCTTATAATATGGGAGGAACTGTTGTCGCTGTTGCCCCGGTGAGCACTGTCGCGTTAAAGTCATCTCCTCCTTTTGTCTTAAAATCACTAAAGATATTGTTAGTAATCGTGGTAATTATTGGTATGGGGAGTGTCGGTTGGTTAGCGGGAAATACTTGGTATGATCGTTTTATCTCTTTTGATAAAATTACGGGTGATGGATGGCGCGATCGCGTTCCTAAATTAGGCATTAATGAGCGTTTTTTTATCAGTCTCGTTGATGAGATATTTGATCAGAAATATCCTGAATTAGGGGGGCGACGTTTAGGAGAAGAGGAATCCGATAAAATTTGGCGCGATCGTTGGCATGAAACGGCTAATAATGTCCTGAAAAAATTAGCCTCTTTCCCTGAGCATACTAGACGCAATTTAGGCAAGTATGATTATCAGGATTTAACCCAGTGGAAGAAAGATCTTAAGGAATTACATTTAAGCCGTCAAGCCCTTTATAATTTAGCCGATAGTCAATTTTTTCATTTATTTCCTGAACAATCCCGCGATGAAAATTTGATAGATCAACCGATTGGTCAAGTTTGGCTTGCTATTACTGGTGAAACCTTGAAATCTTTACAAAATGGTCATAATTTAGAAGAGTTAAAATTTGAGCAAAACTCTGCTCAAAAAACCGTCTCAGGCACTCTGCAACCCGGAGGCGGAAAGGCTTATATTGTCTACTTGAAAAAAGGGCAACATTTACAAGTTCAGTTAGAAACGGCTTCCTCCTCTACTCATTTTTATATTTATACTCCTGGGAATACTCGAAAAGCGCGATCGCTCCTTGAGTCATCAAAAGAAGTCAATTGGTCTGGGAAATTAGACGATTTCGGTTATTATGAATTTATCATCGTGTCTGAAGATTCCCGATCCCTATCTTATCAATTAAAATTAATGACAAATTAACCGAGGTTGCTCCTGATAACTTTAATGAATTTTGCTCCCCCCAATCTCCATATCTGTTTTATTGAAATCTTTGATACCCACGGAAAAATAATATAAACCCGCCCCATCCCCACCCATAAATTAATGATTCACTTAATTAAAGAACCGTGTGGGGCGGGTTTATTTAGGTTATTTGTCGGTAGGAACATTGATCGGCGAACCCGCCCCTACAAAGTGTTGATTTTTCCTAAATTTTTCCCTTAATAAAACAGCAGGGATCTTATTAATCGGGGCTGGTTTTCAAAATGGTATAACCACAAGGGCATGGAAGGACTCCAGTCGAGTTTGTAGGGGCTCTTTTACCAGTATCTTCTCTGCATAGTAGGGACACGGCAGTGCCGTGTCCCTACGGGTAAACCGATCGTCGAACTATAACCTAAAAGAGGAAAAAATCACCAAATCAAATCAAGATTTAAGACAAAACCGGGGAGCACATCCTCACCTGATAAAGTGCTAGGAGAGTCTAAAATTAAGACATCTTCACCCGGACGATAAATTTCGACTTGTCGAGTTTTACGATTAATTAACCATCCTAAACGAGCTTCATTAGCTCGATATTCCATCATTTTTTCTTGTGTATTTTTTAAACTATCACTGGGGGAGAGTAATTCCACGACAAAATCAGGACAAAGGGGAACAAATCGTTGTTTTTGTTCCGAGGTTAACTCATTCCATCGTTCTAATTTTACCCAAGACGCGTCGGGAGAACGATCGGCCCCATTAGGTAATTTAAAACCCGTAGAGGAATCAAAGGCAATACCACTTTTATCATTAATTGTCCAATTCCATAATTGTGCTGTTAACCCCGCATTACGGTTTCCCGTTTCTCCTCCGACTGGTGGCATAATAATTAATTCTCCCTTGTTAGTGCGTTCTATTTTGATATTCTCATTTTCCTGACAAAGTTGATAAAACTGTTCATCCGTTAAGGTGACAATGGGATTAAGATTAAGGGTAAGTGCTGTCATGGTGGCATTTTATAGTTATATTTTGAGAGTGTCACTTTTTATTATATCAGAAGGAAGAGGGAAGAAGGAAGAAGGAAGAAGGCACGATGTCTGTTGGGTTTGCCTATGCTCAACCCAACCTACTTAGGTTAAATAAATACGCGATCGTGCAAGAGAAACCGGGTAATAAAGGAGATGTCAAGTCATCGTTATTCAACCAAGTTGTAATCAGTCTTAAAGTCCCTTGTTGTCGTCGATAAACCTCAATTTGTTGCAAATGGTAATTAACAATCCAGTATTCTTGAACCCCGCGAGAAGAATAAAGTCTAAGTTTCAAATCACGATCGCGTCTTTCATTATCAAACCCTGGGGATAAGACTTCAACGATTAACTCAGGAGCCGCGGTTAAATGTCCGGCATTATCTAACAACATCGCCAAGCGTTCATTACTCCCCCAGACGACATCAGGAATAACATTATCGGCATCGGTAAAAATCAGCCCCGGATTAATAGAAGCTTCTCCTAAACCAGTAGAAAGCGACCAATTATCAAGGGCAGAATAGATTCGGCCAATGGTTTTTTAATGCTTCCAATGCGGTGATCTTGTCACCAATAACTCCCCATCAATAATTTCATAACGATTATCGTTATCGGGTAATAATTCGAGATCCGCGGTTGTCCAGTGTACCCCTTCCGATATTGTTTGGCTCATACAACCACTCCTTATACCAATTTGGGATTTTAGATGGGAGATTTGGGATTATCAATATCTCTTTTAGTAGGTGAGCAATTGCATCTATCAATATTATAGGCGATTCGCCGATAACTAGAATCGAAGAAACCGGGTTTCTCTCTTCAAACTCTTGGCAAAAATGACTTTTTTGTGAAGAAACCGGGTTTCTGACTTCAGACTGTTGGCAAAAATGACTTTTCGATGAAGAAACCCGATTTCTGATATTTACTGCAAAACCGTCTTAGAAACAATGCGAGTTTTCTTCCGATCGCCTTCCGATAATTCTTGTCCAGCTTGCAAACGAGTCGCACTGGTTTGTAAAACAGTCGCGGCACTTTTATCGCCCATTTGTAAAGCCGTTTTCGCCGCGGTTTGTAACATAGTCGCGGCTCCAGCGCGATCGCCCTGTTGTAATTTTTGTTCTGCAATTTGAGTTTGTCGATATTTAGCTAAAGCTAAAATATGTTGTTGGACTTGGGGATTAATCATCGGTTGATAGGCTTTCATTACATTAGCTTCTATCGCGACAGGATCAGATAATAAACCTTGACCCATTAAGGGATCATCATAACGAATTTGTAAATGCGCGATCGCGTGTCTTCCTTCCGATAATTGTCCGAGATAAAGATTCGCTAAAATCACCCGTTCCACATCCTGCATTAAATCCCCTAAACGTACCACAAATTTATCCCCTTCCCGTTGCACCGGTAACTCAATCGTATCAGGGGAAACTTGCGCGATCGGTTTCAATTCGGCCAATCTCACATTAGGTATTAGCGATAATAATAAATAAGCATTAGTCAAACCTACGGACTGCATCCGTTGAAATAAACTATCAAACTTTTGTACGACTTGCTCTGGATTTTCAATATAAACCATCGTCCCGTTACCAGAGTCCGCGATTTTTTCTAAAATATCCTGATTCCAATTCTCCCCAAATCCCAAAGTATTCAAAGTCATATTATATTCCATTGCCAGTTTTGCCAATTTTAGACAACGGTTATTATCCCCATGTTCATTTTCCCCATCCGTTAACAAAAAAGCCTGAGAAACCGTCTCTCTTTTTCCCTTTCCTAATTCTTCAATCCCTAACTTAATTCCCTCATCAATAGATGTCCCCCCCCCCGACCGTAATTTATCAATTTGGCGTTTAATTTTGACACGATCTTCAATCACCTGATTCGGGATAATAACTTTCGCTTGATGATCAAAGGTAACTACGGAAAGACGATCGCCGGGTTTGAGACGATCGACCAATTGGAGCGCGGCCTTTTTCACCGTATCCAATGGACGCCCCCCCATTGAACCACTATGGTCCAAAATCAAACAGAGGTTTAATGGTACAGTTTTGTCAAGCTGAGACGCGATCGCGCCTATGGACATAGACAAGTGACGCTGACTCGAGGAAGAAGACGCGTCCACATTGACATCACTCAGAACAGGCAGCAAACTAACTTTCATTACAGTCACCCAAGGCTTGCGCTAATATTTCTATAAGTAAGAATAACTCCATCAGTTCCGACCCTGATTTTCGATATGAACATACCCATCCAAGCTGTACAATCACCCTACGGGGACGCGTACTCTCGTACCCCCCCACCCGACTTACCTTCCCTCTTGCTGAAGGAGCGAATTGTCTATTTGGGTATGCCCCTCGTACCCGCGGTCACAGAACTGATCATCGCGGAGTTACTCTATCTACAGTACGAAGACGCAGAAAAACCCATTAAAATTTACATCAACTCCACAGGCACTTCTAGTTATAGTGGCGATCCCATCGGTTTTGAAACCGAAGCTTTTGCCATCTGTGACACGATTAACTATATTAAGCCCCCCGTCCATACGATCTGTATGGGTACTGCGATGGGAATGGCCGCGATGTTGTTATCCGCGGGAACGAAGGGATGTCGCGCCAGTCTTGCCCACGCGAGTATCGTCCTCCATCAACCGAAAGCTTACACGCGAGGCCAAGCGACGGATATCCAAATTCGCGCTCAGGAAGTTCTGGCGAATAAACAAACAATGCTAGAAATTCTCTCGAAGACTACTGGACAGACTACCGAAAAAATTGCGAAAGACATGGATCGCTTATTATATATGACTCCTGAAGAGGCCTTGGAATATGGTCTCATTGACCGCATTCTAACCTCTGAAGAAGCTCCTAAACCTCTCGCAACGGCTCGATAATTAACGAAGGAAGAAGGAAGACAGTTGACAGTTGACAGTTGACAGTTGACAGTTGACAGTTAAAAATTATCAACTATTGATTATCGATTATCAATTTCTCATTGCCCAATCCCCAATCCCCAATCACCCATCCCCATTACCCATTCACTATTTAACGGAGTGCCTTAATATGCCAATTGGTGTCCCTAAAGTACCTTACCGGATGCCCGGTGAATCTTATACTCAGTGGATTGATATCTATAATCGTCTCTATCGGGAACGCATTATCTTTTTAGGTAAAGATATTGATGATGAAATCGCGAATCAAATTATCGCGGTTATGCTTTATCTTGATTCGGAAGATTCAGGTAAAGATATTATTCTTTACATCAATTCTCCGGGGGGAATGGTAACATCTGGTCTCGCAATTTATGACACCATGCAACATATTAAATCTGATGTTGTTACAATTTGTGTAGGTTTAGCCGCATCAATGGGTTCTTTCCTCTTGGCCGCAGGCACGAAAGGCAAACGGTTAGCCCTTCCCCATTCGCGGATCATGATTCATCAACCCTCTGGTGGTACTAGAGGCCAAGCTACGGATATTGAAATTGAAGCGAAGGAAATTTTACGCATTCGTCGTCAATTAAATCAGATTTATTGCGATCGTACCGGTCAACCGATTGAAAAAATTGAGAAAGACATGGATCGTGATTATTTTATGTCTCCCCATGAGGCCAAAGAATATGGTCTTATTGACCGCGTGATTGAGTAATTACAATCATTGAAGAAACCGGGTTTGAGGTTTGAAACTGCTCAGAAAAAACCAGCCATTTCGCCCTCGAAACCCGGTTTCTGTATGAGTCCTAAAATCCGATGTTGTCAGGTGTGTTTTGCCCAAAATCATCATTTTTAGCAAAGGAATTTTGCCATAATTCATGGCTATGGATATTACAGATTACTATCGGCAATTGGGATTAAGAAATGGGGCGCCCTTATCAAAAGTTAAGGAGTCCTATCGCCGTTTGGCTCGCCAATTTCATCCTGATCTAAATCCGGGTGATCAACAGGCTCAAAATAAGTTTATTGCCCTAACTGAGGCCTATAAATATCTCTTGGAATTTGCTCCTACGGATCAGGAAGTTTTGTCAACTTCTCCTCCTCAAACTGTCTCACCAAGTGAGATAAATGTATCACCAAAAGTTAGGGTTAATGTGACACACGCACAACCCCCTTTGGAATATAATAATTTATCGGATTTGGAACTGAAGTTAAAGCGTGATTCTTATTTACAGTTACAACAGTTATTAAAATGTCAAAAGTATCCGCGCGCGATCGCGTTGGTAGAGGGGTTATCGCAACGGATACCGAACGACAAAGAGGTGCGTCAATGGCAAGCCATTACCTATGAAAGATGGGCCCGTCAGTTAATTAATGAAAAACAGATAGAAAAAGCCCGTATTTATTTAAAAAAAGCTTTACGCACTGATCCCCATAATCGCGCACTTTGGGCGGAAGTGGAAAAAGATTTTCGTCGTCTTGAACAAATTTATTAATATACCAGAAGGAAGAAGGAAGAAGGAAGAAGGAAGAATCAATCAAATCAAGGGTTTGGGTTGTTATGAAAAATATCTTAACCGTTGAGGTGGCTATAATGTTAAACCACAAAGGCACAGACAACATCAAGGCATGAGTCAGATCATATTAAACCACAAAGGCTGACTAGAAGACAAAGCAAGGAATGAGAAATGCTGATCTTTTGCTCTGAAAATGTCCTCTGACAGGATATAATTTTTTAGTACCCGCCAGAGGTGGGTACTATTTTATGTTTATACAAACCAGGGAATTATGAAAAGGTTATCGCGTATTAAATTGATTTTAACTGATAGTTTTACTGTTTTTTGGGGCGATTGGTTAGATTTACGAGTTCGAGTTGTTCAGATCGCGAGCGCGGGTTTGGTTTCTCCTATTATTTATATTATCGCGTTTGGTTTGGGGTTGGGCAGCTCTTTACCTAAACCCGCGATCGGTGCTAGTTATTTGGAGTTTATTATACCCGGAATGGTGGCTTTATCTTCGATGACTGTTAGTTTTTCGGGAACGGTGTTTTCTATTTGTGGGGAACGTCTTTTTACCAAAATTTTTGAAGAAATGTTATTACTTCCAATTAATCCTTTATCTTTACATATCGGTAAAGTTCTCGCGGGTATTTTTCGAGGTGCGTTGACTTCTGGCTCTGTTATTATTATCGGGATTTTATTTACACAAAAATTGGTATTTTTACATCCTTTATTTCTGTTGTTAATGGTATTAAATTGTGCGGTTTTTTCGAGTTTAGGTGTAATCGTGGGATTGAGGGTTAAATCTTTAGAATCTGTGGGATTATACAATAATTTTATTATTATTCCCATGTCGTTTTTAGGGGCAACTTTTTTTGATCCTTCTACTTTACCCCCTATTCTTAAAGGAGTGGTTTATTTATTACCTTTAACTTATGCCAGTATCGGTTTACGAAGTGCTGCCTATGATATGAGTCATTTTCCTTGGTATTCTATTTTGATATTATTGACGATCGCGATCGTGTTGTCTTTTGTCGGCGCAACACAATTCTCTACCCAACAAGACTAGATAGGGTAATGGGTAATGGGGAATGGGGAATGGGGAATGGGGATTGGGGATATGGGGATTGGGGATTGGGCAATGGACAATTGATAATTGATAATCAATAGTTGATAATTTTTAACTGTCAACTGTCAACTGTCAACTGTCAACTGTCAACTGTCTTCCTTCTTCCTTCTTCCTTCTTTTTAATTTTTAATTTTTCCAGTCGCGTAATAACTCAAAGGTAACTCGTTGATAGTCAGACGCGGCTTCTTGAGAATTATTCCCCTTAGCCTGAATAATGGGAACACCGTCAATCGGCGCTCTTTCATGGGCTTTATAAGCTCTGATAAAATTATTAAACACAGGTATTGCCACGTCTCTTAATGAGTCTTGAACATCAAATGCGTCATTTAAACAACGGGGATCAACTTTTGTTAATAAAACTCGATGTTTTACCTGGGAAGGGGCAATTACTACTTGAATTGTCTCAATTAACGCAGTTAAATCCATTAACGCGGGTTGAGTGGGTAACACTAAATAATCCGCGGCTTCTACCACTGCTTTTAATGCTTCCGAGCGCAACGCGGGAGGAGTATCTACTACTACTAAATCATAACCCTTAACTTTGCGTAATTCTTTTAATAATTTAGGATCTGTCTCTGTCGAAATATCAAAAGACATTTGCCCTCTTTCAAACCACCAAGATGCTGATCCTTGGGGATCGGCATCTACCAGCAAAGTCTTAAACCTTGTCTGTAGGATCGCGGCTAAATTAATAGACGTGGTAGTTTTCCCTACGCCCCCTTTCCCATTTGCTATAACCAGAATTTTCACGCGTTCGCTTTATTTTTAGATACAATATTGAGTTAGTCACCCTTTTTAGGGTAACAGAAATCTCGAATACTATCAAGCCTTATTGTCCTTAAATATTTGTAAATAATTGTTAAGGGAAATTATCTGGAGAAAGATCCCAGAGAGTATTCCTCCCTGGGGCGCGATCGTGTTAGGGAAGAACCTGAGACTCGGCTATTTTCCACAAACCCTCCTCATATTCTAAACTATAGCGAACCAGTTTTGTATTAAAACTACTACTATCAACTTTTCCGTTTTGATAATAGGTAACTTCTTCTGTCACTTTGACTTCAATAGTCGCTTTATTAAGAGAAGACGCGAATCGTTCCACCCCTTCCACTTTTTGGACTCCGTAACGATAATAACCGTCATTCTTTTTTAATAAATTAATCGCCCTCAGAGTATCAATATATAATTCTCCTGTGGTAAAATTTGCCAGGATTTTTTTATCAAAAGGGGGCGAAAAATTTTTCCCTTTTGCTTCTAACCAACGAGTAATTAGATCCGTAGCCTGTCCCATTGTAATTGCAGAATTAGTCGCGCTTCCTTGGGCGATTAAATTGTGAGAAATTTCCGGGTTAACTAAGGTAGTTAAAGGGGAAACAATTTGCGCGTTAACAGGGAGCGTGAAAATTTGTGATGTGAAAGTTAATGCTAAGATATCTAATCTCATAGAGGTGTTTCCATTATTACTAAGGGATCAAGTCAAATTTTTCTGAGGTGAAAACAGAATACCTGTTTACCCATAATAATTCTTACATCCCCAATTAGGAATATTTCGGAGACTTGATAAAACTCATAGGTTGTGATGAGATATGATGGGGATAATCCGAGTTTGCGGGGTAATCACAGAAGGAGGTAAGTCGGTGATGGGCGCGGGTAACATTTCCCCACGAAAGTCTAGCAATTGCACCAGCAAAAGATACGCGATCGCGAGGATCAGAGAAATCACACCTGTGACAATCGCGACAATCTTAGAACGATCCATAATTAACTCAAGAAATAAATTGGGCAAGGGATGATCCGCAACAGGAGAAGACTATCCTGTACAATGATGATAACCCGGATGTGACAAAAAAACAATAAGATATCCTCAGAGAGTATCTTATTGTAAAATCCCTCACCTCCCCCGATTGATTCGGAAAATACTCGAATAAGTTAATGCCATGAAAAACCCTAACCTCTCTTACTGGAAAAAATATGGAATTAAACTTACCAATATTTGATCATTTATCATCCTGTCAAAATTTACTGATCGCGGGAATGGGTGGCGGTTTTGATATTTTTTGTGGACTTCCCATCTACTTTGAATTACAAAAACGAGTTCCCCATGTTCATTTAGCAAATCTGAGTTTTTCTGATCTGGGGGTTTCTTATTATATTGCCCGCCGTGAAAATATTGTAATTCTCTCTGATACTTTAGTTGGTGTTACCGCGAAAACCGGAGTATTTAGGGGCTATTTTCCCGAACTCTATCTCAGTCAATGGTTTGCGGAAAAGAAACATGAAGATGTGACAATCTGGTGTTTTCATAAAACCGGAGTTCAACCCCTTCTCTCTAATTATCGTACATTAATAGAACATTTGGGTATCGATGCTATTCTTTTAATTGATGGTGGTGTTGATAGTTTAGTGCGAGGGGATGAAACGGAAATGGCAACTTTCACGGAAGATGCGGTTTCTCTCTGTGCCCTGAGTCAATTAATCGAAATTCCGACTCGTTTAATGGCCTGTATTGGTTTGGGTGCGGAACGAGATATTAGTTATGCTCATATCTTAGAAAATATTGCACAATTAGCGGCAAATAATGGTTTTTTAGGTACTTCTTCTTTGGTAAAAAGAATGTCAGTTTATCAAACTTATGAAGACGCGGTTTTATATGTGCAGAATAAACGAGATCAAGAAGCCAGTGTCATTAATTCATCCATTATTTCCGCGGTTCAAGGTTATTATGGTGATTATCATCTTACCGAGAAAACTAACGGAAGTAAATTATGGATTTCTCCTTTCATGCCGATCTATTGGTTTTTTGAGTTAGAATCAGTCGTAAATCGTCATCTATTTTTACCTCAATTGTTATCAACGGAAACTTTCTCCGATGTCTTAGCTGCCGTTTGGACAGTGTTACATCATCGTCAAACACGATCGCGCTCACGCATTCCCCTATCATAATTAAGGAAGAAGGAAGAGGGAACAAGGAAGAGGGAAGAAGGAAGAAGGAAGAAGGAAGAGGGAAGAAGGAAGAAGGAAGAAGGAAGA